>NZ_CP129968.2:0-692500 GCF_030503875.2 Marivirga arenosa | reverse complement strand
CGTTAAAACTTCAGCATAATAATATTAGCCGACCATGTGTCGGCTTTTTTATTCTCTCAAATTACATCTAGAAACAGATTTAACACACCAAAAAATAAAATCTGCCAAATAAGTAAAACAACTGCCACAATGTTCTTAAATGGAATTTTAATTAAGGCATAAAAAGAAAAAATCAGCAAGGAAATAACGGCCCAACCTAAATAATTCTGAAAAGGCACCTCATTATTACTCCAATTCCAAAAATCAATTTTCATGGCAACCGGTTCTATCAAAACATCTATTAAAACAGTTAAAACTGTAGCCAATAAAACTTTAACTACCAAAGGGATTTTTGACAATCTAAATATCACTGCTCCAACACAAAAAGTGATGATAAACCAATTTATACCAATAATTAAAGGAACTCCTTTTAATTGTGGACCTAGAGTATCTGGGTAATAATAATTACCGAAAATCAACCCATAATTAACTCCTAAAAATTCAGCAAAGAAGCCAATAACATAACAAAAGATAATAGCTGATATTAACCGTAAATCATGACTTTGTTGATATAAAATCACTATCAAAAATGACAACATTAAGTTGAACGCAGTTTTCTCAATAAACCAATCTTGATAGGGGGATATAATTCCAATAATACCGAAAAAGTAAAAAGCAGAAATGATTATTATACCAATTAAAGGCCTATCTCTTATTTTTTCAATAAAGTTCAGAACTGATGTTTTTTTCATTTTGCAGCTGGACTTAAGTCATCAATAATTTTAGCTGAAAGTAAACATAAAGGAATGCCTCCACCTGGGTGTACGCTACCCCCAGAAAAATACAAGTTTTTAATTTTTTGATGGAAATTCGGATGCCTTAAAAATGCTGAAAATTGATTGTTAGAACTACTTCCATAAAGTGCTCCACCATAAGAGGAAGTTTTACTTTCTATAGTCCTAGGCTCAAGAATACTTTCAGTTTTGATTAGATTTTCCAGATCTGTACCTAAAATTCTATTTAGCTTTTTAATAACTGATTCTTTTATTATTGGAATTAACTCATCCCAATTTTGCCCACTGTTTGAAGGTACATTTACCATTACGAACCAATTTTCTTTTCCTTTGGGTGCATCAGAGGGTGTATGCTTAGATGTGATGTTAACATAAATCGTAGGATCATCCACAATTGTTTTCTTTTGAAAGATATGATTAAATTCTTTCTCATAATCTTCACTAAAAAATATATTATGTAAACCGAGCTCATCAAAACCCTTATTTATACCCCAATAAAAAATGAGGGCTGAACTACTCCTTTCTTGTTTTAATATTTTCTCAGGTTGTTTTTGATCAGATAGCAGCTTTCGGTAAGTAGGGTAAATATCCATATTACTTACTACTAAATCAGCAAGTATTTTCTCCCCATTATTAATGATTCCAACTGCCTTACCTTCTTTTATAAGAATCTGCTCTACTCTGGAATTATAGTTAAATTTAACAGAAAGGCTTTCAGCTACTTTTAATAACGTTTCCGTTATTTGAAACATACCATTTTGTGGATAGAATGTGCCCTTATTCAATTCCAAATTTGCTATTGAAGTTAGAATGCCTGGAGCCTGATAAGGATCAGAACCATTATAGGTTGCAAATCGATTAAAAAGCTGAACCAATTTAGGGTGTTTTAATGCCTTTTTATTGACCTGATTCATACTTTTAAAAAGTCCAAACTTATATATATTCAACAAGGCAGGAAGAATCTCTTTTGATAAAAAGGTAGAGCGCTTATGTAATGATTTTTCTAAAAATATCCTCGCAGACTTTTCATATTTAAATTCTGCATTTTTTATGTAGTCTACAATTACCTTAGGAGGAACACCAAAAACTTTTTCAACCTCTTGGCCAAACTTTTCTGGATCTGTATAAGCAGTCAACCTCTTCCCATCTTCCCAAAAATATCTACACGATTCATCTAATTTCTTATAGGGAAAATCAATATCTTCTGAATCCTCTTGTAAAGACACCAAATCATCTACAAGTTCTGGTAAAGTAAACAAAGAAGGGCCTGCGTCAAAGCGAAAACCATCTTGCTCAAAAACTGATAACTTACCCCCAGGGTAGCTATTTTGTTCATAAACTTCTACTTCATACCCTTTTTTAGCTAAGCGGATAGAAGTTGCGATTCCACCAATTCCAGCACCTATAATTACAGCTTTCATATGAATATTTAAAAATATTTCTCAATCTAATTAATATTAAACCGAATAGTTTAAAAAATTTAAATATTGAGTCAGAAAAGTTAGCTTTACATATTCTTGATAGATGCTTTGATGATTTTAGACACCCGTTCAACATCTTCTTTGTAAAGTTTTGTATAGCGGTGATCTGAACCTAAATATTGAAAAGCTAAATCATATGATTGTTGATAGTACAACTGAGCTAAAGTATAATTCTCCATAGCTTCATACAACATCCCAAATTTATTATTTAGGTATGATGTTTTTTGATGCGATTTATCAAATTTATTATTTATTATGACTTCCGCTCTCTTCAGGTTCTTTAGTGCCTTATTTAATTCTCCCATCTCCCTTTGGCAATTAGCCAAAGAAATATAATCATCTGCCACGTAGGGGTGTTCAGATCCAAAATTGTTAGTGTCTGCTTGGAGTATTAATTTATATTCTTCAAAGGCTTTCTTAAACTGTTGTTGGCTATAATAGATGTTGGCAAGAGAATAGCGAGAAGAAATTATGAAATTATTGTCAGGCTCTAATTCAATACTGAATATTGTAATTGCAGTATTCAAATATTTTGAAGCACTGTCATAGGCTTCTTTCTTATAATACGCCCCCCCTAAGTTACTATAGGTAATTGCCAAATCTAAGTTAGGTTTTGATTGAATTTGCCTTTTGCGTTGAATTGAATTCTCAAAAGCTAGAATTGCTGAATCATATAATGAAAGCTTTTCATAGATATTCCCTTGATTATTATAATAAATGGATAATGAGTTTTGGTATTCAGGCCCATCAATGTCACTGATGGTATTTATTGCTTTTTTCTGAAAACTTAAAGCTGTATCATACTTCGACAGATCTTTATAAACTGAGGCATAATGGTTAAAAATATCTGCTGCTTCTTTAGGTCTAGTTTTCCTCATCTTAGTAATAGAATCCGCTTTATGAATTAGTTGTAATGCTGAATCATAATTACTTTCGATCTGTTTTAATTTTCCATAAGCTAAATAATTTTCAACCTTAAATTCTGGTGTTACTGGAATAATTTCAAAGCTGCTAACAATCTTAGAAAAAACTGAATCCGCCTTCTTGTATTCTGATAATTCTCTGTAATTCGAAGCTAAATTACTCATGATTATCAGGGAAGAATAATTATAAAGATCCGTATAATCAGTTAGTACTTTCTCCGCTAACTTTTTGGAATCTTCCCACAAATACACATTCGTGTAAATATCAATAAGTTGAGCATATAAGGTCAATTTGAACTCTCTTTCATCAAATTTATTTTCAATACTTTTTGTACTATTATCTAAGATTTCCTTAACCGTCAAGCTTCCTTTAGTCAAATTTGGGTTTGCATTATTAAATATGTCCAATAAAAATTCACTAGTCTTTTTCGCTTTTAATTCATTTTTCTTTGCTATTTCTGCTTGATGAGAGGTAAAAATTATTCCCATTGTCATAGATATCAGAAGCAGAATCGCTAAAGACATTTTTATTTTATTTCTTATAAAAAACTTTTTTCCTTGATAAAAGACTGATTTACTATGAACTGCAATTGCCTTATTATCCAAAAAGAAATCTATATCTTGAATTAAACTTGAAACAGAAAGATAACGCTCATCAGGATTTTCCTTTAAACAATTCTTTATAATAGATAGTAATTCTTTGTCAATGCTATCTTGAGAAAGAATTAATTCCTTATTTGATTTTAAACTGTTTTCTCTCGATTTAAAGGGTAATTTTCCTGAAAGTATTTGATGCAATAATATCCCGAGTTGATAGATATCAGAAGCTACGCTTATAGTTTTATTCTTAATTTGTTCTGGTGATGCATAAAGTGGCGAAGCCAAAAAATATCGATCAGCTAGTGGTTCTCCTATTTTTTGCGCAATGCCAAAATCTAATAACTTTATGCTTCCTTCCTTATTCACATAAACATTTGAAGGTTTTATATCTAAATGAAGAATTAAATGGTTATGAGCATAATTAATTGCATTACATACCTTTTTAAAAATTTTTAACTTACTCTTAAGATCAAAATTATTATGATTGATATAGTCAACTAATGGCATCCCATCTACATATTCCATAATGATGTAGTGTATATCATGATCTGTTACACCTCCATCAAGAATATGGGCAATATTTGGGTGGTTCAGCTTGGCAAGAAATTGGCGTTCTTTTTGGAAATTTTTAAATAAATCGTGCTTCTCATTAGAAATTGAAAAACATTTTATAGCTACTAGTTGATCATATTGTTGATCATTTCTCTCAGCCAGATAAACCTGACTCATCCCTCCTTCACCTAATTTTTCTTTTATAACATATTTATCAATTATATCACCAATGTTAAAAATATCCTCTTTCCTTTCCTCAAAACCTTGCGCTATATCTACTTGAAGCTTATCAAAATAGTGATTGGCATTTTCAGACTCCTTCAGCATTGATAATACAGTCTGCTCTAATTTAGAATTACCCTCAGCTTGATTTTTCACGTATTCTATACGATCTTTTTCGGGTAACTTTAATGCAGTTTGGAAGATCGTTTCTAACTCACTCCAGGAATACCCCATTACTTAAGCTATTTTCTTAGATTGAATCTGGCTGTAGATCCATGCTTTTATTACTTGCCAGTTTCTCTTAACAGTGGAAGGTGAAACATCAAGAACTATGGCAGTTTCTTCAATAGTCATATTAGCAAAAAACCTACACTCTACTAATTTCACTTGCTTACTATCTTTTTTTTCTAATTCGTTGAGAATCTCGTCAAGATTCAATAACTCTTCAGAGCAATCTACAGATAGATTGATTTTTTCTTCCCATTCTTCAAAACAAATGTGCTGTGCATCTCTACCTCTTTTAATTGCTTTTTTTCTTCTAGCAGCATTTAATAAGATATGACGCATTGCTTTTCCTGCAACACCATAGAAATGAGCACGGCTATTCCAATCTGCCTCAGAATTAATTATTTTTAAATAGGCTTCATGAACTATCGCGGTAGTATTCATAGTTTCGATTCCAAAATATTGAAATCTTATCCTGTGTGCTATATGACGAAGTTCATTATAAACAACAGGAAAGATTTTATTATAAGCATCCAAATCTCCATTGTTTACTTTTACCAATAATTGCGTTATTTCTCCTGTATTCACCATAATAATTCGATAAATATAAAGAATTTAATGTATAAATCTACTATTTTTTTAGATAAAATAAAGATTTATAAAAAAAGAATATTATAACTGGTTAAATATGCTAAAACTTTAATTAGGAGTAAGAACAAGTTAAAAACCTAATAAGATTTTATCAAAAAAACTGTAGAAAACGTACTTTAAAAAATATTATTATATGTTTTCCAACCTTTTTGATATTTATCTTGTCACTATAAAATAAATCGAAAAATATTTTTGTGATTTAAAATCATTTGAATACTTTCGAAACTATAATTATAATTTTTCACCCCTAAACAGAACGCTATAGAATAAACTTTTACCAAACTAAACAAGGTGTTTTAAGATGAATAATCAAAAAACAATGCTGGAAGACAGTAAATTGGTGAGCCAGTATATCAATGGTAATGAAGTAGCGTTTGAAGAATTAGTAAACCGCCACAAATCAAGAATTTTCACTACTATCTACATGATCGTGAAGGATCAGTATGTAGCTGAAGATTTAATGCAAGAAGTTTTCATAAAAGCTATACGAACTTTAAAATCTGGTCGTTATAACGAGGAAGGTAAATTTTTGCCCTGGATTTTAAGGATTGCACATAATTTAGCAATTGATAAGTTCAGGAAAAATAAAAGATACCCTACCATCGTTATGGATGATGGAAACAGTGTATTCGAAACCCTCGAATTTGCAGAAGGCACTTTTGAGGACATCCAAATGAAGAAAGATGTACATAAATCGCTTCGTAAATTGATACAGGAGTTACCTGAAGCTCAAAAGCAAGTTTTAATTATGCGTCATTATATGGACATGAGCTTTAAGGAAATTTCGGATCAGACAGGCGTAAGCATCAATACTGCATTAGGAAGAATGCGCTATGCCCTCATTAATTTGAGGAAAAAGATGCAACAATATAATATAGCCTATGACCAAAATTTTTACTCATGACGATTTAATCCGATATGTTTATGAAGAAACAGAGCCGGAAGAAAATCGGCAAATCAAACTGGCCTTAAATGAAGACATGGAATTGCTCGATCAATATCATGAACTTTTATGGCTGAAAAAGCAAATGGATGGGGGAATGATGAACCCCTCAGAAAAAACCATCAATACTATTTTAGAATATTCAAAAGCTGTTAATTTGCATCCTGTTAAGGAGGATTAAGCAAATGACACGCAAAGAACGCTACGAATCATTTTTAGAATATTTTTCTGAAAACCAGCCACAGGCAGAAACGGAATTGAATTATGAAAATCCGTATCAGTTGCTTGTGGCTGTTATTTTATCAGCTCAGTGTACTGATAAAAGAGTAAACATGGTTACACCAGCTCTTTTTGAGGCCTTCCCTACTCCTGAGCATTTAGCTAACGCACATTTTGATGAAGTTTTACCTTATATAAAAAGCGTGACCTTCATGAATAATAAAACCAAGCATTTAATTGGTATGGCCAAAATTCTGGTAGAAGATTTCAATTCAGAGGTGCCAGAAAAAGTTGAAGATTTACAAAAAATGCCAGGTGTTGGTAGAAAAACAGCAAATGTTATTGCTTCAGTAGTCTTTAATAAAGCTGCAATGGCCGTTGATACACATGTTTTCAGAGTCTCAAAGCGATTGGGCTTGGTAAATCAAAATGCTAAAACCCCACTTGAAGTAGAAAAAACTCTTATTAAGCATATTCCTGCTGAATATGTACATGTGGCACATCATTGGCTAATTTTACATGGTAGATATGTTTGTGTAGCAAGAAAACCAAAATGCGAGGAATGTAAGATCACACATTTCTGTAGATATTTCGAAAAGAATAAACCTTTAGAAAACCAACTATAAAAATGAGTTCCAGGACTTCGGTAAAGTATTTGGCTTTA
Source organism: Marivirga arenosa (assembly GCF_030503875.2). Classification (NCBI taxonomy): domain Bacteria; kingdom Pseudomonadati; phylum Bacteroidota; class Cytophagia; order Cytophagales; family Marivirgaceae; genus Marivirga; species Marivirga arenosa. The sequence continues at coordinate 685,247 of NZ_CP129968.2, read as the reverse complement.
TTAGTTGGCCCAATAATTTTTCTGTTAATCCAAATAGTTAATCCTCAAATTTGGTTTCCAGAAATTGCTTGGGATGTTTTTTCAATTGGGATTTGGATGATTATTTGGTGGGTATTTGAAGCCATCCCGATTTTTGCAACCGCTTTATTACCCATGATATTATTCCCAAGTACTGGAGTTTTTAAATTGGCTGAGGCAACTAGCCCGTACGCTAGTCCTATTATTTTTTTATTTATGGGTGGTTTCATGTTAGCGCTTGCTATGGAAAAACATAAACTCCATAAAAGAATTGCCCTTAACCTAATTCATCTAACTGGGACCAATGCAAATGGAATAATCCTGGGTTTCATGTTAGCTACTGCGGTTTTGAGTATGTGGATTAGCAATACAGCCACAACAGTAATGATGTTGCCTATTGCGCTTTCTGTAGTTAAACTATTAGAAAAACATAATGATAGTTTTTCAGGCTTTGGTAGGTTTAAAACTGCCTTATTCTTAAGCATTGCGTATTCAGCTAATGTGGGAGGCATGGCTACAATTATTGGTACTCCGCCCAATGTAGTTTTAGTAGGATTAGTACAGAACATATTAGGCGAAACCATTGATTTTGTAAACTGGCTTATAATTGGTATCCCTACTGTTACAGTTATGATAATAGTTATCTATCAATTATTAACCAAAGTCTTATTCAAACATGGAATTAAAAAAATTGAAGGTGCTGAAAGTTATATTCATAAAGAGATTGCTTCCTTAGGGCAATGGTCACAGGAAGAAAAATGGGTCGCAATAATATTTGGCATTACTGCTATATGCTGGATAGGCAAATCACAGATTAATTCATTAATTGGATCGGAAATTTTAAACGATACGGTTACAGCCATGTCTGGCGGATTAGCCACATTCTTAATTCCTCTTAATAAATCGGGAAAAATGCTAATGAAATGGGAAGATATGAAAAACCTCCCTTGGGGAATTCTTATTTTATTTGGTGGCGGAATGGCTTTAGCAAAAGCAATGGAGGAAGCAGGCTTCGTGGATATGATTGGACAAGCAATCGGTAGTTATAAGGACATTCCTATATGGTTATTAATATTAGTTTTAACCGCTTTATCATTATTCTTAACTGAAATTATGAGTAATGTAGCCTTAACCACTATTGCAATTCCTATGGTGTTAAGTATATCTTCAGGCTTAGAAGTTAACCCTTATTTGCTTGCTATACCAGTAGCCATGGCTACCAGTTGCGCTTTTATGATGCCAATAAGTACTCCACCTAATGCCATTGTATTTTCCAGTGGTTATATCAACATCAAACAAATGGTACGAGCGGGAATAATATTGAATCTATTTGCAATTATTATTCTTGTACTTGCCGGCATATTTTTAGCTCCTTATATTAATTAGTCAAGTGCCAGCTTTTTAAATTCATTAACTAATTCTGACTCTTGCTGATTTATTGATTTATTCTTTGATAAAATAAAAGCACTTTTTAGCCTTTTGAAATGGTATTCTGTCTCATACATTACTACAGAAATTAAAGGAAGGCTAAACACAGCTATTCCCGCAATTAACCAATCAATACTAAAGCCTAATATTAAAAATATAATCAAATAAAATATTGGATATAGAAAGATAGAAATTCCTGCTCTCAATGAAATATGCCAAGTTATATCTTTAACATTATCTATAACCTTTCTTTCAATAATGTATTCTGGAATAAAATTGATAAGCTTTGCTAATAACCAAAATGGGGCACCAATTACTACTCCAATGGATTTTATGATAGATTGAAATAGGCCAATTTTTTTAATATTATAGTCATAGCTTAAACCTGCTTTTTGAACATCTCTGAAATAAGCAGAAAGCTTCTCTTTCAAACTATTTGTCTTGGGTTCATCCTCTTTTAATTGACCTGCAATATGATTTATCACTTCCGTTTCCGCATGAACAATTGATTTTTTATTTTTAGCCCAATCTACAGCATATGGCTTAATAAGTTGCCTAACATCTTCCATAAATTCATATTCCTCTTTCCATTTGATATCCACCATTTCAGCAGAAATCTCCTCCCTAATTCTATTTGTAAATTGAGATTGTGCTTCAAGAGGGTTCTTATTATAAAGTTCCCCGTAATCATCTATTAAAAACGGCTCAGCAAAATGAACGTGTAAATCATACCATCTCTGAGGATGATTTTCGTATTCTAGCCCAAATGGTGCTGCTGTTAGTTTTAAATTAAAGTCATTTTCTTCCTCTGCTTGAAATGCTAAACGAGCAGCGCCTTTTTTTATAGGTCTTAAAAACCTTTTTATATCATGATTCCCTTCAGGAAATATTAAAATTGGTTTACCTTCTTTAAATAGGTCAATACATTTTTTAAATATTTCTGAATTTTGAGCTACACTTCCTACTTTATCTTTTTTACGATAAATAGGAATAAGTCTGATTATATCTAATGCGATTGCAGCCCATTTTGATTGGAAAATATCAGCTCTTACTAATATGTTAGGATTTATATTTTTAGCTACTTTTACTAGCACTAAACCATCCATAAAAGTATTTTGATGGTTACTTACGAACAATACTGGCTTTCGCTTTTTAACTTTTTCATATCCCGTTACAATTATATTTCTATATGAAAAAGATAAACTGACGTTTAAAAAAACGCGGATAAATGAATAAATTAATGATCTAATTATTTTATACATTGAGCTGAGCTTAAAATAAAGCCACAAATATAATGAAATTAAATAGTGTTCAATATAGAAATTATGTGTTCGAATTCGAACATACAGAATTACGCAATAAGCCTTAATTCTAAATAAATGCATATTTTAGGTTTTGGCATTTATATTGCGTTTTATTAAATAAAACGAGCAACAATTATGACTAAGAATTTAGAAAGAACAAGAGAAAGAGTATTTGCAGGTGTATGCGGAGGAATTGCAAAATATTTTGGATGGGATGCAGGAAAAGTAAGGTTACTTTATGTTTTAATATCTATTTTAAGCGCGGCTTTTCCAGGTATACTAGTTTATATCATATTATGGTTTGTAATGCCAGAAGAGAAATTAAGCTGGAAATAAGCTTAACTTAATCTTCTGAGAAATCAATAATATAAATTTTCTCTTTACCATTGATTATTTTAGCTCTAATAAGCACAAGATATTTACCTTCTGAATATGTGTAATTTCCAATTGCATATTTTAAACCATTATCTGTGCTTCTTTGGAGTACATATTCAAAGCTGATAGGTTCAATATTTTTAAAAAATTCTTTTAAATAAATCTCAGCATGGATTCTACTATAATTCCCTGATTCATCCTTTATGTTAACTTCTACATTATCATGGAAATATTGAGAAAGCTCCTTAGCGCTACCTGCTTTTAGTGCAAGACGAACCTCTGCAAGTAAGGACTCATTTTGGCCATAAGAATTGCTATAATCTAAGCCTAATAATACCAGAAAAAAGAAAAGTTTAATACTTATTCCTCTCATTAAAATCTATGATAATTTAGATGATTGATTAGCAATAATTACGCCATGAATTACAAAATGGAATTTAATTTACGGTAATACAATTAAGCTTTCACCTCTATTACCGAGTAATTCAAATTGGATATCTTGATGGGGTTAATTAAAAAGAATTTAATTGTGATAGGAAGAATAATGATCTATAAAACTAATGAGGATAAACTGAATTAAAGATTATTTAATCCTCTGAAAAATCTATAATATATATTTTCTCTTTTCCGTTTATCTTTTTAGCTCTAATAAGCACAAGATAAGTACCTCCAGAATATACATAATTTCCAATGGCATACTTTAAACCTTCATTAGAACTCCCTTGATGAGCATATTCAAAGCTAACTGGCTCGTGATTTTTGAAAAATTCCTTTAAATAAATTTCTGCATGAACGTTACTATAATTCCCTGATTCTCCATTTATATTTAATTCAATATTATCATTGAAATATTGTGATAATTCCTTTGAACTCCCTGCTTTGAGAGCCGAGCGAACCTCTGCAAATAAAGATTCATTTTGGCTAAACCCATTTTGAGTAAAAAAGCTCAAAAGCAGAAATATCAAGAATAATTTTATAGTAATTCCTTTCATAAGGATTTTAAATTCTATTGAATTATCAATTCAGCTAAAATTATGCCATTCTAACGCATAACAAAGCAAAATTATATTAAAATTAGCACAATGCAGCTGAGTATGCAAAAAGCTAGCCTTTAATTTAAATTAATGTGGCATAATACATTATTTACTTCTTATATCTAGCATTTTACCTAATACAATACCTTTATTTTCTTTATAAGAAAATTCTTCATCGCTTACCTTTTTAACCCCTTCTATAGTAAAAAATGCCTTAGGATTATATTCTTTTATTTTTGGTATTAGTTCTTTCAAAGTATTCCTTTTTACTACAGTAAATATAACATTTACTTTACCATCATTTCCCATGGCATCAATATTAGAGTATCTATGATTTTTTGTTTCTAAATAGTGCAGTAAGTCATTAGCAGGTAAAGCAGTAATAATCCGAACCACAACTCTACCGATTGCCATTTTCTCCTCTAAAATTATCCCCACAAATGTTCCAAATGCATAGCCTGAGGCATATGAAATATAGCTAATCGGATTATCAATATGTTGAAAGATTTGACCTATTGCTAAAAGCCAAATAAAGGATTCAAAAAATCCTAATAATGGGGCAATACCTTTTTTTCCTTGCATTACAAGAATTACCCGCATTGTTCCAATTGAAACATCTGCGACTCTCGCAAAAAATATTAAGATGGGAAATAAGACAAAAGCAAATATCTCATTTGAAAATCCAAGCTCATTAAAAAATTCTTGCATTACAGATTGCATTTCAGATTGAGTTTAAATATCAGAAAATTATTTCAGATGGGAAAATTTAGAAGTGTAGCAAAGAAAGGAATGTGCGAGGTCAAAACAGAAAAGATATCATTCTGAATCGGCAGGTATAGCAAAGTAAATATTGAAATATAGTGAGCTTATTCCATGACCTTTCAATATGAAGAAAGATATTTTTTTAAATAATTTCATAAACCATTCGTCAGCACATGCGTTTTTTAGGAAATATTTAAAAAATGAAAAATCTGTTATTCTTTCTATCCTTCATCGTGCTTTTACCTTTTGATTCGAAGCAAATAGAAGCTTTTGAAAAGAATGAAGTTGAAAGAATTGAATATTTTTCTCAAAGTCATAGACTTCCAAACAGACTAGTTTTTAAGAATATTGATGATGATGTTCTTCCCATAGAACTCCCCAAGTTTCTATTCAATATTCAAAAAACATCATTCATTCCTATAAAAATAGTTCAAAAAATATTTTTATTTCACTCGCGTCTTCTGATTTGAAATGCAAGAATGTTTCACTGAATTTTTTTCAAAAGTTACATTTTAAAAATCATAGACCAATGAGTAAACTATTTCCTAAAATGGTGGATAAGCTACAAAGGATTGACCAGCTTATTCGTTTGAAAGCAACAGGACAGCCACAAGAATTGGCAGACCGATTAGAAATATCTCCGAGTACCCTTTATGAATATATTGAAGTAATGAGAAGTGTTTTATTAGCACCTATTCGCTATTGTCATAATAGGCGATCATATATTTATGAAAAGGAGGGCAAACTCCACATAGGCTTTAAAAATAATCAAAAGCTAAATAATTTAATTTAAAAAAAAGGACATTCGATTTCAATTAGAGCGAAATCGAATGTCTTTCTTAATATTCAGCTGATTTTGAAATTTTTTATTTCTTATTTAAAGAGCCCAAATTTAAAACCAAGATAGGCTGTAAAACCGCTCATATCTGTCTGATTAAAATTTCGATAGTTCATCTCCCCAACAAATCGATAGCCAGCTCCTAAATTAAATCTGATATTTGGATGAAGGTTCACCTCAAGTAGTGCAGAAGGCTCAACTTGAAAGAAATTAGCTTCTCCTAAACCAGGATCTCCATCTTCATTATCCATTTGAACTTCTCCATAACCTAAGTATAAGGGAAAGGTCAAATGAAATATATTTTTAGAAAGAAGGGTGTATTCTACAAATCCTCCTGCTGTCCAATAATCCATATAAATATTGGGCAAAGTCTCACTCTCAGGATTTATTTCATTCAATGACGTACTGAAATAAGCACCTATTGATACATCTTTATAAGTTACACCACTTCTTAAATTAAGCAAAGAAGTCGTGCTACCGTCCATTTGGGTAAATCCAAAGGAAGGTGCAACAAAAAAACCGATGGCTTCTGTATTAATTGATTCACTATCCATCAGAGTTTTAGGCTTTTCACTTTCTTGCGCTTTTAGCTGGTGGTTTAAAAAAATAAAGCCTACTATTAAAATCATTAAATTGGTCTTTTTCATTTTATATGTTAATAAAGGTTAATTATATATCGAACTATTGAATTATAAATTCTAACATAAAACAGCCAGCTTCCAAACGAATAAAATCTATTCAAGGTTGCTGGTGATTGTTTTATAGAGATTATCACTGTAAAATATTTCTATTATTAGTTTGAAGCTACTTCTAGTTTTTCATTATTGATCTCCCTCCCTTTTTTAATAATAATACTCACACTATTGGGATAGAAAATCCTAATGTTTTTGGTCTTATGTTTAACTTGAAGATATTTAGCTCTTTTTAATGCTTCATTTACATTTGGATAAACAGAACATCCTAATCTTTTAATTTTACTCGCTTTGGTCACACAAAATATTGCTACATAATTATCTGGTCTAGGATTCGATTCACTCACTAGCCATTTTTGATTGTCATTAGCCATCTTTTTAAACTATTTTATGAATACTAGATTTATGATTCAAAAATATTACTGGCTACTCTGATTTCTTCGGAGTGGAAAAAAAACGTAAAATTATTTTAGAATATGTGAAATCCTTTAGGTAGGAATCTGCTCTTTTCATTGGAGCTTATTAATTACGCTCCCATAACAAATGATTGATTTAATTCTATAAAAAACGACCATGCATTTTGAAGAGGGATCATTTTATATTTCTGATATTGAACTTCAAAAAACAGAGTTTCATAAAATCAATAATTAGATTCAATATTATTTATTTCCAAAGCTTTATACTATTATCCAAATAAATAACTCACTACCTCTCTTAGTTGGCTAAAAGTTTTAATTTCAATTTTATAGCGGGATGTATCTACACCTTTCATACTAAATTTTGAAACTATAATTTCATCAAACCCTAACTTTTCAGCTTCTGCTATTCTGTTTTCAATTCTGTTTACTGCTCGTATTTCCCCACTCAATCCTACTTCAGCAGCAAAACAAGTTTTAGATGACAAAGGAATTTCTTCCAAAGATGAAACAATCGCCATGCAAACCGCTAAATCAATAGCTGGGTCTTCCACTCTTACCCCTCCTGCCATATTTAAAAAAACATCCTGAATCCCCAATCTAAAGCCTCCTCTTTTTTCTAATACGGCCAAAAGCATATTCATTCTCTTACTATCATAACCGGTAGCTGATCTTTGAGGAGTACCGTATGTAGCTGGGCTAACTAAGGCTTGTATTTCAATTAGCAATGGCCTGTTTCCTTCTAAAGTGGCTCCGATAGCTGTTCCGCTACTGTCTTTATCTTTTTGAGAGATTAATATTTCGGATGGATTGCTCACTTGACGCAAACCATATTGTTGCATCTCATAAATTCCTAATTCATTGGTTGAGCCAAATCGGTTTTTTGTAGTTCTGAGGATTCTGTAAGTCAAATGTCGATCCCCTTCAAACTGCAAAACTGCATCCACCATATGCTCTAAAACTTTAGGACCAGCAATTGCTCCATCTTTAGTGATATGGCCTATAAGAAATACTGGTATTTTATTTTCCTTAGCGAAACGCATTAATTCAGCCGTACATTCTTTGACCTGACCTACACTTCCTGCTGCCGATTCTATCTTAGGTGAATGTAAAGTTTGGATTGAATCTATTACTAATAAATCAGGATTGAGTTCTTCAATCTCTCTAAATATATCTGCGGTATGAGTTTCGGTTAAAATGAAACAGTTATCAGATTTATTTTCCATTCTGTCAGCCCTCATTTTAATTTGCTGAGCACTTTCTTCACCACTTACATATAATACTTTCAAATTGGTTAACTGCAAGGCAATTTGAAGCATTAATGTAGATTTACCAATACCAGGCTCCCCACCGATTAGTACAAGAGATCCAGGAACGATTCCTCCTCCTAGCACTCGGCTTAATTCTCTATCTTCAACTTCTATTCTGGCCTCCTGTGTACTTTCTACCTCTTTAATAGGAATAGGTTTATTAGCTCTTTTTTTTGAAGGCTGATATCCACTTGAGGATTTGTCTTTGCTGATAACCTCCTCCACAAATGTATTCCATTTTCCGCAAGAAGGACATTTACCTACCCACTTTGGTGATTCATGACCACATTCCTGACAGAAATATGCTGATTTTACTTTAGCCATATTTTGATTTTAAGACAAGATCCCTTCAATATCTTCTTTACTTAAGCTTTTCATAAAGCTCTCTTCTGTACTAATTAAATCTCTAGCTAATGTTAGCTTCTTTTGTTGTAAGGCAAGAATTTTTTCTTCTACTGAATTTTTTGTGATGAATTTATAGGTAAAAACCTGCTGTTTTTGGCCTATTCTATGCGCTCTATCCACAGCTTGCTGCTCAATAGCAGGATTCCACCAAGGATCTAATAAAAACACATAATCAGCAGCTGTTAAATTTAATCCTAGTCCACCCGCCTTCAAAGAAATTAAGAATACAGGAATGTCATCACTTTCTTGGAATAACTTTACTTGTTTTTGCCTATCCTTAGTAGTACCGTCTAAATAAGCGTATTTAATATGACTACGTTCTAAATAATCTTTAAATAAGGCCAAATGCTTTACAAACTGACTAAACACTAATATTTTATGTCCTTTTGATATAATGGAGCTTAACATGTGGGTTACATCCTCCATTTTACCAGAATCCCCTTGATACTCAGCATCGGTAAGTTTAGGGTGGTTTGCAATTTGACGCAACTGAGTTAACCCTTGTAAAAGAATCATTTGAGAACTTCTAATTCCTTTCTTCTCTATCTCATCCAAGATCATATCTCTGAAGTAATTTTTTACTTCTTCATACTTTTCTTCCTGCATGGTAGTCATACCTGAATAATGAATATTTTCAATTTTATCAGGTAATTCAGTTGCTACTTGCGACTTATGTCTTCGGAGAATGAAAGGCTTTATTAGAGTCGCTAGTTTTTGAGATTTATGCTCATCACGCTTTTTCTCAATTGGCGTTACAAACTCATCTTTGAAGAATTTTTTATTCCCCAGAAGTCCCGGATTAACGAATGACATTTGAGACCATAAATCCATAGTACTGTTTTCAACAGGAGTACCTGTAAGTACTAATTTTCTTCTAGACTTCAGCTTCTTAACTGCTTTGGCAATATGTGAATCAGGATTTTTAATAGCCTGAGATTCATCAAGAATAATATAATTGAAAAGGAATTCAGAAAGGATATCAATATCTAATCTAGTGATTCCGTAAGACGTTAAAATAAGGTCATAATCTTCAAATTGTTTACTGTCTTTAATTCTATTGGTACCCGTATAAACAAATATTTTAAGGTCAGGAGTAAACTTTTCTGCTTCCGATTGCCAATTATATATGAGTGAGGTTGGCATTATGAGTAAGTTAGCATTAGTTCTGCCATTTTCCTTTTCAGATTGCAGCATTGCTAAAGTCTGAACTGTTTTACCCAGCCCCATATCATCCGCTAAACAACCTCCAAAATTATATTGATTCAAAAACTGCAGCCAATTAAATCCTTCCTTTTGATAAGGACGCAGTTCACCAGAAAAATCCTCTGGCATAGGATGGTCATCAATCTGAGTGAAATCCTTCAGCTTTGCTAGTTTACGATCCATCTGAACTTTCGCTAGATTACTCTTATCCATTTCATTAACCAATGATAGATGATGCTTTCTCATTTTCATTCTATCATCTTCTCCATTTTCCATGAAGCTGAATAATTCAGAGTAGTCTTCAAACCAGTGCGATGGAATAACAGCCGTTTGGTTATTAGGCAGCTGGAATTCAGTTTGGTTATTCAATATATGTTTACGGAGTTCTTTGAATGGAATTTCATACTCTCCAAACATTACTACAGCATTGATATCAAACCAATCAATCCCTTCTGAAATATCAATAGAGATGGATGATTTACCTACAAAGTAATTCTTATCAGAATTCTGTTTTTCTTGTTGAATTTCAACTTCATTTTCTTCTAGCCAATCAACATTTTTAGAAATCCAGCTGAAAGCCTGTGTTTTAGGGGCTGTTAATTTGCCTTTTAAAATATCAAGACCTCTGCTCACCATGGCATCTCTCAAGCTCTTTTCTTTCAGAATATTTCGAACTAATCGTTTGAATACAAATTGTCCATCTTCCTTTTCAACTTTAACAGAAACTTGCTCATTCTTTCCGAGTGAAAAAATATGGTCACCATATTTAAATTTAAGTTCTAATAATAACTTACCCTCTTCGTTGTTTCCGGACTTATCATCATTAAACAGATCAATGCTTTTACCAGAACTAGCGGTTAATTCAGAAATCTTTAAAATTGGAAAAGGTTCTTCTCTATATGTCTTAATCTTGAAGCCTCTTGCGAATACATCAAAAGAAGCAACTAAAGGAGCTACAAATTTTTTGAAATACGTTTCTTCCACTTTCTGTGGAATAGCTATAAATTTTTTATTTAGGAAAGGCTTTATTTTTTTACCATCAGGGTTTTTCTCAAAAGAATATAATTTTTGATCTACTATTAACCATGCGGGTTCATTACAAATGAGATAAGCTCCTTTATATTGAAACTCAAGTTTTTCACCTGCATGCTTTATGGTAGGAAAGTAATGCGTATTGTCTTCATTTTTTACAAAGTGGAAAAGTATGGTTGCCTTTTCTTCCATTATTTCAATCTGGCGCCATGCGGGTTCTCCATCATTTCCCATTTCAAAAAGCATTTTGCCTTTAATACGACTGAGAATTTCCGAACGCCTCTTTTCCATATAGCGCTCAATCTCATTTTTCACTAGTTCATTGCCACCATCAATATTATAGTTTTTATCAAAGAATTCAACAGGTTTCATTTTCTTCTTCGCAAACTTCCTAACCACCACATCCTGCTGCATTTCATCCATCAGCTTTATCAACTCATAATCAACATCATCTAATCCTTTTGCAAACTCTCTAGCATTTTTCGAGGAAATATTTTGATGAGAAAAGGTTAACTCTCCCCTTGAATTTTTTTGCACGACAAAAGACTCAAAAGTATAGCCCAAATACTCGTGCTCGAATAATGAATAGATTAGTTGAAAAGGTTGTGTGGTGTATACCTCCATGAATAAAACTTATCAATCAAACAATTAACGTTAGCTTTTTAGTAAAATCAGAATTGAAATTTAATAAAATAGGATGGAACAAATAATGATTTTTACAATAAATTACTACAAACGCTGTATTTCTACTGACTTCGCAGCTACTTGGGCTGGTTTGAATGAAGCTAAAATTGTAATAATTGCAATACTCAACATCGTAAAAATAAAATCTGTGGCTATCATTTTTACTGGATAAGCCTCCTGCACTGCTGACGCCATATTCATGGATATCAATCCATATTCCTGTTGTAGTAGGCAAATGATAAACCCAAATAACCCTCCTGTTAATGCTCCTGACAGGGATATTATAGCCCCTTCTTTTAAGAAAATATTCCTGATGGTTTTTATAGGTGTACCCATCGCAAACAAAATACTTATGTCTCTTTTTTTATCTAAAGCTAACATTGTTAAAGCAAAGAAAATATTAAACGAAGCTACGGCTAGTATAAAACTGAAAGTTAGATAGATAAATAATTTCTCAATTTTGATGGCTTTAAGTAGAGAAGCATGTTGCTCATCTGAATTCATTATATCAAAGCTGTCCCCTAATTTTCTCTTTAGTATGTTTTGAATTTCACTGACGGAGACTCCATCCTCTAATTCGATTTCTAAAGACGTACACTCATTATCTTTTCCTATTAAATTTCGTGCGAACCGTAACGGAACAAATATGTATTTTTCATCATACTGTTTTTCAATTGCAAAAACACCTGCAGGCATTAGTATTCCGGAATTATACATACTGGATGGATTGGATCTACCAGGACTAATATTTTTAGGATAATAAAACTGTAATGCCAGAAAATTATTTCTTGAATTTATCGATAGATCATATCGAATACCTTGACCCACCACAGCAAAATTCTGTTCTTTTTCGGTGAGTTTAAGTTGACCTTCTGTAATATGATTTCTTAATTCAGCATTTTTCTCAAAGTCAGGAGATACTCCTTTCATTCTCACTACTGACTCTCCATCATTATAACGTACTAATACATTGTCTTCTACCACTTCAACTATCGTGGCAAGGCCTTCAATATTTTGAATTTGAGTTTTTAATTCCTCATCATATTCAAAAAACTTCCCTTCTTTCAGGCTAATTTTTATATCTGCATCAAAAGAACTGTATAATGATCGAATTAAGTCTTCAAGACCGTTAAAAACGGATAAAACAATAACCAATGCAGCAGTTCCTATTGCCACTCCTACCATAGCAATAATAGAAAGCACATTAATAAATCCTTTTTTCTTTTTAGATAGGAAATAACGTCTTGCTATAAAAAATGAAATATTCTTCAAAATACTATTTTTGATTCATTAATTATCTTGGTCATCTTCGTCCTCTTCATCAGCAGGCGGGATATCCAATTTAGATAATATATCATCAATTCTATTCGCTCTTTCTAGTGTATCATCCATGAAAAAGGCTAATTCAGGAATGATTCGTACTTGCTTCCCAATTCTATTCCCTAGGTGTTTTCGAATCTCACTTTTCTTAGCTTGTATTAATTCTAAAGTTTCACTAGGCTTATCAGAAAGCATCAAACTCAAATAAATTTTAGCAAAGCTTAAGTCTGGAGAAACTTCCACATCTGTTATGGTGATAAAGGCTTTACCAAAAGCATTTGCCATTTGTTTTTGGAATATCTCGCTTAAATCTTTCTGTAATAAACTGGAATATTTTTTCTGTCTTGAACCTGAGGCCATATTATTCTTTAATTTCTTTACAAATATGCATGATATTTTATACAATTTGTGCTTAATCGCCTAATTTAGCAATCGAACATCAAACAAAACCCAATAGAATTGTTAGGATTTTTCCGTATAAACGACCCTTACCGCTTACTGATTCTTTTTTTAGCAGTATTTTTAATACGACTGCCTTATCTTATTGGGTCTGAGCCATTGGTATATGAAATCAATTGGCTAATGATTGGAGAAAGTTTAAGCACTGGAAAAGTTTTATATAAAGACCTTGTAAGCCCGATCGCACCACTTGCTGCCTGGATGTATATGCTAATAAGTTCTATCGGGGGTAGGTCAATTCTTTTATTACAAATACTTTCCATTTTATTGGTTACCTATCAGTTTTCATTATTTAATAATATTATGCTTCGAAATAAAGCATATAATGAAAACTCTTATATACCCGCATTAATTTATGCTTTAATAATGTTGGTATTCTATGACTTTTTCACTTTATCGCCAGCTTTAATAAGTCTAACTTTTATATTATTAGTTTTAGATAATATCTATTTACGTATTGAAAATAAACTGAAGGATTCCACCATCTTAAAAACGGGTTTTTTTATGGGAATAGCAGTGCTTTTTTATCTGCCTTCAGTTGTATTTTTAATTGCAACAATCTTATCATTCGCTTTACTTACAAGTTTAGTGATTCGAAGATATCTATTATTTCTTTATGGCTTTCTTTTCCCTTTTATGCTAGTATTCATTTATTTTTACTGGCAGGGAGGATTAGATGAATTGTTATCACAATGGATAAAATTCAACCTCTTTAGTTCCATACAGCCAGTTATAAACCTGCAATCAATCCTTATTATTGCAGCATTACCTTCAATTGTTTTTCTATTTGCGCTATATAAAACTTTTAGTGCCACTCGATTTACAAATTACCAATTAAGAGTGCAGCAAGTGATGTTTATTATGTTTTTAGCTGCATTTGGAGGGTGGTGGATTTCAGAGCAGCAGGCTCCGTTTGAATTATTATTATTCGTTCCTTCTTTCGCATTTTTTACTATTCATTTAATACTACAATTTAAAAGAAAAGTTAGAGCAGAAATCTTTACCATAACTTTTAGCATTTTATTAATTTCTATAAACTATGCATTGTTTTTTGAAAACACATCACTGCATGAGTCAGGTGATTTTAACAAATTAAAAGCTCAAAATTCTATATATGCTAGAGCAACTCTTGATAAAGATGCTATGATTATTGGCGGAAAAACAAGCCTTTATATGAATGCTAAATCAATATCCACACGCTTTTATCATCCTGAATTAAGTGAGCAAATTTTAAGTGATATGAATGAAAAAGAAAGGATGATAACTCTGTATAATGATATTAAATCAAATCAACCTGAAATCATTATTGATCAATCTGGGTATTTCGTTTCAATTCAGAATAGACTTAACATTGATAGTAATAACTATACACAAATTAGTAACAACTTATTTGTAAGAGTTAATCAGAATTAATTTGGGAATATATACAGAGTGATATTAAATATAACCGTCAGTACATATTTTTAATCTGAATTTAAAGTACAGTGTTGTTTTAGAATTTGAATTTGCTCATATTTGACAGGAGATATGGGAGAACTATTACTTTATATTGGAATAATTTCAATTTCCACATGGGCGGTATGGAAAGGCGGTAGTCTCCTAGAAGAATCGTCTGAAAAACTTTCTGATTATTATCATTTACCTCCACTTATTCAAGGTACAATTATAACGGCCGTAGGGTCAAGTTTCCCTGAATTAGCAGCTACAATTTTATCAACATTACTTCATGGTAAATTCGATTTAGGAGTATCCGCTATAGTAGGTTCAGCGATTTTTAACATTCTTGTAATTCCAGGAATTTCAGCCGTGATGGTGAAAAGAATGCCCGCAGATCTTAGCTTGATATACAAAGACACCCAATATTACATAATTTCAGTTTTTGTATTATTCATTTCATTTGCTTTAGCCTATATATACTATCCAGTAAATATAACAGCAGGAAATATGGAAGGGAATATGACTAGATGGATTGCCTGCCTTCCAATTTTCTTTTATATATTATACATTTTCATTCAGGGAATGGAAACTCGTGATTATAGAAGGGATCATGGAAAAAGAGCTGTTCTTGGTGTTGATAGGGAAATTACAAATATCCGAAAGGACTGGATTAAACTTATTATTAGCTTAGTATTAATTGTAGCCAGTGTGGAAGGCTTAGTTAGTGGTGCAATTTTCTTAGGCAATTTCTTTAATACTCCTGATTTCATTTGGGGTATTACAATTGTAGCTGGCGCAACCAGCATTCCTGATGCAGTGGTAAGCATTAAAATTGCAAAGAAATTTAAAGGATCAATTAGCTTGGGTAATGTATTAGGGAGCAATATTTTTGATTTGCTAGTCGCAGTTCCAGTGGGGGTATTAATAGCTGGTTCTGCAATAGTTAATTTTACAGTAGCTGCACCTTTAATGCTATTCCTAGCAATAATTACCATTATAATGTTCATTTTCTTAAGAACTAACTTAGCCTTAGTTAAATGGGAGGGGATGGTATTATTAGGCCTTTACGTTCTATTCGTGATCTGGATGATATTCGAAACCATAGGCATTACTTCAATAGTGATTAAATAAAAAAAGCCCGCTTTAAAAGCAGGCACTACCAATTAGTATTTTTTCAAATACTTATTTTCTATCTAATTCTGAAAAATATTGATGGAACAAAGCTACAGTTTCAATTCCTTTAAGGTAATTCTCAACTCCAAAACTTTCATTAGGTGAATGTATTGCATCAGAATTCAAACCGAATCCCATTAAGATACTATCTAAGCCTAATATATCCTTAAATAAAGATACGATTGGAATACTACCTCCCTCACGAGTAGGAATTGGCATTTTACCCCAAACCTTTTCAAACGCTTTCTCTGCTGCTTTATAAGAATCGGTATCCGTTGGGGTAACATATGGCATACCTCCATGATGAGGTTTTACTTTTACCTTCACACTTTTTGGAGCAATGCTTTCAAAATGTTTCTGGAATAATTCTGATATTTCATAATGATTTTGATCCGGAACTAAACGCATTGAAATTTTAGCATTTGCTTTTGAGGGTAATACTGTTTTTGCACCTTCTCCTGTATATCCTCCCCAAATTCCATTTACATCTAAAGTAGGACGGATTCCCATTCTCTCTAAAGTATTATAAGATTTTTCACCTTCTACATCCTCAATATTTAAATCCTTTTTAAAGTCCTCTAAATCAAATGGGGCCTCATTCATTTTAGCTCTTTCCTCAGCAGTAAGTTCTAATACTTTGTCATAAAAGCCAGGAATAGTTACTCTTTTATTCTCATCTTGAAGGGAGGCAATCATTCTGCATAATACATTGATTGGATTGGCAACTGCACCTCCGTAAACACCTGAATGTAAATCTCTATTAGGCCCTGTGACTTCAACTTCCAAATAGCTTAATCCTTTCAAACTAACTGCCATTGACGGATGATCATTAGCAATCATTGAAGTGTCCGAAATAACAATTACATCAGCTTTTAGCTTCTCTTTATTTTCTTTTATGAATACCTCAAGGTTTTCAGAACCAACTTCCTCCTCACCTTCAATCATAAATTTGATATTGCAAGGTACACCACCATTCTTCATCATCATTTCAAATGCTTTCACATGGATGTACATTTGACCTTTATCATCAGCCGAACCTCTAGCTACAATTTTATCATTTTTAATTACGGGGTTGAAAGGCTCTGATTCCCATAATTCATAAGGATCGGCAGGTTGAACATCATAATGACCATATACTAAAACAGTAGGTAAGTTAGGGTCTATAATCTTATCCGCATATACAATTGGATGCCCCTTCGTTTCACAAACTTCCACATTTTCAGCCCCCGCTTCCTCAAACTTAGCTTTCATAAATTCAGCAGCCTTTTTTACATCTGCTTTAAATTTAGGATCTGCACTTACACTAGGAATTCTAAGCAATTCAAATAGCTCGTCTAAAAATCTTTGTTTGTTCTGTTGTAAGTATTTTCCTGTTTCCTCTTTCGTAATCATTTATTAAAATTTATATCCAAATATTCAATTAAAATCCATCGTCATCATCCTCAGCAGGAGTTGGCTCCTGAGTTGGAGTTGGGTTACTATTTACTGGTGCCGCTGCTCCACTACTTGCTTCACTCGCCATCTCTAAGTAATAAGGAGCATCAATATCGAAATATTTTCTTCTATATTCTTCTATAAAACTAATCACTTCTGATTTATCACCGGTTAAGAATACAAACTCTCCAAATTTTGCTTTATCAGCTTTCGATTTTTTAGTTATTAAATCATTTGCGCCAGCATTGGAAGAGAAGAATATGAGTCTATCTTGTTCATAGTGGAAGAAATACCAACATGATGGCGAAACTTGTAAAAATAATTTAATAGCAGAGCCCATTTCTTTCTTTTGAATTTCTACAAATCCATCAACATTAGCATTTATATCCTGAGCACCAGTGTTTGAAAAACCAATTTTTCCTACACTATACCAAGCTTGCTCCATGTCTGACCATTTCATATCCAAATTATTCAAGACTAGCGTTTTGGTTAAATTTGAAGATAAGGCATGTAATGGAATGTATTCATTAAAAATGTATTCCTCATATCTCTTAGCAGCGGAGTTACCAGCTATTTCTGCTAATTTTGGAAGCAGTCTATCTAAATCCTTTGTTGACTCTGGCAGACCTAAACGTTGGATCACTTCTATCATATCATTTCCGATGATTTGAGTAAACCCATTTGGCAAGTCGAACTCAACAGTCATCATCAAATTAAAAATAAATTCTTGATTTAATAAATCTCCTGATCCTGAACCCGCTGAATTAAACTCGGCTTCCTTTCTACTATTCATGAACTTGAATGGCCCTTCAAATTCCAACTTTTGATCCTCTTCATTATAGGCAAAATATTTACCGGCATAGGATGTTCCTGACTTTCTACCTTTACTTTCAATTACGAATTGATTTCCATTTGCATTATAGGTTAATAAACCAGAAGGTTTAAAGAAATCAGCATCAGTAAAGTCTCTTTTTTCAGTCATAAAAGTAGCATACAACTGATTGCTGACATTATCGAAATGAATACCAGCTTGAAGTGGTTCACCCATTTCAGTAGTACTATTATCAAAATCAATGACTACTTCTTTTGCACTACCATCGCTGGTATAAGCTATCCAAGTATCATAATTAGGAATATCTCTTAGATCAGGTTGTATATAGCCTTTTAATTCCAATGCAGGTTTATCTGCATACATGGTTACATCTCCTTTGAAAAACATGCCTGGGCTCATCAACAATCTATCCTCTTTACGAACCACACCTGAAGAAACAGTTCTTAATTGCTTGTCATTTTTGGAAGCATCAGGAATGGGTTCTAAGCTAAACTCGCCCATCTTAATAGAAAATGTATCTCCTACTGAATTTACATATCTATAAGTTGCATTTCCAGAAAACTTATTTCTTGAAGCAATTTCAATTTCAGCATCATAAAGGTTATGGTATCCTGTTAGAGTGTCCAATTCTAAAGTAGCATTATATAATTTGTTGATTTCTCCATTTTCCCCAATAATTACTTCGCCTCCACTTGGTGTTATGTTTGCATCCGCTACAGTTATATAAGGAATTCCTGAAACATTTAAAGCTTGACTTTCAATATCATAAACTGCTTTAGTTGCATTAAACACCAATGAATCTTGATCTGGGTTGGTTGAATAGAAATATGAATTTCTAATATTAATATCAGCAGGCTTGGTCATTTCCACCACTTTTTCATCTAGCTTCCACAATGCTGATGGAATTGAGGTTTTGTAGCTTGCATAAGGGAAATCTAAAGCCGCATCCCCTTCAATTTCAGGATTGATAGTTGCAGTATTAGCTTCAAAATCGAAGTCTAATCTAACATCATCTGAAGAAAGGGCTGGTATTGTATCAGTTGATTCAATTCTAAAGGCTGCATGTCGTGCAGAGAACCCATCCTCTTTAAAGCTGTATTCTTTTGAGCTTGTATTAGAACCTCTTGTGGTCATATCTCCCTCACCGAAAAGACCTTTTTTGGAGATAATAGTCCGGCCTTCCAGAGAAGCTGTTTCATTATACATTTTAAAAGGATCAGATCGATTTGTCATATATAAACTATCCTTGGCGGTTAACCATCGCATATCAAAATTTGCGATCTCTAATTGAGGAAAAGATACTCCTTCCCAATCGCCTGGATCAATTGTGGCATAAGTTCCCACAGCTGTAATTGAATCCTTAAAGAAAGTAAAGTTCTCAGATCGTATGGATGAACTGAGATATTCAATTCTATCTCCCCCTCTTAAGCCTTGATTATCGAGTCTAATCTTACCATAGAATGTAGCTTCACCATCCAAAAGATCAATCCCCTCATCTGGTAAGGGGTGATCAAAACCTAATGATTTATCAGGCATTACTCTTAACTTTTCTTCAAACTCTGGAAAAATATCTCCTGAGTGGAATACACCATCAAAGGCAATAGAATTAGGGTCACTACTACTTACTGAGTCAATTTCAAAAGGAGGAATTATGAAATAAAGGCTTTGATCATACACTCCATTAAGAATTTCTTCTCCTAAGAAATAAACCGTAGCTCCTTTTGTAGCATTAAATACTGGATACTTCGGATATTCTTTTTGAGCTGACTTATTATTGGGCTCATTAATATATAGTACACCTGCAGTTTCTACTAATTGGTTTTGAATTTGCTCCTTATTCGATCTTTTATTGTCGTCATCAGTAGCTAAATTAAATTTAATATTATCGATTTGAGGCATCGAAATAAGGAAACTATCATAATCCATTCTAAACTCTTCCCCTATATATTGGTAATTTCCAGCGTAAACAATTCCATCAAATTGAATATCTCTATTTTTCCTCAACACAACTTTCCCACTATCTGGCTCAACACTTACACCAAGTTTATCATTGATAATGAATTCTTCAACTCCAACAATATCTAAAGTCCCTTTGTCTAAATTCAGTTTTCCGTTGGGCAAACCTGATGCAACAGATGTAATCTGGATATTGTCATAGTCCTTTCTTCCCCACCTGGAATCAACATAATGGTATGCCTTATCCAGAACCTCTATCTTACCACTTATAATATCAAACTTAATGAAGCCATTTTGCATTAGTAGCTTCATTCCTGATCTTAATTTCTTTTCTTCTATCTTCGTATAATCAGCCATTTCATTTAAGTAGAAATCATTTGACCTAATTTCTCTACTGTAGTTTACAGTTACTTGTAAGGCATGAAATCTATATAAACCTGAAAGGCTACTATATCGGTATTCATTATAATACTCAGCTGATTCGAATAGTGCAGGTACTCGATTTCCTGCAATTAAAATTGATATATCAAGAATAGTGGTATCCATATCCCAAGTCAATTTATCAGCTGTAAAGTCCATATTAAAATAACTTGCGTAGAATGGAGTATTTTTAAAGTCTCCTTTCTTTTTTAATAAATTAATTGAGTTATTATTGATATCATAACTAAAAGTTAAACCAGGATGGTAAATAGAATCCTTTCTTTGGTAAATTGAAACGCTACTTATATCGGATGAAAAACTACTATCCTTGTAAATAAATTCTCTTGATTCTGCCCTGAATTTTTTAACAGCAGCACCTTGAAGTTCCAAACTTCCTAAGTTTTTATTATTTGCCGCTGTAGTTAAAGTAGTACCTTTTACCGTAATTCCACCTTTAAGATACAGCCCTTCTTTTTTCACAAAGTTTAAATCATAGCCTGATTTATAAGACTGGAAGAATGGATAATTTACTTCTCCATTACTATTATTTTCAACCTTAAAGTCAATTAATCCTTTAACCGGTTCACTCAATATTTCAGGGTAATTAAGCGTAACCTGCTCAGCTGAAAATTCTTTTTCATTCACTTCAAAAGTAAAATCTGAGAATTCAGCATTGAGTTCTTTAGGATCTTTTCCTAAATGTTCCCATGTTAAAGTTCCAGTTTCAGCAACAAAAGTGTTCCCTATCAATTCTAAACTCCCCGTTACTCCATTAATTTTTATGGAATCAACCGTATTAAAAAATCTAAGATTAATATTTTTTAATTTCACAACAGGACCTTCTAGTATGGGCATGGGTTCAGCAAAAGCTGTTAAATCGATACCTTCATCTTCTTCTGTGCTGGTTGAATTATTTGCTGTTTCATTATTTTCACTTCCCCAGCTATCATCTCCCCAAGAGCTATCACTGCTCCCCCATGCATCCTCACTACTCCCCCAATCATCATTTGATTCTGAACCCCATTCGCTTGAAGTTTCTTTTGCTTCTTCTACTGGGGTTTCTTCCACAGGAATTTGTTCAGGTTCTTTATCCCATTCAAAACTAACACTGCCTCCATTAAAAGCCACTTGATAATATCGGCTGTAATAAATTGCCTTCTTTTCTAGTATCTGCTCAGCCTTATTTAATATTATTTTAAACTGATTATTATCAAGTTCATCATAAGCTTTTTCTGCTATTTCAAGAAAGGAGTTTATTGCTTTTGCTGGATCCTTAAGATTTGACGAAGCGCCAGAAAGGGTGCTGATAAAAGGTAATCGGAAATCTTTTACTGAAAGATTATCCTCTCGCATTCGATTATAGATCTCTTGAATTAAATCCTTATTTGCTTTAGTAAAGAAGTTAGGTTTGTTCCAATAGTTTTGGAAAAACAAGGAAACGCTTTCTCCTTTTTCAGATTTTAATTCTGACAAATCAAGCTGAACAGTTTGCAAAAAATTTGGCGTACTTACTACATCGGTATTCTCATCATCCTGTGCATAGGAGAATGTGAAACTAAATAGAACCAATATGCAAATCAAAAGAGACTTCATGCGTTTTTCTTAAGTAATAATGCTGACCATTTATTCCTAGATGATTGTTTAACAAGATTTAATGAATATTTGTCGCATTCATTTAAAATATCTTTAACATCTTTCTCATAAAACCCACTTAACATGAGATAAGCTTCATCGCTTAGATGTTTCTGAAGATATTGTATATCTTCTAGTAATATGTTTTTGTTAATATTTGCAAGGATTAGGTCGTATTGCTGATTTGGTATGCTTTCCACCTCACCTTGCCAAATATTATAGCTATTTTCATCAATAGAATTGAACGAAAAATTCTCTTTTGTATTATCAACTGCCCATTCATCAATATCATAAGCATCTAAATGCTTAGCTTCCTTTAAACCTCCAAAAATGGCTAATATTCCAGTACCACAACCCGCATCTAATATATTTGAATCCTTTAGATCCATCTCATACATTAAATTAAGCATTTGGTAGGTCGTCTCATGATGCCCGGTTCCAAAAGACATTTTAGGCGTTACAATTATTTCAAAAGGAAAACCCTCTTTAGGAGGATGAAAACTAGCACGAACCAAAATTTTTCCTTCTACTTCGATAGGTTCATAATTCTTTTCCCAGTCTTCATTCCAGTTTTCTTTTTCAACACTACCTAGCTGATATGAAGCTTGCGTAAACTCTTTATACTTTGCAAAAAGCTCCTCAATTTGAGAAGCTTCTATAATTTGATTTTCTTCAGAATAGGCCATTAAACCAGTAGCATCTTCCTTTTCTTGAAAAGTAGAAAAACCAATTTCAGCTAATTCCGCCATGAAAACTTCTATGAAATCTTCTTGGCAACTCACATCCAATGAAATGTAACTCATTTAATATTATGGCCTGTATTAATTCTTAAAATGATTTAATAATATCTGTAAAGTCTCTTGATTTTAGAGATGCTCCGCCAATCAATCCTCCATCAACATCGGCTTGAGAGAATAATTCTTGAGCATTATCTGGCTTACAACTGCCACCATATAAAATTGAAGTCTCGTCTGCTAAAGCTTGTCCAAATTTTGATGCAATATGGTCTCTGATAGTTCTATGCATATTCTGAGCTTGCTCTGATGATGCTGTTTTGCCAGTCCCAATTGCCCAAATGGGTTCATAAGCAATTACAATATTTTTAAATTGCTCTTCTGAAAGATGAAATAAGCTATTGGTTAGTTGCTTTGTAACATAGTCATTCTGAGTATCAGCTTCTCTGATATCCAAAGGCTCCCCACAACAAAAAATAACTTTTAAATCATTTTTAAGGGCATTATTAGTTTTCTGAGCTAGTTCTTCATCTGTTTCAGAGAATTGTTCTCTTCTTTCGCTGTGACCCAAAATAACATATTGAGCACCCAAAGATTTTAACATTGGAGCTGAAACTTCTCCAGTAAATGCACCTGAATCTTCTTGATGACAATTTTGACCTGCTAAAACTATTTTACCCATTTCAGGAATTAAGTTTTGAACAGCATATATAAATGGAAATGGCGGTGCAATAATAACTTTTACATCAGATGGAGCTTCATCTTCAACCATATTTGCAATTTCAGAAGTTAAAGATTGAGCTTCTGATAAAGTCTTATTCATTTTCCAGTTTCCTGCTACTATTTTTTGTCTCATTTTGTTCTGATTATTTTGGTTCAGCTAAAAAACAAAAATAAGAAGTTTTAAGCATAAAGCTAAGCGATAGCAGTTTAAGTAGCAGTTAGGTAATAAATAGGATCAAGTTAAAATATTTAATACTCCCATTTCCTCATATCTACTATTGGTTTCATATAAATTTCGGGAATATCAAGACCCTCACCTATCATTTCCTCCTCTTTTAGTAATGATGGTTTATGGATATTAAAGCCTTCAATCTGGTTTAATTCAGGAATCCAATGTCTAATATATTCGCCTTTAGCATCATATTTTTTTGCCTGACTTAATATATTGAAATATCGATTTTCTCGAGGGTCGTTTCCTACTCCTGCAACATAGGCCCAATTACCCCAATTACTTGCAACATCATAATCAATTAGTTGATGCTCGAAAAACCATGCCCCCATTCGCCAGTCTAAGCCCAAATCTTTCACTAAGAAACTGGCCACAATCTGTCTTCCTCTATTGCTCATAAAACCTGATGCATTAAGTTCTCGCATATTAGCATCAATAAAAGGAACACCCGTTTCACCATTTTTCCATTTATTGAAAAGTTCCAAATCCCATTTCCATTTGGAGTCTAGTTTTTTAATTCCACCTTTCTTAAATAAGTCATCCCCAAACTTTTTCAATACAAAATGGAAATAATCTCGCCAGATTAATTCAAATACTAGCCAGTAAGTAGATTGGTTTTTCTTCCGCTCCTTCTCATAGCGTTTAACCTCAAAATATATTGATCTTGGAGAAATGCACCCTAAAGCCAACCATGGGGAAAATTTTGATGAGTAACTCTCTCCAATTAGTCCATTCCTGGTGTGTTTATATTCTTTTAATTGGTCATTTTGCCAGAAATATTGTTGAAGTCTTTCCCATCCTTGGTCTTCTCCGCCTTTAAAATCAAGAGCAGACTTTAAATTAAATTGAACTGGATTAATCTCTAATTCTTCAAAATTAAAATCCACTTCAACTTGGATAGAGCTTTTAAAATCTTCTGGTGTTTCAAATAGCTCCCTTACTTTGGTTTGCTTTTCGTTTTCTTTTCTAAACTGAGTAAAAATATCTGGCAGTTTACCAATCGGCCATGGAATATCTTCTTCATGAAAAAGAGTAGATTGAGCATAAAAATTGACTACTGCCTTTTGCTTTAAAAACAGATCCTCAATAGTACTTTCTACTTGTTTTTCTTCTGTTCCAGATTCTTTTGGAGCAAAAAGTGCATCAAAGTCATGCTCCTCAAAAAGCCTTTTGATTATTTCTTCAGGCTTTCCTTTTTGAATCAGAATTTCACCGCCTTTTGATTTTATATTTTGAGCTAAATTATTAACTGCTTCCCATTGAAAATTAAGTTTGATATCGGAAGATCTTCTACTGTTTAAAGGATTATTCTGCCATTCTTTTTCGTCAAATATGTAAAGCAGAAGATAATTGTCCGAATTATTAATTCCCTCCGATAAAGCTTCATTATCGGCAAGTCTTAAGTTTCTCCTGAACCAGATTAATGATTTTTGATACTTTTTAGCCATTTAGTATTGAATTTTATATGTGATGCTAACCAATTGCTCAAAATTTATGTTTGAAGCTTTTTAATTAGCTTTAGAAAGGATAAATTGACCTTCTGAAAATTGAGCGCATTCCCATGAAGAAAATAAATTTCAATTCCATCAAAAGTAAAATGATTATTGGCTATGGTAGCATGGCCTTACTTATTGTAATTGTTGTTTTAATTACGCTTTCACAAATTTCCGGAATTTTAGAAAAAGGAACTGATGTTCTAGAGAATAAGCAACCTTCAAGATTATATGTTGATGCCTATAAGAGCGGAATCCGCAATTCTAATATTTCATTTCAAAATTACTTATTAAGCGGGAGTGAAACCACCAAACAAGAGCTCAATAAAATATGGAATAAAGAAGTTAAAGCAGCGAAAGATAGCTTAGATTCTTTAGTAACAAATTGGTCAAACCCCGAAAATATTATTCTCTATGAAAAAATAAACCGATTAGCTAACCGAATAAAAAACAAGCAAGAAGAAGCTATTAATAATGCAAGCTTTAGTTCTGGCACCACCAATATTTATATAAGTGACTATCCTAACTTAGCAGGTGATACTATTTATGGAACCAATGACCTTCAAACTTGGATAGATGGTGAATTAAGTAATCAAAGTTCAGAAGGAAATCAGAATGCTCAATTGTTTTCTGAAAATGTAAAGCCTTTAAGCGATGAATTCGATGATCTTTCCAGTCAGCTCTATGTTAATTTAGAGCAAGAAGCTTTAGATATTGCTGATGAAATTTATTCTGCTAGAGATAGATTTTTAATTTCTGAATTGATTATAGTATTAATATCCATTATTCTGTGTTTGATACTTTTCAGATACGCTAGAAACCAAATTAAAAACAGTATTGATGCGCTTCAAAGTGAAGTGAAGATTCTCAGTGAAGGTAATATTCCTGAAACGAAAGCACACACCAATGATGAGCTTGATATTATCTTAGAAGAAATTCACATATTATCGGAAAACTTATCAAATGTGAAAAACTTTGCTTTAGAAGTAGGCAAAGGTAGTTTTGATAGTAACATATCAGTTTTTAATAATAAAGGCGATATAGGCACATCTTTAGCTGAAATGAGAGAAAGCTTGAAGAATGTATCTGAAGAAGCAAGAGTTAGAAACTGGACCAATAAAGGCACTGCTGAATTTGGTGATATCTTAAGGAAATTCAACAATAATATTAGTGAATTAAGTGATCATGTTATCACATTTATGGTAAATTACCTAGAAGCTAACCAAGGAAGCATTTTTATTGTAGATGATAGTGATGAAGATAATCCTAGGCTTCAGCTTACTGCCACTTATGCATATGATAGAAAAAAATTCTTAGAGAAAACCATAGAACCAGGTCAAGGACTTGTAGGACAAGTATATTTAGAGAAACAATCAATTTACTTAAAAGAGCTGCCTAAGGATTATATTAATATTACTTCTGGGCTTGGCAACGCTACTCCTAAAAGTATTTTCATAGTTCCATTAATTGCCAATGAAAAAGTATATGGAGTTATTGAATTAGGAACATTTACGGAATTCAATGAAAACGAAAGAAAATTCATTGAAGATGTGGGTGAAAATATTGCATCATCTGTACAATCAGTAAAAATTAATGAGCGAACCAATAAATTATTGGCTGAGTCTCAAGAAATGACTGAACAGATGCGATCTCAAGAAGAGGAGATGCGCCAAAATATGGAAGAGCTTCAAGCCACTCAGGAGGAAATGGAGCGTTCTCAAGGCGAAAGTAATGAAAGGATGCAGTCTATTGAGAAAAGTGGGTTGGCATTTATTGAATTCAAACCTTCGGGACATATCGTTTCAGCTGATAGAACATTCCTAAACTTGATGGAATACGAAATGGATGAATTAGAGGGTAAACACCATCAAATTTTCGTTAGTCCTGAATATGCTAAAAGTGAAGAGTATAAAAAGTTTAGAGAGGATATTTCAAATGGAAAATTAGTTACTGGGGTTTTTGAACGATATACAAAAACAGGCAAAAAGAAATATCTTAAAGGAGCATATTCAGATGTAAGAAACACGAATGGTGAACCCGTAAAAGTTTTTAAATTTATTGTAGATGTCACCGATATTGTTGAGAAATCGAATGAACTCATAAAAGAAAAAGAAGAGCTACTAAAGCAACTTGAAAATATCAATTCAGATATTGAAAAATCTGAAAATAGAAATATCGAAGACCTAAAATCATATCAAGAAGAACTTAGAAACACTTTGTTAAATAAGCTTAAGAAGACAGAGCAAGAATTAAAAGCTTCTTTAGAAAAACAAAAGAAAGATTTAGGACTTTAATATTTCCAGTCAAAAAACTGAAATTTCAGGAAACATATAATTTCCATTTAGGTTATTAACCGCAATATGAACAAAGCAAATCAAGGCAAAACAGGAGTTTTGTTAGTTAATTTGGGTACGCCAGATTCTACCAAAACAGGAGATGTAAGGAAATATTTAAGAGAATTTTTAATGGATAAAAGGGTGATTGATTTCCCTTTTATATTCAGATGGATGCTAGTAAATCTGATTATTGCACCTTTCAGAGCGCCAAAATCGGCTAAAGAATATAGAAAGCTCTGGGTTGAAAGAGGATCTCCATTGAAATTTTATGGCGAAGATGTTGCTAAAATGCTTCAAGAAGAATTAGACGATAATTATGTAGTGGCATTAGGAATGCGATATCAATCCCCAAGTATTAAAAGTGCTTTGGAGGAATTAAGGAATCAAAAAGTAGCCAAAATTATTGTAATACCATTATTCCCTCAATATGCATCTGCAACGAGTGGTTCTGTTCACGATAAGGTGATGGAAATAGTACAAAAATGGCAAATCATCCCTCAAATCAATTTCATAAGTACTTTTGTGGAAGAACCTGGTTTCTATAAAACCTTCGCTAAAATTGGAAAAAGACATCTTGATAAACATCAATATGACCATGTTATATTCAGTTACCATGGATTGCCTGAGAGACAAATCAGGAAAGGCTCTGTTGATAATTATTGTAAATTAGGCAGCTGCTGTAATGCTTATCATGATAAAAACCGATTCTGTTATAGAGCTCAGTGTTTTCAAACCTCAAGATTGATCGCAAAAGAATTGAATTTATCAGAAGATGATTATACTGTAACCTTCCAAAGTCGATTGGGGAATGATCCTTGGATTAAGCCTTACACCGATGATGTTTTGAAAGATCTTGCTAAAGAAGGTAAAAAATCGGTTTTAGCTTACTCACCTGCATTCGTGGCTGATTGCTTAGAAACTACCATTGAAGTAGGTGAAGAATTTAAAGAAGAATTTGAAGAAGCTGGTGGGGAAAGATGGGATTTGGTTGAAAGCCTTAACGATGACAAGGATTGGGTACTAACCTTAAAGGACTTAGTTTTAAAAAATTAGTCTGGTTTAGGATAAAATACGTAATAATTTTAACTATATTAATGATGTTTTTCGAATATGAAGCATCATTATAAATACGTATTATTAGCTTTATTCCCTCTATTGTTTGTAACTGATCTAAAGGCTTTACAAAATAATAGCTATGAAGAAAATGATATAAATCTAATCGCTTATGAAACAGGCGATAGTATAGACTTATATCTTGATGAAATTAATGATTTATATCAAAGCTCACCCTCTGAAGCTCTTTACTTAATCAATAATTTAGAGTCTCAATTAAGAAATAGTGATGATAAAAAAGCCTTAGCTTACACTCTAAAAAGAAAAGCAGCTTTTTATTGGCTTCAAGGAATTTATGATGCCGCATTAAAAGCTTACTTTGAAGCACTCTCACTATTCGAAGCACAAAACAACACAACCGAAGTTATTAAAATGCTTAATAATATAGGTGAGACCTACAAAAAACAAAAAGACTATTCTCAATCAGCTAAATTTATTAGTGAAGCCTTAGATAAAGTAAAAGAAAATGATTCTTTATCTCCTGAATTAATACTGGTCAATTTAGGTCAGTTATTTATGCTCAAAGAAAATTATGATAGCGCAAACTATTACTTAAATAGAGTACTAAATAAGCCTGATGCTAAAAGTAGAACTTTAGGATTTATTCATTTATACAAAGGAATTATTAATAGGGAGCTTAACTCCATTGATTCATCAATTTATTACTTGGAAAAAAGTAGAACTTATTGGGCAGATTCTGATTATAAAAGAGGTATGATTGAGAGTGAAATTGAACTGGCTAATGTATACATTATCACAGGAAAATCTCAACTGGCTAATCAATATTTAGAAATAGCTGAAAGGGAAGCTCTAACTATTAACACATTAGACCTTCTTTTAAGAATATATCAAACAAAAATTGATTTAAAAGAAATAATTGGTACTAAAGACTCGCTTGTATATTACTTTGATAAATATCTTAAAATTAAGGACTCAATTTATAATGCAGAGTCAAGAGCTGAAATCAACGAACTAAGTATTCAATATAATTTGGCTGAAAAAGAAAATGAAAGCTATAGGTTAGCCCTAGAGCAGGCTGAATTAGCGAATGAAATTGAATTCAGAACTCAAATGATTATTTTCATTAGTCTAATCTTAATAGTATCAATTATTTTGATCATCTACTTAAGAAATAATCGAAACCAATTAAGGGAGGCACATATATTATTAAAGAAACAGAAAGAAGAAATTGAAGATAAACAGAAAAAACTATCGTCCAAATCATTGGCTCTTGCTAAAGTAAACAGTGAATTGAACAAGTTAAATTCTACTTTGGAAAGCCGGGTAATAGAGAGGACAAAAAAATTAAATGAACGAAATAGGCAAATAGCAGAATTCACCTACTATAACTCACATAAATTAAGAGCACCGGTTGCCAATGTATTGGGTTTAATAAACGTAATGGAGTTGTCAAAAGATGGGAAAATTGATCCAACAGTTCTTAAGCATCTTAAAACATGCGCAAAAGAATTAGACAAGGTGATTTTTAATCTTAAAAATTTACTTGATTTAGATGAAGAAATTGACGGTCAATCTAATCAATAAGTGGTAATACAATTCTAAAGGTGGTTCCTACTCTTGTTTTAGATTTTAAGTCGATTTTACCTTTTAAAACATTTAAAGTATCCATTACAATGTATAAACCTAAACCAGAGCCTTCAATACCCTCATGCGCTCTGTAAAACATATCAAATATTTTCCTTTGATGCTCTTTAGGTATACCAGAACCATTATCCTCAACTTCTAAGATGTAGTTATTGTCCTTCTTCTTAGCAGTTACTTTTATATATGGAGCATCATCCTGCTTGAAATCATGATATTTTAATGCATTGGTAACTAAGTTGCTTAATACAATATTTAGTCTTTTTGCATCAGTCTTGATTTTAAAATCAGAGTCATAAGCTCTAATCAATTCAACTTTCTCAGCATTTTCATAAAATTTCAAATCTTCTACTATACTATCCAAAATAGTATCCATGCTGATCTCCTTCATTTCAAGAGGCTTTTTAGTATTAGTTGAAAAATCCATAATGCTTCTAATAAATTCCTCCAGCTTATTAATACTGATATTCATGAGTCTGAAATATTCTCTTATTTCATCCACATTATCGGTCATGCCTGCTATTGTAATAAGTCCTCTCAAAGATTTCAAAGGGGCAACTAAATCATGAGAAGAACGATAAACGAAATTATCTAACTCATTATTAATAGTTTTAAGTTCTTCATTGGCGGCACGAAGTTGCTCTTTTTGTGATTCAATTTCAGATGTACGTTCATTTACAAGTTGCTCTAATTTTTTATTTGTGATGCTTAGGCGATGTGTTCTATATCTTACTAAACCAAAAATTAATAAGGCTAGTAAAGCACCAACCGCAACATAGCTGATTGGATATTCATACCAAGCTTTTGGAATTTTTAATTTAAAACTAAAGGGTTTAATATCTATATTTTCCTGAGTAGCGTGTTTAGCTCTTAAATGGAAGGTATAGGTTCCCCCTGGTAAGTTGGTATATTCCTTTCGAGAATTGGTTGTCCAATCGGACCAATCCTTTTCGAAATCTTCAAGATAATAGGAGAATTTCAAATCCTTGGTGAATAATCCAGGCACTGAAAAATAAAAGTCTAATGAATTCGATTTATCAACAGAAACGGATAAAATATGGCTTGAATCTCGGACAAATAATGAGCTATCGCCAGCTTTAATGAATCTAACCTTAGCTTCTGGTTTAAAATTCGATTTTTTATCGGGATTATAAAATTCGAGATACTGCACACCAAAACCAGTACTTAACCAAAGGTTTCCTCTATTAT
Organism: Marivirga arenosa; assembly: GCF_030503875.2. NCBI lineage: Bacteria > Pseudomonadati > Bacteroidota > Cytophagia > Cytophagales > Marivirgaceae > Marivirga > Marivirga arenosa. The sequence continues at coordinate 653,644 of NZ_CP129968.2, read as the reverse complement.
CTAATGTTGAATGGGTATTATATTTCCACAAAATGCCAGACTTATCATCAAGTCTTTTAATAATATCTCCATTTGCATTAAATAGTTGTAATCCATCATCCCAGCTGGACGTTATAAAAAGAGAATCAGACACTCTTTCGGCAGAATAAAGAAAGGTACTATCCTTTTTATAAAAATTATTTATTTCGCCCTGAAACTCCGAGGTTTCATATGTATCAGGATTAAAATTATAGATACCATTTTCGGAAGTAAAAATAAGCCAGTTGCTATCATTTTGTCTTAAAAACTCCCAGGCATAATCATTACTAAATTTAAAATCAGAATTAATTAAAGAAGCTGTATCATTTTTTAAAAAAGCCAATCCGCCATTATCACCTGCAAAGGAAAGTAATACTTTATCCTCAAATTCGTACATCGTCAAATTAGCCCCCATATTCAGTCTATTCAATACTTCCCCGTCCCATTTTATGAGAGAACTATCAGTACTAAAATAAGTATCTCCCTCAAATTGAACTACATTAGAAATATAAGGTATTTCCTTATTGTCTGGCATCCTTTCATTTAATGAATGATAGCTCATATATCCAGATTTATCTCTTTGAAAATAGCCGAACTTATTTTTTCCGAATGTATATATTTTATCTTCTACTATTTTTAGAAAAGTGATAGGCGTGAAACTTGGGGTCTTATATAATTGCCAATGTGTACCATCAAATTCTAATAATCCATTTTCATTTCCAAAATAAACTATCCCGTCTTCATCAATTGCAGACATATAATTATATGAGCTAGCTCTATAATTAGAACCATCAAAATCATTGAAAATTAGTGAATCACTTAGTTTGAAATTTGCCGAATCTAGCGATTGCGCTGATGCAAAAGAACTGAGAATAGAAAGGCGAAAAAATATAAGAACAATTAAAAAACTTAGTTTTTTACAATTCTTAAAAGACCAGCCGGAAAAAAAAGCCATATACAAAATATCCAATACAACTTAAATTTAGACATAATTTTATTATGCAAAAAAATCTTAGGCTATTGCTGTATTCAGTTTGATGTAATATTAAAAAAATAGCCCACACAAAAATATTTGTGCGGGCTATTAGTATAATGCAATATTTTATTCGTTATCCCATCTCTATTATCTCCTCATTTGCATTCATAAAATGATATTCTGTTAATGCTAAAGAACTATCCTGAATAAGTTTAATCCATTTACCATATTTAAAGAACCATTTTACACGTAATGAAATGAGCCCTTTTGTATAATATGAATACAGAAAAGGATGTATAGCTAGGCTTAAAGATTTTTCATTTTGCTTGGTTAATAAATAATCTAAATCTTGCTCAATCTTATCCGATACTAAGATCGAAGCTGTAATTTTTCCTGTGCCATTACAAGTAGGACATACTTCCTTAGTAACAATATTAAGTTCGGGCCTTACTCTTTGACGAGTAATTTGCATTAAACCAAATTTAGATAAAGGCAAAACAGTATGTTTTGAGCGATCAGTCTCCATAAACTCCTTCATTTTCTTAAAAAGAAGTTTTTTATTGTCAGGATTCTTCATATCAATGAAATCCACCACAATAATTCCACCCATATCTCTCAAACGTAGCTGTCGAGCTACTTCCTTAGCTGCCTCTAAGTTTGTATTTAATGCAGTATCTTCTTGACTTTCTTCACTATTTGATTTATTCCCACTGTTTACATCAACAACATGCAGTGCCTCAGTATGCTCAATAATTAAATAGCCACCACCTTTGATATTAACCGATTGACCAAATAAGGATTTTAGTTGCCTTTCAATACCGAAATGTTCAAAAATCTTATTGCGTCCTGAATAAAGCTTCAGAATTTTCTCCTTGCTAGGATCAATTTTCTGAATGTAGGATTGAATCTCTTTGAATGTTTCCTCATCATCAACATGGATGCTATCAAAGGTCTCATTCATCATATCTCTGAGAATAGAGGACGCTCTTCCTACTTCACCAATGATTTTATCTTTTGGTTTGGCAGTTTTAAGTTTCTTAACTCCTTTTTCCCAGGTTTCTAATAAATTCCTTAGATCAGTATCGAGTTCAGCTACTTCCTTTCCTTCAGCTACAGTACGGATTATTACGCCAAAATTTTCTGGCTTAATTGAAGAAATTAATCTAGTGAGTCTTTTACGTTCCTCACTCGTTGATATCTTTTTAGATATGCTTATTCCATTAGCAAATGGTACTAATACCAAATACCTTCCTGCTAGCGACAACTCGCATGATAGTCTTGGCCCTTTCGTAGAGATAGGTTCTTTAATAACCTGAACCAACACCTGCTTATTTTTAGATAAAACCTGAGATATCTTTCCTAATTTATCTATCTCAGGCTCTAACTTAAATTTACCTAATTTATAGGAGGTGTTATTACGAGTAGTGGCAAATTTAGTATATTTTAAAAGTGAGTTTACTTTGGGTCCTAGATCATGATAATGAAGAAATGCATCTTTTTCATATCCAACATCCACAAACGCAGCATTAAGCCCCTGCATAACTTTGCGAACGTTGCCCAGATAAATATCACCCACACTAAATTGCTCTTCTTTATTGTCATAATGAATCTCAATCAGATTCCTATCATTAAGAAGGGCAATACGACTGCCATTTTGAGTTGAATTAATAATTAATTCATTGCTCAAAGCTCCATAAGTTTAAGTGAAAAACTAAAAAAATGTCTTGTGTTAACAAGACAATAAGAAGTAATGCAAATTACTTCTTATTCTTGTGTCTGTTTTTTCTTAGTCTTTTCTTTCTCTTATGAGTTGAAATCTTATGTCTTTTTCTTTTTTTACCGCAAGGCATAACTTTAAAATTTTTTGTTAAACAATAATATTATAATCCATTTAAGTAACTCTCAACAGCTGCCAACAACTGTTCATCATTACTTGTATTTTTAATTTCCGTAAATAGCTCTTTAGCTTTTGCTTTCTGACCGCTATTCATCAAACTCAATGCCATATAAAATTTAGCTTGCATATTGTCAGGATTTTGACTTAAAAGTGTCTCAAACCTATCAATTGCTTTGTCATATTGACCTGATTGAACAGATAAAATCCCCAAGTTAAATAATGCTTCTTCATTATTAGGTTCTTCTTCTATAACCTCTAACAGCATAGAAATACCCCTCATCGGATTATCTGATGAAACGTAAGTCATAGCAATCTTTATTTTAGCACTATTGTTATCTGGAGATTCTTCTAATACCTTTTGAAGATACTCTCTTGTCTTTAATGCTAAACGATTTGCTTTATCAACATCAGCTGCAAAACTAAAAGCTTCATAATAGGCATTTCCTATTACTTCGTTATCCTGTCTAGATAACTCAATATATTTAGCTGCACTATCGAATCTATTAAGATCTGTGAATATAGCAGCTAAAGAATCTGCAAAGATAACACTATTTTCCTGACTTTCAGCCTTCAAATAACTATTTCTTAATCTGGAGATTGTATTCCTAAATTCAGCAGGAATAGTTCCTGAATGCGAATCCGTTAATGGTTCTGACGAAGAAGGACTAGAATCTAATGTTTCTGCTGTATTTTCTTCAGAAGTTTGAGTACCAGATTCAATACTTTCATTCTCATTATCCACCACTACTTTAGGCAGAGTAAATATCACCACTACTAATGTAATTGCAACTACTAATAATATGATTCTGGACTTCAACATTGAATAGCTTATACCTCTTCAGTTACTTTATTTGAGCTTTTGATCTTCTCAACAAAAACCTTTGATGGTTTGAAACTTGGCACAAAATGCTCATCGATGACAATAGCAGTGTTTTTGGAAATGTTACGAGCAATTTTCTTAGCTCTCTTTTTATTAACAAAACTTCCAAAACCTCTCACATAGATATTCTCACCTTCAGCCATTGAATCCTTCACAACAGAGAAAAATGCTTCTACTGTAGCGGTTACATCTGCTTTGTCTATACCTGTTTTTTCAGAAATTTCTGATATAACGTCTGCTTTAGTCACGCTTCCTTGTATTTTAAAATTGTTAAAAAATTTCTCCCTTTCAATTTGGGTCTGCAAAGGTAAACTTACATTTTTGAATTTAAAAGTAAAATCTTTTAAAGATATGTAAGCTTAAGCACATATTCTAACATTTAACCTTTTAACATTCAATATTTTACGGAAATAAGAATTGAATTGAACAGAATATAAAATCTTTAGATTTTAACATTTGTTTGTCCATATTTGCATTCTCATGACTGAAAGCTTTTCAAATCTTATAATTAATTGGTATCAAAACCATAAAAGAGATCTGCCCTGGAGGAACACTTCTGACCCCTATAAAATTTGGTTATCGGAAATTATTTTGCAGCAAACTCGGGTAATTCAAGGTCTACCTTATTATGAAAAATTCATTGCGAAATACCCTAATGTATTTGATTTAGCAAATGCGCCAGAAGATGAGGTAATGAGGCTTTGGCAGGGATTAGGATATTATTCTAGAGCACGGAACTTACATGCTTGTGCAAAAATGGTGGTAGAGCAGTATGGAGGTCAATTTCCAAATACCTACAGTGAATTATTAAAACTTAAAGGGGTTGGTAAGTACACTGCCGCTGCAATTGCATCCTTTGCATTTGGAGAGGCTACCCCTGTAGTGGATGGCAATGTTTTTAGAGTTTTAGCGCGTTATTTTAACATCACGGATGATATTGCGCAACCTAAAACGTTTAAAAAGTTTTTTGAAGTTAGTGAAGACTTAATTCCTGAAAAGCAGCCCGCTGATTATAATCAAGCCATGATGGAATTAGGAGCCACCGTCTGTTCTCCTAAAAGCCCTAACTGCAGTGAATGCCCAATAGCCGAAGGCTGTGAGGCAAGAATCAATAATAAACAAGCAGAACTTCCTGTTAAAAAGAAAAAAATAAAGGTAAAACGTAGATATCTGTACTACTTGATATGGCAAAATGAGAATAAAATTGCCATGAAGAAAAGAGGTCCACAGGATATTTGGCAAGGATTATTTGATTTTGAATTAATTGAAACTGAAAAGGCTTTAGATATGAACGACATCATATCGAAAATTCAAAATTTACATCAGGATGTTGAGATAATTGAAATCTCAGATGCGTATCAACATATATTAAGTCATCAAAAATTAGAGGCAGTATTTATAGAGCTAAACAAAAAAACTGATAATACGCTACATGATAATGATTTGGTGTATTATACACAGGATGAAATTGAGGAATTACCTAAGCCTAGATTGATTGAGAATTATTTGTCTAGTAGAAATATTTAGGTAAATTTATAATTGAAGTTTTATTGCTCAAGAAATTTTTTTCCATTTCTAAGCAACATAGCTCAACTATTAACAGTAATTTTGAACCTAAACTTTATGAATTTATGGCAGGAGTAAACAAAGTCATTTTGATTGGCAATTTGGGAAAAGACCCAGAAGTAAGACATTTAGATAACGGTGCTGCCGTTGCAAATTTTTCAATCGCTACTACTGAATCATATAAAGATAGAAACTCTGGCGAAAGAGTAGATCAAACCGAATGGCATAATATTGTATTATGGAGAGGTTTGGCAGAAGTTGCCGAAAAATATTTGAAAAAAGGTGACAGCGTATATATAGAAGGTAAATTGAGAACAAGATCTTGGGAAAAAGATGGCGTTACTCGTTACACTACGGAAGTAGTAGGTGATCAGATGACCATGCTTGGAAACAAGAAAAGTGATGGCGGTGGTCAGTCTTCAGGCTATGAAGGAAATCAGGGACAGAGCCAAGCAGCAGCACCTGCGGCTAGTCAAACACCTGATACTAATAGTGAAATGGACGATTTACCATTTTAATTAAATTAAGAGACAAAATTGGAAGACCCTTTCCCTAGTATACTTATATTAACGAGCTTAGCCGAAAGTGGCAATCATTGGTTTTACATCATCAATATTTTATTGATGATGTTTTTACTTTTAATGTCTGCACTTGTTTCTGGCTCTGAGGTGGCCTTTTTCTCATTATCGCATGAAGATTTGGCTAAATGTAAAGTTAGCTCATCACCCAAACAGCAAACTATACTTGAATTACTTAAAAACCCTAAGCGACTTTTAGCTACTATATTAATTCTCAACAATTTTATAAATGTAGCCATCGTCACCCTTTCAACCTATGTTACTTGGGAAATAGTAGGAACAAAAGAAACAGAAGGTTTATTAGTTGTTTCTCTAACGGCCATCATTACTTTTCTGATTGTATTTTATGGTGAAATTGTGCCAAAGGTTTATGCAAATCAAAACAACTTAAGTTTTGCGACTCGCATGTCCTTAGCTTTGAATTTCTCAGCGAAGATATTCAGTCCATTATCTATCTCTTTGATGAGCATTAGTAATATCATAGAAAAGAGAGTTGAGCAAAAAGGATTTAGTGTTTCTTTAGATGAACTTCATCATGCACTAGAAATTACGGCTGATAAAGATACCACAGAAGAGGAAAAAGGAATTTTAAAAGGGATTGTAAACTTCGGAACCTTATCCGTAAGACAGGTTATGCGTTCTCGATTAGACATTACGGCTTTTGATATTGAAGATGATTACCACAAGTTGATGGATCAAATCAATAAAAGCGGTTTTAGTAGAATCCCAGTTTATTGCGATACGATAGACAAAATTGAAGGCATCCTATATGTTAAAGATTTACTGCCTTATATAGAAAAAGAAGAAGACTTTGAATGGCAAAAGCTTTTAAGACCTGGCTTTTTCGTACCAGAATCGAAAAAGGTTGATAGCCTGTTGAAAGATTTCCAAGAGAAAAGAGTGCATATGGCCATAGTTGTAGATGAATATGGCGGCACCTCTGGATTAATCACACTTGAGGATGTAATTGAAGAGATAGTCGGTGAAATTAATGATGAGTTTGATGAAGATGTTGATGTAGCCTACAATAAATTAGACGATTATACCTACATTTTTGAAGGAAGAACCTCATTAAATGACTTCTGTAAAATAATAAATGAGGAAGTAAACGTATTTGATGAAGTGAAAGGTGAAAGCGAGTCCCTTGGAGGCTTATTACTTGAGCTAAACAGCAAATTACCACGAACAGGGGAAAAAATTAAATACAAAAATTTCACCTTCACCGTAGTAGCAGTAGATCAAAAAAGAATTAAACGAGTTAGAGTATTTACTAAGAACTAGTAGTTAATTCTGAAATCAAAAGAATAAATCATGCTTATTTTTATACTAAGCACCTTTGTAGCTGTTTTTGTCTCCTTTTTGTGTTCCATGGCAGAAGCAGTCCTTCTAAGCCTTGATAAGGTTAAGATTGAAACAGACAAGCAGAAGGGAATGCGATATGCTGAGATTATGCATAAGCTAAAATCGAACATTGATCGCCCTATTTCAGCTATTTTAATCTTAAACACTATTGCTCACACCGGAGGCGCTACCATTGCAGGAAGTGCTTTTGATAAAATTTATGGAGATAAATACATCTGGGTATTTTCCATCATCTTCACTGTAGTGATTCTATTCGGTACTGAAATTATCCCAAAGGTGATAGGCGTAAACAAGTCAAATGCGATCTCTAAAAAAATGGCCTTGCCTTTAAAATTTATCATCAAGGTATTGCATCCATTAATTGTGGTGACTCAAGCTTTCACTCGGCTTTTGGTAGGTAATAAGAAAAAAAGCACCCCCTACAGCTTAGATGATATCCGAACCATTACCAAAATGGCAAAAATGGAAAAGGTGATTGACACCAATCAGGAAAGTATCATCATCAACACCTCCACTCTTAAAAAAAGACCTGTAAGAGAAATTATGCTCCCAGCAGAAGAGATCATTTATTTTAGAGAAAATATCAGTTTTGATCAATATTATCAATTGGCAGCTGAGCACAAACATACGCGATATCCTATAAGCAGAACGAATTCAATTGAGGATGTATATGGCTATATAAACTTCAAAGAAATTGCATTAAATGAAAAAGAAGAATCCAGACTGACCGAATTTATCAGGCCAATTATATTTATTGATGAGAATACCCCTATCATAAACTTATTGAAAAGTATGAATGAAAATAGATTTCACATTTCTTTTGTTAAGTCAAATGATGCAGTGGTTGGGATGATTACCTTAGAAAATTTAGTAGAAACTATTGTAGGGGATATAGAGGATGAATTTGATTAAGTTAAGAAAAGGAGAAATCCTCCCTTTCTTAAATTTTTATTATAAGCTATTGATAGCTTTTTTCAGCATATTATTTACTTCTTCAGCATATTGAACCAGTTCCTCATTCTCTACGACTGACATAGCTGCAGAAGGATCAATAGCACTAACCTCCACATCACCATTTTCTAATTCTCTTACGGTTACATTGCAAGGCAATAAAGTACTTACATGCGGTTCTAATGAAACCACTTTGTCAGCATAACCGGGATTACAAGCACCTAAAATAAGGTGTGGTAAATATTCTTTATCTAACTTCTTTTTCATTGTAGCTTTAAAGTCAATTTCAGTTAATATCCCAAAACCTTCTTCCTTTAAAGCAGCCTCAACTTCCTCTCTTACCTGCTTAAAATTTTTACCTTTAATCATAGTAGAGTTATAGTAATTCATACGTTTTTCTTTTGATTCACTTTATTGTACGTCTGCGATAATTGAAAGATTAGCTATAGGGTTTAAATATGATTTTGAAGCCTCTGTCTGTAATGCTTGTTACATACTTCATTCATTAAAGTCCTGATTTACAGAATTGAATTGCATAAATCAGTTGCTACTAGTGAAATCATAGTATATTTGTTCTCAAACATTTTCCAGTCTTTACGTTTGTTGTTTGTATGGATTTTAAAATCATCAGTGATTATAAGCCGACTGGAGATCAGCCTAAAGCAATAGCTGAACTTCAAAAAGGCATCGAAGAAGGGGAACAGAATCAAATTCTTTTGGGAGTTACCGGTTCTGGAAAGACATTTAGTATAGCCAACCTTATTGAAAGAACACAAAAGCCCACTTTAATACTTAGTCATAATAAGACCTTAGCCGCCCAGCTATATGGAGAATTTAAACAGTTCTTCCCTGAGAATGCGGTTGAATACTTTATTTCCTATTATGATTACTATCAGCCGGAAGCCTTTATTCCTTCTAGTAACCTCTATATTGAAAAGGATTTATCCATTAATGAGGAAATTGAAAAGTTAAGACTGAGTGCTACCTCAGCTTTGCTTTCAGGTAGAAGAGATGTAATTGTAGTCGCTTCCGTATCCTGCATTTATGGTATTGGGAATCCAGATGAATTTGGTAAAAATATTATCCGACTACAGCAAGGTGATAAAGTAGCCCGAAACCAACTGCTTTTTGCTTTTGTGGATATTTTATACAACAGAACAACCGCTGAATTCAAGCGAGGAACATTTAGAGTAAAAGGTGATACAGTAGATATATTTGTAGCCTATGCTGATTTCGCGTATCGCATAATGTTCTGGGGAGATGAAATCGAATCGATCCAACGAATTGATCCTGAAACGGGTAAAAAGATTTCGGATGAGCGCATGATTAGCATATTCCCAGCTAACTTATTCGTAACTGGAAAAGATGTTCTAAATCAAGCGATAAAGGAAATTCAGGATGATATGGTAGCTCAAATAAAATTCTTTGAGCGCGATGGTAGATTCCTGGAAGCCAAAAGACTTCAAGAAAGAACTGAATTTGATATTGAAATGATGCGGGAACTAGGCTATTGCTCTGGAGTGGAGAACTACTCTCGCTACTTTGATAGAAGAACACCTGGGTCAAGGCCTTTCTGCCTGTTAGATTATTTCCCAGATGATTATATGATGGTGATTGATGAGAGCCATGTTACGGTGCCGCAAGTTAGGGCTATGTATGGCGGGGATCGTGCAAGAAAAATTAATTTGGTTGATTATGGTTATCGATTACCTTCAGCAATGGACAACCGTCCTCTAAAATTTGATGAGTTTGAGAACCTGATGGGACAAACAGTTTTTGTGAGTGCTACCCCAGCTGAATATGAGTTAAGACAAACTGAAGGGGCTGTGGTGGAACAAGTCATCAGGCCAACAGGATTACTAGATCCTGAAATCGATGTGCGCCCTAGTGGAAATCAAATTGATGACTTATTAGAGGAAATTGATGAAAGAGTAAAATTGAATGAAAGAGTATTATGCACTACCCTAACCAAAAGAATGGCGGAGGAACTGCATAAATTCCTAGGAAGAGCGGGCATTAAATCCCGCTACATCCATTCAGAAGTTGACACTTTAGATAGAGTTGAAATCTTAAGAGATTTAAGACTAGGCGAGTTTGACGTTTTAGTAGGCGTTAACCTCCTTCGTGAAGGATTAGATTTACCAGAAGTTTCATTAGTAGCGATATTGGATGCTGATAAAGAAGGTTTTTTAAGAAATCAAAGATCATTAGTTCAGACCATTGGTCGTGCGGCAAGAAATGAAAAAGGTAAAGTAATCATGTATGCTGATAAAATGACGGATTCCATGCAGCAAGCCATTGATGAAACCAACAGAAGAAGGGTTATTCAAAAAGCCTATAATGAAGAGCATGGCATCACTCCTAAAACGGTATTTAAATCAAGAGAAAGTATTTTAGGACAAACCGTTGCAGTGGATTCTAAGAAAACTTCTCAGGACAAATATTATGCAGGTGCTGAAGAAACTTCAGTGGCGGCCGATCCGGTGGTTCAATACATGGATAAAGAAGCTTTAAATAAAATGATTACCGCTACTAAAAAGAAAATGGAAAAAGCGGCTAAGGATCTTGATTTCATGGAAGCTGCCCGGTTGCGAGACGAATGGCAGGAACTTCAGAAACTCAAAGACAAAAAATAACCTTTTGGAAACACTAAAAGATTATATTTGCACAAATTTAGATCGGTTTAATTACGAGCAAATAGAAATTGAAATCATATGAAAATTAGAATTATTAGCGTATTTATTTTAAGCATTTTTTCAATATCACAAGCTTTAGCCTGGGGACAAACAGGTCATAGAGTAGTGGGTGAAGTTGCTTCTTTTTACCTAAAAAAGAAAGCATCAAAAAGGGTGAATGACATCCTGAATCGTCAATCCATGGCGGTAGCCAGCGTATGGATGGACAATATTAAGTCTGAGGATAAATATGATTTTATGAAGCCTTGGCATTATGTAACTATTCCAAATGGCTTGACTTATGAGGAGACAGAAAAAAATCCTGATGGCGATGCGATTATGAAAATAAAAGAGATCGTTAAAAACCTCAAAGCAGGGAATTTAAGTGCACAGGAAGAGCAGAACCAACTGAAAATGTTGATTCACTTAGTAGGCGATATTCATCAACCATTGCACGTGGGAACAGGTGAAGATATAGGGGGCAATGCTGTGAAGCTAAAGTGGTTTGGTAAAAATTCAAATTTACACCGAGTGTGGGATAGTGAAATGATTGATTCAAAAGCTTTTAGCTATACTGAATTAGCGGAAGCCGTAAACATCACTACAAAAGAAGAAGTAGAAGCATTGCAAAGCGCTACTATTGATGATTGGTATAAAGAAGCCATGGGAATGAGAGACCAAGTATATGCATTACCTGAAGACATGTACTTAGGTTATGAGTATATGTACAAAAATTGGGATGGAGTTCAAGAACAATTAATGAAAGCCGGCATCCGATTAGCAGGTTTGCTAAATGAAATTTACGGTTGATAAAAATCAAATCACAACACTTAAAAAGGCTTGAGAAACGATACATCTCAAGCCTTTTTTAATCGCCAGGAATTTAATTATATTTATAGCATCAGTTCATATACAACCAAAACCTATTTCTATTATTTTTTGAGTTGTGATGAATGATATAAAAGATATATCGTCACCAGGGGGTGACTATATTCAGTTGTTGTGCACAATCACCTTCAATGGACAATATCAAGTTAAAAACATCTCTAAATCGATTCTTTGAAAAAGTTCGACTGGAATCGTTTGACGAATACGATGTTAAAATGCTATTAATTGATATTAGAGAATTTATTCGCGAGCAAACATTCTTAAGAGAAGTTGCCGACTCAATCGCACATCCTGAAAGAAACCAAGGGATTTGTCACAAAGCTATTGATTCCAGATATGCTAGAATGAAAATGGCTAGACTTGGGGCTCGTGAATTAGCCGAAAAAAAGGAATTTGATAATAATGCAGACAAACCAGAAAGCTATTTTTCCGACAAAATTCTGGACTATATAAATCCAAGGAAGATTAATAAGACTGATTTTGATCTTTTTGTAAGAAATAGCTTAGAAGATATTGACGAATCACTATTTATCAAATATTACAAGCTCAAACGAAAAGAGATACAAAACTTAATTAATAACTCTTATCAAAAAAAGAATGGTGTTTACGAACTAAAGGCGTCAATAACAGGTAGAAAGTTCCAACTCTTGGAGGATATCTTGAAATTCTTACGAGGAACGATAACTCCAAAAGGTGTAGTGACAAGTGATGCCTTAAGAAACGATCTAAAAAACGCTCTAAATAGAATAAACAAGCTATCAGGTTTTAATCTCAGCATTAAGGAAATAGAGAAATCGATGGAATGTATAATCGTATGTATTTTGGCGTTGCTACACGATTGTAAGTTTTTGATGTATGATGGAACAGAATCTAAAGCATTTTTGAGTATACACGGAGAGGTTGTTGATGAGACTACAGTACCTATTACTTTTGGCGATTACAACTTAGTTCTGATGATAAACGCAGATAACTTTAAGTTTCCAATTATCACTACAGACATCAATCAAAGTGCATTTATTGACAACCTGGTTGAGCCTGATACTTTGCATTTGCAACCAATTCCTTGGATACAAACTAGAAGAGATAAAACCAATCTTAAATTAATAGAACTAAGTGCATAACAAATGCTATGAATGAATGGGGTTTCATCTGTCAGGAAAGTTTGGTTGGAATTGGAAATTCCGCCACAAATTTTAAATTTAAATCAAGGCGTGGCTTTGAGGAACTGGAAAGGTTAGTGCATTCTAATCCCCACTCATCATAGCTAGTCGTTAGAGGCAATTATCAACAACTCAATTGAAAGTGAACACTAAAAAATCCATAGCAATCCTCCCTTTTAGTGACCTCAGTATTGATGGTAGCAGTGAATTCATCTGTGATGGTATAACAGAGGAAATCATCAATGCCCTGGCCAAAATCGATGGCTTGAAAGTCATCTCTCGCACATCCAGTTTCTTTTTCAAAAACCACAAAGCTTCTCTTGAGGAAATTGCCGCGCAGCTAGGTGTGGCAATACTTTTAGAGGGTAGTGCACAGATTCATGATGGTAAAATTCGAGTTCGTGCTAAGCTAATAGATGTCGAACAGGACACACATTTCTGGTCAGAGACCTGGGATCGAAAGCTAGAGAACCTTTTTGAAACTCAAGATGAAATCAGCTTGCTCATTGCTGATAAAATTCGTGAGCAACATGGCCATTTGAACATCTCAAACCAGGTAGTGAACAGCCCTACAAAGAGCGTTTCATCATACGAGCATCTATTAAAAGGACGTCATCATTTCTACAAGTGGAATCCTGAGGATGCTAACCTAGCCATTGAGCACTTTGAAAAATCCGTAGAACTAGATAAAGAACTCATAGAGGGCTATCTCGGAATAGCTGATAGCTACAGTTTTATGGCTGTGGCTGGTTTTGCCCCACGTGAAGAAGCCTGGCAAAAAAGCATAACAGCTTTAGCCTTAGCGAAAAAGCTTGACCCAGACCATGCAGGACTTAATTACATGCTGGGTATGCAGTCATTCTTTACCGAAGCAGATTTTGCTGCAGCCATGCAATATGGCATGAGGTCATTAACTGCCAAACCCACCTACTCAGAAGCACATCAATTTGTTTCCTTTCTTCACACGCTTCATGGTCATTTTAATAAGGCCCGGAAGCATATACTTTTTGCCAAATCCTCAGACCCACTTAATCCTGAGACCAAATTCTATGAGGCCAATTATTATTATCGAGTGGGTGAATATGACAAAGCCAAAGAAATTTTACAGGAATTGCTGGAATCAAATGACAAAAACCTTCCGGCAATTATCGTCAGTATCTATATCCTTATTCGAGAAGGTCAACTCAGAGCAGCTCGCCAAACAATAGATGATGTTCCTCAGCAGGCCTTCACCCCGGATGAAAGACTGGGCCTCCTTGCCCTGATCGATGCGATGGATGGAAAAAGTACAACACATTTACAAAAGCTGGAGAAGTATGCTCAGGAACCAGAAGCCCACCATGCTCATTCCTACCTTTTCCTTACCTATGCCAATCTGGGTCGATATGACGAAGCATTTGCTATTTTAGAGAAGCTTTTCGAAAGTGCCTCTTCAATCCTGCTTCTTGCCTTTAGTGATCCATTGGGAGAACCCATTCAATCACACCCAAGATATCAAGAATTTCATGATAGGGTTTATCCGAAAATCGTAGAAAAACCAAAAGAAAAAAAAACCAGAAACCCTGATCAAACCATCACAAGAGAACAGGTGAAGAAAATACAAGCTTATGTGAAATCAGAGCGACCGTACCTCAACCCTTCACTTACTTTACGTTCTCTAGCCGAGCAGGTAGATATTCACCCCAATCAGCTTTCATGGTTATTGAATGAATCCATTGGCAAAAACTTCAACGAGTTTATTAATAATGAGCGTATTGAGTACTTCAAGCAACTCGTTCTTGATCCAGACAATTCACATATTTCGTTGATCGGGCTAGCCTACGAAAGTGGCTTCAATTCTAAAACAGTTTTCAATACGGTATTTAAAAAAGAAGTGGGTATGACGCCAAAAGAATTTCTGAAAAGTCAGGCGTAATCAGATTTTTTAGTTCTAAATTATAATTCCGAACCACTTCTTAGTATACCGAACAAATACCCTTTCACTTCTTCCTTTTTTTGTTATGAATTAAAAAACTAAGCCATAACACAGAAAATGAAAGCAACAGTAGCAACAGGGTACGGATCGCCTGAGGTACTCCAGTTACAAGAAGTAAAAAGACCAGTTCCCAAAGCCAATGAAGTTTTGGTGAAGGTCATGACAGCCTCCGCCACCACAGCGGATGCCATGATGCGTACAGGAAAACCTTATATCGCGAGGCTGTTTGTGGGTCTAACAAAACCCAAGAAAGCCATTCCGGGAACCGGTTTTTCGGGAGTCGTGGAGCAGGTGGGCAAAGACGTTACAGACTTTGAAATCGGTGATCGCGTATTTGGGGAAACAGCTTTTGGATTCAGTTCAAATGCAGAATACCTGACAATATCGGAGGATGGTGTCATTCTTCCTATGCCAGAAAATTTGGATTTTTCTGAGGCTGCCAACTTCTGCGATGGACATTTAACCTCCTTTAATTTCTTGAAAGAAATTGCTAAAGTGAAGCCCGGCCAGAAAGTATTGATCAATGGAGCCTCTGGTGCACTAGGTACATCTGCCATTCAAATAGCTAAGTTCATGGGAGCACAAGTCACAGCAGTTTGTAGTGGCCGAAACACTGGATTAGTGAGGTCACTGGGTGCTGATGAGGTGATTGACTATCAACAGAAAGATTTCACAAAGGGTGACAGAAAATACGATTACGTATACGACACGATTGGGAAAAGCTCCTTTTCAGCGTGCAAAGCTATCCTTTCAGAAAAGGGTGTGTATTTATCCCCTGTTCTGAAATTTTCTTTGCTTCTACAGATGATTAAAACATCACTTTTTGGTCAGAAGAAAGCCAAGTTTGAAGCAACGGGTGCCAACAAGGAAGAAAAACTACGCTACCTGCTTTCAGAAGTGTTGGATATCTACAAAGAGGGAAGGCTAAAGACGGTCATTGACCGCCAGTTTCCATTAGAGAAAGTGGCCGAAGCACATCGCTATATTGATTCAGGTCATAAGAGAGGTAATGTTGTAATTGTTACATCTTAAAACTAAAAATCATGAATGAAAGAATTAGCAATATCACGGGAATGGCTCTAGGAGTCCTTTTGGGAGTAATTATAGGAATCGCTCAGGACAACATTGGATTATGGATAGGCCTAGGATTGGCCATCGGTGTGGCGATCGACTACACAAGAAAAAAAGAATCATCTCAAAACAAGGAAAACGAAAACTAAAAATTTTGATTGAAATGAATATGGAAACCAAAGTACAGGAGCAAGCCAAAATAGTAGGATTCACGTATTTGGTGACTACACTCATTGGCGCTGTCAATAATTTCCTGGTAAAACCCGGCTTACATAATCCTGAAGCGCTGGTGACATCTGAATTTCAATTTCGAATAGGTGTGATGTTAGATGTAACCATGTATGCACTTGTCATGTGGATGGCTGTTGCACTGTATCTACTCACAAAATCTATTAATAAAAATCGCGCTAAACTAGGCTTTATTTTCAGAACAGCAGAGGCGGTTATGGGTTTTGTGATCGTGCTCATTTATTTAGCCCCTCTTGTTATATTAAAGAACGCAGATAACTATCAGTTAAATAAAGACAGTCTTCATTCACTAGCATCTGTATTTTTTAATATTTACGGTATGGGCTCGAATCTTCACCTCATATTAATGAGTATTGGTGCCTTTATTTTCATATCGTTACTACTATCTGCCGCCTACATTCCAAAATGGCTTGGCTATTGGGGAGCATTTACATATGTCACTGTATTCTTAGGTTTTACTTTGCAAATACTATTACCTGAATTTCCTATTAAAGTTCTTATGATAGTGATGGCTCCAGGAGCCTTCTTCGAATTGACATTTGGTATTTGGCTTTTGGCAAAAGGAGTAAGTCTCGAGAATCATTACGCATAACAAAATACAGACAATGAAAATTAATACAAATATGAATACGCAATTCCTTTACTTTTTCTTGCTCATCCTCTTGGGTTCATGCTCAATTAAGCCAACTGATACTGAGAAGGCAGAAACAGCTGCAGAAGGTTGTTTAAATCCAGCGTATGCAGCTGATTTAAAGACTCAGTTGGAAAATGGCATGCGTGGTAAAGTGAAGTTTATCGGTGAAACTGAGACTCTGAGCTCCATATCTGATAAAATGTCAGAATACATCATACCGGCAATGTCTCTTGCGGTCATTAAGGAAGGTCAGATCGAATGGTCGGAGACTTATCAGAATGCAGAATTAGCAGGAAATCAAAGACTGGATTGCATAAGCATATTTCAAGCAGCATCTCTATCGAAGCCTGTTACATTTATGGCGGCCTTGCGTATGCATGCTGCCGGGGAAATTGATTTGGACAAAAACATAAGGGATTATCTGAGGAGTTTCCAACTCCCAAAGGGTAAACAAACTATCGATAACCCGGTGACATTTCGTAATCTATTTTCCCACACTTCAGGGATAAATGGGGGTGGTTACCAGGGATATAATAGGAATATTGATATGCCATCTGATGTAGATATTCTAATGGGAAACGATGGAGTTAATTCCGCGGCCATTGAAGTGGTTTGGTCTCCAAATCAAACTCTGGTCTATTCAGGAGGGGGGTATACGTTGGCGGAATTAGCGCTACAAGATATCTACGGTACAGATTTCTCTGAAATCATGAAAAAGTGGATTCTGAATCCGGCTAACATGAAAAACTCGGAATTCACTCAACCATTACCTGCATCATACTCCGACCGGGTGGCCAAAGGACACACCCAATCAGGAGAACCGTTGGAAGGTGGCTGGCGGAACCATCCGGAGCAGGCAGCAGCAGGGCTTTGGAGCAATGCCAGGGATTTGGCAAAGTTTATGACGGAAATTTATAATGCCTATCAAGGCAAACCATCGATATTCTCACAATCAGACGTAAAATCGATGATAAGAGACGAAAGAGAAGGCCATATTTATGGGTTTATAGTCAACCGAACCGATGATGATCTTGCCATCACTCATTATGGAGGAAATGCTGGGTATAGAACGGCTATGACCATTAGTCTGACAACTGGAAATGGACTGGTTTACTTAATCAACTCTGATAACGGAGGTAATCTGGGTAATGAAATCCTACTGTCTGCTGCGCAGGTATACGGCTGGAAACAATTCGAACAAAATCAGCTTCATCGCAAGGAGATTGATACCGAAATTTTAAAAACGCTGATGGGAGAGTTTAAATGGAACGATCAAATCAACCTTAATATGAGATATGATGAAAAAGAGAAGCTCATAGCACTCAATTTTCCTAATGGTGATGAGTATAAGCTTGTTCACGTGATTGGTGACGAACTAGATTTTGTCCACCCCAATACGGGTATTGAAGTTTCCTTTCTCCAAGAGGATAATTTCAATTCATTTTCGCTCTATGGCCAAAAGGCCGTGAGACAATAGACTTTTGGTTAATCAAAGATGATAATCCACAATTCAATTTTCAGCAAATGATTATTGGTAATTCACATTAAACGAAAAAGAGAAATGACAAACAATATGAATTCAATTTTAGAAACAATCGGATTTCCTCAGCCAACAATTATTCCGGTAAATGGGATAGAGTTGGAAGTATTTGAGGCGGGTCAGCAAAATGCAGGAAAACCGATCATTCTATTACATGGCTGGCCAGAGCATGCATTTTCATGGCGTCACCAGATTTCTGCTTTAGTTGATTCAGGATACCATGTAATAGTTCCAAACCAACGAGGTTATGGTAACTCATCTCATTTCTCTGAGGTTATTGCATATGATATTAAACACCTTGCCGATGATCTTGTCGCTCTTTTAGATCATTATGAATATGAGAATGCCACATTTATTGGTCATGATTGGGGCGCCATGGTCACCTGGTGGTTGACCTTATTAAATCCAAATCGGGTAAAGCAACTCATTGCTTTGGCAGTACCCTACCAAGTTCGGGGAGAAAGGCCCTGGATAGAGTGGATGGAAGAGTTTTTAGGCAGCGACTATTACTTCGTCCATTTCAATAGGCAACCAGGTGTGGCCGATAGAATTTTAGATGAAAACGTTCACCAGTTCCTTCACAATCTTTTTCGAAAGAATATTCCGAAGATGCCACCAGAACCAGGCATGACCATCATCAACCTTGCAAGCGCGAAAGAACCAAAAGGTGAGCCTGTCATGAGTGAGGATGAATTGGCCGTTTTCGTTTCTGCTTTCGAATCATCAGGGTTTACCGGAAGTATAAATTGGTATCGAAATCTTGATCGTAACTGGCACTTATTAGCCAATGCTAACCCCATTATAGCACAACCTTCGCTGATGATCTATGGCGAACAAGATCTGATCCCAAAATTTGAAGGACTGTCACAGTTTGTTCCCAATGTTGAAGAAGTAAGTCTTGACTGTGGACATTGGATCCAACAAGAGAAACCAAAAGAGACCAACCAGGTGATTTTAGAATGGTTGAAGCAACAGGATAGCTGATTCTGTTAATAAAACACAGTATTTAACCCTAACAACTTTAAATTAAATTATGAAAAACATGAGAATTGAATTTTTAACACTCTTATCCGCGATCATATTTTGTGCTTGCGATACCTCAAAAAAATCTGACCTCACACAACAACCAACTTTAGCCGATTATCAAGTTGGCGAAAAATGGGTTTGGAAATATAAGGGTGTAACTACGGAAGGGGAAGTTCGTTCGGAAGGAATAGACACTAGAACTATAGTGAATTCTGATAAAGGCTTTGGCATGATCATAGGCAAAGACACCATTCCTCTCACCGAAATTGTAAAGCCAGATGAAAGCGAAACTCCTAAGTATGACTGGCCATTGCAAGTCGGTAAAAAATGGAGATACGAGAACAATTGGACAAGCCAGGATGGTACTACAGGAAGTCAAAGTCAGAATGCAGAGGTGTTATCGTATCAGGAGGAAACAGTAGAAGCCGGAACATTCATGGCTTACACCATAAAATATACCGGTAAAACCACTAATTCCAGAGGATATAATGCAGATGAAGAGGAGATTTGGTTGTATGCCCCGGCAGTTAAGAACTTTATTAAACTGAATCAGTCTCAGGGTGATTTTTTGTATGTCGAGGAGTTAATCGTGTATTCAAGACCCGAATAAATGGTAAAAAAAGCCTCTAACAAATGATATAGCACATGCCTCTATTGATTTACTTGAAACTGAAATGCAAAACCGATACTTTAGTGAATATTAAAAAAGTTCAGAGGCACGTGCCATGTCTGGCAGTTAGCGGTAATTGTAACGAACACAAAATCAGCGTTTAAATGGATTTAAATTATATTGACATAAACAAAAGACTTTGGAATCAAAAAACAGAAATTCATTACGATTCTGATTTTTACGATGTTGATTCCTTTATTAAGGGGAAAGATTCGTTAAATCCAATTGAAATTGAATTGCTCGGAGATATTAAAGACAAAAAAATTTTACACTTACAATGTCATTTTGGACAAGACACTATTTCTCTTTCAAGACATGGAGCTTTAGCTACAGGAGTTGATTTTTCAGAAAATGCAATTGAAAAAGCAAAAAAACTTAATGAGCAATTAGAGACAAATGCAAAATTCATTCAATCTGACGTTTACAAACTTCCTGAGATTCTTGATGAACAATTTGATATTGTTTACACATCTTACGGAGTGATTGGCTGGCTGCCAGATATGAAAGAATGGGCGAAAATAATAAACCACTTTCTAAAACCGAAAGGAAAATTTATAATGGTTGAGTTTCATCCAATTGTTTGGATGTTTAGTTATGACTTTAAAAAAATAGAGTTTAATTATAAGGATTCTAACCCAATAATTGAAGAATTAGAAGGAACTTATACAGACAGGAATGCCAAGATTAAAGAAGAATCAGTTAGTTGGAATCACGGATTGAGTACTGTCATAAATTCGATTATAAAAACAGGATTAAAAATTGCGGATTTCAAAGAATACAATTATTCACCTTATAATTGCTTTGAAAACACTGTCAAAGTTGATGACCAAAAATTTAAAATTAAAGGATTAGAAGATAAGATACCGATGATTTATTCATTGAAAGCTGAAAAATGAAAAACTAAAAACAACATACCGCTTACAATGTATATAGCAAATAGGCGCGACAGTAGTAAATTCAACGGTTGTAACCCGCTCCAACTTCGTCTCGGTTTGATAGGTTTGAAGCCCGCAATCGCCTACTTGCCATATACTAAACGTTGGTAATAATTTGGTACGGTAAAGAGACATCGTTTACAAAGTTAAAGGGACATGGTTTACACTTTTTAAGCAGTAATTTGATTAAAAAATCAGATTGCTATGCCTTGGAAAGAAACAACAACTATGGAACAGAAAGTAGAATTTATTTGTGAGTGGCGTACTCAGAAGTACAGCATCACCGAACTTTGTAAAGCATTTAATATCTCCAGGCCAACAGCCTATAAGTTAATAAATCGCTTCCAAAATGAAGGACTGGAAGGGCTTGTAGAGCAGTCGAGAACACCTCGGGCTCATCCCAACAAAACCAGTGCAGCGATTGAAGAAAAAATCATTCAAATAAAGGAAAAGTATGCACGCTGGGGTGCTAAAAAGATTAGGAGATTATTGTTTAACGAATGCTGCAAGGAGGATGTACCCAGTGTGGTTACAGTTCACAAAATCCTTAACCAGCATGGGTTTGTGAAGCCTCAAAAAAGGCTCAGGAGAGTGAAGCCTGTTTTCCCCATATTTGATCCTCAGGAATGCAATGAAGTTTGGAGTGCTGATTACAAAGGGAAGTTTTTAATGGGCAATAAAATATACTGCCATCCCTTGACAATTGCAGACTCCAGGAGCAGGTTTTTGTTTGCAGCCAAAGGACATTATAAAGAGAACTTAAAGGCAGTTAAAACAGAGTTTACAAGGGTTTTTAGGCAATATGGGATCCCAAAGCAAATCCATACTGATAATGGAAGTCCGTTCGGATCGGTAGCTTCCATTCAGCGCTTTACCCAGCTCTCTTATTGGTTCATTGAATTAGGTATAATTCCTGTATTTTCTGATCCTGCACACCCGGAACAAAACGGCAGACATGAACGCATGCACCGTGATTTAAAAGCCTCTTGTGCAAAGCCTTCAGCCTACGATTTGAAGGCACAGCAAAGACGCTTAAACAACTTTGTAAAGGAATACAATCATGTACGTCCACACGAAGCTTTAGGGATGGAAACCCCAGCTTCTGCACATAGCTTTTCAACCCGCCCTTTCCCTGAAAAGATACTCGTTTATGACTACGATTCAGACATGAAAGTGTTAAAGGTAACGCAAAACGGAGCCGTGCGATGGCGGTCCTATTACTGGGTATATCTGACAGCAGCTTTAAAGGGAAAATATGTGGGAGTGCTAGATATGGATAATGGAATTTGGAGGGTATTCTATAGAAGCTTATTTTTAGGATACTTTGATGAAAAACATTTAAGAGACAAACAAAAATCAATAAGGCTGAGCCAAAATATAGTGTAAACCCTAACCTTTAACTTTTGTAAAGCATGTGCCTTTACAAACATTTAAATAATAGCCCGCTTAGCGCACACTTACCGCATGTACATCAACACATTTCTAAATGACTTTAATTCTGAATTTTTTCTATATTTAAGTTATAAGTTCCACTATAACCGAAACCTATAGCACTAATTTAGTTTTTGGTATATTGAATCATTCATAAAGTAAATATCGAAAATGAAAAAATACTTCGGAATAGTATTATTGATATCAATTACCTTCTCTTGCCAAGGACAATCAAATTCTAATGTGGAAAGAAATGTAGGAGGGCCTTGTCAGGATTGCGAGTCAGTCTTAGATTTTCAAAGATTAAATATTCAACCTAAATCAACTGATACCTTACCAGGCTTTGATAATAATGAGCCTAAATTAAAAATAACTGGAAATGTATTTCAAAAGGATGGAAAAACGCCAGCAGAGAATGTGATTCTATACATATATCAAACGGATCGGAATGGAATTTATCTGGCAGGCGATCAAGCTTTTGGTTGGGAAGAAACGCACGGACAATATCGAGCTTGGTTAAAAACAGGAAAAGATGGAAAATTTACTTTTTACTCCTTTAGGCCTGCGCCATATCCAAATGTTCAAGAGCCTGAACACATTCATATTTATGTAAAAGAACCTAATACCATCCCATATTACATTGATAGTTACTTTTTCGAAAGTGATACTTTACTAACCGATGAAAAAAACCTTGCGCTTAAAAATAGAGGTGGGTCAGGAATCATAAAACTGAAAATGAAAAATGGTATCTGGACAGCACATAGAGACATAACTTTAGGGCTGAATATTCCTGATTATAAATAATAGTCCCCAGCTGGCGAACAAGTGTACCGTGTGACATATATTCTCTGTCTCATCCTAAATTTACTTTACGGTTTAGCTTGATAGTCCTTGTATTACTATACATTTTCTTTGTTACAGTTTCTTCATTTATGCGCACTGTGTTTGAACCACGCATATATGCGTACCGTATTTTAACAACGCATATATGCGCAGTTTGAAAATTTTATATGCGTGATTTGAATTTTTGATCACGCATATTTTTTTAGTCAAAAATGATATGCGCATAATTTTTCATACTTTTTCTAGTCCTTAAGTACTTTTAGCCCTTAAATACTTTATTAAATAAATCATTCCATACCTTGAACCCTACACTACAGCCTTTAAATTCTGTAGTTCAGTCATAAAAATTATTAGTTTTATATTAAAAGTCTGAGTTTTGAATTAATCAATCATTTTAAGAATAGAACTAATGGACATCAGAAAACTATACAACCTAGGCTTATTATTTATTTTATTAACTATCCTGATTGGATGCAGCGAGCAAAAAGAAATCAAATCACGAAAGCAACAATGGCTCGATGATATTGCTTATTTTGAAAATGTTTACTTGCAGGAATCCAACACTTTCCCTAAAGACTCTTTAGATAAATGCCAAAGCATATTAGATCAATTAAAACAGCAAGTTGACTCCTTAGATGATAATGAATTGATATTAAAATTTTCCAGATGTGTTACCATGGCCAACAATGGCCACACCGTAATTCCTCTTCATTTTATGGCTAAAGTACCTCTGAGGTTCTATAAGTTTTCAGATGGAATGCATATCGTAAAGACGGACAGTGCATCAACTCCTTATTTGGGCGCAAAAGTTCTAAAAATCAATGACCTAACTATTGAAGATGTTGAAGAAAAATTGAAGCCCTACCTTTCTGGAATAGACAGATGGAGAAGCTATAAAGCCTCTAATTATTTATGCAGTCCTGAAATACTAAATGGCATTGGCTTATCTGAAAAAAATAGTATGACACTTACCTTATTAAAAGATAAAGACACCCTGAAAGCCACTTTCACAACTAAAGAAATGAAGAAAAAGTATTATGAAAATTGGTCTGATCTTTATCCTGATCCTGCTGATAGTGGTTGGCATTATGCATTGAATCCCAACATCCAGAAACCTCTTTATTTAGATAAAATGCAAGAGGGTGTATTTTATAAATTTATTGACTCTACTAAATCAGCTTATTTTAGTATTAATGGTTATTGGAATCAATCAGATGACTTTGAAGATAAGATTGAAGACTTTTTAGAAGTACTAGAAACAAAAACTGATTATAATGTAATCATGGATTTAAGATACTTCACAGGTGGTAACTACATCATCCCAGTAGACTTGGCTACTGAACCTCCAAAAATTATTGATTCTAACAAAAAAATATATCTAATTACAAGTAATAAGACCTTTTCCGCAGGACTAGTTACGGCTGCTCAAATTAAATACTATGCAGAAGAAAAAATTGTGATAGTGGGTGAAGAAGTGGGCGATAATTTAAAATTCTGGGCTGAAAATGATTCTTATCAATTACCCAATTCAGGTATAAACATTTATGATTCTGATGCAGAACATGATTGGAAGGATAATGAATTTACCTTTGGCAAATCATTCTGGGTTAATTATTTCTATGGAGTTCCTGCAAAAAGCTTAGCTGTAAATAAAGAAATCAAATTAAGTTTTATTGAATACATGCAGGGAGACGACCCCATTTTAAATTGGATCCTTAATCAGCCTAGTTAAAAACTATATTGACAAAGAATTTAGGATATTGAATCATAAGATAATTTTACCAACTGGCTCAAAGACATACTTGAGCCAGTTTAAATTTGAATTTCTTATAGTTAATTCTAGATCATCAGTCCAAACTCAAAACTACCTTCGCATTTCTTACCTTCTCTTTTTCTGAATATTGTAATTCAGGATGAACCCCTTCACCACTTACCGTAAACATGCTTTCAGGTACACCCTTATCTAATAAATAGGTTTTGATCGCCTCCGCCCGTTTTGGCGTTAAATCATTATGGTAAATGGTCACAATTTCTTCCCTGCTTTCTTGCATAATGGATGAACTATCAACTTCAATATTGGTGGTGTCACTCATTAAAGTGCTATCCATTTCCGGCTGTTCTATTTTAACCATTATTGTATCAAAGCGAGTTTCGGGCAAACTATCCACATATTGCTCCGATTCACTTACACTTTTTTGATATACTGAAATATTAAATTGAAAATCACGATTTTGCTTCATAAGCGTAATCAGCCTGGCCAACTCTTCCTCAGCTCCTGCATCAAAGTCTTCTGAAAACTCTTCAAAGCTAATTCCAATCGGGTATTGTTCTCCAGCTTTCAGAATAGGCAATTTGATATCTTTAACTACCTTTTTAGAGCTGCTTAAGTCTTCAAGATCTAAGAATTCACTATAGTATCCATAGCCTGATTCTTTGGTTTCAATATAAAAATCAACTTTATGACCTTCTGGTAAATAGATGCCAAAAGTCTTTTCCTCAGCAGGATCAAGTATTAGCCTTGCCAATTCATCTCCTGTCTCAAGATCGGTGGCTCTTACCAGAGCCTTATCTGGCAAATTAGTTACTGTTCCTTCCAAATAATACACTTTAGCCGGTTGAAACTCTTCTGGCACTTTCACCATAATCAAATCATATCCACGCTCATCTTTCTGATGAGTATAGGCCACATTACCCAAAGCCGTAACGCCCATATAGCGATCGTGAGCTTCGGTATTGATAAAGTCCATGGGTACTGGCTTGCTCCAGCTATCATTTTCTTTACGACTCATATAAAAGTCATAATCACCACTGCTGTTCAAAGCAGCAAAATAAAGTGTTTTATTATCGGGTAAAATAACAGGATTCACAAAAGAGGATGAGGCCAAGTCCAACTCAATTTCCTGTGGTTCTTTCCAATAGTTATTACCCAAATACTCTGAAGCAAAAATTCTACAATTCCCACCTTCAGGGTCTAAGGTTTCACACCTACTGAAGTACATTGTTTTATCATCAGCCGATAAGGTAGGATCCATTTCCAATAATGTAGAATTAAGCGGTTTTCCAGGATTAACGGGGGTAGACCAGCCATTGCCTTCTTTAGTCTGAAATAGAATATCATAACCTCCAATTTTAGGGCCTTTTTTCGAAGAATAGAAAAGTTGCTCGCCATCATACGATATATTATATGACCCAAAAGGCACCAAATCTTCATTCAGAATATTCACCTCTTTGGGGCTAGTCCAATTATTACCTACAGCAGAGCTAATTACTAATTCAGGTTCACCTGAGTCTGTATAATCTGATAGAAAAATGAGAGTTCGACCATCTGCCGTCAACTTTGGTGCGTATTCATTATAATTCCAGGTAGAAATATTAGGTGGAAGCTTACGTTTCTGAGCAAAGGCAAGATTAGCACAAGCCAATAAAAGTATCGCGATTAGTATCTTTTGCATGACATCCTGATTTTAATTTGAATATACAGAAAAACTTATCAAGATTAGAAATGCTTTTGTGAGTTGTTTTAGGTTAATCTTATTTACAGATCAAAAATCATGGGTTGAATAGCCACCTAATTAGATTAGGACTATTATGCGAAACATTGAAGATATTTTAAAGAAATCACTTGGTAGAAAGTAAGATGAGCTGTAAGATTGACTTAATAAGTGTTTGTAGAAAGAGTATAAATCGCTAAGTTGAAAATCAGTATTTATTAAATTGAATTCAAACTAAAAATATGAAAACTAAAATAAGCGGACTACTCATCATTATCAGCATTGTCATAACATCATGCAATACAACTAACCAACAAGCGAAAACTGATTTATTAACTTCCACTAACTGGCTTGAGGAAACCAAAACAGTGAAAGATGGAGAATCAAAGTGGCAGGAATACCACAGCTTCCATAAAGACGGTCAATATTCTTTAAAAGCAAATGAAATGACAGTAACAGGAGAGTGGAACTGGACAGATGATAATGAAATTTACTTACAGTTTAAAAACATTGAGATTGAGGGCTCCGAAAACAATTTAGAAGACCAACAGAATTACTACATCAAAATTTTAGAAGTATCTGAAAACAAATTAAAGACTCTAGAAAGGTTTGAAGGTGATGATTGGGATTCTGGATTCGCTAAAGAAAGAAATTTTAAAGCTATTTAATTTTAAATAGTCTAAAGGGAATATATGAAAATATTAAAATCTTTAATACTCCTTGTTTTAATACTAAATGGATGTTCTTTTGGTGAAAGAGAATTAATATTCGGTACAGCAATTAATTATTTTCATAAAGATTTTATTTCTCATTTTCCAAAGACCGTTCCGATTGAATTTTCTTTAAATGTAATCAGTCAAAACACTACAAATTCACACCCTCATGTTTGGCTGAAATATTATAAATCAGAAAATGAATTAGATTTACTGAAAGACAGCATTGAAAACGTAGCTGTGGCAAAATACCAAACTAGTGACTCTTGCCTATTGGTAATTGATAAACATTTAAATAAATCAAATTGGTATAAAATTGACAAGTCAAAAAGAATCCCTAAGAAGATAGATTATAATGATAAGCCTTGTCATCATAATAAATATCCAGTTCCGAACTTCTATTCAACTGATTGGTCCGAAACAAATAGCAACCCAACTCGACTCAAGGGGTACGATTTATACGTATTAGAAGCAAAACCAGGGATATATATGGATTCAACAAAATTACCTAATGGTTTATACACCCCTAAAGATTGGAAACATGGTTACTCAAAAGGTATTGCAATAAATGATGAAACAAGCGCCATTATCTTCTGGGCTGATATTTGGTGAAATAACTGACTTAATAAAACATCAAATCACCCCTCAATCATCCTTTTACTTTTGATATTGCTCATGATCATATCCGCATGCACACGGCTGTTTTCTATGAACCATTTATTGGTTTCCATTCCACCACAGATTACTCCAGCTAAATAGATGCCTTCCACGTTGGTTTCCATACTTTTGGGATCGTAAACCGGGGCATAAGGCGCTTCTTTATTCTTTTTAACTCCCATTTCGCTTAAGAAAGAATAATTCGGTTCATAGCCCGTCATGGCTAAAACGAAATCATTTTCAATGGTCACATTTCCCTCTGGAGTTTTGATATCAATTTCATCCTCTCTTATTTCAGTAATTTCACTTTGGAAATATGCCTTTATACTGCCCTCCTTAATGCGGTTTTCAATATCAGGTTTCACCCAATACTTTACAGTTTTACGAATTTCTTCTTCCCGAATCACCATGGTCACTTCCTTCGCCCCTTTTCGATAACACTCTAATGCAGCATCAACCGCTGAGTTAGCCGCGCCCACTATTGCTAATTTCATATCAAAATAAGGATGCGCTTCTTTATAATAATGAGAAACTTTAGGCAAATCTTCTCCAGGTATTCCTAAATGATGGGGTAAATCGTAAAAACCAGTGGCTACAATTAGGTTTTCTGCTTCAATAGTGAATTTCTTGGTTTCCACCTTGAAAGTATCAGCTACCTTTTCAACTGATTTCACTTCATTATATAATGATGTATTCAATTGATGTGAACTCGCCACCCTACGATAATACTCTAATGCTTCCATTCGGGTGGGCTTTGGATTATGTGAAATAAAAGGTACACCTCCAATTTCAAGTTTATCAGAAGTACTGAAAAATGTCATGGCATAGGGATAGTTGTAAAGTGAATTTACCAATGTCCCTTTGTCTACTATTAAATATGATAAACCTTCTGATTCTGCTTTGATTCCGCACGCTAATCCAATTGGCCCTGCACCAATAATTAATACATCTACTTTTTGCATCTTAAATAATATCTTAAGTTGTATTATACCCTTAATTAATACGATAAGGATCCTGAAAGTTTTGGAAATTCGAGCTTTTATGAAAAAACTCTCAAGTGTAAACAGGTGAAAAAACAAAAACCTGTCAGGTTTTTCTTAGTAAATGAATACAAGAATTTAATAATTAGGAAGTGTAATTAAATTCTTAAACCTGACAGGTTTAGCATGATGTAGAATAATCACTCTTAATCAATCCATTCGAAGCCAGTATACTTTTGAAGTACTTCAGGAACTTTAATCCCTTTTTCTGTTTGGTTATTCTCCAGAATAGCGGCTAAAATTCTAGGGAAAGCTAAAGCACTACCATTTAAAGTATGTAATAAATGCTTTTTCTTATCAGCATCCTTATATCTTAATTTTAATCTGTTCGACTGATAATTTTCGAAATTAGAAACCGAACTAACTTCTAACCATTTTTCTTGAGCAGCTGACCAAACTTCCATATCGTAAGTAAGTGCCGAAGTAAATCCTAAATCACCTCCACACAATCTTAAAACTCGATACGGTAGTTCTAATTTCTTGAGTAAGCTTTGAATATACTCGCTCATCTCTTCCAGTGCTTGATATGATTTATCCGGGTGTTGCACCTGAACAATCTCTACCTTATCAAACTGATGCAATCTATTTAAACCTCTTACATGAGCTCCCCAAGAACCTGCTTCTTTTCTAAAGCAAGGAGTATAAGCCGTTAGTTTAATCGGTAAATCTTCTTCATTGATAATTTCATCTCTGAATATATTCGTAACCGGAACCTCCGCAGTAGGAATTAAATATAGATCAGTATCTTCAATATGATACATTTGCCCTTCCTTATCCGGTAATTGCCCCGTGCCAATACCTGACGCTTCATTTACTACAACTGGTGGTTGTATTTCCTTAAAGCCTTGTTT
Source organism: Marivirga arenosa (assembly GCF_030503875.2). Lineage (NCBI taxonomy): Bacteria > Pseudomonadati > Bacteroidota > Cytophagia > Cytophagales > Marivirgaceae > Marivirga > Marivirga arenosa. The sequence goes on along the minus strand of NZ_CP129968.2, from coordinate 623,567 downwards.
TTCGGCTTCATCAAGGAAGAAGTTTAATAAAGCTCGTTGCATTCTAGCACCTTTTCCTTTGTAAACTGGGAATCCTGCGCCAGTGATTTTTATTCCTAAATCAAAATCGATGATATCATAATCCTTAATTAAATCCCAATGAGGCTTTTTTCCAGCATAAAGATCAGGCTTCTCACCATGTTCCAATAAAATCTCATTATCATCTTCTCCCTTTCCTTTCACCACTGATGGATGTGGCACATTTGGAAGCTGATATAATTTAGTGGTTAATTCCTGCTCTACAGTTTGCGCATCTTCCTGAAGGCTTTTGCTCTTTTGCTTCAACTCAGCAGTTTTCGCCTTCACTTCTTCTGCCTCTTCTTTCTTCCCTTCTTTCATTAAAAGACCAATGCTTTTTGAAATCTGATTTGATTCAGCTAAAACAGCATCTAATTCTTGCTGAATTGATTTTCTTTTATCGTCTAATGCAATTACCTCATCAATAAGAGTTTCAGCATTATCAATATTTCTTTTAAGCAAGCCTTTTATAGCATTGGCTTTATTTTCACGCAAATTTGCTACTTGTAACATCTTCAAAAATTTTTGGCAAAATAAGCTATTTTTAATGGTATTATAAATAGAAAGACCGCTTTAATGGCAAAAACTAGTTTATATTTCTCAATTTGCTTGACAATTAGAAATGCTTAGCATATCATTGTAGTATCTAAAAACAAAACGGGACTAAGTTCATAAGTCTCGATCAAAATTTTCCAAAACATTATATCAAATTTATCATACCAAGAAATCAGGTTCTCAAAGCCTGAACAAGTAAAAATCCCTTTATGTATAATATTGAAGAATTAAACTTAAAGCTACTTTCTGAACTTAAAGAAATAGCCGAGAAACTGGGAGTTGCTCAGTACAAGAAATTGCCAAAGAAAGAATTAATTTACAAAATTTTGGATCAACAAGCACTTTTACCTGAAAGTGAATTGCCAAAAAAAGAAGAAAAGAAAGCAGAAGCTAAGACGGAATCTAAAGCTGCTCCAGCTGTAAAAAAAGAAGCCAAACCAAGGGCAACAAAATCAGAAGCTAAGGCGGAAGAAAAACCTGAAGCTAAAACTGAGAAAAAAGCCGAAGAAAAGCCTGTGGCTGACAAATCTGAAGCTGAAGAAAAGCCAGAACGTAAACCTAGAACTGCTACTAAAGAAAAAAGCCCTCGCCCTGAAAGAAGCGAACGTTCTAGTGATAAAAACGACAGACCAAGCAGACCGGAAAAAGGCGGAAGAAATGACAGAAACGATCGTAATGATCGAAACGACAGAAATGACAACCGTTCTAAAAAAGCCGACATTAAGGATTTTGATGGCATTATAGAAAATGAAGGGGTATTAGAAATGATGCAAGATGGCTATGGCTTCTTAAGATCATCAGACTATAATTACCTTGCCAGCCCAGACGATATTTATGTGTCACCATCTCAAATTAAGTTATTTGGTTTAAAAACGGGTGATACTGTAAAAGGTCAAATCAGACCTCCAAAAGAAGGAGAAAAATACTTCGCCTTACTAAGAGTTTCTTCTGTAAACGGTAAAACCACTGAAGAAATTAGAGATAGGGTTCCTTTTGAATACCTAACTCCACTTTTCCCTGAAGAGAAATTCAACTTAAGTACTAAGCCTAACAAATATTCTACTCGTATCCTTGACCTATTTGCACCAATTGGTAAAGGTCAAAGAGGTATGATTGTAGCACAACCAAAAACAGGTAAAACTGAATTACTAAAAGAGGTTGCAAATGCAATGGCAGAAAACCACCCTGAAGCTTACTTATTAATTTTATTAATTGATGAGCGTCCGGAAGAGGTTACTGACATGGCGCGTTCTGTAAAAGCAGAAGTTGTAAGTTCAACTTTTGATGAGCAAGCTGATCGCCATGTAAAGGTTGCCAGCATGGTATTGGAAAAAGCAAAGAGAATGGTGGAATGCGGTCATGATGTGGTGATCTTATTAGATTCTATCACGCGTTTAGCTAGAGCTTATAATACTGTTGTTCCATCATCAGGTAAAATATTATCCGGTGGTGTGGATGCGAATGCTTTACACAAACCAAAAAGATTCTTTGGTGCTGCTCGTAACTTAGAAAATGGTGGTTCATTAACCATTTTAGCAACAGCATTAATTGAAACAGGTTCCAAAATGGATGAGGTGATCTTTGAAGAATTCAAAGGTACTGGTAATATGGAATTAGTATTAGATAGAAAATTAGCGAACAAACGAATTTATCCTGCTATTGATGTTCCTGCTTCTGGTACAAGAAGAGAAGATCTATTGATGAGCAAAGAAGAATTGCAAAGAGTATGGATATTACGTAAATTCATGGCAGACATGAACTCAGGTGAAGCAATGGAACTTTTATTAACGAAAATGAAAGGTACTGTTGATAATAATGAGTTCTTGATTTCCATGAATGGATAAGATAGCAAAGAAAATAATAAACTTACCTAAGCGGCTTCTTGTTGAGGAGCCGCTTAATTTATATTCCGGCCTTCGTGGAATGTTCCACGGAAGTTCAAAAATTGCCGGTTTACCCCCCGGAAGTGCTGTATATACAGGAACTAGGAAAGACACCCCATTCAACATTGACCTGTTCACCTACAACGAAAAACATCTCGAAGAAAGAACAAACCTTAGCCTTGAAGAGGCTATCAATATGCCTAAAGATGGAAATTTTCATTGGTTGAATATTGAAGGTCTACATCATGTAGATAATGTAAGGTCTATTTGTGAAGCTTTAGGAATCCATCCACTAACCATGGAAGATATTTTATCTGTAGGACAAAGACCGCAGATTGATGATACCGAAAATTATCTTTTCATTGCCTTGAAAATGCTCCAGTTCGATGAGGAGAAAAACAAAACTATCAATGAGCAAGTCAGCTTTGTTCTAACCGATAATCTGTTAATTACTTTTCAAGAAAGAAAAGGAGATACTTTTGAAGCAGTTCGTAATAGACTGAGGGCAGGTAAAGGTAGAATCAGAAAAGAAGGTCTTGACTATTTGCTATATGCGCTCGTAGATACAGTCGTTGACCATTATTTTATAGTACTAGAGAAATTCGGAGATATACTGGAAGAAATTGAAGAACGCATCATGTTTTCAGGTCAAAAGAAAGATTTTGATTTGCTCTACACCTTGAAGCGTGAACTTATCCATATTAGGCGGTCTGTTTGGCCTCTTCGTGAGGTTATCAGCAAACTTGAAAGAGATGAAATAAAACTAATTCGTAAGCAAACACGCTTTTATATTCGTGATGTTTATGATCATACCATTCAAGCAATTGATTCTGTAGAAACCTATCGAGATTTTATCTCGAGTTTGGGTGATTTATACCAATCCGTGATTAGTAATAAACTAAATCAGGTAATGAAAACCCTCACAATATTTTCTGTTATTTTCATACCCATGACTTTTATTGCGGGTGTTTATGGAATCAATTTTGAAAATGTTCCAGAATTTGGATGGGAATACGGTTATGCTTATTTCTGGTCACTAATTACTGGAATTGCTATCCTTACCTTAGCTGTTTTCAAATTCAAAAAATGGATTTAATATCCTAATCGCTTCAATTATATAACGTATTAAAGTATGGAAAAAGGAGTACTTTATTTGATACCGACAGTTATTGCTCCACAGACTGAATCAAAAGCATTACCGCCTGATTTAATAAAGCTTTGTAGTCAATTAGATTATTATTTAGTGGAGAATATCCGTACTGCCAGAAGGTGTTTAAGTGCCATGAATATTGACAAAGCTATTCAGGAAATCACTTTTCACGAGCTTAGCAAGAATACGGAATGTGTTGATATTCCTAAATTAATGGCGCCTATACTCGAAGGGAAATCAATTGGAATCATGTCAGAAGCAGGTTGCCCAGGAATAGCAGATCCAGGTGCAAGAGCAGTAGCCTATGCGCATGAAAACGATATAAGGGTAGAACCTTGGGTTGGCCCATCTTCAATATTTTTAGCTTTAATGGGATCAGGCTTTAGTGGACAATCATTTGCTTTTTCCGGTTATTTACCCATCGAAAAGAAAGCAAAAACACAAGCCATAAGAACGCTTGAGCAAGCCGTTTTCAAAACAGGGCAAACTCAAATATTTATGGAAACACCTTACCGCAATAATCAGTTAATAGCGGATATTACAAAAACTTGTGCCCCGCAACTTAAATTATGTATTGCTAAAAACATTAATGGGGAAGATGAGATGATTATGACGGATACTGTTCAAAACTGGAAAAAGAATAAACCCGAACTACATAAAGTTCCGTGTATCTTTCTTTTTGGTAGGGATTGACAACTTACCGACATTAATCAACAATTAATTAAAATAATTATAAATAGTCTGTTAAATTTGCGGCTCGAAAATTAAAAACATTATGCCTTATTTATTTACCTCCGAATCAGTATCAGAAGGACATCCAGATAAAGTAGCAGATCAAATATCTGATGCCTTATTAGATAATTTCTTAGCTTTTGATCCAGACTCTAAAGTAGCTTGCGAAACATTAGTTACTACTGGCCTAACTGTTTTAAGCGGTGAGGTTAAAAGTAATTCTTATGTTGATGTTCAGCAAGTGGCAAGAAATGTGATCAACAAAATTGGCTATACCAAAGGAGAATATATGTTTGATGGCAATTCTTGTGGTGTGATTTCAACTATACATGAGCAATCACAGGACATTAATCAAGGAGTTGATAGAGGTAATCCTGAAGAACAAGGAGCAGGAGATCAGGGTATGATGTTTGGATATGCCTCCAAAGAAACTGAAAACTATATGCCCCTAGCATTAGATCTTTCTCATAAGATCTTGATGGAATTGGCGAACCTCAGAAGAGAGAATAACGAAATTCAATATTTAAGACCTGATTCAAAATCACAGGTTACGATTGAATATTCTGATGACAATATGCCTCAAAGAATAGATACAATAGTTGTATCTACTCAGCATGATGCTTTTGATCAGGATGATGCTAAAATGCTAGCTAAAATCAAGAGTGATATCATCAATACTTTAATCCCTAGGGTTAAGGCTCAGCTTAAACCAGAATTACAAAAGTTATTTAATGATGACATCAAATATCATATTAATCCAACTGGAAAATTTGTAATAGGAGGACCACATGGTGATGCTGGTCTAACAGGTAGAAAAATCATTGTAGATACTTACGGTGGAAAAGGGGCTCATGGTGGTGGCGCTTTTTCAGGGAAGGATCCTTCAAAAGTAGATAGGTCAGCTGCCTATGCTACAAGACATATCGCTAAAAATTTGGTGGCTGCCGGAGTTGCAGATGAAATATTAGTTCAGGTTTCATACGCCATTGGTGTAGTAGAACCTATGGGTATTTACATCAGTACTTATGGCAGTGCTAATGTTGATATGACTGATGGTGAAATTGCTAAAAAAGTATCAGAAATTTTCGATATGCGTCCATATGCTATCGAAACCCGATTAAAACTTAGAAACCCAATGTACAGCGAGTCAGCTGCTTATGGCCATATGGGAAGAGAGCCTCGTACAATCCAGAAGACTTTCACCGCAAGCAATGGAGAAGTTTTTTCGAAAGAGGTAGAACTATTTACATGGGAAAAATTAGATTACGTTGACAAAGTAAAAGCAGCTTTTGGCCTGTAAATTTCACAGTTAAAATTTAAAAAGCTTAAGGCTATTAATTTTTACTAAGCGATTAAGATTAAAATTCTTACGAGTTGATAAGCGAAAGCTAAAAATGCTTTGTTATAATTGAATTAAACCTTAGCTTTGCACCCTGAAAGAATAAGAGCAACTTTATTTTATTATAATTATTAAATCATGGCAAATATTGGTAGGATTACCCAAGTGATTGGCCCGGTAGTGGATGTGAGCTTTGAAGCAGAAGGCGCAAAATTACCTAACATCTTTGATGCATTTACAGTAAAGAAATCTGACGGTTCTTCAATCGTATTAGAATGTCAGCAACATTTAGGAGAAGATAGGGTAAGAACCATCGCGATGGATGGTACTGAAGGTTTGACTAGAGGTATGGAAGTTTTAGATACTGAACAACCAATCTCAATGCCAACCGGTGAAGATATCAAAGGTAGATTATTCAATGTAATTGGTGATGCTATTGATGGTATCGATCAACCTGAAGGCAAAACTAAATTACCTATTCACAGGGAAGCACCAAAATTTGAAGATTTATCTACATCATCAGAAGTTTTATATACTGGTATTAAAGTAATTGACTTAATTGAGCCTTACTCAAAAGGGGGTAAAATTGGTTTGTTCGGTGGTGCTGGTGTTGGTAAAACCGTATTGATTCAGGAGTTAATTAACAACATCGCAAAAGGACACGGTGGTTTATCTGTATTTGCTGGTGTGGGTGAAAGAACTCGTGAAGGAAATGATTTATTAAGAGAAATGTTGGAGTCAGGTATTGTAAAATACGGTGATGACTTCATGGAATCTATGGAAGAAGGAAAATGGGATCTTTCTAAAGTAGATAAAAATGCACTAAAAGAATCTAAAGCTACTTTCGTTTTCGGTCAGATGAATGAGCCTCCAGGTGCTCGTGCTAGAGTGGCATTATCTGGTCTTACTCTTGCGGAATACTACCGTGATGGTGATAAAGACAAAAACGAAAGCGGTAAAGATATTCTATTCTTTATTGATAATATATTCCGTTTCACTCAGGCAGGTTCTGAGGTATCAGCCTTGTTAGGTCGTATGCCTTCTGCTGTGGGTTACCAGCCAACTTTGGCTACTGAGATGGGAGCTATGCAGGAAAGAATTACTTCTACAAAGAATGGTTCGATTACTTCAGTTCAGGCCGTTTACGTTCCTGCGGATGATTTAACTGACCCTGCTCCTGCTACTACTTTCTCTCACTTAGATGCTACTACAGTACTTTCTCGTAAAATTGCTGAGTTAGGTATCTATCCTGCTGTGGATCCATTAGATTCAACTTCAAGAATCTTAGAGAGAAGCATCGTAGGTGATGAGCATTATGACTGTGCTCAAAGAGTGAAAGAGATCTTACAGCGCTACAAAGAATTACAAGATATCATCGCCATCTTAGGTATGGATGAGTTATCTGAAGAAGATAGACAAACTGTATATAGAGCAAGAAAAGTTCAAAGATTCTTGTCACAACCTTTCCATGTTGCGGAGCAATTCACAGGATTGAAAGGGGTATTAGTTGATATTAAAGAAACAATCAAAGGCTTCAATATGATTATGGACGGTGAATTAGATCACCTACCAGAAGCAGCTTTCAACTTGAAAGGTACTATTGAAGAGGCTATCGAAGCTGGAGAGAAAATGTTAGCTGAAGCTTAAAATTAAAATTATGCTTTTAGAAATCATTACACCGGAAAAAAATGTGTTTAAAGGAAATGTAGATTCTGCTACTTTTCCGGGAAGCAATGGTTCTTTTCAGGTTTTGAATAATCACGCACCATTAATCAGTTCTTTGGACAAAGGAGATTTAAAATACTCTGATGGAAAGAACGATACAACTATTGTAGTTGAAGGAGGTGTAGTTGAAGTATTAAATAACAACATTACTGTTCTAGCTGAAAAGGTTATTGAAGAATAGTTTAGTTAAATATTTATAAAATGATAAGCCGACTCGTACAATATGAGTCGGCTTTTTTCTTTTCAATAGTATATCATATCTTTTCCTACATTCTAATAAAGAGCATTATTCTCTTAAATTGCATTTAAATATAAAGTATTAATGAAAACATATTTTAGGATACTTGCTTATGCCAAGCCTCTAGGCTGGCTAGCTCCTCAATATTTCATATATGCAGTACTTCAGGCTGCCTTTAGTGTTATCACTTTAGGGATATTAGCTCCAGTTTTAAACGTATTATTCGAGGTTGAAGAGGCAAAAAATATACCTGAAAGCATTCCTGATTTCAGTTTAAGCATTGATTATCTGAAAAATGCTTTCGACTATTACTTTCTTTCCATTATGCAAGAAGACAAATTTGAGGCCTTGCAATTTGTTTGTGTGATCCTGATAATTTGTATTCTATTAGCCAATATTTTCAAATACCTTTTAGCTGTTATATCTGCCATTGTTAGAGCAAATGCAATTTCAAACCTTAGGAACGCTCTATATAACCGGCTAGTTAATATGCACATTGGTTATTATACAGAAGAGCGTAAAGGAAACATCATGTCTAAAGTAATGGCTGATGTGCAGGAAGTAGAACAAACAGTTGTAAATAGCTTAAAGGTTATTATCAAAGAGCCTTTCTTATTGATTGGTTATTTTGTTGCGCTGTTCTTTATATCAGCAAGGCTAACATTGATCTCTATTATAATTTTACCAATTTCAGGCTTTATTATTTCCTACATAGCAATTTCATTAAAAAAGAAAGCCCGAAAAAGTCAGGAATCAATAGGGAAGATCTCTGAAATATTAGAAGAAACATTAAGTGGGATGAGAATCATCAAAGCATTCAATGCTATTACATTCTCAAAAAACAGATTCCAAAAAGAAGTTAAAAATTATGCTCACTATAATGTAAGCATGCAAAAACGTCAATCTCTTGCTGGCCCCATTTCAGAATTTTTAGGAGTATTTGTTGTGGTTGGCGTTTTGCTTATCGGTGGCTCTATGATTTTAGATGGAAATTCAGAATTGAGCGCTAGTAGCTTCATTACATTTATTGCGATTTATTCACAATTACTGGTACCTGCAAAACAAATATCAACTGCTTTTAGCAATGTTCAAAGAGGATTAGCTTCAGCAGAAAGAATATTTGGAATTATTGATTTAGAGCCTGCTATTAAAGATAAGCCTTCAGCGAAGAACTTAACTGAATTTAAAAAAGAGATAAAAATCAATAATGTTTCATTTGCATATGGCGAAGAACCCGTATTGAAGAATATAAATATTACTATTGAAAAAGGTCAAACCATTGCATTGGTTGGTCCTTCAGGTGGTGGTAAATCTACATTAGCTGATTTAATTCCAAGGTTTTACGATCCTAATTCTGGGGAAGTTCAAATTGATGGTCAACCTTTACAAAATTTTACTGTGGAATCCATCAGATCAAAAATGGGAGTTGTAAGTCAGGAATCCATTTTATTTAATGATAGCATCTTTAATAATATTGCTTTCGGGAAACCTGAATGCACACTTGAAGAGGTAATTCAAGCAGCAAAAGTAGCTAATGCCCATGATTTTATCAGTCAAATGGATGGTGGCTACCAGGCCATGATTGGAGAAAGGGGTACAAAACTTTCAGGGGGACAAAGACAAAGAATTAGTATTGCGAGGGCCATATTAAAGAATCCTGACATTTTAATATTGGATGAAGCTACTTCAGCCTTGGATTCTGAATCTGAAAAATTAGTACAAGATGCCTTAACTAATTTAATGAAAAACAGAACCTCAATTGTTATTGCCCATAGGCTTAGTACTATTCAGGAGGCTGACCAGATTTACGTAATGCAAGAAGGTGAGATCATTGAAAAAGGTAAGCACGATGATTTATTAAAGAAGAATGGGGTTTATAAAAAGCTAATTGAAATACAGTCAGTTTCTTAGCCTAGTATCTTTAAAAAAGGCTTTAGCAGATGTATATACTGCTAGTTATTAAATAATTTCTATATTTGTTTATATTCATAAGTAAAACAGACAACACCACTTTTATGAAGACTTTTAAAACTGTACTATTTGTGGCTCTATTAATTTTTCACATTGCCACAGTTGTTATTATTTCAATAGGTAAAAATGATTTGAACTTCCTTTTTGATTTATTCAAACAAATGGATTTGGTACAGTATAGCTCTATCGGTGGCCTTATTTTGTTTTTAATAGTTATTTTCCTTTTCCAGCAACAAGAAAAATCTAAAGCTAAACTGATTGAAAATCATGAAAATGAAATCAATCAAATTAAAGCTAAACTTTATGATAAAAGAGAATCTGAAGTCAAAAGTGCTTCAACTTCTACAACTGAAGATGTTGAAAAAGCAAAAGATAATAAAAAGGAAGACTCAGATTCAGACTCGACCAAAACTGATGATTTAAATTCCCAATCATAATTAATGAATGATTAATCTGATTAAAGACGAATTGAATTCAGCTCAAGAAACGCTGAATAACTTTTTAACCCAAGCTGATCAATTAGCCAATATTGAAGCTGCCGTTGAACTCATTACCAATTCACTTCAGCAAGACGGAAAAGTAATGAGTTGTGGTAATGGAGGTTCTCATTGTGATGCCATGCATTTTGCAGAAGAATTAAGTGGCAAGTTCAGAGAAAACAGACCCGCTATTGCTGCCATGTCATTATCAGACATTAGCCATACCACATGTGTGGGTAATGATTATGGCTTTGAGTTTATATTTAGCAGATCAATTGAGGCCTTAGGAAGAAAAGAAGATATTTTATTAGCCATCAGTACAAGTGGAAATTCAAAAAACATTTTAGAAGCTTGTAAAGCTGCAAAAGCCAAAGGCATGAAAATTATTGGCCTCACAGGTAAAGATGGTGGAAATTTAGCATCTGAATGTGATGTTGAAATTAGAGTTCCGCACCATGGATATGCAGACAGAATACAAGAAATGCATATCAAGATCATCCATATCATGATATTACTAATCGAAAAAAGATTAGGTTATGCTAGCTAAAACTTTTGGAAGTTCTGTATATGGGGTTGATGCAAATATCATCACTATAGAAGTTAATGTAAGCCAAGGCACAAAATTCCATATGGTTGGCTTACCCGATAATGCCATTAAAGAAAGTGAGCATAGAATAGATGCAGCCATTAAATACAGCGGCTATAGAATGCCTCGACAAAAAGTGGTAGTTAATTTAGCGCCCGCTGACGTTAAGAAAGAAGGCTCTGCATACGACTTACCTATTGCCTTAGGAATTTTAAGTGGATCCGAACAAATATTCACTGATAAGCTAGCAGATTTTATGATAATGGGAGAACTAGCTTTAGATGGCACTTTAAGACCCATAAAAGGAGTATTACCCATTGCTATCGAAGCCAGAAAAAATGGGTTTAAAGGCTTTATCCTTCCAAAAGAAAATGCAGCAGAGGCTGCTATTGTAAATAACCTGGATGTTATAGGAGTCGAAAATCTAAAAGAAGCGATAGAAGTATTAGAAGGTAGCTCCAATATTAAGCCCATTGAGATGGACACTCGTGATATTTTCTTTACCAATCTAAATGATTATGAAGCAGATTTTGCTGATGTACAAGGTCAAGAAAATATAAAGCGAGCATTAGAAATTGCTGCAGCTGGTGGTCATAACGTTATCATGGTAGGTCCTCCAGGAGCAGGTAAAACCATGTTAGCTAAGCGATTTCCTTCTATCTTACCTCCGCTTAGTTTAACCGAAGCTTTGGAGACTACTAAAATTCATTCTGTAGCTGGAAGGTTAGGTTCAAACGCTTCACTCATTGCGACAAGACCTTATAGAGCCCCTCACCATACTATTTCTGATGTAGCCTTAGTGGGTGGGGGAGGAATCCCTCAACCAGGAGAAATTTCCCTTGCTAATAATGGGGTGCTTTTTTTAGATGAACTGCCTGAGTTTAAGAGAACGGTTTTGGAAGTGATGCGGCAACCCTTAGAAGAAAGAAGAGTAACTATATCAAGAGCAAAAGTATCAGTCGATTTTCCAGCTAATTTCATGTTGCTTGCGAGCATGAATCCATGTCCTTGCGGTTATTACAATCACCCTGAAAAGGAATGTGTTTGCCCTCCGGGAGCAGTAAAAAGGTACTTGAATAAGGTAAGCGGTCCTTTATTGGATAGAATAGACTTGCATGTAGAAGTGACTCCCGTTTCATTTGACCAGATGACCGAAAACAGGAAAGCAGAAAACAGTGAAACAATCCGAAAACGAGTAATAGCTGCCAGAGAAATACAGAAAAAACGTTTTGAGGGATTAAATGAGGTTCATTCGAATGCTTTAATGCCCTCACAAATAGTGAAAGAAGTATGTGAAATAAATACAGCAGGCAAAGCGTTATTGAAAAATGCGATGGAAAAGTTAGGACTTTCTGCTCGAGCTTATGACAGAATCATGAAAGTTTCCAGAACAATAGCTGATCTGGCAGGAAGTGAAGACATCAAAATTGAACATTTAGCAGAAGCAATTCAATATAGAAGTTTAGATAGAGAAGAATGGGCAGGTTAAAAGTATTAATCATTTTATTATTTATTCATTTTAGCACTAATCTATATTCGCAAGAATTGATTTATGATGTCTTCGTGGAAGAAAAACCTGTAGGAAATTTACTGGTTACTCAAAAAGATCTAGATAGTGGGAAAGTATATTATTCAGCCTTGTTAAACTTAGAATACAAGCTTTTTACACCTACAAAAATGGTTCAACTACGAGAAGCCATTTATCAAAATGACACCTTAATTCAAGCCTATTTTGTAGATAAAAGAAATGATAGCAAAATAGCAGAATCTAAAATTGAGAAACTTCTATCGAAGAATTATTACCACACTTTAATGGATACTACTAAAGGTTGGCATGAAAAACCTATAATAAAAAGTGAGTTAAAGCTTTATTTTAAAAAGCCAAAATCAAGGGATTCAATATTTTCAGAAGCGACTCATAAATATAACAGAATTGCTAAGTTACCTGAAGAAAGTCGGTATATGATGGTGAATGAAGAAGGGGAAAAAACGATAATTAAATATAATAATGAAGGCGAATGCATACAGCATAATTTTTTCATAGGTGCAGTTGAATATAGAATGAAATTACGCAACGGGGAATGACAAAGTAAAAGTAGTTCCTTTATCTAATTCGCTTTCCACCTTTATTTCACCTCCTAAAATCTCAATTTGGCTTTTTACTAAATACAAGCCTAAACCTTTTCCTTCAACGTGGGTATGAAATCTTCTGTACATGCCAAAGATTTTATCCGCATTTTTGCTTAAATCTATTCCTACTCCGTTATCAGAAAATATTAAAAGCTTTTTACCTTCTTCAATTTTAGTCTGAATTAAAACTTCTAATTCTCTATCTTCTGATCTATATTTTATTGCATTCGATAGTAAATTATAAAAAATGCTATCGATATAGGTAGGATTACATTTTATTTCATTAAAATCATGATTATCAAAAATGATTTTACCTTTACTCACTTCAATTGAATTTTTTAAAATTCGCTTAGTCTGATTAAGCGTTTCTGTAAGATTAATAATGCTTTGATTTTGTTCAGCTTCTTTTTTTAATTCTAAAATGGCGTTTAAATCTTTAATTACAGCATCCAGACTATCCCCCTCTTCCTTTATTTTAGATACTATATTAGTCCATTCTGATAAATCAGGATTCGGTGTTATTTCTATTAAGTGCGTTAAGCCTAATAATCTAGCTACTGGTGCTCTCAAATTATGAGCCGTCATAAAGGCGTATTGCTCTAATTTCTGAACATTCTGTGCCAATTCCGTATTAGTATTTCTTAAATCCTCTGTTCTCTTTTCTACTTGAGACTCAAGATCATCAGTATAAAGTTTTAATTTGGCATTTTGTGCTTCAATAATCTGTTGTGCTTCAGTTAACTTTTCATTTTTGGCGTTTAATTCTTCATTTTGTTGCAGAATCTCTTCTTGCTTTTCTTCTAATTCATGAGTTCTAAGAACTACTTTACGTTCTAATTCTTCATTTTGCTCTTGCACCAATTTTTGGCTTTGAGTCATTAAATCTAAAGAATTCAATTGTGCTTCTTTTTTTTCTATTTCAAGCAGTCGATACTTATAGCCTAATGAAATTGAAAGCAATATTACCTCTAATATTGCTCCAAATTCTAAAAAATGAGTTGTTATGAAATTAACCGGTACAATACCAAGATTTCTGAAAGTAATAAGTAAAACCCCAAGCAAATACCCAGTCCAAGCCAGAGTAAAAACACTAGCCACCTTTACCTTCCTTGTCCAAAAGTAAATACCGCTATAGAGCAATCCAAAGCAGTTAATAATCAATGAATAATTTGAAATTCTTAAAGCTACTGAATAATCGATTGTTAAGGATAAAATAATAATTACTATCCCTACTACCACTAAAGCTCGAAAATAATTATGATATTTTTTAAATTGATATTGGGTTTCAAAGAAGGCTGATGCAAATAAATTACTTGAAGAAATCCATAAGCCAATACCAAAAATAACTACATGATTAGCAATCCAGGGAAACGAACTCCATATATACATAAAAGCATGTCCGTTTAATGCTGATAGGGCTAAAAGGTTACCAGTTATAATGCCTACATAGTACAGATAATTTATAGACCGTGCTGAAACTGCTAAAAATAAATTATAAAGCAGCATTACTAACATGATTCCATAAAAGATTCCATATAATAACTCCTCAATAATATCATCAGAATAAAGCATCTGCCTAGAAATGATATTCAAAGGAACTACTAATGATCCCTTATTCTTAATTCTTAAATAAACTATAGAACTATCAGAAGAATTTAAATCTAGTGGAATTATGAAGTTCTTATGATTAATTAAGCGATTATTAAATTCTTGTTGATCACCTAAATAGCCACTTGCTGAAATTCCTCCTTCTTTTTCGATGAAGTATTGAATTGAATCAAAAGTAGGGTATGCGATTTCTAAAACATACGGCACTTCAAAATTAGATGAATGCTTTAGCTCTACCTTCACCCAAAGAGAAATGTCTTTTAAACCATATGTAGGTACTTGACTGTCGCCAGCCTTAAAGAGACTTTGGTATTTTGATGATTTTATATCTTGATAAGTTAAGCTGTTTGTTGGGTCTTCTAAAAACTTAACTCTCTTTCCAATATTTTCATATGATTTACCTGAAAACAATTCAATGAAATCACTTGCCTTACTTTCTTCAAAAAGAAATAAATTAATACATATAAAGAAGTATATATATGTGCTTTTCATTAGGCAAAAAATATATTTTTTAGCTAATCTAAGGATTTTTAGAATTAGCTTGTGAAAATATAGATTAAACACCTTTTTTTGTGGATAAAAAAAATCTCCAAATCACTACAAAAAGCAAATTGGAGATTTCTTTAAAAAATAGATTTTTTTATGATTTACTCTGCTTCGGTCAATGGAATTGGGAATTGACTAAAAACTTGATCACCTTCTCTGTCGATCGGAAGATTGTTTGCATTTAGTCTACCGTATCTTCTTAAATCAACCATAGTATGACCTTCACACCATAATGAGTATTGTCTTTGCGTCAATAATTCATCTGTAACCGCATCAGCAGTTTGAGCTCCACTATATGGATCAAGTCCAGCATAATCTCTAATGATATTTAAGTCAGAAATAGCACCTGTAATATCACCCGTTTGTAATTTAGCCTCTGCAGAAATTAATACTAACTCCTCATTTCTAATAATATCGATAGGAGAAGTAGGGGTTGGATATAAAGCGGTTTCATAATCACCTGTTAATCCATCTTGAGTAGAAGGATTTTCACGAAGACTCATTTTTCGGTCTATTCTCAAATCTCCCTCTTCAGCGTTATCGGTAATTCTATTATGAACCACGATCATATCTCCATTATTACCAGGAATTTTAAATAATCCGTTTAATTGATCCCCTGAAGCATTTGAAAAGCTATGCTTTGGCCCTACAGAAAGATCACCATTTGGATCGAAAAATGAGTCAGATAATAAACCTGCAACCGTACCCCATTGCTCTCTATATATGGCAACTCTTGCAGCCAATGCTCTATTAAATTGAGCAAAAGTAGATGGCGTATTAAATCCTTCAAAACCCGAAGATAATTCGAAAGGGAAAGCTGAACCTGCATTTCCTAATTGAGTAAAACCAGTATTTAATAAACCAGAAATAAATTCTAGAGCTGCTGATTTAGAAACAAATGGACCTAAATTATCAACATTTGAAACATCAACTCGAATTCCATTTTCGTCTAACATATTCAAGACTCTTAATAATTGTAAAGCCTGAATAGTATTTGCAAAACCTCTATAGCCACTTTTTTCAGCCTCAGATACTAATGCTGTATTGTCTAAAGCATCCAATAAGATATTAGTATTCTTTACATTTTGATAGCTATTATTATAAGGGCTAGTTAAATAAAAAGTATTATTATCTAACACAGCTCCATTTTTCCCTAATAAATCCTCAGTATTTCTTGGATCTGCATCAAATAAATAAAGCTCTCTTGCTATTGTACCTGTAGCTGTAACATATAGCGGGTAACCAGAGCGCATCTCAGACTCAATCCCTACTACTAAGTTATTAAGCTCATTAACAGTCGCATCTTGATCATATTGCTGTAAACTTGGATTATTAGGATCAACCTGATCTTCAAATTCACATGAAAGCATACCAAAAGATAAGCCTAATATCAAAATGTATTTTAAGTTATTTATATTAAATTTTTTCATGATTCTTCTGATTTAAAATTCTAATTCTACATGAAAATACACTTGCTTAGATGATGGGAATGGATTTACATCTAAACCTGTAGAAAGTCCTGTACCCCCTTTTGTAGAAACCTCTGGGTCATATCCAGAATAAGGAGTAACCGTCCATAAGTTTCTACCTGAAGCACCAATTCTAATTTTATTAATAGTACCATTAAAGGCACTTAATATATTTTCAGGCATTCTATAATAAAGCGCTATCTCTCTTAATCTCATATAAGATGCATCTTCTACAAATCTGTCAGTATTCGGATTTGATGTTCTTTCCTGTCCAGAAGCTTCATCTAAATCTCCAGTCAAAGCTGCTAAATCAGTTAAGAAAGTCGTTAAGTTAACGTTTTCACTTCCTTGTCTGATGTGAACTAAGAAACTAAAGTCGAAATTTTTAAAAATGGTCATATTATTAAAGAACGACATTTGAAAATCTGGTTCTGCATCTCCAACAGTCACTACCTCACCATCAACTCTACCTTTAATTTGAGTTACAGGTTCCCCTTCTTCGATAAAAGCGGTTCCTAAACCTAATCCAAACCCTGCACCCGCTGGCGCAAAAGGAGCTACATCAAGTCTTGTTATTTCAGATCTGTTAAACCAGAAATTAGTAGTAGAATTCCAAGTGAAGTTCTCATTTTGAACTGGCTGAGCATTCATAGAAAGTTCCAGACCTCTATTTACTAAATCAGCCAGATTAGTTACTTCTAAGCTAAACCCTGTAGATGGCTGTAAAGCTCTCTGAAGAATTAAATCGTTAATAGTCCTATTGTAATATGTTGCAGTAAATGATAATTTATTATCCAGTAAGCTCATGTCAAAACCAGTTTCAAATTCAGCAGCTGTTTCAGGTATCAAATTATCACTTCCTCTTAAGCCACCAATTGAAACTCCTGGTGAACCTCCAATATTTACAGGACCAAAACTTGTGAAAAGCGATCCAAACCCTGCACTAGAACCTGTTTCACCATATGCCGCTCTAACCTTCAATTGGTTAATTGCATCTACTGACCAGAATGGGTAGTTTGCAATGTTTAGTGCTAATGATGCTTTAGGGAAATAATAAAACTTATTTTGCTCGGCATTCAAAGTAGATTTATCTGCTCTAACACCTAAAGTTGCAATGATTTTATCTTCAAAATTCATTTCTTGTTGAGCAAAATACCCGAATTCTCTAACATCCTGAA
Source organism: Marivirga arenosa (assembly GCF_030503875.2). Lineage (NCBI taxonomy): Bacteria > Pseudomonadati > Bacteroidota > Cytophagia > Cytophagales > Marivirgaceae > Marivirga > Marivirga arenosa. The sequence continues at coordinate 605,921 of NZ_CP129968.2, read as the reverse complement.
GAGTTTGATCTAATTCTTGTGTACCCGACTGACCTAAAGTGGTTTGTCCTGGAATTAATTGAGTTGCCTGGTTATACACTAAATCTCTTGAGAAAGTGATATAAGTATATCCTACTTGAGAAGTTAATTGTAAGGAACCACCACTTAAATAGTTATCCCATACCAAGAACCCTTGATTATTGGTATTGAAAATACTATTCTTACCCACTCCAATAAATCCGTTTTGCAATCCTCTCTGCGCCTGATGATATTCAGGAACGTATACATAAGTTTCTAAATTATAAGAATCGAAACCACCATTCCATTTAAACTTTAAGAAAGATTGATCAGTTTCATAAAGGTTCACATCAATACTGGCACCTTGAATGAAACGATTTATATTTTCATCATTAATTGCCTGATCCCTTACTAACAACATATTACCAGCAGTATTCGGGTTGTCAGGATAATTGCCGAATTCATCAGGATATAGATTAGCCCATGGTCTTGTAAAAGCTAAGTTATAACCTAAACTTAAACCACCCTCATTTTCATTTCCAGTGAAGCCTCTCTGAGTAAGCGAATTCACAAAATTACTTGAGGTAGTAAATGAAATTCTATCGCTTAACTTATGATCAATATTGGCTCTAACACTTGCTCGTTGATAGCCAGTATTTTTTATTATACCATTTTCATCTCTTAAAGATCCACCCACAAAAAATTTAGTTTTTTCATCACCACCTGTTACGCTAACACGAGTGTCAGAAATTAAACCTGTTTCACCATATAATTCTTCTTCATAATCATAAAGACCTCCACCATTCACTGCTGCATTATAGGCTGCTACTTCTCCTGGTCCAAATGTCTCTTCTACTAAGCTCGCTGTCCAAGGACGGTCACCAATTCCAACATATCTCTGAATAGTATTGAAACCCAAATCCTGAGAAACTTTTACTCTAGTTTCACCTCTTTTACCCCTTTTGGTTGTAATGATTACCACCCCAGCGTTTGCTCTAGCACCATAAATTGCTGCAGCTGAAGGACCTTTTAAAACCTCTATATTCTCAATATCACTTGGTGCTAAATCTGCAATCCTGTTAGATGCATTTTCCTCATTACCTGCATTTGCACCGGATGCATTTCTTAATCCACTTGGAATTTCTGCATTACTCACATATACTCCATCAATAATGAATAATGGTTGGTTATTACCCGTAATAGAAGTTACCCCCCTCAATCGCATGGCAATACCTCCACCTGGAGCACCTGAACTTGAAGTAATATTCACTCCAGTTACTTTACCATACAATGCATTATCCATAGTTGGCTGATTTGTTGTACCGGTCAATTCCTCAGCTGAAACCGTTGCTACCGCATTACCTAAGTTCGAACGCTTGACACTTGATGCCAAACCTGACACCACAACCTCATTCAATTTTGTAATGTCTTCTTCTAAACTAATTGTTAATGGGCCAGATTGACCTAGATTAACTGCAACTTCTTTCTCAGCAAAGCCGATAAAAGAAACTACCAAAATTTCTGGTTGTGAAATAGATAATTTAAATTTTCCATCTAAATCAGTAGTTACTCCTGAAGTAGATCCTTTTTTCACAACTGTAGCTCCAATTAACGGAAGACCATCACTGGCGCTGACTACTGTTCCCTCAATTACCCGATCCTGCCCGTAGGAAAATGTCCCGATCAGGAAGAGAATGATCATTAATAGATACTGTTTTTTCATAGATTTTAAATTTTGGTTTAAACTTAATATGAGAAATTTTATTGATATATATAGGTACTATACCAAATATATTGTTTTTTTGTTGGAATAGTAAAACATTTTCTATGTAAAAGAAAACAACTGTATTATAACGAACGAATGCTTGTTAGCTTAGAATTGTGATATTTATACAGTAACTTTATTATAAATTACCGATATATGATTGGATTTCTTTTATTGTGGATCGAGCCGAACGACCTACCCCAATCAAAGTAGCTGAAGCAAATCCAGTCCATGAACCGTAACCTACAAACCATATTGATTTTTCATCAACGGAAGGTGTTGTTTTTGTTTTTACCTGACCTTTTTCATCAAGATCAATTACATTTCTGAGAAAATCAGTAGCATATTTAAATCCAGTACACCAAATTATAACATCAAAACTTTCTTCCTTTCCTGATTTCCATACTACCCCATTTTGATTAAAGTAACTAATCGTTCCCGCAGATTGTAATACACCTCTATTCCTTCCTTCCTTCACTGATGGAAGCATTACAATATTTCCTAAATTGTACTTTTCATTTGACCATTTTATACCCTTCTTCTCAGCATAATATTTGGCAGTTGCTTGGTCAAATAAAACCCTACCGTCTACATCATCTGGTAAGAAGGAAGGTTCTTTATTGGTCGCCCATTTCACTCTGGCTAATTTGGAAACTTCAGATAATATTTGAGCTCCCGAATTTCCTTCTCCAACTACTAAAACCTTTTTATTTTTAAAATCTTTTGGAGTTTTGTAGTGTGCAGAATGGATTTGCTGCCCATTAAATCTATGTAACCCTTCAATTTCTGGAATAAAGGGTTTAGACCATTGTCCTGTAGCGGATATTATAGCCCTGCTTTCTATAATTCCCTTATTTGTGATTATTGTATAAATATTTCCTTTTTTAGCTACATTTAGGACCTTAATTGGTCTTTTTATATTGAGCTTATATCGCTCTTCATACTGACATAAATATTGGATAACTTCATTTTTAACAGGAAACTCATTTTCAGATTTTGGCATTAACCAACCTGGTAATGAACTGTGCTCTGAAGGGGAAAATAAGGTTAAAGAATCCCATGCGTTTTGCCAAGCCCCTCCACACTTTGGCTGATCATCAATAATTAAATACCTTAAATCTGTTCTTCTTAAATAATAGCCACAAGCTAAGCCGCTTTGGCCGCCACCTATCACAATAACATCATAAGTAGAGTCGGAATAGTTATGCAAATCATCCATTCAATTAATTCCCCTCTTCTGATTGGTCAAGTGTTTTATTTATCTCTTGAATAATCTCATTTAGCTCTTGAGATGGTTTTTTTAGTTTTAAGAAAAGCTTTTTCAATTCTTCAGGTTCTTGTGAGTATTCGGAAATATTGATTAAACCCATGATCCGTGCCAATGGACCTCTTACTTTATGGGCGTTTATATTAGCATAATCAATAATTTGTCGGTTTTTAGTTTCAATTAAACGTGATCTTTCTTTTACTAAATTTTCAAGATTGCGATTTATCGCTTCATATTCCTCATTCTTAGCAATTAATTCTTCATGCGTTTCCTCTAATTCAATATTGGCTTGTTTTAACTTTCTTTCATATTCTGCATTGGTCCTATTATACCATAAAAATGTAGTGGTAGAAAATAGAGCAATAAAAAGAGGTGGGATTTTAAAATCTGTAAAATTAGATACTAATTCCTTCATAGCTTCAGGTGGATTACTATAATACAATAACACCTTATCTATAAAGAGAGTAATAGTTAAGAAATAAACTAAAAATAAGATAATGAATAATCTATCATTTTGATGTTCAAAAATTATAAATGGAACAGAACAAAAAATGGCCGCTGCATATTGAAACCAAATGAATTGACCAGGAAAAAAATCACCTATTAATATTGGAACCCCTAATAAAATCAAACTAGGTAGTAACAATAATATACTTTTTGATAATCTGTAATAACGATAGAAGTTTAATATGGGGATAAAAAGCATAATTATTAAAACTCCCATTCTTCGATAGGAAGCAAAGTAATTCTCATTGCTTATATCATTTAAGCCCACTACAATCATCACTAGCGCTAATGATAAAGCCATTACATTTGCAAGAAATAACTTGCGTTTAGCAGTATCATCCATATCCATTGTGATACCTGAATGAGTCCATTTTTTTAAACTTAATGACAAGGTTGATTATAATTTATAGTTCAATTAAATGTAAAAAAATAAAATATGACCTGTACCATAAAAAACGATTAACCTCATTAATATTTCTATCAAACAGGAAATTTATTCATTGGCTTTCCATTTTTTAGTACATTTGCCGTTCGAATCAAAAAAAAATATAAGTGACCTTAATAAAATCAATATCTGGCATAAGAGGAACCATAGGAGGAAAGACGGGAGAAGGTTTAACGCCTGTTGATATCGTAAAGTTCAGCAGTGCATATGCAGCCTGGATTAAGAGCAAGAGCGACAACAAGAAAATTGTTATTGGTAGAGATGCAAGACCAACAGGAGAAATGGTTTCGAAATTGGTTTCTGCAACTTTACAAGGTATGGGAATGAATGTGGTTGATTTAGGTCTTTCTACTACTCCTACAGTAGAGATGGCCGTTACCTTAGAAAAAGCTGCTGGTGGAATCATTCTAACGGCAAGCCATAATCCTGTGCAGTGGAATGCCTTAAAATTATTAAACGATAGAGGTGAATTTATTTCAGGAGAAGATGGTCAGGCTATTTTAGATTTAGCTGAAAACGCTGATTATGATTTTAGCGAAGTAAAGAAAATAGGCAAATACACTACTCAAGATCACTACATTCAAAAGCACATTGACATGGTAATCGATTTGCCTTTAGTAGATGTAGCTGCAATACGTGAAAGAAAATTCAAAGTAGTAGTGGATGCAGTAAATAGTACTGGAGGAATTGCTATCCCAAAACTATTAAAATCACTAGGTGTAGCTGAAGTAAGAGAATTATATTGCTATCCGGATGGGAATTTCCCACATAATCCTGAACCATTACCCGAGAATATAACTCATATTAGTAATGAATTAGCAAATGGTCAATACGACCTAGGCTTTGTGTTGGACCCAGATGTTGATAGGTTGGCTATAGTAAATGAAGACGGAACGCCATTTGGAGAAGAATATACCTTGGTGGCAGTTGCTGATTATGTTTTAAGTCAACAAAAAGGGAATACCGTTTCAAACCTTTCTAGTACTAGAGCATTACGTGATGTTACTGAAAAAAGAGGGGGTAAATATGAAGCTTCAGCAGTAGGAGAGGTAAATGTAGTCACCAAAATGAAAGAAACCGATGCTATAATCGGAGGCGAAGGTAATGGTGGAATTATTTATCCTGAACTTCATTACGGTAGAGATGCCTTGGTAGGAATTGCTTTATTCTTAACGCATTTGGCGAAAACAGGTAAATCATGTTCTCAATTAAGAGCCTCATTCCCTAATTATCATATTTCTAAAAATAAAATTGAATTAACACCTGAAATTGATGTTGACGCAATTCTTAAAGCAATTCAAGAGCGATATAAAAAGCAACCAATCAACACTATTGATGGAGTTAAAGTAGAATTTGATAAGGAATGGGTTCATTTAAGAAAATCTAATACAGAGCCTATTATCAGAATTTATTCAGAATCAGATTCAGAATCAAAAGCTGAGCATTTAGCACAGAAAATGATATCTGATATAAAAGAAATTATTTCAAATAAAGAAAATTAAACAATGGCAGGGATTTATTTAGATAATGCAGCTACCACCGCATTGGATCCTGAGGTTTTCGAAGCGATGAAGCCCTACATGCTCAATCATTTTGGTAACCCATCTTCAATCCATTCACATGGAAGAGAAGTTCGTTCTGCAATTGAGAAATCAAGGCGTACTATTGCTGAATTATTGAATACATCTCCTTCTGAAATATTCTTCACTTCAGGTGGTACTGAAGCTGATAATACAGCCTTAAGATGCAGCATTGAGCAAAGAGGGATAACACATGTGATCACTTCAAAAATTGAACATCATGCTGTTTTACATACTTTACAGCATCTTGAAAAAACAGGTCAAATCAAATTAGATTACGTTCCACTTGATGATAAAGGAGTAATAGATTTATCTGCTTTGAAAGATTGGTTAAAGAAACACCCTGAAAGTTTAGTTTCATTAATGCATGGCAACAATGAAATTGGCAATATTCTGGATATTGAAGAGGTGAGTTGGATATGCAAAGAACATAAAGCCATTTTTCATTCCGACACTGTTCAAACCATGGCTCATTACACACATGATCTTCAGGAGATAAAAGCTCAACATATTGTGGGTGCCGCACATAAATTTCACGGCCCAAAAGGTGTTGGTTTTTTATATATCAACAACGATCATAAAATTCATCCTTTTATTCATGGTGGTGCGCAAGAACGAAATATGCGCGGGGGTACTGAAAATGTATATGGAATTGTTGGGCTAGCCAAAGCAATGGAAATTGCTTACCGAGATATGGAGGAACACCATAATCACATTCAAGGCTTAAAGGACAGAATGATCCAAAAATTAAAAGCTAAAGTAGAAGGTGTTGCTTTTAATGGATTAAGCGAAGACTCAGATAATAGCTTATACACCGTATTAAACGTTAGCTTACCGCCAACTAACATGAGCGATATGCTTTTATTCAACTTAGATATAAAAGGAATATCCGCTAGTGGTGGTTCTGCCTGTAGCAGTGGAAGTGATGTTGGCTCACATGTAATTGCTGAATTAGGAAACGCATCAGAAAGACCTAATGTGCGCTTTTCATTTAGTAAGTTTAATACTGCTGATGATATTGATAAAGCAGTTGCTGCAGTTGCTGAACTATATGAACAAAAAACAGTATAATCTGATTATTTCAAGATATTGCGTTCATGTAACGCTATTTCAGCACTAGACAAAACTCACAAAAAAGCCGAAGTAATTTAAATTGCTTCGGCTTTTTTATACTCAAAAGATTAAATTTATAATTTCAATAAGGCTTTAATAAACCCCATGTTCTCACCTTTTTCTTTAATTATCATGAGAGGGATATGGCTATCATAGCTAATTACTTTTTCAGCCACACTTCCTAAGAAAAGAGAGGCCAGCCCTGTTCTTCCTTTTGATCCCATAATGATCATATCTGCATTTTGCTCTGAGGCAAAATCAAAAATCTTATCCGCTGGCAAATCATCATCATCTAAACCATAATGACAGATAAGGTCATCTGGAAAATCATTCTTTTTAACAAACTCCTGAAAATCATGCTGAGCATGAGATTCCATAATTTTTGCAAATTCAGAATAAGACTTACCAGTTTTGTTGTAACCGATTGGTACTCTAAATATGTTTAATAGTGATAAAGAAACATCTCTATCTTTAGTAATTTCTAATGCTTGTTCTACCACTAATTTAGAATGCTTTGAGAAATCAACAGGTACTACTACTTTATTAAGTTTAAAACTAGAATCTTCGGGAACCATCATTAAAGAAGTATGAGCAACTTTTGCAACCTTGTGCGGCATGATTCCGCCTCCCTTTAGTTCCTTTTTTCTTCCCATCACCATCATATCCACGTTCTTAATATCAACCCACTTCAAAATTTGCTCTGATGGATCTCCTTCCTTAACCTCAATTGAGATTTCACATTTGCGGTCTGTCTCCCAATATTTATCTACCACTTTCCTCATTGACTCCATCATAGACTCATCAGTTGGGGCTAGTAGATCAGGGTAATTCTTTTTTAACTCTTCTGGTAGTTCTAAATCCTTTGCAATATGAATAAAGTAAACTTTTTCACTCTTTAGAAATTGAGCTAAATGAGAAGTATATTTCACAAGTACTTCATCCATTTTAGTAAGATCAAGAGCAACTAAAAGTCTTTCAATTTTATACATGTCCAGTTATTTTTGATTAAAAATCAGTTGATACTGTAATTTAGTAATTTATCTAACGAATTGTAGCTGACAAAGTGGTAATTTTCTCTTGCTTTTCTGTATATACGTAACGCTAGCGCCCTATAATTATCTGATTTATAAAGCTTAGTATAAATTGGCATTAAAAACTTTTTTCTTCCCGTGTTTATTAAAAACTCCTCCATTTTACCAAAGGCAGGTCTATAGTCTGCTTTAATAGCAAGTAAAAACCATTCGCTTAGTATTTCCGCATTCCCGCTATTAGTGAAATTAAATTTTTGATCTAATTCTTGTACCTGTAGATACGTTATGCTATCCGGCAGCTGATGAAAAAAATGTAAAAACTCATGCGTACTCCAATTAGAAGTTTGAAGAGTATCTATATTTTCAGTAGATAACCAATTTTGAATTGCATTATTAACAGCTAAGAATCTTTGGGAATTGGGAGCTGGGATATCCTGTGGAATTCCGGATTCATAAACCCAGTTTTGCAGTAAATCCTCTGGCATTTTTATGTCATTTTTTCCAAATAAATTTTGTTCCAAATAATATAAAAACTTCTCCGTATTAATGGATTGAAACGCAAACTCACCAAAGTATTGATTTAAAAAGATGTCGAATTTTTCTCTACCTACTAGTTCTTCCAACCTTCTTAAAAAGAAATATCCTTTGTCGTAAGCTATAGCTGTCATCCCAACATCAGGATTTCTGCCCTCTAAATTTAATTTAAGTTGAGTATCCTTTTCATTTCCTTCATCAATTAATTCCTTAACCTCTTCTTTTAATTCCTTGTAAGAAATAGAAGCCAACATTTCAGAATAATCCCTTCCGTACATAGCTTCCATAATTCGATATTCGAAATAAACAGTAAAGCCCTCATTAAGCCAGAAATCATTCCAAGTAGCATTAGTTACCAAATTGCCTGACCAGCTGTGAGCTAATTCATGTGCAATTAATGAAACCAGCGACTTATCTCCTGCCAAAATTGTTGGAGTTGCAAAAGTTAAACGAGGGTTTTCCATTCCACCAAAAGGAAAACTAGGCGGCAAAACCAAAACATCAAATTGTTCCCATCTATATTTACCATAAAGGTTTTCAGCAGTTTCCAAAAAGGACTGTAAATCTTCTAAGTCTTGATTAGCTTTATCAATGGTAGCGGGTTCAGCATAAAAGCCTGTGTTTTTTCCAGTTTTTTGATATTGCAAATCACCTACCGCCAACGACATTAAGTAAGCAGGAATGGGTTGTTCCATTTGAAACTCATAAACCCCTGTAGTATCTACTTCCTGAGGATTTGATGCGCTCATTAAAGCTAAAAATCCTTTAGGTACTTCCACCTTTGCATTAAAGGTGAATCGAATACCTGGTGAATCCTGTATAGGAATCCATGATCGGCACAAAATGGCTTGAGATTGTGAAAATAAAAAGGGTTGATTTCCTGAGGTTTGATTAGGATTTAGCCATTGTAAAGCTTCTGCATTTGGTTTTGTTTTATAAGCAATGCTGATTGTATGAGTTGATTTATTAATCGGAATAAGAAGGGCTGTACCCAATAAATCATCTTTACTTTTTAATTCATAATCAATAGATACTTGATCATTACTCCATACCTTTTCAATATCAAGTCCTTTAGTATCTAAGATTATTTTTTCTGCATTTGGATATTTTTCAATATCAAATTGAGCAATGGCATTAATAATTTTGTTTTCAAAATCTACAAATGCCTCCCAATTCAAATGCTTAATTTTTGCCTCTTCAGAATTCGAAAAGGTATGCATATCTTTTCCCTTATAATCAATTACACTTACTCTATTATTTTCCATATCTTTTTTCTCATTACAAGAAAATAATGCCATTAATAAACACGACAATACTGTTAATTTATACATTCTATTTGGATAGATTATTTTCAATTTTCTTGTTATTGTTCTATTATTTATGAAAATTAAGATAATTGTTAAATTTGCTCAAGAAAAAGCGCTACCTTAAAAGTAAATCACTAAATTCGTAAGCTTTTTAAAAATTAACAGTAAAAAAACCAATAACTGTCGAAATTTAAAACAAGATTTTGAAGTTAACGTATTTTGTTATCATATTTGATACCATATGTTTAGAATGTCAGGCACACACCAGCGCCCCACTGTAGTAATAGATATTGAAAAGGGGTTTTTTGAAATATCCGGTTCTTCAATTCCTGAGAATCCAATGGATGTTTTCACTCCCATATTTGACCATCTAAACCGTTATTTAGAAAACCCTTTACCGGTAACTGAATTGCATTTCAGACTAGATTATTTTAATACTAGTACTTCAAAATTAATGTTAGATATGATCCATAAAATGGAAACATTAACGGATAAAGATGGGAAAGAAGTTAAAATTAAATGGTTCTATAGAGAATCTGATGATGATATGATGGAGATTGGTGAAGATTTTGCAAATCTTTGCAGATTACCTATCGAAATTATTCCATATGAATAAGTAAAAATTTAAATAATAAATTTAAAAAAAGCGGTTAGGGAAATTAATTTCTCTAACCGCTTTTTTTTAGTCTATTTCATTTAAAAATAACTCAAGCTTTTCAATAGTAACATGATCCATTACCACAATTTTGTACCATTTTGGATCTTTATGATTGTCTGGTATTAGTCCATATTTTTTACAAATTAACGGATTCAAATATTCGGCTTTAATGGTGACTATATTGGCATCGGGATATCGATAGAATTCAATCTCCTGCTCTGCTAATTGATCGCAAAGCCATTTAGTTCTATGGTTTAATACCAATGTTTTTTCGAACCATCCGTTCGGTCCATAAGTCATCAAAATCATCCAAATTGCTATTGCATTTGCTCCAGATCGAGATCCAATTAAGGTAAAATCTTGACCTTCAACATAGCTTGCTTCTTGTGTATTAGCATAATGCATCCAGTTTTTTCGAATCAGGAAAATTCCAGTTCCATAGGGTGCCTGTAGCATCTTATGCGCATCTAAGGTAATAGAGTTTACATGAGGATTACTAAAATTCAAATCATTATCCGATTTAGCAAATGGATAATAAAATCCACCATAAGCTCCATCAACATGCAGTTTAAAATCTAGACCTTTCTCTTGAAAAGTATCTGTATAAACACTTACATCATCCACCGAGCCAAACATAGTGGTCATCATATTGGCAACTATTATAAAATACTTCTTGCCTTGAGATTGAGCTTCTTCTATAGTTTCATGAACAGTCTCTTTGCTGATAGATCTATCATTCTCATCAACCTTTACTTTAAAAAAATCAATTTGAAGTACATTAGAAGCCTTTGCTGAAGAATAATGAGCATCGCTGGAACTGAGTAGCGCTATTTCATTTAGCTTCGCTTTCTTCTCTTGTAAAAAGTAATTCCTGTAAATCCACACTGCTTGCATATTTGCTTCTGTACCTCCCGAAGCTACATAGCCATCATATTCAGAATCACAATGCAGTATATCTTCAGCACAAACTTTGATCACCTCTTTTTCTAATTCCTGTGTGCCTCTAAAAAAGCTTTCAGACTCTCCTAATGTATGACACCCAATATGATTGGGATTGTGAATTAGCGTTGATAAATAAGGAGCATCCTCAAGAAAAGGTGCATTTTGATAAAACACCTTATCATCTAAATGAGAAGCTGGCAACCCAATAATATTTTCATTATAGTAATCTACATTTTCTGAAAGTGCAGAAAATATCCTTTGTCTTATCTCATTTTGAGATAGCTTTTTCCACTTTTGCATAATAAGAAATTTAATGTTTTGAATTAGGGGCAGATTCCTCGTGCGGAGATCTTGGATAGGTGATACAAATGTAGGGATTTAAGAGGATATTACAAACTCTCGCAAAGACGCTAAGACGCTAAGACGCAAAAGTAAAACACCCCCTAATCCCCCTCAAGGGGGAAGCTATGCTATGAACATATTTTTTTAGTTTATTACTTTTACAGTATAAGTGTATATTCTTTAACCGATAATAAAGTTAAGACATGTTAGGCCCGTGAGGGGGAAGTTGTTCTTAGGATATATTTGAGACTTATAATTAGAAATCTCGATAGTTAAATCAATGTGATGAAAATACCAATTGAATCTGAAAATAATTCCAAGGTGATATCCCCTTGAGGGGATTATAGGGGTGTTCTAGTAGTATTTTAAAATTTTGATTAATTTGAAATACGTTCTACCAAACTGCAGAATTTTGACCAGAAATAGAATTATTCCCTACAAACCCTATCTTAAAAAGCTAGCTAGAGAACTCAGAAAGAATAGCACATTAGCTGAAATCCTATTGTGGGAAGAAATTAAGGGCAAAAGACTAGGCTATCAATTTCACAGACAAGTCCCATTAGATTGTTTTATAGTTAATTTTTATTGTCATGAATTGATGTTAGCCATTGAAGTCGATGGGGGCTCACATGATAATGAGTCGGCAATTAAGTTAGACCAAAAGAGACAATCAAAATTAGAAAGCTTGGGAGTAAAGTTTTTAAGATTCGATGATGAAGATGTGAAAACCCAGACTGAATGAGTAGTAAACTCTATTTTTGAATACATCAAGAATGTAGAAGGTCTTAGCCATTAAAACACCCCCTTACCCCCCTCAAGGGGGAAGCTATGCTATGAACATATTTTTTTAGTTCATTACTTTTACAGTATAAGTGTATATTCTTTAACCGATAATAAAGTTAAGCCATGTTAGGTCCATAATGGGGAAAGTTGTTCTTAGGATTTATTTGAGACTTATAATTAGAAATCTCGATAGTTAAATCAATGTGGTAAAAATACCAATTGAATCTGAAAGAAATTCCGAGGTGATATCCCCTCGAGGGGATTATAGGGGTGTAAAGCTTGTGCTACAGCTATTTATTAGAAAAACAAAAGGGTGAAAGTACTTGTGGCTAAGATTTTATTTGAAAATTAGAAGGGTTATTAAAACTAACACCCCCTTATCGCCCTCAAGGGGGAAACCTGCCATGAGAATACTTTTCAAATAATGAAACTATATACCACTAATTGCAATTTTTGATTTATACTTAAATTCATAATTGAAGTTTTTTCGAGAAGCTATCCCCTTGAGGGGATTATAGGGGTGTGCCAAATGGAATTTTGCGCCTTAGCGTCTTTGCGAGAGAAATTTTAAAAGGGAGGGAATAGTGGGGAATTATTGGAAAATCAACTTCTTGATGACTTCTTCGCCTTGGAAACGGAATCTCAAGAAGTAAACGCCAGAACTAATGTTATCTCTTTGGAAAGAGATTTCATTATAACCCGCTTCTAGAGAATAATTGAAGTTATTAATATTTTTACCATTACTGTCTTCTAATCTAAAACTTAAAACATCACTTTCTGGGGTGATAATTGGAATAGTAATTTGACTAATAGCTGGATTAGGATAGATTTCCAATACCTGAAAACCACTTTCCAGATTCGTGCAAACTTTATTGTTTACAAGATTGTCCTCATCAATAATAGAAGATTTGGCGCTAGCTTCTATGCAGATCTTCTTCAAGCCTTTACGTTGTTCCTCCGTTAATTTTAGGCTTAAAGAATAATTTCTATTGTCTTCTGGATAGATCGGGGCATTAACTGTTTCTGTTACTTCATAGGAACCTAAATCTATTCTAAGATCAATTCTTTCTGGAACCAATGATCCCCTATTTCTGATATTAAGAATAAAAGAGGTAAACTCACAATCTTCATTCACAGTTAAATTATTCAGGGCCACATCAAGGCTTGGTTCTCTAACCTTTATCTGCTCAAAATACTCATCCACACAGCCTTCAGCATTGACTAATCTTAGGCCTAGCAAATAAGTACCCACTTCATTAATAGTATAGGTTAATTCTTGATCGCTAGAAATACTATCCCCATCTAATGTCCAGAGAACTGATGAAATGATATCAGCATTATCGGCAGTAGTAGCGATATCAAATGGATAAGCTCCTACCTTTTGATTAAGCTGGAAGAAGGACTCTGGCGAAGGTTTAATATCAATGATTTTGCTAATATTTTGAGAACAACCGGATTGCGTTTCCAAGATCAAATTAATTTCATAAGAGCCAGTATCTTCAAAAATAAACTCTGGATTTAAAGCATTGGATCTAATTTCTCCATCAATACTCCAGTTATAACTTTTTAATGAATTGCCTTTTAAATCACTCAGATTTTCGATTTGAATGGCAGTTCCAACACAGGCTTTATCCCAGCTGAAATCAGGGAGAGGTTCTTCATAAATCTCAATAAGCTGACTATTAGTTGAACTGCATAAATTCTCATTTTCTTGTCTATAAGTCAGTTCGTAAGTTCCTTCAACATCAAATTGGTATTCAAATACAGTCTCCTGACTAGTCTGAACTATACTGCCAACATTATCTCTCAATTCCCAAAAATGAGAAATACTATTGATAGTATCTTGTGGAGTGAATTTTCTTAATTGACCTATACAGTTATTCTCGGCATCAAATTCAGCATTAGGTACTTCGTTTACTGTAATGCTTTGTGATGAAAAGGAGGTACAGCCATCGGAAGTCGTCACTTGCAAGCCTACTTCATAGGTTCCTGCTTCTGGAAAAATAAATTCGGGATCAGCTTCTGAGGAAATATCCGTTTGAACGCCAGCCACACCAAAATCCCATAAGTAATCTGTAATATTTGATTGATCGACAGTGACCAATTGCGTAAATTGAGTATCCTGATTGGCACATGCCACATCAGCTTCAAAAGCCACATTGGCTAAAGGTGAGATCTCCACTTCTTGCGTAATGGTAAAGTCACAGCCATTGGTCGTAAAAGCGGTTAGTTGCACTTGATACACTCCCGCTGTATCATATTGATGACTTGGATTTGCCTGAGTAGTTTGAGTTCCATCCCCCAAATCCCAAGTGTAATTATCCAAAAACTCCCCTTCTGAAGTATTAGCAAATTGAATGAGTTCACCTAAACAATTATTATTGGTTTCAAAAGAAACTAATGGCCCAGGATTTACCGTAATGGTTTTGGTTTTTTCCACAACACACCCTGCCATATTAATAATTTGAGTAATGGTATAATCTCCAGCTGCTGCATATTCATGAACGGGGTTTTCTTCCGTTGAAGTAGTTCCATCTCCTAAATCCCATTCAAAGGTGGCTTCAGTTGGTAAAGAAGCTAAATTCTCAAACATGATAGGTTTTTGAGAGCAAATACTTCCCTGAGCTGTTGCTTGAAAGTCCGCTACGGGTTCTGCATAAACGCTCACCGTATCGACAAAAAGGTTATTACAACCATTTGCATCGGTTACATTTAAACGCACTTCATAATCCCCTGGAGTACTGTAATTGTATGCTGGATTCTCAGCTGTACTGGTATTGCCATCTCCAAAATCCCAGTTATAACTACTGATATTGGCTGTACTTTGACTGCTAAATTGAATCGGGTTTGAAATACATAAATTATCACCAGTGGTGTAGGTGATATTAGGGGCTTGGTTGTTGGTGACTGTTATTTCTTTGGTGATGGTGGAGGAGTTTCCGTTGGAGTCGAAGGCAGTCAGTTCAATTACTTTCACACCATTATTCAAATAAAATGGAGATGGTTCCATTTCAACACTAAATGTAACATTCGAAGAACAATTTGAATAGGTATTAATTATATAAACTCTCCTGTTTCTATCATTTATTAAAATTCCCTTGTGTTCGCCAGAATCCTTGATAAATCTTATATTATACCCTTCTGCATAACTGCTTTCATTTCCATATCTTGTAGAACCACTTATGATACCAACTGTATCTATATTCACTCCCAGGTTTACCTTGAATATCCTACCTTGAAACGTCAAAATATGTAATCTGTATTCAAGGCCTTCTTTTATAATTTCAATATTATTTATACTCCCACCTTCGTATAAATTCGATGTGACATTAGAAACACTATTCTCAAAACCATCCATTAAGTTCGATCCAAAATCTAACCTACCTATATTTCCATTCGCGAATGATCCAACAAATCCATACCAATTACCACCTTCTTCAATGAACTTAATTGAGCGTGTATCATTCATTCCAGAAATTGTTGAAGAAGTGTAAATATTTGTGGCAGTAATATTATTTTGAATATTATTTCGGAAATCGACTAATTGCAATGTTCCATTTGGATTTATGATTCCTGCAATAAGCTCTGTTGGACTGTTAATTATTTCCATTTTGGGAAACGATTGCCCAACACCTGAATATACCTCTTTTGCAATTGGAACGTTCGATATACCATTTGCAAACTTCAAACTTACCAACTTTTGACCAGACCAGTTATGAACTAAAGCGTAAACTGTGTCTTCTTGAATTATCATCCTTATAGATGCTGGCTGGCTTAGCTGATTTCCAACATTTCCCAAATCCTCAATTAAAGTGGGAGCAGAATCAATACCATTTCTAAAGGTCATTCTTGTAATTGTATTTGAAGCCCAATTTACAGCTAATCCATACCAAATATTATCAAGCCTAATATAATCAGCTGAAAGTGGACGTCTTGCATCAGTTAAACTGGTTAATTCCGAGACCGTTGTTTCATCTGTAATTGAAGTAAAGCAAAAATCCCATTCTAAACTGTCAAAATTAATAGAATTATTAGTTAATGATATGTTTTCCTCGAGACAAACTGAATTCGGAAGGTCAAAATCCGCATTTACTATTTGTCCAAAAATATTCTCATAGCAAAAGAGAAAAACCACTAAAATAAATAACTGCTTCAAATTAATATGTCTTTATATGTTGACTTAACAATTTCAATACTTCTTATATTTCGTCCTACTTTGCTTATTTTTTCCGAATCATAACTTAAAATATGATCAAATATTTTTTTAGACTTATTATCCCAGATAACACCTAATCCCTTCTCCTCCAACCAATCCTGTTCATCGCCTACTTTTGGTGTTAAAAGCACTGGTAATCCAACTGCCCAATATTCGGCAAGTTTGACAGGACTTAGAAAGGAACTCACTTCATTTGATTTATACAAAGCAAAGGCAAAATCTGCGGCATTCAAGTAATCATTTACTTTTTGGTAACCGACAAACCTCGTATGGATTCGGTTGGAAGGTAGTTGATATAACTCAATCATTTTTTTAATCCAGTCTTTGTCAGTATTTGTAAGTAACAATAGTTCGAAGTTCTCAATTGATTTGAAGACTTGCTGGAAAATTTCAAATGCTTCTTCCTCCAGATAAAGTCCTCCAAATTTCCCAGCATAGACTCCTAATATTGAACTTGGTGTAACCTTTAACTCATCTCTTATTTTGTTTCTTATGTAATTATCTTGAAAAAATTGATTATGATTAATAGCACAAGGCACAACAAACACTCGTTCTTTAGAGACTCCTTTATGAATTAAAGCTTCACGATAATTCTGAGTTACTGTTATTAGAGCTTTTGCTTTCTTTATTTGTCTTCTTTCCCATCTCTTCTGAAAAATATAGCGAGGATCATACTCATTCCATGTTCCTCCAGCTTTCATGTATTCTGCATGAGGCTCAAAGGATTCAACAATAAAAGGAATTTTTAATTTTTTAGTTGCCAAATATGCCAAAGCTCCTGCTGGAGCTCCTCTACTAATAATAAAGTTGATTTGATGTTTTATACATAAATCTTTTATCAACTTAGGAAATTGAATAAAATCATAAACTTTGTTGAGATGATTTAATGGTAGGTTTTTTGAGTACAAAGGGGTATAATCATCTGATAAGATTATAACCTTCTTACGGCTTACTTCTTTTAAACCCTCTCGTTGCGTATTACAGAAATGTAGATATTCGACTGAGTCCATTTTTTTCAAAATTTCTAAATGAGGGAAAATGGTAGCATGGGTCAAACCATCATCTACATTCCAATAACCTACAAACAAAATTCTGTACTTGTTTTTCATAAAAACTTAATACAATAAACCCTATAATTAAATTCTATATAAGAATTAATTAAGGATAGATTATATTCTTTACTTTGACAAGGTATTTAGTATACATTGGACTAATTAATAAAAATACTATTGAATTCATTATAAAGACTACCTTTTAAAATTCTATATAATTTTCATCTAAATAAAATTTCAAGTGCATCTATAAATCTGTAATTGGCAAAGTAACATTTTACCATTATTGATTTAAATTTCCTATGAAATGTAATCAATTGATCACTTGTTACTAATGGGTTAATTTTAAGCTCATTATAAATATCTAAATAGCCTTTTTCTAACCCTTTAAGATTTGACATTGCTGATTGATTTTGTTGACGATACTTGTATGTTATTTCATCAACAAATCCAAACTTACCCGAATTGGAAATTGAAATATAAAAAAGTAAATCTTCACCATGAGATAATCCATCTTTGAATTTATATACTTTCCCTGTATTTCTTATCATCCATGTGGGGCCAAAAAATGTTTTACCTGAAAGACTAATCAAGTCATTGAATGGGTTTCCAATAAATCTTGGTCTGTATAATTCTTTTTCCTTTTCAATGGAAATAACTATTCCATCTACAAATTCAATATTTTGATCTTTATGAAAAACTCTAAGTCTGGAAGATAGACTATTTGGAGTTAATTCATCATCGGCATCTAAAAAACAAAAAAAATCACCTGACATCTTTTTAAGGCCTAAGTTTCTGGCTGATGCAACCCCATTATTTGATTGATAGAAATACTTTATTCGAGGATCAGAATATGACCTAATTATTTGACTAGAACAGTCTGTACTACCATCATTTACTAATATCAATTCCCAATTTGTATAATTTTGAGTTAAAACAGAATTAATTGCTTTAACCAAATATTCCTCTTCATTATATAAAGCACAAATAATTGAAACTTTCATAAGAACCTAACTTTTGGCATTGAGTCATAGTCATAGACATTGATATTAAAATATTTCAGTACACTCAAAATATCCTGAATTTGTTTTTCTGACAAATAATTTTTCCATTGATTTAACTGATCTGTTTTTTCTAATTCATTGATCGGGCTGCTTTTTAAGGTTGTTGTACTGACTTTATTTAGTTTTTCATAAGAAGAAGCAGGAAGCTTTAAATTCCAACGTTTTTCTATTCTGCTTAATTGGTTTTCCCCATCCAATAAAAGATCTTCATAAGTAATGGTAATCCAATCCTTATTATTTTTAGGATGACTCAATGGTATCCTATTTACTAGGCACCAGTATGCCGCCAATCTTTTTTCCTTTGAATTAATATTTTGAAGAAACTTAGAATGTGTACTGTAAAATTCTTGGAATTTGCAATCTGGAATTTTAAAATCAGGTGATATTCTATCCCATCCACCCTGCCTAAGCTGACTGGCTACTACTGCGCAGGGATGTCTAACTATGTAAATAGGATCATATTCAAATTGAAAGTTTTTTCTAAGCCAAGGTAATAATTGATTTGCCCTGCAAAATTTAACAATTATTCTATCAGCTTTAATTAATTCATTAAAAGTGTTTCGATTACATAAATTGGAACTTAATGATTTACCTTCAAAAGTTTTTCTAAATAATAGTTTAGCCTCTTCCCAATTTTTATTTTCGGGTATATATTGTCTATAATCAAAATCTATTCTTTTAAATTCATTATTATAACCCAACATTAAGGGCTCCCAAATTAAAGAACTATTGTTTATTTCAGAAACTATATCTGAAAGCCATGTTGTTCCACCTCTTGGATCACCTGAAATGATGATTGTTTTATAAGTGCTTTTTTTCTTAATTAAAAATTGCAAGAGATTCCAAATTAAATCTTCACCTTTTTTATTTACTAGTAGTGGGAAAGATTTTATAATTTCTACCATTTTTATAAAATAATTTAAATAATCTTTAGAATCCGTTTAGCACCAATTATAATCACTATTTTAATTTTTTTTAAGATATTTTCTGGACTTTATTATAACATTTAGATATTGATTTAATCCATACAACTGATATTTTTTTACAATTAAATTTTGTCCATATGTTAATTTACATTTTGTTATCTGAAGTCAATTAAACCTTGAATAATTTTATAATTATGATTTTTAAATCTATCTATTGTAAATTTTTCAATTTTAATTTATAAAAAGCTTAGCCTTCCAATACGAATAGAATCAATTAAATTTGTTAATTATATTTGCAATTTTTTTGGTAGTATTTTCGGCACTGTATTGTAAAATGCTTTCAGTATCTGGCACTACGGATGCTGCCCCTGAGACAATTTGTAATAAATAATCAGAAGATTTTTCAACTTCATCAGGATCAAGGATAAATCCTGTTTTTGTATGTAATATTATTTCTTTTTGATCCCCTTCTGGAACAACTGCAATAATAGGCTTTGATTTTTGAAAATATTCAAATGTCTTACCTGCAATTGTATATGCCCTACCTCCAATCACTTTGGAAGAGGTAATAAGCAAATAATCACAATCACTTTGAAAATCCATAGATTCTTTATAGGTTAAAAAACCTTTAAATTCTACAAATTCTGTAAGCTCCATACTTAAAATCATTTTTTCTAACCAATCTTCCTTTTTACCAGCAAATATTAATTTAAAATCATCAGGTTTAATTTGATTCTGATCTTTTAGATATTTTATAATTTTTAGGAAATAATAGGGGGATCTGTATTTCCAGTCTTCTTCAAAAGGTATGTATTGAAACCATTGATAAGGTTTTTTAGAATACCATTTGGCTTTCATTAGAAATTCTGATTTTGGATTAAAATAA
The DNA here is from genome assembly GCF_030503875.2 of Marivirga arenosa. NCBI lineage: Bacteria > Pseudomonadati > Bacteroidota > Cytophagia > Cytophagales > Marivirgaceae > Marivirga > Marivirga arenosa. The sequence goes on along the minus strand of NZ_CP129968.2, from coordinate 585,506 downwards.
AATGAACCAACATAACCAATTTTAATGGTCGAATTTTTTGGCTTCAATTTGTATGAATCAATACCACCTTCAAAACTATTAGTTATTACTTTTATCTTTTTGTTGGATATTTTTTTATGCAGATTAAGTAAATCCTTTCTCATTTGCGGTGTAACTACTATATTAACATCTGCAATTTTGAGACATTTTCTTTCTAACCATAAATTAGCAATATAATGAAAATAAGTAGCATAGGGAGTTGTATTCCATTGTGACCAATGATCCCTCCAATCAAAAATTAGCTTCATTTTGTACTTATTTTTTAACCGATAACCTATTCTAGACATGCTAAAAGGAGGCATAGTAATAAGTACAATATCAATCTGGTTTTCTATTATAATTCTATCAAGATAAGTATATAGATTAGTTTTCCAGATATAAAAATCAGGATCATAAATATTAAAATAATAGCTCGTTCTAAGCTTGTATAAATAATTTTTCTTTTTTGTAGGAATTCGATATTCAATGAAATTATCATTATCTATTCTTTCGAATTTTTCATTTCCAATAGAACGAGCTACAACGATAGGTTTTAAGCCATACTTATACAAATTCTGTGCAAACCTGTAAGGCCTTAAACTTCCACCCGAATTTTCTGGCGGAAACTGATAAGAAATAATTAAAATATTCTTGAATACTTCCATTAATATGATCTAATCACGTCATTTAATATTTTTAAATATGACTGTCCAATATTCTTTCTAGAATATCTTTTAGTAGGCAATATCTCTCGTTTACTATCAACTTGATTTATTGATTCAACCCAACTGTTAATTGAATTTGACTTTACAAATAATGCGTTGTTTTCTAGAACCTCTGAAATTCCACCAACTTTATGAGTAATGACTAAACAACCAATTGAAATTGCTTCTGCACATACAACTGAAAAAGTTTCATACTCTGTGGGATGAAGTAGCGCTTTACTATCTCTTAAATAATTCGCTATTTCTATTGGGCTTAATCTTCCAACTAGTTTGATTTTATGTAAATAATCATTTGATAATATCCATTCCTTCATATCCCCCCACAGAGAACCTTTTCCACCAACTATTAATTCATGGTTTCTATACAACTCACTTTTAACAAATGCTTCAAACGCTAAAAGAGGCCTTTTGGGATAAGACCAATTACTAATCATAAATAATTTGCATTTCTTCTGTGATTCTATCGGTGGTTTAAAAACATTCTCATCAACAGTATTTGGGAGAATATAACTAGGAAATTCACTGTTTGAGAAAGTTTCAATATCTCTTTTTAAAGCATATGAGACTGTAATTACAGGAATTTTATATTTAAAAATTCTTTGAATTCTAGGTAATGGCTTAGGGACCCCAAAATTAAAATGGTACGCACTCCAATGTTCAGTTATTACTACAGGTTTTTTAATATATTTCTTTATTCTATGAAAATATGATAGCATTGGATAAGCTATATGAAAATTAATAATGTCATAATCTTTATGAACTGACTTAATAATTAACAAATTAACCAACCAAAAAAAATATATTATTTCATATATAACCCAGTTTCTAAATGGCAAACACACTATTTTCTGAATGAGAACATGGTCGGTATTGACTATAATACCAGGTTTTTCACTTTTTTGTATTTCAAAATGATATACTTTATTTATTACTTCTTTTGGAAGTGATTCAATTTGGTTCTTAATCCAAATCCCCTCATTCGTATTCATTTTGTTTGGATACCAACCTGTAATATGAAGTACCTTCATGCGCTAAAAAGTATCGATATCAGTATAATTGAATTTTAATGAATTAATTGATATCTCATCCATATTGACAGGACATACCATAACTCTAAGACTAGAATCAACATGATCCCACTTATACTGATCTAGAAATTCCTTTTCGAGGTCTATATTAGTGCAAAAAATAATCTCTTCTTTTCCAATACTTTTTGTATAATTACTCAGATCATTAATCATACTGTCAATATTATTTTTCTCTAAAACTGAAAAATCTCCAATTAAAACACTAAATCTTTTTAGACTAACCCAAGCTTTAACAGTATTAAGATGAACCATATGATTTATACTATATGATTTAGAATTGAAAAAGATCCCATTTCTCTTAATTGAAGATCTTTGTTCCGCCAATTTCGCAAACGGCATCAGCTTCTTGCGTTTTGAATATTTTTCAAATAGTCTAGAATTAATTTTTTTTAATAATCTTGAAAATAATAAGGGTTTTACTTTTTTATGGTATTTATATAATGAAGCAATTTCAATAAAGCCATTTTTCTTGAAAGTATTATAAGAACCCAAATTTTCAATTGAGGGAAATGTAAAAATAAACTTGTGATTCCGGTTCTTCGCCTCATTTATCAATGCTTTTACCAATGATTTGAAAAGACCTTTCTTCCTATAAGACTCAAGAACCATAGCGTCTCCTATTTGTGAAACTATAGCTTTATTTTTTTCACCTAGAAATAAATAAGAAGCATACAAACCAACACCACCTGCCAACTTATTATTCTCATCGTAAGCAAGTAATCCAACATTAAAATCTTGAGCACCATTAGGGAAAAGTTTTTTTCTAATATTTATAGTTTCAATATCTTTATTCTTATTAAAAACAGTATAGAATAAGTATTCAAAATCTTCAATATTTGACAGATCAACAATTTTAAAGGAAAAATTCATTTCATCATTTTTACCTTTTGCATTGATAGCGTCTCGTACATATAAAGCCCTATCCTTTTCTTTAAAGGATAATTATCTATATCCTGTTTATGTGGATCTACCCCAAGAAGATATTTATATCCTAATTCCATAGCTATCTCCAAGGTGTTTTTGTTATATGAACCATCAGGAAATGCAACTGTATCAATTTCCTTTCCTACAATATTTTCTAAATATGTTTTCGAACGATTCAATTCCAGATAATTATTATTTCTATCCAAATACCCAAGGTTGTCATGATAGAAACCATGCGAACCTATAAATGCGAATGATGAGGAACTTAGCTCAATAATTTCTCTATCGGTTAATAATTTCCAATAAGGAAACATTCTTTCATCCAATAAAATATCTTGATCAACTCCACTATTTAAAATTTTATACTTTTCTTCAAACGAAAGTCCTTTTAAATATGCATGAAGGTTCTCACCTGATTTAGAATAAAACGGCATATATTTTTGATTAGTCCTAGTAAAAATACCATAGTTAGTTTTGATCTCACTTACTTTTGAACTGGCAATTAGATCATGATAATCGGACCATAGAATACTCTGATTAGTTGTATTTAAGCCAGTGATAAAGAAATGAGCAGGTACTTTGTATTTTTCAAGAATTGGTAGTGCGTACTCAAGATTATTCCAATAACCATCGTCAAATGTTATCGCAACATTCTTTTTATTTTTATCAATTTTATTATTGAAGATATCTTCTACCTTTACTAGGTTGCAAAAAGATCTTAAATATTTCAAATGTTGTTCAAACACTTCTGGATAAATATGCCTTTCATTAAGGTAGATTGGAGATCTTGGAGCTATCCCATGGTACATTAATATTAAGGGAGTATTTGACTTTATAAGATAATAAAAAGGAAATTTCGAATATATATCCATTTTAACTCTTATAAATTTATTACCAATTCTGTTTATTATATTCATGTAATAGCACCTTTGACTGCGACTATAAATTTCTTCCAATAAGTGATATTGAATGGCTTTCTAATGATTAGTTTTAATGATATTAAGATAGCCTGATTGTTAAGCTTAGAATATAAATAGATTGCATACAGCTTTTCAAAGATTAAATTTCTATTTTGAAGGAATGGTTTTCTCAATTCAGTTTTCCATTCTTCTATTATATGAAGATTACTACTTTCAATGCTATCAATTCCATTCAATTTTCTTTCCTTTGCCAGTCTCAAACATATCTCAGTTCCAAAAAAGCGATCAACATTTTCTACTACTTTAGTCATTGCAGTAGGAACAGATCTATAGTAGTAAAGTGGTATATGATCATTAATATTTGCCACTTTAAATTTTTCTGATACTCTAAGGATCCAATCAAAGTCTTCAGAAATATTTCCTATCTCCAAAAATTCTTCTCGATACATCCCACTAAATGCAAGAACATCTGACGTGAACATAATAGAAGGTTTCATGAATGGATTACGCTCTCTAAGTTCATTTTTTAATTGAATATCACTAGAAGATAATTGAACTGTATCGCCAATATTTCTACCTCTTTCACTTATCCTAATGTAATTAGTACCTACAATTCCATAATCTAAATTTTTTTTAAAAAAGTTAATTTGCTTCTTCAATCTTTCAGGGTGTGAAACATCATCCGCATCTTGAAAAGCTAGATATTTACCACTAGCCACTGATACCAGAAAATTTATTGTTCTTAAATACCCTATATTTTCTTGATTCTTATATAGCTTAATTCTTTGGTCAAAATTTGAAAGATCTTTAACGATTTCCCAAGAATTATCAATAGAACAATCATCACAGATTAATATTTCTAAATTTTTAAAACTTTGATTTTGAATTGAATTTATAGATTCTTTTATGAACCGTGAAGCATTAAAAACTGGTACAATTACGCTTATAAGGTTATCCATTAATAAGCTTTCTCTTTAACGCTTTAATAAAAGAATTAAATGAAATCCTGATTCCTAATTCTCCATTTTTGTAGTTAGATACCTCTTCTATAAGTTTTGTTTTTTTCAACCAGTAATCTGGGTGTATATAAGAAGGAACTATAACATCTGAAAAGGTCAAATCTAAGTTAGAGTAAACAAAAATGTTTTGCTTATACCAAACATCTACATCTTGATGATTCCATATTTTTCCTCTAATAATATCATATTTCTTGAAATTTTTAGAATTAAAAAGCCTTTCCCAGTATTCAGGCCATTGCTCATTGACATGATTTTGACCACCTTGTCCCGGTATTGCTGCTGAAAATATTATTATATTACTGTGTAAAGTTAAATCTTCGATTAATCTTGCTGCAGATATCTTATCTAGATGTTCAGCTACCTCCAGGCAAAGTACTACATCAAATTTTTTATTAAGTTTAAAACCTTCATTTAAATCTGTTTCTTCAAATTTTTTAGGATCTATTACTAGCTTGGACTTGTCTATAAAATCACCATCTATTCCAATATAGTTTTTAATACCGTAAAGGTTTTCAAAAGCTCTTAACCATGTTCCAGTTCCGCAACCAACGTCTAACAATGATTTGGGTTGAAAATAATTATTAATAATAGGAATAATAATGTTTGGAGAAACAAAATTATGGATTTTTTCAGTATGAATATACGGGGTATTATTAGTCATTTTTCAATATATAGCAGACGCCATTTTGTGTTCGATTTATTCTGGATTTAGATTTTATACTACTTAAGTAATCGTGAATTGCTCTAGAACATCCATCCCATGAAAAATAATCGTCAATAATTAGTAACCCTCCAGTTTTTAAGCGAGGATATAAATGTTCAAGACATACAATTGTTGAATCATACCAATCTGCATCTAACCTTAGGAGAGCGATATCTTTGATATTATTATTCTTAGGAATAGTATCTTTAAACCAGCCTCTTACTAACTCGTATTTTACACCCACTTGTTTCATTACTTCATCTGCAAACTTCATTTCAGCTTTACAGTTATCATAATACTTTGGGGATGATATATCTTTTTGCCATTCCTGAGCTGCTTGACCATCTATTTCTTTGGCTTTTGGTAACCCTTCAAAACTATCAAATAGAAAATATTCTCTCTCAGGCATTAATTCTGCAATCCCTGCAATCATACCACCTCTCCAAACACCGCATTCTACAACAACACCATCAATATCTCTAATTTTACTCACTAAACTTAGATTATCAAAATATATCATTTTAGGGATCATTGTATAATCACTAAATCTCCTTTGTATTTCGGCTGCTCTGAAATGAAACTTATCGAATGATTTAATATCATATCCAATTTTTCTAATTATTTTTCGAAATAAATTTTTCATTTTTAAATCATTTCGGAATTACAAATTAATGAACCATTTGATTTTGAGTGCTGCATTGTTCTACCCTCGATTGGGCTATCATTAACATCAAAACTAAGAATATTCTTATGCCAAAAAATTGTTTCTGTATAATTTGAACCCAACCAAACTGAAACAAAATATCTACCAGGAATGAGAGCTGGCAAATGTACTCTAAAAGTAAAATGTTTTTCTGACATCGAGGGTGATATAAAGCCTTTTTCGATAGGAATCGATTGAAAAATAGCGGAATCCATTTCATTCAAAATATCAAAGGCAAGAAAACATTTTGAATGATATTTATTAGATTGTACACTAAGATTTATATCAAGCTTTAGATTTGGTTGTTTTCCTTCGAGAGAGGTTCCAGCCGATTTTAAATCAATTGGGATATCTTTGTTAAAATTGTGGTTCTTCCAAATAGTTAGTCCCCCTTCATCATTGCTATTTATATATTGCTTGATGATATCATTCATAGAACCTACCATATTCAATCTGCCAGAATTTAGTAATATCCCCTTACTGCATAATTGATTAACTGCAACCATATTATGACTCACAAAAAGCACCGTTCTCCCTTCATTCTTACTAACCTGATCCATTTTACCTAGGCACTTTTTTTGGAATTCAGCATCACCTACGGCTAATACTTCGTCTACTATCAGGATTTCAGGCTCTAGGTGAGCGGCTACCGAAAAGGCTAAACGTACCTTCATCCCAGAGCTGTAGTGCTTTACTGGTGTATCTAAAAACTTTTCAACTCCACTGAAATCGACTATTTCATCAAATTTTTGCCTAATTTCTGCACGCTTCATACCGAGTATAGTGCCGTTGAGGTAGATGTTTTCCCTACCAGAAAGCTCTGCATGAAAACCAGTGCCTACTTCAAGTAAAGAAGATACTCTACCATTGATTTCAAAGCGACCTGTGCTTGGATCGGTGATTCGGCTCAATATTTTCAGCAAGGTAGATTTACCTGCTCCGTTTCTGCCGATAATGCCTACTGCCTCACCATGCTTAATTTCAAAGTTGATATCTTTTAGAGCCCAGAAAACTTCTTTCTCACTGGCATCGGGTTTGAAAATGTTTTTCAACTTATTTCCCACCGCATGTCGAAAGTCTCCTTCCTTTTTATGGCCGATGATGTAGTTTTTGCCTAAATTTTCTACAGATATTGCGGTATTACTCAATTGAAATATATTTTTCGTTTAACTTTTTCTGGTAAGGTACATAATGTGCATTCAAAAATTCTCTTGTTTCATTATCTAAGGGTTCCTTTACAGCTTTTCTTTTTACAAAATTCCTGATTTGCTCACCCATTAATGCTTGCCTTTCCAAGGGTATTATTTTCTTAAAAGTTCTCTTTACAATGCTCCCCTCTCTTAATAATGAAGATATCGTTTTTGCAAGTAAGCCTGATCTTGCTTCTTTGTATTCATTGTGCTGGTTTTGCACTACGGATATTCTAGGGGTTTCGATTTTCAGCCATTGGCATAAGCGAGTAAATTCTTTTTCTTTATTTTTGTGGAAGTCTTCTATATTTAAAATATATACGGACTTTTTGCCAAAATAGCTTACCAATATATCGATATAATTGACATATTCTCCCAGTTTGATAAATACATTATACCGCCAATCTGACTCTCCTTTTTGATGATTTTCAAAAGCTTCTTTAACCACTTCGCTAAAGCTTTGTGTTTGGTTCCCATTACTCTTTTCCATCAAATAACTAGAATACGCACGTTCTGCAGGATCCCTTAAGGAAACTATTATCTTGGCTTTAGGATTATGCTCATACAATCTTTTTATACTGCTTTCATGTCGAATGAGAGTAGCATGCTTTATGAGTAATTTTTTCTCTGGGTCTACAGAGTAAAAATATCTTTTTTGTGCCAGTTCCCACCCTTCATCAAACTCAGCTTGAGAAGAAAAGTAAGTCATCTCTTTTTGTGGGTGTGCCTGAATTTCATCTTGCTGCGCTAAGTATTTCAAAATGGAGGTGGTTCCTGCTTTTTGAAAACCTACTATAGCTATATCTACCTTTAAATCTTTCATTATATTACTAATCCATAAACTGCATAATTTCTAGCTAGTTTGCATTGGATTAATTGTTTCACTGTTTATTCCTAATGGCATGTCGAAAGTCACCTTCTTTTTTATGGCCGATGATGTAGTTTTTACCTAAGTCTTGTACGCTAATCGCGATGTCTGACATTTAATTTTTGGTTTTATCTTTAGAAACATCCCTATGATCCCCTCACGGGGATAGTTTCAATAGGCTTTTAGTTATTTAATTCTTAATTATAAAATTACTAATTCGTAATTGTTTACAGCTTCGCCCTTTCAGTCCCATTTCTGGAACTTAGCAGGTATTTAAAATATACTAAGATTGCTTCACCCTAAGGGGATTCGCAATTACGGTTATTATGAAATATTGAAGTTCAGGTCTTCCCGATCAATTATAAAGGGATTTCCATTCCCTCACAATGGTTCAAGCGTCTGATTGGACTAGCTATCTTCACATATAAGCTTTTCAGTATCTGCAACAAACCCAAGCGGACGCTTGCGCTATTGCCGATCTGCGCTACACTTCGACTAAAAATGATACTTCCCTCCTTCATTTTCTTCATCTTTCCCTAATTTCTTCAACTTAGCTGAACTAACTTCTGCTTTTAAAGCTAGGCCTAAACTTTCTATATATACAATTACTCTATCTTTTTGAGTATTTACAACTCTTCCTTCCTGTCCCTTCATACTTCCGTACTGTATTTGTACTTTATCTCCTTTTTCAATAGGCTCCACTGTCACTTCTTCAAACTCACCTAACAATTTCTGAATAGCTAAAATTTCCTCCTCTCTAATTTTAGCATCTTCCTTCAAGTAACGTACGAAGCTCACTACTCCAGGAGTTTGCAAGATTTTTAATCGTTCCTCCTCTGTTTTATAGCGCACAAATACATAAGAAACAAAAACTGGAACCCTTACTTTTTTCTTACGATCCGACCATTGTCTTAATACCGTTTGTGTAGGGCAATACACCTCTATATTTTGTTCGGTCAGCCTTTCTGCCACTTTCTTCTCATTTCTGGATTTTGTGTATATGGCGAACCAATTATTCATAATCTACTATTTTATTATACAAAAATAATTCATCCTATAGTTTAATGGAAGTAAATCATATGATTTCGATAAAGAAGGGAAGTTGGGAGTTGGAAGCCTGTGGATAGAAGTCAAATATATTGAGCATTTCGCAATCTAGACTCTAGGTTCTGGAATCTAGCCTCTATCATACTATATCCGCCATCACTTTCTCTACTCTTTTGAAATATAGAAGTCCGCTAACAAATAAAAGAATCACGATAGAAAACGAGAAATAAGCATAAATACTTGGAGGCGCTCCTCCTAACAAACTCCATCGAAAACCTTCTACTATACCCGCCATTGGGTTAGCATAATAAAGGAAAGAGCCCCACTCAGGTAATCTTTTAATTACATCTTTAGCCTGATAACCCACGGGAGTAGCGTACAATCCAAACTGTACTAAAAAAGGAACTACATGTTGAAAGTCACGATAACGAATGGTTAAAGCGCTTAACCACACCCCCACTGCCAGGGCCGAAATAATGGTTAAGATTATAAAAATAGGAGCATAAATAATATTTGCAGAAGGGATATAACCATAGTAAAACATCAGAATCACTACGAATAATAAAGCAATAGCAAAATCTACAAAGCCTACTAAGGCTTTTGATAAAGGAATAACTAAACGAGGGAAATAAATCTTTTTGACCATTTCTTGCGCTCCTATAATAGAATTCCCCGATTGGTTTAAGACAAATGAAAAGTAAGACCAGGTTGCCATTCCACATACTGCAAAAAGTGGATAGGGTATGCCGTTGGTTTCAACTGCTGCCACTTTTCCAAAAACTACAGTGAAGATAGTAAGGGTGGCTAGTGGCTGAATAAATGCCCATAATAAGCCTAGAAAAGTCTGTGCGTAACGTACTCTGAGGTCACGATAAGCCAAAATGTAGAATAAATCACGGTAGGCCCACAATTCTTTGAAATTAATGTGCCATTTGGGCTTAGAAGCATCAACTACTAGTCTTTCCATTATTAAATGTATTCTTTTCTGAACTTTATACTCAGATTTTAAAAATAAATACAAATATAACTAAAGTAGTTCAGGCTAATCGAATAAAAAATGGAAACTCATCTTCTAAAATCAATCCATCACCGAAAATTTCAACCTTTTGAATGCTCCTTTGTCGTTAGAGATGATAATATGATACATCCCTGTTTTAAAAGACTGAGTAGATAATTCATGTTGAGTGGTTCCTGCTGGTAATTTAATGGCTTCTAATTCACTTCCCCGCATATCATAAACCCTTATGCTTAGCTCTTCATTTAAAGTTGAATTGAACTGAAGGTTCACGAAATCTCTGGCTGGATTAGGGTATAAATTTACATTCATTTCTTCCAGAGCTGTATTAAAAGTTACATTGGAATAAGATAGTAGAGGTACATCAGTCACAAAATCACTTTGGAAAACCTCTCCCGTTTCAATATCCTGAATAAAGGACACCACCATTAATGGTTCAGCATCATTTGCACTAGTTGCTAAAAAGGAAGTTTCCAATTGTCCACTTTCATTACCCGATACATCCACTCCCTCCACTTGGGGTAATATCTCCCTTAAAACGTTGTAATAGGTTTTAGCAGAATTGGTCTCCAATGCACCTCCTGAAACCTCTTTATAAAGAACAGTAACGAAAAGTCTGGCGTTTTCACTAAAAACACTATTCGAATTATAATTAACTTTTACATTCAATTGATCATCCGCTGCTTTTGATATTTCCATTGAAAGATTTACTGCGCTTGAAACTAATAAGCTGTTATTTAATTGGTTTTGAGCAGCATCAGAACTAAACGAAAATTCATTATTGAGCACTCCATCTATTGAAAAAGCATTATCAGCTTCATATGCATCATATTGATAGATACGAGATAGCATAGCACTTGCATTTTGCACAAATAAAGGATCAGATTCATTCAATCTGTAGTTAATCCAAGTAAAACTTGTGGACCGAGCAAACCTTGAATTTAGTGAATCCATTTCGGTCGCATCTGAATTGACTTCTTCATTGCCAAAATATTCAACCAGCACATTTCTATTTAAACTACCAATTGCGAAATTATCGAAAGCCACTCCATCAGGTAGAAAGCCAGTATTGTTGGATTTAAATTGAAAACGGAACATCACATTTGATCTTTCACTTTGTGATAATACATCCAAAGCATGTTTTGCCTGAATTCTTTTTACCAATTCATCTTGAATTGTTTCATCTGACCAACCTTGACCAAAAACGTTATTATTGACAAGACCAGAAGCGGTAATATTATCAGTTCCTGGTCTGGATCTAATTGCAGAGCTTTCATACCAATTCAATCCAGATGATATACCATCATCAAAATTACCTAAAAGGCTCCATTGTTTATTGGGGTCTTCAATTCTCAAATTATCCGTAGAATATTCTAAAATCAGTCCATCCACATTATCAATTACATCTATCCATAAATCAAAATTAACAGCAGGTTTTTCGATTTGGCTAATATCCATTACTGGAGAATATACATAAGATTGTTCTCCTGGATTGTAAGATCCATTAGCATTTGTGATCCATAATTTACTTTCTGAAATTATGCTTGAAGAATCACCAGGTTGATTCCACTCCCAAGAATTATTAGTATCAATGGAGCTTACCCATTCATTATTAGAGGAATTAAAATCAAAAGAAAAATTAGAAGAGCTACTTAATTCAGGTACCACTACAATTTGATGGCTTACAGATGTATTACAGTTGAATAAGGTATTAATAACGAAATCCACTTGATACTGACCTGCTCCGTATTGGGAAAAATCAACAGTTAATTGTTTCAGATCTATATTAGTTTGATTCTCGGAATATACTAATTCAAGTCCGTTATCAGTAATTCTATTTATGAACCAATCATAACTGGCAACATTGTTTTCATTATGATTAGCTGTAAAAATTATAGGAGCACTACCATAACTTGATTTATTCCACTCTAAGGTTGGAACGCCTAATAATCTATAGGTGATTTCTGTAGCGTTACTGCTACACAATTCATCATCTTCTCCTGAACTATTTACATTTTTACGTACAACATAAAATTTTACTTCATTGCTATTCGCAAATAATTCGGAAGGTGGAGTGAAAGTTAAACCGTTGCCTATAGGTTCTCCCGTTAAATCCACATTGGTAAACCATTCCAATTCCTGGATTGGATTTGTACCATCATAATTAGTAACAGAAGCTTCTTCAATGTTACCATTTATATTGCATAAATCAGTACTTGATAACAAGGGTTGTTCCGGCTGTTTATACACTATAAAACTGAATGTTTCTGTAGCTGAACATGAATTCAAATTGGTATAACTGTATTCCATCCAAACCTCTATAGATTCTTCTCCAATACTATCCAAATAATCATCTAGTGGAGCAGGGTCAAACTGTAATCCCACATTTACATCTCCAATTATCAAACTATATGGAAATGAGGCTTGATTTAAGGTGTCTTTCAAAACAAATGAATAGGTATTTTGATTATTAGAACCTAAGGCCTCTAAATCAGCTGGTTCATCATAGGTGCACATGTCATATTCAGGTCCTTGGTATTCTAATGTTGGCAATGGATTAGCCCTAACTGTTTGAGAACCCGCTTCCAAAATCACATTTGCAGGATTTAACTTTTCGCGAGTAGAAAAGGATATTACTACTGCGGAAGGATCTGCAGCAGCTTGATTCTCTTCATATGCAATGAATGGATTAAACACTGCTTTAAAAACTTGTGTTGGGGTACCATCTATAATTTCAGTTTGTAAACCTAATTCTGTTATGCCAGGACCCTGAATCGAAATGACTTCAAAATCATCCCCAAGTATACTGGGCTGAACGAAGATGATATCTTCTTCATCAGAAACACAATATTGAGCTAGTAAATTCTGGAAACTTGAGTTTTCAGCATAAACATTAAACCTTATGGTTTCGGATGCGGAACAACCGAATTCATCTGTATAGGTAAAAGTTATAATGTGATCATCTGCAGGATCAAATATATCGGTAACATTTAAAATACTAGGATCCAAATAATAATTCCCATCAGAATCTTGCACGACACCAGGACCAGAGAAAACACCACCTGACTGAATATTTCCTATTTGTCCTCCTTCTCCAGTTAATAAAAACCTTGGATCACCTTGTGAAACGGTTGTATTTCCTGTGTAGGTAATATTAGCAACTGGCGCTGGTTTTATGGTAACATTTATGGTTTGAACAACACTTTCACATGTAGTAATTGGATTAATTTCTTTTACAGTAATAGTTTCAACTGTCTCAGTGGTTACTTCCTTAAAATCAACAAAAATTATATTTCCAGTTCTAGGACCATCAATACTGTTTTTATCATTTTGCCCTGGTGTATCTGAACCTTCATTAGACAGTGTCCATTCAAATGTACTTGAGGTGCTGCTAGGAGACATTCTAAATCTTACGCCAAATTCACCGCTACATACATTAGCAGGAGCTAAGGATATAGTTGGGGCTGGTAAATCATTGATATTAATATTCAATTCTTCTGGTGGTGGAGTACCTCCACATCCGCCACTTGTTGGAATAGCACCAACGGTTGCTAATCCATTTGCAATTTCTTGAGGACTTGCTTTATAAAAAGGATTCTCTAAAGTAGAAGTTAAAGTAAATGTTGTGGCATTAGCAGAAGCCGCAAAACCCCATGACCCATCATGTACACCGTTTTCACCGTATTGATCATTTCTTGACCATTCTAAAGAAGTTGCTCCTCCACCTAAAGTAGCACTAAGAGGTTCAATCACATAAGGTCCACTTCCATCATTTTGAATACAAGCGTTTAAATCAGGCCCAACATTTACAGATATCGTATTAACGAATACAATCGTAATCTCATCAAAATCTTGAGAACATGGATTCGGAGCGGTTGGATCGTCAGAAGTTAATCTTAAGGTGATACTTCCATATGCCGCATCAGCCAGACTAGGATAGTAGGTAGGAGTTAAGCTTGTAGTCGTTTTATCACTAAAATTACTTGAGAAACCTCCTCCACCAGAACTTGGTCCATCCACAATAGTCCATTCCCCAGATGTAATATCTCCTACTATGCTTGGTAACACACCCATTAAAGCTCCATCTGATAAATCAACTTGGTCATCTTGGGCTAAACAAACTGCAACCGTACTGACACCTAAATCTGAGTCGAAAATACCTCCTGCTTCCACATTTGATTGCTCATATTCTGTTATCACTAAATCAACTCCATTATCTGCAGCACTACAGGTATTCAAATCAGGATCCTCATCGATAATGGATATGATTGAATAGGTATTTGCACCTGAAACAGGTGGGTTAACTTGAACAGTTTCTCCAGACAAATAATTATTTTCAGTAAAGATGTTTACTCCATCTGAATACTGAACTGTATAGGTTCCAGAACCTCCGACAATATCAAATTGAATAGCCGTTTCTATAGGTGCTGCCTCTGTTCCTGGTACATCACAAACAACATCCGTTCCCACACTTACCAATACAATCTGTCCGCTACTTGGTCCAACTTTAATTGCCGTTGTAGAGGTAGTGGAAGCATCATCCGTATTACCATCTTGGCCGTTAATTTTATTTAAAGTGATTTTTCCTGGTACTGTTCCTGCTGGCACTGTAAATGAAATAGTATTATCATCATCAATTGAAAAAGTAGTAATTTCAAAAGGAGAACCACTTTCTACATCCGTAAGAATTTGACTTACACCTGTAAAGTATTGCCCTGAAATTGTAAATACCTCGCCCACACATGCAGCAATAGAAAAATCATCAATTCTCGCTGGACCAAAAGTCGTAAATGACCAATTTGAAACCCCATTAAAAGCAGCCAATGGATTACCTGCTATATCCGTAATGGCTCCAGCATCAAATTCAAAATAATATTCCGTTGAATCTTGAAGAGAGGCTGCCAAAGAATTAAAATTTAGGGTAGTTGCACTTGAGTTTGCAAAGGCGGTAGATCCATCGAGAGTGGCCAAAGTAGACCCACTTGCAACATCAATAAGTCTTATATTAGCTGTTCCAGCACCTGTAACTTGTTCATTTAAAGTAATCGCAAAGGTTTCTGTTTGAGACACATTTAAACTTCCATTTGCTGGAGAAAATGGATTCGGATCTAAGCTCGGTGGTTCCGTATCAATTATAATAGCTTTATTTGCAGCTAAGGTATTATTCGCCCCGTTTAATGTTAAATCGGAAGGATTTCCTACTAAATCTAATATCTCATTTTGGGATAAGGAGATAGAGGAAACCGCTAAATCGTTAGTATTTTCACCCTGACTGATTCCACCGATGGTATAGGTGAAATTTAATTCATTCCCATTTGTTATATCATCAAAAATGGCAGAAACACCAGTATTTAAATTTAAAGTTGGAGGAACACCCGTTTGCTGGATATTTTCATTAAATATCACTTTAATATTCACAATTTCACCAGGACCGTAAATCCCATCAACTGTACTGGAAGTTATAGCGGTTATAAAAGGTGATTGAGTATCAATTTTTAATTGTTTATCATCAGAAAGGGCATTTCCTTGTAAACCTAATTCCGCTGGATTTAAAGAACTGCTACTTACAATAGTTGAACCATTTAGATCAAGGCTTAACACTTCTAAAGGATCAGCATTATCACCTGCAGTAATGGTATAACTGAATACAATTAAATCATCAGTATGGCTACTATAAGTGGCAATTGCTGAACCACTTGAATTTAAAATTAGCTGTGGGCTCTGAGTGCCTCCTAAAGTTACAATTTCATCAAAATCAATAGTAATTTCGATCGGCCCATCTCCCTCTTTGTATGATCCTGTTGTATTGCTTGAACTTATGGCTTCAATTTTTGGCGGAATAGTATTGATATTAAATGGATCAGAATCAGTACTGCTCATGCTATTTCCAGCCTCATCTAATGCCCCCGAAATAGTAATAGAAGCATTATTTATAATTTCTTCAGTACCATCATGAGTAAAAGAGTAAACATATCGTTGCGAATTAACCCAGCTCCCACTTTCAAGACTGAAGTTAGTAGGCGCTGAAATAGTAACCGTTGGTTCAGTTCCTGTATCCATCAACTCTCCAAAATCTGCCGTCAATTCTATTGTATTATTAGGCAAATTCACCAAAGATTGATTTAAAGACAATGAAGCTGTTGGATTTTCAGTATCTATAGAGAATAAATCATTTTCATCAACCGCTATCATACTGTTATCCGAGATATCCTTTGCAGATGCAATATTTACATCAATATCTTTAATGGTTTGTCCAACATCTACAACATTGTAATAAGAAGTGTATACCAATCCTGCTACATCCCAGCCACTACTAGTTGCTGAAAATGTAATACTAGTTGTTGGATCTTCACCTATTGTTGGGAAAGTAATAACTGGGTCTGCCGTTCCATCGGTTATCATTTCTTCATCAAACTCAATACTAATTTGAAAAGCTTCAACCCCTGTATTATCATCCGATATACTTGCTGGAGAAGCATTAATAGAAACTATTTCTGGTGGCGTTAAATCTTGAAAACTATAAGTTTTATCAATAGTGATTGCCGGAAATAAATATGAACTTTCTTGAAAGTTAAAATTAGAACTTATTAAACTAAAAGTAATATCAGGTGTAGAGGCTGGCACCGTTGCACTAACCGCTGCTACAATAAAATAATAGGAGGAATTATTATCAATACTCTCGGTTAAAGAAGCAAAAGAAATTTCAGTATTTACACCATTATCATTTACGGATCCAGTTGATATATTTACATCTGCACCATCAAATGTATCATCAGTTGATGCATACAATCTTATATTACTCAATTTGCCTATTAATTCCTGATCAGACCCTAAAACAATATCATTAATCTCTGCACTGCTGAGAGCTGTAATGTCAAAGCCAACTAATATTTCATCCGTAGCACCATTCACTAAATCGCCATCATTATATACTGCTCCGATTTCACTAAGGGTGATTTTTGGATTTACGGTTATCGTATTACTTGTGGCAATTGAAATTGAATTGCCAGCATCTTCTATCGAAAGGGTACCGTCTCCACTACCTTGATAATTAAAATTTGCCGGAAAATCTAAAACTCCATTATTGAAATTAGCAGGAGGGTTTTGAACAGAAATTCCACCGGTACCCAGTGAGTACCCATTTACATAATCCAAATCTAAATTTCCATTTTCATCAGTTACCTCTACTTGTGGAGCCGTGGTAAAATTTTCAGTTGCATTTATTGTGGTAGGAGAAGGCTCTTGAGTAAAATTAAACTCGGATGCAATAACTTCAACTTTGTTATTTGTGGTACCTGATGAAATGGATGAAGAAGAGGCATCAAATAAACTTGAATTTGATTGAACTGTCATTTTAGAAGGATAAAGTTCAACGACTATATTTTTATTATCAATTACAGACGAAATATTATCCTTTAACCGTATTTGAAGCTGAAAATTTGAGGTAGTATTATCGGCAATATATCCTTTTTCTCCTGCTTGATCACTCTCATTCCCTGAGTACTCAATGATAATACTGTCTGCTAATATATTGACTGCACTTTCATTCCCACCAGAAGTAATATTGACCAATCTTGCATCTGCAATTATATCATCCCAGCCAATTCCTTCCAATTCAAAATCATCATCAGCCGCAATAGAAAATGCTAATCTATTTAATTCTGTTGGTATTCCATCAGTACCATTATCGATAATATTGAAATCGAGAATAGCAACTCTAGCCCCTGAATTATCATTAGTTACCGAATTGATGCTTACGGAAGCAGAATTAAAAGAAATCGTACCATTAGCAGCAGCTCCTGTTGTTGATGCTGAGATAGTTCCGGGTGAGGCAGGAGTTACATAACAATTACCATCTGAATTATAAGCAAATACTGCAAAGTGATAGGTGGTTGATAAATCTAATCCTGTAACTGTTATACTATTTCCAATCCCATTATAAACGGCTTTATTAGTTCCTGATCCATTCGGTAAATCAGACCCTCCAGAAAAATTAGCATCTGCAGAATAGGAGTCCCCTATTACAGGTTCAAATGAAACAGCTGCCCCTTCTTTTACAACTACTAAATATCGGTCTGCACCTGAAACTGTATTCCAACTTACTGTAATGTTTAAGGGGTTAATATCTGCTGGATCAATAGTATTAAAAGTAGATTGTGCAGCGGGTGGTGCACAAAGTGTGGTAAAACTATCCAAATCAGGACCTGTTTGTGTGATATAATTTATCGTTGAAGGATCAGCTCCTTCAGCATATGGAATAATATAAAAACTATAGTTGCTATTTGCATCAAGTGAAGAAAGAGAAACATTACTAGTAGCAGAAGTAGTGTAGCTTACTCCAGCAGGAAATGTTAAATCAGCTGGTGCATTGCCATCTATCACATCATTTATATCTAAATCAGCAGAATTCTGAGTATATAAAATAAGGTATTTATCAGCATTGGTAACATCATTCCAATTGATATCAGCTGAATTAGTTGTTATGTTTGAAACTGAAAAGCTTCCTCCATCAGCTTTGTTAGCAGGAGGATTAGAAAGTGTGAAAAAGGTTACGCTAGGAGGGTCTGATTTTCTATAGTTTAAGGTTTGTGCATTAGAACCATCAGAATTGTAACTTACCAAAGTCATTGTATATTGGGTAGCTGCTGAAAGTGAAGGGAAATTTATTGACCCTACGGTTTCATCGGGCTCCCAAACATCATTTCCAGAGAGAGCCGCTACCTGACCATCAGGATCCGTTGCATTTTCTAAACTTGTTAAATCAATTGCGCCTGCTCCAGTTGATTTATACAAAACATATCCCCCATTTATAGAAAAGGAGTGTGGCGTGTAAGTAAAGGTAGCATTACTACTTGATTTACTATCTAAAACAAAATTAGATACAGAGGTGGTTGGTAAGGTAGCAAGTGTAAAAAAAGATTGCTCTGAAGAGGTGAAATTTACAGAAGCATTTGCATCTTCTTCTCCATATAAGACATAAAAATATTGTTCAGCAGGATCTAAACCCGTCAACCCACTATTCACAATTTCATTTGTATTTACATTAATTACTTGAAAAGGAGTTGAATTTGGGTAAGTAGCTGCACTAGTTCCATACCGAAATTGATATTTTACATCAACTGCACCATCAGAAACCAATTCTCCAGATACAGTAGCAGTATTATCGGTAATAATTGTAGCGGCATCTCCATTAACATCAGTAAGGTTTTGTGATAATGCTGATGCTATAGAGCCAATTAAAAAGAGTATAAAGAATAAAGATTTTTTCATAAAAATATGCCTTTAAGCATGTATTTATTGTAATCGCCCAAAGGCATCTGTTTTAATTAAAATTAATGTGTTTTCACCTCCGAAAATGGTTTTACCTATAGTATAAATACCATCATTTATCATAAGGGCATCCATTAATTCCTCATTTTCATTAGTGCCAAAGGCCTTAGAGAATATTTCACCTCCATTAGCATTTCTTCGGGAAAAATAGAAGTTGGTTTGTCTATTTTCGGAGCCATCAATCTGTAATGATTGAAAGCCTGTTACCAAATATCCAGATTCCGTTTTCTGTACATTATTCAGAAAAACATCACCTGATTCACCAA
The DNA here is from genome assembly GCF_030503875.2 of Marivirga arenosa. Lineage (NCBI taxonomy): Bacteria > Pseudomonadati > Bacteroidota > Cytophagia > Cytophagales > Marivirgaceae > Marivirga > Marivirga arenosa. Next base: position 565,690 of record NZ_CP129968.2, on the reverse strand, counting down.
AAACAAAAGAACTTCCGCTTTCTTGGCTGTAATAGAATAGTTGATTATTGCCGTTTTGTGTTAGTTCTCCAAACACAATTGGATTCATATTTATCATCAATAATTTTTCAGCCTTAACAGAAGAAGATAAATTATTTCCGATGTGAATTTCCTGATCATTAACCTGCAACAGATTGGGTTGTACTTTTGCCAGATAAGACCTGGTTCTATTATAAGCCCATATATATTCTCCAACTGCATTTCTATAGACTTTTGTAGCGGGTGGAACATCATATTTTTCTGCCGATTTAATATCGATAATATTGGAACTACTTAAATCAATTCTTCCGATAATGGGATAGGATGTTTGATCTTTAAATTCTTGAGCAATGAATAATAATTCATTTTGATCTTCGGCCACCCCGTACAAATTATAGGTAGCAGAATTATGGTGGGTAGTAGCACTTAGCGAATCAAGATTACTGTTAATTTTATAAAAAACTAAACTACTATCTTCAGCTATACTATTGATAGAGGTTGAAGCAATTACTATTTCATCATTTGTTAATTTTAGAACATCTTTAGCAGACCAATTTTCATTATTTTCAGGTAAATATCTTTCATTTAAAACATTACCGTTTAAATCAATTTTCAGTACGCGAATTTTTCTAATTTGCTCTCCTTGCTCAAAAGAAGTGGTGTTAGACACAATTAGTAAATTTCCATCCGATAATGACCTAATTGCGATTGGGTTATCTGTACCTCTTCCTTCTAAAATCTTAAAATAATTTTTAGGAGTTACTGGTTCAAGTCCTTCCTCGGTATTACAAGCTAGCTGCAATAATCCAATGTTGAGAATTAGTATGTAAATTAAAAGCTTTCTCATTTTTTAAGTTCTGGTTTAAAATATGGAAAACGAATGCCTAATCTTAACCAAATCGCGTGGCCTTTATAATCAAAATTGGAATAAGCAACGCTATTCAATTCTAATCTTTGTTGCTCTGTCATCGCAGACTTATTTACTTCATCTAAAATTCTATATTGAAATAGCAGTTCAGTGGTGATAAAATTCACACCCAATTCTTTAAAATTGGCTCTCAACCCTAAAATTCCGCTCATATTAAATTGATTTCTGAAGGATAACATGTCATAATTATTCAACTCTTCCCCTAAGCCATTAAGATTAACACCTGACATCAATAAATAATGAAAAGATGGCCCAGCTGTGGCTTCCAATAAGAATTTTTTGACCCAAGGAAGTTTATAATTAACTAGAATTGGCATTTCTAACCATTGCTGTGTTTCTTCAATAATTTGAAAATTATTACCTTCAGCACTTTCTATTGGCCTGTTAAGAATTGTATTTCTGAAATTGTAAATAGCTTCTAAATTCGCTGAAATTTCTTTGGTAATTGGATATTGAAAAAATAAGCCGCCTGATATTCCTAGTGGAAAATCGTAAGTACCTGGAAGTAATAAATTATGATTACTTTCATACTGAATCTGCATGATATTGTAGGAAGCGCCCCCTTTAAAGCCGAAAAAAAACTTTGGTTCAGCATCAAAATTTTCCGCAAGAATTATCAATTCGATAGGGTCAGATTCCTCATTTGGTGTAAACTCAGGATTAATCTTAAGAAGTTTTAAATAGGATTTTTCTGCTTCAGCTTGATCTTCATTAAATAAGTGAGATAATGTTATTAACCTGAGCGCCTCAACTTTTTCCTCCTTTGTAAATCCATCTTCAACACAATTTGATAATAGGTTCGAAAGAGTTTTTAGCCTTCCTTCATCATATGCATTTCGAGCATCTCTTAAATTTTGAACGCAGGAAGTCTGCGCATTACCTAAAAAGGAAAATGCCAATATACAGAAGCTTAATATGATTATTTTATTGACTGGCATCCGTTAATTTTTCAAGGTTTTCACACGTTTTTTCATAATCTAAATCACTGCCTATATAAGTAGCCCATTCCGTTTGTGACATATTTCTGTTTAACTCATTGCAAAGTTTATCTCCCATAATTTCTGTTGAATAAGGCCATACTTTTATAAGCCCATCTTCTGATGCTGAGAAAATCCATTTGTTATTTGCACTAAAATCAGTTGACCAAACCCAGTCATCATGATCAGATAATACTATAGGGGGTTGAGTAATTTCAGAAAGATTCCAAACTCTTACAGTTTTATCTTTAGCAGCCGATAATAATGCGCTTCCATTATCGCTTACTTTCAGTTCGTCTATTCCTCCCATATGTCCTGTTAATGCGTTTAGAGCAGAAAAATTATAGTCAGTGAATAGGTTTACAGTTCCATTTATATCACCAATCACGATAAAATTAAATTTAGAGGTAATAGTGCTTAATTCTGCTGAATTGGTAAACATAATCGTGGCATCTTCACCGGCTTTATTAATTTTGACTAAGTCACCATTTTCTGTGGCTAACCAGATATTATCCTTATTCTCTTCTACTGTAAAGTCATTAATTTTTATATCGGATTGATAAATCTTTTGGCTTTTTCCATTTACCAGTTTCTTAATTGAAGTACCTCCTTCATCCAAAACCCAAATATGATCATCTGCCAAATACATTTTAACAAAAGCACCACTTACTCCTTTAATAATTTTAGGATCTGGTCTGTTTTGAGTTAAATCATAACTTTCAATAATGGATTCCCCACTTTCAGTAATGAATTGCCCTGCTGCAAACATGATGTTATTTTCCTCATCAAAAATCATGGATTTTACCACCCTTCTATTTCTAATTGGGGCAATAGTATCGGCTACCCATTGACTAGAAGTTTCAGTCCATTTTAATATACTTCCTTGGGCCCCTGCAGAATAAAACTCATTATCATTTTTACCTCCAATTACTACTTTCGCTGATTTATTATGCCCTTTAATTTTATGGGTAAGCGGATGATTGAATTCTTTCAATGCATAATACAAGCCATCATAAATTTCAGGGTCATAATTATAATTACTGTAGCGCTTACTAAAGCTGTAGGCTTGTTGAGCTAATAAGCCTTTCAGTTGTGGATCATTCAACTGAGGCGCTTTTACAGCAATAGCATTAGCAATCGCTAAATATCTCAATTGATCAGCTCTGGCTTTTTCCTGCTCTGCTCTTTCTTTTTCTAAATTAGCTTGCCTTTCAGCTTCTCTGGCTGCTATTGCAGCCTGACTCGCTTCTCCTTCAGCTTTAACGGCTGCTATTCTTCTCTCTTCTGCTAAGGCTGCGGATTGTGTTGCTTGAATTCTTCGTTGCTCGGCTAGATCTGCACTTTCTTCCGCATCATTTTTAGCTTCTGTGGCTTCTTCCTCTTTCTGAATTGCTATTAATCTTTGTTCTTCTGCTAACTCTTTCTGTTGTTCTGCAATATCCTTTTGCTCCATAGCGAGCCTTTCATTACGTTCAGCAACAGTTTGCTGATAGAAAGCATAAATCAAGAACAATACTGATATCACAGTAGCTCCAGCCATAATGAGAGCTGTTAATCGAGCAGTCCTTAATCTTCTTTTTTGTTGTAGTTCCTTCGCTCTTTGCTCTATTTCATATTCCTCTGCTGAATGCTCTAAAAAAGAAATCGTTCTTTCATAAGCAGGGTGATACCGTTGCCCCCAAACTAATGTTGGGTTATGTTTTTCTTTCCAGTTTAAGGCTAATTGCAAATCAGGCGGTCGCCACAAACTGGTTTTTCCCTGTTGAAACATATCAGCAGCTTGAGCTAGCCTTTTATACATAGCCACAGCATCGGCTTCATCATTCACCCAGTTTTTCAAGCGGCTCCAAATTCTCATAATACTCTCATGAGAAATATCAATGATGGAATTACTATGCAATGGAATTCCAAATTGTGGAGTTAGTAAAGAGCGACTAGGGTCTCTAAATTTCTCAATAACTTGAATGATTTTCTCTTCGGAAGAATTTGCAATTGCTGCAATTTCATGAAGCTGAGTGGGTCTTCTTACTCCATAACTTCCACCCCCTCTTTTTTCAGTGATTGCTTTAAATAAAAATTCGCAATTTCTTTGTTGCTCCTCATTCAATTCTTCATAAGCCTCATTGGCATGCATGGATAAGGCTTCCGACATAGTACCAATTGCTTCATAATGCTTGATGTCTAGTGGCTCATGATCATAATCTCTAAAATGGCTCCAATAATCCCAGGTACGCATTAAAGCATGCTGCAAAATGGGGAGTTGATCTGGATTATCTCCTAAATCATTTAGTAATTGCTGCGTTAATCTTGGAGCAATCTCAGCATTTCCTACTGCAACAGGACCAGTAATTGCTCTTCTTTTTTGCTCCCTTGTCATTTGAGGAATTAGATACTGGCTATCGTTAATTTGACGAGTTAACTCAGGAAACTGTGAACACTCACCAATGAAGTCTGAACGCATAGTGATGGCCACGTAAATAGGCACATCCGCATGATTCACGGCTTCCATTAATAGGTTTATGAAAGCTAAAGTTTCATTAACGGATTGCATATTTGAGGAATCCTTGAAGCGAAATAGCTCCTCAAATTGGTCAACTAGTATTAAATAGTTCTTTTCTTCATCTCCTTTGATTTGCATAATGGTTTCTACCAAACCAACCGATGAACTCTTAAGAAGTGATGAAATTATGGTTTGTTTAATTTTAGCATCCTCTTCAGATATTTTTTTGCCCTTGGAATCTGATTTAAAAATAGATTGTGCTAGATTATCAATAGGAGCTGCTCCTGGGCGAGTAACTACAACTTCCCAATTTGTAGAACGACCAGTTAAAAAGCCTCCATAAAGGATAGGTAAAACACCACAATAAATAAAAGAAGATTTACCACTTCCTGAAGGACCAATTACTCCTACAAATCTGTGTTTCGAAAGTTTTAGTAATACTTCATCACTTTGGCCTTCTCTTCCAAAAAACAGATGACTTTCCTCAATTTTAAAAGGACGCAAGCCAGGGAAAGGATTATTCTTTTTCCCGTATTGTGTGCTTTTATTATTCGATATGCTTACTTTTTCGTCTTGCATTTTTAGCTTTCTCTTGCCACATTAGCATGGCTTTCATCAAAAGCCACTTTTACATCACTAATAAATTTACTTAAATTTTTTGAATCTTTAGTTGTATCTACCTCTACTTCATATCTACTAATAAACTCATCCTCAGTACCTTTTGACTTTTCAGATATCAAAAGCTTCCCTAATACCGGCTTTGATCTTCCAAATCCAGGAGCCTTAAGCAAATCAAGTAATTTCATATAAACCCACTGATTATTGACTTCGCTTTGATACACTATTGCTGCATCCATTTTCTTGAGTGCGTCAATATGCTTATTTCTTAAATCCATCAAGCCCCCCTGAGCTTCTAAAGTGATCAACTCCACATCAAACTGCTGAATATCTTGCTTTAACTTAGTGGCAGAAATGGAATCAATCTCATCATAAATAAGGTAAATGATAGGTTTTTTCTGCTCATTATATTCTTTCTGACTCCTTAATTTCTTATTAAGTCCTTTATCTAATAATTCTTCCCAAAGGGTATTTTTGAAATCCTCCAAAGAGGTTTGTAGTACTTCTGCCCCAAAGGATACTTTATCATCACGCTTAATATTGTGTATAAAGGAGCGCTGCTTTTCACTAGCATATTTTAAAGCAGGGCTAATCCAGATTAGGCGATTAAAATCAGAAGAATGACTTTTCGCAAAATCAGCCGCCATACTATTCTGAATATCCATAATTGAATTTTCAGAGCCGTTAGGAATAGTTCCATATGAGGCTCCAATCATATGAATGGAAAAATGACATTTCTCTAAATCAGCTTTTATTGATTTTTTAATTGCTGCTGAAGTATGAGGTAATAAACTCTTAGGAAAAACTTCATATCCATGGCGAGTCAATTCTCTTTTAATGATATTTCTGGCTCCTGCCAAATCCTGCCCAGTTTCAGCTAGGTATATAGCTCTTCTTCCATGCTTTTCTTTTTCACTTTCTTTATGGTTCATTTTAAGGATGGTTTCATATATATCGAAACATAAATCCACCATCTTCATCCAATAGCCCTTTTCTGCTTCCTTTGAGAAGAACTCCATAAGTTCTTGTTCCTCATTTTCAGTATTTAAATAAAAGATGTACGACCTAAGCGCTTTAAGCTTTTCTGGCATATCCACATAGGCTAATGGAGATTTGAAAACGGGAAATGTAGTTTCGTTTGCTTTTTCAGCTTTGGATGGTTGAAATAACTCTTCTATTCTATCAAGGCAAGCACCGGATAGTATAAAATCTGGAGATAAAATTGGAATAAATAAACTATTCTTACCGAACTTAAATTGAGGAGTTTCATCAGAAATTAAATTGATTTTAATCTCTCTATTCATAGTCTGCTTTAGCATCATGAATAGAAACTTTTCAAAATAGCTTACCCAGCCCTTATCGTCCAGAATTGGCTCATTATCTCTTTCAGAATATATAATACTTACTTCTAGCTTGTCATTCATATTTTTGATTGATAATGTTGGGTAATGGCAGTAAATAACTGATTTGTAAATTCTTGACTTCTAGACATTAATGTGTAGAAATTATTGATATTTAGTTGAAATACTACTGCATTTTCATCTGCGATTAGGCTTTCGGCTTTGAGATGTTTTTCAGGGATAAATAACTCTCCATACACATCCTTTTCTACTAGTTTCACATCTGCTTCAAATTCAGTCTGTAGATGTAGACTACCAGACGCTACTACATAAATGGCATTATTCTCGAGATTTTTTAAATCAATTTTATCCCCTGTCTTTAGTCTGATTACTTGAGTATTATCAGCCAGTTCACATAATTGATCACCATTTATTTTATGGAATATTTCAATTTGTTTTAGAAACATCACGATTTCTACTAATAAGAAATACCCATCATTTAAACCATCATCCAATTGATTACTTGAAATGATTTTGATCAGTTGGTCTTGATCTTCTTGATTTAATCTTGAAATTACCTTTTCATATTGCTCTCTATTTCGATGATACAGCAACCAAACAGCAACTTCCTGTAATAGTCTGTCTTTGTTAAAGATGTGAGCAATTACTGCGTAACTGGGTTCATAACCTTCGTGATAGGCTAGAGAATATAGAGCACAAGCTTTTATCCAGCGAGAAATCTGATTATAGTCTCTATTTAAGATGTTTTTTAATAATTGGAGTGGTTCAAATTTTTCACGAGGAAAAAAGTTATCAAGCAATTTAATTTTTTCACTAGTGCTAATATCATCAACCAAAGGAAAGAGTTTTGACTTTAATTCTGAATCAATGAACATATCCAGAAGCTCAATTCCATAGGCAATTCCTTCTGAAGTATCTGATAGGATATTTTCTTTTACCAGCGATACTGATTCAGTATCATAGATTAAAGAGAGCAATAAAAAAACCTGTTCATAATTATGCCCAATTTCCTCTTTAAAAGCTTGTCTTAATATTTCAAATTTTTCTTCCTTAGGTAATTCTTGCAAAGCCGCCATATTCCAAATGGCCTTCCCAATTTCTTCTTCTATTAGGGTTATGATAATTTGGGCTTGATTTCCTTCCGCATTAAAATCCTCATACCCAAACCCATTAAGCATTTCATAAACCACTCTTTTGTCTGGGTAATCAATTTTTTTCAACAATAAAGCTTCGGCTTCATCTCCACCAATTTTACCCATAATTCTCACAACAGCCATTTTAATTTTATCAGATTGGCCTGACTTGTGAAAAGCTGATTCTAAATGATGTAACACTTCTTTTCCTGCCGAAATGAGGGAAGCTGCTGCTGCATGACCAAACTTCTCAGTACCAAGCAAATCAATCAAAATATTCCAGGTTTCATGTCTTTTCAGAATCCTGGCGGTTTCAATCGCTTCCATTCGGACTTCTATGTTGGCATCCTTCAATAAATCGAGTAGTAGGAATATATTTTTAGCATCCGCATGTTGCCTGAAAATTCTAGCTGTGTAAAGCCTTTTGGCAGGATCTAATGACCGCGCCCAATTACTCAGTTGATCAAAGCTCACCGGAGCCACATCTCTAGATTGGTTTTCCTTTAATGCTTTTTCAGCTAGTTTTTTAAGGGTTAAATCTGAATTTTCATTAAAGGCATGTTGATCGTCCCCTAAGTATTCTCTCATTTTAGGCGAAATGTCACCTTTGAAATTTTGCTTGAAAGCATTGAACTCTTCTGGCTCGAGCTTTTCCATCAATTTTAACCCATAAAGCCTTCTATGTTCTTCATCACTATTAACCTGCTTATGCAATAATCGGCTAATGGAGTTTTCATTCTCATCAACTTTATTTTTTTCCTTATTTTTTACCAAAGTTTTTTGCAAAGTGGATCTGTAGCCACCGTGCATTCTTTGAGTTACAAAATACCAAATTATTAAAAGTGGTAATACAGCTACTGATATGGTTAATAAATTGAATACCTCTACATTATTTAACACTATAATGATAGCACCGGCAATCATCCCGGCAAAAGCATTAACAACTCCTTGTATTTTTACCTGAATATCGAATCTACTTTCAACATCAAGTGGAAGGAAATACAATTTAAAAGTAGGTTCATCTAATGCATCCTTCAAAGAAGTAACAAAAAGCTTACTTACGGCTATGGTTACAAAGAAGAATATAAATGTGGGATCATCAGGAGTAAAGCCAAATCCGGCACCTATCAAACATGCTGCACCTACCATAATCATAATTAGGATTGGATTGATAAGCAGGGAAACTTTTAATCCATATAGTGAAATGATTTTATCCGTAGCAAAAGTTTGGAATAAAAAGCTGAAAATGATGATTGTACCATTAAAATACGCTAAAAAGGTTGCCAAATTACTTTCTTCAAATTGCGCTGATGCAACACTAAAGAAGGAGTAATCAATAAAAGTAATGGCTATTACACTTACCAATACGAAACCTACCATTAGCAACATGTATTTGTTACTCAATACATTTTTATAAGACACAAACTCACTTCTTTCCCCTCTTCTAATATGCTTTTTTGAGCTATTCATTAGCCATAGAAAAGACAAATACATCCCACCAAGACTAAAAACACTTAAGGTAATTAGATCCTTCTCTGCAAAATCAGGCTGATTCAATAAGAATGGGATTACAATTAATAGAGCTAAAATTGAAGCAGTTAGCTGACCAGTATCAATTCCTCCGATAATTCTTTTGGACTGCCTAAGATCAAATAGTCTTCCGAATGCACCCCAGAAAATTAATAGAATAAGATACGTAAAGGGCAATACAAAAGTAAAAGTGATAAAATATAATGGGGATACATCTGGTAAGTATGCATACGCTACCTCTACAGAAATTAATAACAGGAATATTACTAGTAGGGTATAGCCTGCTAAACGTACGAAGCTAATTTTTGACTGAAAGTAATTAAAAAGATAAGTCGCTATTACACCAATAGCTCCTGAAACTACAATTGCTAAAGGTAAGTCCGTTTCTTCACTGAAATTATTCAGAAAAAGTGCTTCAGCCCCAACCGATAAGCCAGAAACAAAGAAGCCCATGAAAAAACCCATGAGTAATAGTAAAAATACTCTTTTGGATTCTGGCTCTTCGGCATTTAAAACATTTAGGACTAACTTTTTCAAAAAAACAGTATCTACATAATATCGGTGTAATTTATGCTATTTATCTACATTGTAATATTTTTTCAATAAATATTTAGACTTTATTTCGATGAGTGGCTATATTTAAAGGATAGTAAACAATATGTGATTAAACATCTATTTAAGCTCTTGTAATTGAGAAGTAATAAATTGCACCTTTTACTAGAAAAGAATATAAGATTAACAAAAAGCACACTATACCAACATCATTGTTCGTCATCCTTTTTAGAATTCAGTTTTCGAATGTATCGGTTCAATACAAAAGCTGCGGTCCAGAAGGCTAAGGCTACTAAAGTATACTCCATGGCTTGGTCACCTGCATACCTAAGGCTGTAATAAAACACCATAATCATGATGATTACCAAAACCCAATATACTATTCTTAAAATCTTAGTTAACTCCATTCTATTTTATTTCAATAATTCGTAGGCAGCTTCAACATATTCATACACATCATCAGGGTGATTACTAGTATAAAGCTTGCTTCTGCTTTTACCTAACCTTACTACTACAGCATTTTTATCTTTCAAAACAAATACATATTGTCCTAAAATTCCTCTTGCATATGGAATTTGCTTTCCTTCATAATTCAAAATCCACCACTGGTAACCATAGTATGTTAACTCTTTTTCCGAGCCGAATAATTTTGCTGGCTGAGTGGCAACTTTTATATAATCTTCAGGTACTACTTGTTCCCCGTTCCATTCTCCATTATTCAGAACCAATTGGCCAATTCTGGCAAAATCTCTGGCTGTGCTATTAAAGCAACAAAATGCCTTCTCCATTCCACCTGCTCTATCTAAACTCCAAAGTGCATCATGTTCTGCTCCAATTTTTCGCCATAAACGATTCGTAGCGTAATCACTTACTGATTGACCGGTGGCTGCCTCGAGTATTTCTGCCAAGATTTGAGTATTTATGCTTTTGTAAGCAAACTCCTGAGCTGGTTCTCCATCCATCTTCAATTCATCAACCAGCTTCTTTAAATCGTGACCATAGTAGGCTTCAGTAGTTTTTGAAAATGGGCTCATATAAGCTTCATTCCAGTCAATACCTGAGCTCATAGTGAGAACATCTTTAATGGTAACTTCTGATTTATCCCCTTCTTTGAAGGATTCTAAATATTCAGAAACGGGTTCAAAAACACTCTTAATTTTGCCCTCATCTATTGCTATGCCAATAAGTAAACTCACTATACTTTTTGCTGCTGAAAAAGAGTTAGAAATGGCTTCTTCATCATATCCTAAAAAGTATTTTTCATAAAATATTGCAGTATCTTTTACAATTAGGAAAGCTGTGGTTTCATAGGATTCCAGAATTTCTTGATAAGTCTGACCCATTTCATATTGGTTATACTGAGCTGAAATGGCCCAAGCTTGTGGATTGCTAGCGGCTACGGTTCTATTCTCAAATATTTCATAATCGTCAATATTAGCTGTTAAATGCAAAAAAGCATTTTGAGAATAATCAGGCAGGAAAAGAAAAGTAATACCCAATAAAACGATGATAATAAATGATACACCTAGTGTTTTTCTTAACATAAATTCAAGACAATTTTATAAACCAAGCAAAAATACATTTTCAAAAAGTAATAATATCATTAAAACAAATTGAATTTCTAAATTAACATTTCTCTGCTACCTTCGTATTGAAAGTGACATCAAAAATTTAAACTAAACCTAATTATATTAATATGAAAAGAGGTCTTTTAATTACGATTGGCATCATTGTTTTAGTTGCCATTATCATATACCGAGTATTTGCTGGTTCTTATAACAATATGGTTACAAAAGAAGAGCAAGTAACTTCAGCATGGTCGCAGGTTGAAAATGTTTATCAAAGAAGAGCTGACTTAATACCGAACTTAGTAAATACGGTAAAGGGATATGCTGATTTTGAACAAGAGACACTTCAAGGTGTAATTGAAGCGAGGTCAAAAGCAACTGGTGTTAATATTAACGCAGATGACTTGAGTCCTGAAAAAATCCAGCAATTCCAGCAAGCACAACAAGGCTTAAGTTCTGCTTTATCTCGTTTAATGGTAGTAGTTGAACGATATCCAGATTTAAAGGCCAATCAAAACTTCTCAAAATTACAAGATCAATTAGAAGGAACAGAAAATAGAATTGCTGTAGAAAGAAGAAGATTCAACGAGGTAACCAGAGACTACAATACCTATATCAGAAAATTTCCTCAAACCATGCTAGCAGGTATGTATGGTTTTGAGAAGAAAGGATATTTCGAAGCTGACCAAGGAGCAGAAAATGCACCTGAAGTGAGTTTCGATTAATTGAAAATAGCAAGTGATAGTAAAGGGCTTCAAATCAAATTTTGAAGCCTTTTTTATTTGTAAATCTTTGCAAACAACAAGCTAATGCAGGTGTTGATATAATATGGAAATTCAAGAAAACACAGTAGTTACTTTATCATATCACGTTAGAAAAAAAGATGAAGAAGGTGAATTAGTTGACTTTTCAGGGCAATCTTATCCGTTAAGATTTCTCTTTGGAAGTGGAAAAATGCTACCCTATTTTGAAGAGCAGTTAAAAGGAAAAACCCAAAATGAGACCTTTGCCTTCAGATTACCCGCTGATTTTGCTTATGGTAAAAAGGATGAAAGTTTAATCAAAACAATCCCAAAAGCTGATTTTAAAGAGAAAGAAGGCTATACTGAAGAAACCTTGGAAGTAGGCGCTTACATACGGTATGAGAATAGTGAAGAATCACAAAGTGGAAGAATAATTGATAAGAATAAATCAGACGTAAAGGTAGACTTCAATCACCCATTAGCCGGACAAGATTTGTTTTTTAAAGGCAATATCATATCAGTAAGAAAAGCCTCTTTTGAAGAAATTGAAAGACAACATCATATTGAACCAGATGGCATTCGCTTTCAATAAGCACAATAACATTTAAAGAATAAGGCCGTATTCTTTGGAAGATTTATTAAATTTATGTCATGGCAAAAGATGCATTTACAGAAGAAGAAAAGAAAAAAATTGTTAGCGCTATAAAAGAGGCGGAGTTGAATACTTCAGGAGAGATTCAAATTCACTTAGAAAATCATTGCAAGGAAGATGTGATGGATCATGCGGCTTACATTTTTAAAACCCTTAAAATGCATAAAACGAAAGAACGAAATGGAGTTCTTTTTTATATGGCTGTGAAGGATCATAAGTTTGCTATTTTAGGTGATGCAGGTATTAACAATAAAGTTCCTGAAAACTTTTGGGATGACATAAAGGAACATATGCTAGCCCACTTTAAAAAAGGAGATCTCACAGCTGGACTAAGCGAAGGAATCAAAATGGCAGGAGAACAACTCGCATCCCACTTTCCTTATCAAAAAGATGATGAAAACGAATTGCCAGATGAAATTTCATTTGGGAAGAATTAAGACCATGAAATATTACCCATTCGTTAACTAATCAATCGCATCAACTCTCTTCTGCTTTTTTGATAAGCATCATTAAATCTTGATAATATCAATGCATAACTAGCCACTAAAATCACCAATGGGAAAATAATGGTCAATGCATTTTCCCCCTGTGAATAAGAAACTATTGAGAACATTAACATTAGGATTACCCAAAAGCCTAAAAAATATTTTACGCTTGGGAAAAGCTTAAACTCAAGATGAATTAAACTTCCTGATTGACCACCTTCAACCTTTCCTTTGATTAAAGGTAAAAAATTATTCGGTCGACTTACAATTTGAGAAATAGCAAAAGCATTCTCGCTTACATTACCATTAAATAAAAATACCTCCTCTTCCTCATCACCTAATGATCGGTTTTTAAAGGATTGATATTTTACAGGTTTTACGGCCAGCTTCATCCTTCTCATCACTTCATTTTGCCCTAAGGGGCTCAGAAACATTTCCGATTTAGCTGGCCATAATTGCATTATTTAACGGCAATACAACTGATTTCAACATTTACATCTTTAGGTAAACGCGCTACTTCCACTGTTTCCCTTGCCGGTGGGTCTTGCTTAAAATACATTCCGTAAGCTTCGTTTATAGTAGCAAAATTACCCATATCTTTTACAAAAATACTGCACTTCACCACATCTGAAAAGCCTAATCCTGCTTCAGATAATATAGCTTCAAGGTTTTTCATAACTTGATGTGTCTCTTCTGTAATATTTTCATTGATCAATTCTCCAGATTGTGCATCCAAAGCTATTTGACCTGAAACATACAATGTGTTTCCTGCTAAAATTGCTTGATTATAAGGCCCAATGGGAGCAGGAGCCTCTTTTGTTTGAATGATTTGTTTACTCATCTCGCTTTTTATAATTAGTTCATTAACTTTGGTTCAAAACTAACAAATTATGAATATACTTGTTGTTGGGTCACCCATAAACCAAGAAGAAATCATATCTAAATTTGGTGAAAAACACCAAATCACAACTTTCAATGACCTTACTGAAATCACTGAAGAAGCTTTTTTTAAGGCGGATGTAGTTTTTGACTTTTTCATCGCTGAGGAACCAGAAGCACTTCAATTCTATGAGCAAAGACCTGATCTAACCATATTCACAAATATGGCTATGAGTAGCTTTGGCAACTTAAAAATTTTCCAAAGTCAAACACAAAATACAGTTTTTGGATTTAATGGACTTCCTACATTTGCAGGTCGAGAAATATTAGAATGCACTATTGAAAATGCGCTCGATAAAGAAAAATTGAGCTTGATGTGTGGTAAATTAGAAACGGATTTTGAAATCGTTGAGGATAGAGTAGGGATGGTTACTCCAAGGGTAATCTGCATGATTATAAATGAGGCATTCTATACTTTACAAGAAGGGACTGCTGAAAAAGAAGATATTGATTTAGGAATGAAATTAGGAACCAATTATCCTAATGGACCTTTTGAATGGGCTGAAAAAATTGGAATAAAAAACGTCTATGAATTATTAGAGTCCGTATATGAAGATACTAAAGAAGAAAGATATAAAATCTGCCCTCGATTGAAAAAAGAATATTTAGCTTTAGTGTAATTGATTTAATTAAATAAAAACTTTCTAGCTTACTATGGCACAAAATCAAGAGTATAGTTTATTCGAAGATGTATGCAGTTTCGTTGATGATGCAGCTCAGCATATGGAGCTTCACCCAGGTTTATTAGAGCAAATCAAGCAATGCAACAGTATTTATAAATTCCATTTCCCAGTTCGTATGGATGATGGATCTTATCAAGTTGTAAAAGGCTACAGAGTACAGCATTCTCACCACAAACTCCCCGTTAAAGGAGGTATTAGGTTTAGTGAGATGGTTAATGAACAAGAAGTAATGGGATTAGCATCCTTAATGACTTTTAAATGTGCTATGGTAAACATTCCATTTGGCGGTGCTAAAGGTGGTGTAAATATTGACCCATTGGCCTACAACACTCGTCAACTTGAAAAGATTACTAGGAGGTACACCTCTGAATTAATTAAAAAGAAATTTATAGGGCCTGCGATTGACGTACCTGCCCCCGATTATGGTACAGGCGCCAGAGAAATGGCCTGGATAGTCGATACCTACGAAGCTTTTAATCCTGAAGCCATTAATGCAAAAGCATGTGTAACAGGAAAACCTCTTTCTCAACATGGTATTGAGGGAAGAACTGAAGCAACTGGTATGGGTGTTTATATTGGCATTAGAGAGGCTGTTAGTGTGAAAGAAGATATGGAATCTTTAGGATTGACCACAGGTTTGCAAGACAAAAAAATCATCATACAAGGATTAGGTAACGTAGGTTTTTATTCCGCTAAGTACCTTTCAGAAGCTGGAGCTAAAATTATAGGTGTTGCAGAATGGAATGGTGGAATTTGGGATGAAAATGGAATTGATATTGAAGCTTTAAAAGAATATCAAATTGAGAACAAAGGTTTTGAAGGTTACCAAAAAGGAGAGTTTGTTAAAGAGTCAATATCATTACTGGAAAAGGAATGTGACATTCTAGTTCCTGCTGCTTTAGAAAACCAAATTACCAGTGAAAATGCTGGAAAAATTAAAGCTAAAATTATAGGAGAGGCTGCTAATGGTCCTATTACCAAAGAGGCTGAGAAAATACTACTTGAAAAAGATGTTTTCGTAATTCCAGACATGTACCTAAATGCAGGTGGTGTTACCGTTTCATATTTTGAATGGCTTAAAAATTTATCAAGAGTATCATTTGGTAAGTTAGAGAAGCGCTATGATATGGAGAAATATAAATTCCTATTGGATAGCATTGAAAACGCAACGGGTGATGCATTTAAACAAGAACAAAGAGATGCCATTGTGAAAGGAGCAAGTGAAAGGGATTTAGTAATTTCTGGTTTAGAAGAAACTATGGTAACTGCTTATCATGATTTAAATGAAATGCGAAAAAATAAGAAAATCAAAAGCTTAAGAACTGCGGCTTTCATTTTAGCAATTGAAAGAATTGCTATCAGCTATACGGATATGGGTATTTTCCCTTGATTTTTTTTACAAAACTTATCCAAGGCTTGTCAATATTACTGACAGGCCTTTTTTATTTCAGAGCACCACAGACATGAGTGTTTTTCCTTAGGATAATTAATATTTCCTCTTTTAAATATTTATACTAATGGTTGCATACAAGTTTTCAATGGTTACATTTGTATAAACTAAACTTATAATTATGAACAAAAAATTATTATTACTAGCTCTTACTATGCTATTTGTTGGATCTGCATTTGCACAAAAATTATTAAGTCCATCATTTACTTATTCACACAAAAAAACATCTTATATCACCCTAAAAGATGGAACTGAAATAACTGGAACTATTAAAGATTTAGACAGAAAGAAAGGTTTGATTGATCAGATTAAAATTGAAAAAGAGGATGGTAAAAAAGTAAAGCTTAAGCCAGAAGATATTAAAGAAATGTACTTGCCTCAAAGCGGATTAGACAAAGTAAGTCAAGCAATGGATGCAATGTCTGATGCTCAAAAATGGAATAATGAACAAATCGATCAAGATTTATTAGATGACGGTTATGTATACTTTGAAAATGCAATGGTGTATTATAAAAAGAAAAAGAAAATGGAGCTTTTAATGCAGCTATTAAACCCTACTTTTTCTAAAGAAGTTAAAGTTTATCATGATCCTATGGCTAAGCAAACAATGTCTGTTGGCGTTGGTGGCGTAACCTTAGCTGGTGGATTAGAAAAATCATATTTTGTGAAAACGAATGATGGCGAAGCAGCTTATAAGCTAAAGAAAAAGGATTACGATGAAGAATATGAGGTAATGTGGGAAGGTTGTGATGAATTAATGAATTCAACTGACAGAGCATGGAAAGACTTAAGTAAACATGTAGTAGCTTTCTCAGATTGCCAATAATTTAAAATAAAAATAAAGCTCTGCCAGAATTTAATAATATCTGGCAGAGCTTTTTTCATAATGAACCACTAATTGAAATAGCATAATTCGTAATTACGAATTAACAATTATTAAATCACTTCATCCCCGGTTGTTTAATCTCATAACCAGTCTTCTCTTTTTCCTCAGCCACCATTTGTTTTACATCTTCCAATAATTTCTGAGCATCATAAATGATACCATCTTTAATGGTATATTTTACACCACCCACTCTGACTACTTCATTATACTCTGTTAATTTAATAGCACCAGTACCGTACAATACTTTTAAATTCTCTAATGGATTTTCTTCTACAATTACGAAATCTGCCAACTTACCAACTTCTACAGTACCAATTTTATCAGCCATGCCTAAAGCTTCCGCCCCATTTAAAGTTGATGACATCATAATTTCTAATGGATGGAAGCCTGCTTCTCTTAACAATTCCATTTCTCGAATATATGCAAAGCCATACAACTGAAATATAAACCCTGAATCAGAGCCTGTCGTTACTCTACCACCTCTGTTTTTATATTCATTCACAAAAGTCATCCAGAGTTTATAATTATTTCTCCAGGCAGTTTCTTCTTCAGTGCCCCAGTAATGCCAATACGAACCATGTGACACCATACTAGGTTGATAGAATTCCCATAGTGATGGCAGGGTGTAATCATCATGCCATTCCGCTCGGCTGGTGCGCATTAAATCACGGCTAGCCTCATAAATATTGAAAGTTGGATCAATGGTAAAATCTAAATCGATCAACTCATTCATTACAGAATTCCACTTATCAGAATAAGGAGGAGCCGCTTGCTCCCACAGCTTACCTGCCTCTGCAAATCGGTGTTGCTCATTATTATAATTGTAATCTAAAGGATAATGTTGAACTGTTTTATCAGTAAACATGGCTTCAGGTAAACCATACCAATGTTCCATGGAAGTCAAACCTGCTCTTGCGGAATTTAAAACATTCCATCTGGCAACATCTAATTGTGCATGATGCATGGCAGAACGTAAACCTAGCTTCTTATTTTCCTCTATAGCGGCTTGCATAATTTCAGGTGCCGCACCAAAAAACTTGATGCCATCCGCACCATTTTTAGCATTTTGTTGTACCCATTCTCGAGCCATGGCGGGAGTACTGATCGGCTCATCACTACCTTGCCCGAAAGCAGTATAGGCTAGAATTCTTGGTGCTGTTATTTTATTGGCAGCACTTTTTCTTTTATGCTCTAACACCCAGTCTAAACCATTTCCGGCAGAAGGATCGCGAATAGTGGTAATTCCATGTCCCATCCATAATTTGAAAACATATTCAGCAGATGTCCCCTGTGATTCACCTCCAATATGACCATGCATATCAATAAAGCCTGGCATTAAATACATGCCTGAAGCATCTAATTCTTTACCGCCTTCTTTTAATTTGGGTCTATTCTCATCTTTGATTTCAACTCCGGGATATCCTACCGTTTCAATTTTTACAATTTTGTTTTGTTCCACTACTATGTCAACCGGACCCAATGGAGGGGCTCCGTTTCCATTGATCAGTGTAACGCCACGGATGATGAGTTGAGGCCAAGGACCTTCACCTTCTGTTCTTTCGGGAGCCTTTTCAATTTGAGCCCAAAGTGCAGTTTGAATAAATACTGCAATTAGTATTAGTAATGTCTTTCTCATATTTGAATGCTTTTGCTAATAAATTCAATATAAGAAAGATTGTTTGAATGATAGAGTTGTATTTGAAGAGTGGAGAAATTTTCAGCTTACTCAATGATATCTATCCCCATTTTTCGCATTAAAGGCACTGCATTAAAAGTATGGCAAGGACCATTATGTAACTTATAATCAAACAGAATTTCTTCTCCGCTTACATCACTATTGAAACTATAGTTTTGGAAGTTGTTCAGTTCGTTTTCTAATTTAGCTAAGGATAAATCATGAGTTGATATTAATCCCATACTGTTGGTTTTCATCAACTGACGAATCAAACTCTCAGCCCCTATATTTCGGTCTTCTGAATTGGTGCCTTTTAATATCTCGTCTAATAAATAGAAAATTGGCCGCTCTTGAGGTCTTTTGGTCATATCAACCAGTTGCTTTAGTCGTTTTAATTCAGCATAAAATGAAGAGGTGTTTTCTTCCAAATTATCCTGTGTACGCATGCTTGTAAATAACTGCAATGGACTCAGAGCAATACTTTCTGCACAACAAACCGCACCCATTTGTGCTAAGATCATATTCACCCCTAAAGATCGCTCAAATGTACTTTTACCACTCATATTAGCCCCCGTAATCAAGGTGACTGCACCAGGACCGGTCATTTCAAAATCATTGCAAACCCTCTCATCATGTTTTAATAAAGGATGTCCAAGGTCTTTTGCTATTAAATCACATTTTGCATCTAATATTTCAGCGTTTTTATATTGCTCATGAGCAAAAGAAAATTCTGCCATACTCATGATGGCTTCCCATTTCCCAATAGCATCAAACCAATTTTCTATAGATTTTCCATAGTTGTTTTTCCATTTCATCAAACTATTTAAAACCCAATAATCAATTAATACAAAAGGATTAATAATCCAATACATCATCCCATTTCGAGCATGTAACCAATTAAAAATTTTAGACAGTCTCTTTATTTTTGTGGATGCTTTAGGGTTTTGAAAATACTGTTGAAATTCCTGTAATAGGGCAGAAGATACTTGCTTTTCCTCCGCCATTTTGAATAGGTTTTTATGCTGTTCCAGATGTTCAGCAATAGGCTTAGTTTCGGATTGCAGTCTCATAATGTTCTTTTGAACTGGTGCCAATACTAAAATATTGATCAGAAACCCAAGCCCTACAAATGAACCTGCTATAATTCCGGTAATTGCCAAAATGATTAAAACCAAAAGTTGGGTAATCGCTATATAGGGTAATATCCTAAAAGCTGGTTTAACTGATTCTGTTTCGGTATGACTAAAATATTTAAAGACCGCTTTTAATTCATATTCATCTTCCTTACCTTCTTTTATTCTACTTTCTGCCCACCATTCTAATCGCCAGTCAAAATCATCTTTTATCTCAGCAACCGCCTCTTGTCTTTGAATGATCTCACTTTTGCTGGCTGGTTTCTTAAACCAATTTGCTAAAGCATTTTGGCCAAAACTCAAAACGCTTCTATTCAATAAAGAGAAAAGAGAATGCCTACCAAAGACATCCATATCAGCAATATATTCATGTAAATGCTCATTGAATTGTTCTCCATCAGGAAGCGCATCTAATTTCAGGTTTAATCGGTCAATTTCTTCCTTAAGAAAGTTGATTCTATTTCGACATAATTCTAAACTTCTTTTTTTAGACTTATGCTTATTCACTAACCAGCCAAATATCAATGGAAAAGGAAGTAATACAATTGCAGTTGATGCTCCGTCTCTTTCGTTAATAAAATAAACCGCTAGAATAATTGAGGCCAAAAAATATAGCACTCTTATAGTACCAAATTGGTTAGTTTGCTTTCTGTACTTTTCTACATCAGATCGGAAACTTTCAATCTTACCTTTATAAAAATCAATCTTTTGTGCTATGCTCATGCTTCTTCCTTTTGGAGGTGTAAAGGTAAAGCTTGAAGATAATTTAAAAAGCTAAAACTAGGAGTTTCTTTAAAATTATAAAAAGCATCTACATGAGTGGAAAAATTCCAGCCGATGCGCAAAGAGTATTAGTGAATTTCTTCAATCATGATTTTATTTCCGTTCCAATCAAATTTATCTCCAACTTTTTTATCAATCATTAATTGCGCTAAGGGGCTGATAGCAGAAATTAAAACCACTTCTTTTTCCTCAATATGTAGCTTTCCGTATGAAACTGAAATCAAATACTTTCCTTCTGAAGTTGTGACTAAGGCTCCAAACTGAACAGAATTATATTCTTCATGAGTATTAATGTTTTGTAGGACCGCCAAGTTTCTGTTAATTACTTCCAACTGAGCCTGTAACTTATCTTGCTCCTGCTTCATCATTTCCCTTCCCGTTTCATATTTATCTCCTGCGGAACTTTTCGTATCAGCAGTCATTGAATTCTTCAATTCATCAATATCCTTTTGAAGATTTTCTCTATAATTCCTTAAGTTTTCTCTGCATTTTTCAATTATTGCTGACTTCATATTTATTTGTTAATTCTTTCAAACATTGTAAATAATTTTGACCTGTTTTTACGCAATTCTCCCATGGTACTTTCATAACTTTTTAATGAAAAGATATTTGGGAAACTCAGTTTTCCCATTGCAATTGTATAGCTTATGGTGATGGGCACGTAATTCAAAAGCATTATAATTTTTTGAGCATTTTTAGTTTTTACCTTTTTAAATCCTAACCTTTCGGCAGTGTGCGGATTAATAAAATAAGCATTTGCTTCAATTTTAACATCATCCTGATCTTTACTAAATGAATCCAGCATATTAATCATACCTTCAATGTAACTATAAAGGATCGCCTTCTTATTTCTTGATTCACTTTTGTGCATACTTAAGGTATAATAATAATCGAAAAGCGTACCGCCATGAAGCTGAATTTTATTATGCTTAAGGGCTGATGATAGCAACAAAGGGGAATAGTAAACTAAGCTACCGTTTTTTCGAGCAGTAGGCACATCAATAAAGGAAGCAAATACTGATAATACAGGCTGAATAAGGATTAATAAAAACCAAACACCGGTGCTCCATGCCATAAATACTATTATTGCTACCAGTATAAGCAAGTTAAAAACAAAAGACCATAACTTTCTTTTTTGATCTCTCCTGGGCAGTATATAATAGCGATGAACAACTTTCATAAAATGATTATAATCTCCAAAAGGCTAAAAAATTTTTAAAAAGGCAATCTTTTCAAATCAACATTTCCACCACATAATATGACCCCAACTTTATGCCCTTTATACCTTTCTTTCGATTTTATCATAGAGGCAAAAGGAACAGCTCCTGAAGGTTCAACCACCAATTTTAAATAGTTGAAAATTAACCTCATCGCTTCAATTATCTCTTGATCGCTAACGGTAATAATATCTTCAATATGCTCTTGAATGATAGGGAAATTTCTTTCCCCCAAAGAAGTTCTTAAACCATCTGCTATGGTATCAGGAAATTCCATAGGAATTATTTTGCCAGCTTTCCATGATCTGTAAGCATCATCAGCACCTTCGGGTTCTGCGCCAATCACTGGAATTTTATGACCAAAATACTGAGATGAAAGTAAAGTTCCAGCCATAAGTCCTCCACCCCCAATTGGAGCATATATAGCTTTTAAATGATCCGTATCTTCTATCATTTCCTTAGCACAGGTTGCTTGGCCTGCAATCACATCATAATTATCATAGGGATGAATAAATGTAGCTCCCGTTTTAGCTACAACATCTTTTAAAGTTTCTTCCCGAGCATTGAGAGTTGAATCACAATAAATCACCTCTGCTCCATATCTTCTTACCGCTTCTACCTTAACTTCAGGAGCATTTTGAGGCATCACAATATAAGCTGGTATTTTTGATAGCTTGGCAGCTAAAGCTACCGCCTGAGCATGATTACCCGATGAATGTGTAGCCACGCCCTTTTTCAATTGTGCTTTTGTTAGTGATAATATTGCATTTGATGCACCTCTCATTTTGAAAGCACCTACTTTCTGCAAATTCTCACATTTGAAATACACATTAACTCCTAAAATTTCATTCAATGTAGTAGAAGTAAAAACCGGAGTTCTATGAACATAGTCGTGAATTCTTTTCTCAGCTGAAATAATGTCTTCTTTTTTTGGTATTTCTTGAAGCAGCATAAGGCTATCTTAGTTAGAATTTAATATATTGCTAATCAGTTTTTATGATTATTATCATAAATAGTAAGTAGTAATAAAATCACAATATGCAATCTAATAAGTTTCTTCGATTATTTAGCCTAGTTATTCTCTCAGTTTTAGTTTTTGCCTGCAATAATGATGATGATTTAGAGAATGAATTTAATTTTCAACATGTAGTCAGCTATGAATTTCTGGATTCAATCTCAACTGAGGATATTAGTGCTCGATTTGGTGGAAATAATTTAGTAGGTGGGTTTATCAATTTCGATATCACGGCTCATAAAATAACCTACATGACGGAAAATTATGATGGAACAGAAGTAGAAGCTTCCGGATTAATCTTGATTCCTATTGTTCAAGGATCTGCTAAACTTACCAGTTTTCAGCATAGCACATTAGCAAAAGATGCAAATCCCCAAATTGATCAAGAAAATAGAGCTCCCTCTTATTTACCAGAAAATAATGCAGAAATTCATTTATCCGCTGCTCTTTTTGCTGCAAATGGTTATATGATCTCAGCCCCTGATTATATCGGTTATGGAAGCACAGGAGATATGTTTCACCCATATGAGCATGCTCAAACAACAGCTACTACTAGCTATGATATGTTAATTGCAGCAAGAGAATATGCTGAGTTTTTAGAGGTAAAAATGAGAGCTGATGATAACGGAACTGAGGAATTACATTTATTAGGGTATTCTCAAGGAGGAAATTCGACTATGGCGCTGCATAAATACATTGAAGAAACACAACCAGGTGAATTTAATATTATAAGAAGTGCGATGGGTGCTGGTGCCTATCATAAATCAGCTGTTGGGAATTACATTTTCAATTTTGAAGGGGAATTAGGTTTCTCAATCAGTCTATATTTATGGGTAATGGATACTTACGATAGAGTATATTTACAAAGAGGCTTGGATTATTATTTAAATGAACCTTATGCAACAGAAGTTGAAAATGGTGGTTATTTTGCCTTATCAAACACTAACCCTCAAGAAATATTTACCACTGAATTTATAGATGAAATCAATGACCCTAATAGTGGATTTAGCCAAGCATTAGCTGACAATAATGTACATGATTGGAAAGCCAATGCTCCTATAAAGTTGTATCACAGTAGAAATGATGGCTTGGTCCCTTATTTCAATTCTGTTGATGCTTATGAAAACTTAACTGCAAATGGCAGTGAAGAAGTATTATTTGAAACTTACGAATTCGGCAGTGATGTAGCTGTTGAAGATATACATGGTGCTGGAGGCGGAAGATTCTTTTCTGATGTACTTTCTAGATATTTTTTATCGGGTATTTAATAAATAATCAAAAGAGAAGGTAATAAGCATTATGTCATTAAAAAATGAGGATTTTGAAGTGTTAATTGTGGATGATGATGACATGACTGTTTTTTTACATGATGTACATGTAAAGGAAACTCAGTTTCATCCAGCACCTAAAAGTTTCTATAATGGAAATGATGTCGTTGACTATCTGAAAACCTATTATAATGTTAAAAAGCAATACTGCATATTGCTAGACATCAATATGCCTATTTTAAGCGGTTGGGAAGTAATGGATGCTATTATTGAAAATGGAATGGATAAAAATATAGCTGTTATTGTATTAACCTCATCGATTAATACTGCCGATAAAATTAAAAGTGAACAATATGATATGGTGATTGACTATGTAGAAAAACCATTATCTGAGCAAAGATTATTAGAGCTTAAATCTGAAGAAAAGTTCAAAGCATTTTATACTGAATAAACTTTCAACTTAAAGCTTTTGAACTATCTCTTTCTTCAAAAACTTTAAACTCCACATTCCTCTAAGGTCGCCCACTTCATAGTTTATAGCCTTATCATTAGGATATTCTTTTTTAAGAATTGCTTGAACCTCTTTAGAAATTTGGTTCTTTGTACCATGACAATTCAAGCATAATTTTGATGGGATTTTAATAGGTTTATTATAAAGAATGGTATCACCAGGCCTAATGAACTGCACATTAGCTCCAATTTCATCACCACGTTCAGAGGAATATTCAAAAGCCTCTAAAATATTCTTTTCAATATCTGATGGAGTATTTATAGGGTTTCTATTTTTATTACTTACTCTCTTAAGGAAAACCTTGTATTGATCGGCTAAACTGTCTGTTAAAGGATACGCATTCATGCTACAATATTTTGCAGCAGCTTCATATCCTCCACTTGCATACTCCTTTGAGATTTTAGACATGAAAACAGCCCCTACTACTTGAGTTATAGAATCTCCAAGTTGGGTAGTTTTATTGATGATTTCAGCTTCCGAAACTTTTTTAACCACTCTTTCTTCAAGAGTATCTTGAATGCGTTTGGGCCTGCGCTTTTCAGTTGAAAAACCACAGGCCCAAATAGATAATATAATTAATAAGCTTAATGCTTTGGCAATTGAATACCTCATAGATTTTAAATCATTAATCTTTATTGATTACTGATCCTATCATTAGATAACTGCTTCCTCCTGAACTCTGACCACTTAATGGACCACAAGAGAATTGAGTGTCTACCACATCTCCTGCTTTATTCTTCATCTTGATAGTGCCCGACCAAGTTTTGTTAGCTTCTAGTGATGACTTCATTGATTTTAAAGCATCTTTAGATTCCACTAACATGGACAGCTCAGAACCTCCAACTTCAGAAGAAGTATAACCCAACTTATCATTCGTAACATTATTAATGCTGTTTATGTAGAAAGAACCGTCAAGTTCAATCATCATATTCGTGTAATTGATGATTTTTTCTTTATCTTCTCTCTCACGTTGAGATCTTTCCATTTCTTCCTGAGTTGCTTGAAGCTCTTCCATATTCTGACGCATCTCTTCTTCCTGAGAACGCATCTGTTCAGTCATTTCTCTTGACTCTTCTAATAATTTGGAAGTTCTTTCATTGATCTTAACAGATGAAATAGTGGATGCAATATTTTCAGCAATTTTCTCTACGAATTCCCTTTCATAATCTTGGAACTCATTGAAAGATGCTAATTCAATTATACCATAAATCTCATCATTCACTTTCAATGGAACGATTAAGATACTGTTTGGATTAGCTTCTCCTAAACCTGAAGTAATCATCACATAATCCTGAGGTACTTCAGTCATATAAATAGTCTCCCCTTCTAACCAAGCCTGACCTGTTAAGCCTTCTCCTTCATATATCTTTTGTTCCAGATATTTCTTTTTATCCCAAGCATAACAAGCAGTTAGTTCTAGAAATGGCTCATCATCCTCTTCGCTATTGATTACGAAAATACCTCCTTGGTTAGACTTCGTATATTTTACAAGGTTTGAGATAATATCATCAGAAAGCAATGAAATATTATCATTGTTCTTTCTTAAAATATCTCCAAACATAGCCAAACCTTCAGTTGACCAATTTCTTTTCTTATCTTCTTCTGCTACTTTTCTTAGGTTGCCTCTCATATTGATTAGGGCATTTCCTAATACATCTTCCTCACTCAATGGCTCATAATCAGAATCGTATTTACCATTACCAATATTTTCAGCAAAGTATGAAGTATCTTTCAATCCATCTACTAATTGGCCAACAGCAATAGCCATTTCACCAATTTCATCATTTCCAAATTTCCGTTCATTATCTTCAGGTAAAATTCCTTTACCTAATTTCACAATAATATCTTTGATATAATTTACTGGTTTTGTGATTGAAGATGCTAACCAGAATGCTCCAATTAAACCTAAAATCACGAAAATTACACCTAAAATAATTGAGGTGTTTCTTAAACTATTTGATGAGTCTAGTACTTCAGCTTCATATTCTTCCGATTCTTCTTGTTTCTGAACAAGTATTGTGTTCAAGTGAGAAATAACAGAATCTGTTCTAGGAATTACTTCTCTCTCTATTGATTCTGAAGCCATGAATTTAACAATGGGGTCCTCATAATCTTCGAAAGTAATTAAACTTCCCATGATCTCTTTCTGAACATCGAGTAGACCTTCAAACTCAGTGAATACCGTATCCATTTCGAGCCTTTGAACTTCGCTGTCCCAATTTTCCTTTAAATCACTGATTTTTTCCTTCATGGCAGGATATTCTTCCTCATGAAGTGTTCTTAAACTTTCTTTATCGGTTTCGTTACTTTGAAGATATACCCAGTTGGTTACAAGCATTTTAGACCTAATAATTAAAAGGTTAAAATCTTTAATGCTCGTTAAAGAGGGTTTAATTACATTCGAATTGGTTTGCGTTAAACTACTATTTTGACTTACTGTGAAAATTGTAATTCCAGCATAAATGATGAAAATCAAGATCAGGGTTATAAACCCTCCTAAAATTTTATTACCAATCGTAAATCGAAAGTTTCTCATTTTATGGCCTTTAAAAAATTATTTCTTTTTAAACTTAATGAAAATAATTGAATTATAAATTTTATCCATTATTTCCATTTATGATTTTTATGTAATATTTAATTTATTTCTTCTCCAAATCGAGTTAATTCCTGTGACATTTTTAAGCCCGCTGACTTTAGAGTAGTATTGTTCACTTCGAACCTTAATTTCCCGTTTACATCTTTAAAATTAATCATAGATCCATTTCGAGCCATGTTTTCATATTCAGTAACTAACAAACACGGTTGATTATTCATAGCACTTTTTATCTTAGGGAAACTTCCATTTTTTTCAGAAGGGACAAATAGAATATGGTAAAAATCTGTGCTTTTGATATCATCAATTTTTACAACTCGAATATTTCTATCCCCTACTTTTTTGATCTCAGCCATTTCCTCTAAAAGCGGAATAATATCAGATTGCCCGTAAACAGCAATTACAAAATCCCCAGTTTTTTTTGACTCTGGCCAATCAATATACTTTGTAAAGCTGTAGAAAAATACCTTGTGAAATCTATAATTCTTTTCCTGCGCAATACTATCCTTTGCAATGAAAAGGAAAAGGAAAAATATGATAACGATTTTTAAATGTCGCATTCGAAATAAAATTATTCTATATGGTTAAAAGGTATAGATGCAAGTTATACTTTTAAGGTCAATTAAACTTACTCATATTTCATTTTAAAATGAAAAAATAGTGATTTTTCGACTAAAACGGAAGTATAATTCACGAAAGGACCTACAAATCCTTTTTAAGTGTTCTCTACTTCTTATAACTATGCAAAAATATGATAGTTTTTTGATTTTAATCTATTGATATATATTTAGTAGTTTTGTGATACTAAAACCAATAGCTGAATGTTAGACAGACTTGAACGTATGAAGGAGCGCTTTCAGGAAGTAGGCCAATTAATGGTACAGCCTGATGCGATGTCGGATATGAAAAAATTTACTGAGCTCAGTAAAGAATATGCAGAATTAGAAAAAGTAGTACAAGCATATGATGCTTACACAAAAGTTCTAGATGACATTCAGCAAGCCAAAAACATTCTGGAAAACGAAAAAGAGGCTGAATTTAGGGATATGGCTAAAATGGAGCTGGATGAGTTAAAGCCAGAGCAAGAGCGATTGGAGGATGAGCTAAAGAAAATGTTGATTCCGAAAGACCCTAATGATGAAAAGAATGCCGTATTGGAAATTAGAGCAGGAACTGGTGGGGATGAAGCTGCTATTTTTGCAGGGGATTTATTTAAAATGTATCAGAGATTCTGCGACAAAAACGGATTGAATTTAACTGTGTTAGATTTAACTTTTGGGACCGCTGGGGGCTATAAAGAAATCATCAGTACCGTGACCGGTAAAAATGCTTACGGTACTTTAAAATACGAATCTGGAGTTCATAGGGTACAAAGAGTGCCTCAAACCGAAACGCAAGGAAGAGTTCATACCTCTGCCGCAACAGTTGCCGTTCTTCCTGAAATAGATGATGTAGAAGTAGAAATCGATATGAATGATGTTCGTAAGGATACTTACTGTTCATCAGGACCTGGAGGTCAATCTGTAAACACTACTTATTCAGCAGTACGATTAACCCATGAACCCACTGGATTGGTCGTTACTTGTCAGGATCAAAAGTCACAGATTAAAAACTTTGAAAAAGCACTAAAGGTATTGCGTTCTCGTTTGTATGAAATTGAGCTTGCTAAACAAAATGAAGAAGTAGGAGCCCAAAGAAGAAGTATAGTAAGAAGTGGAGACCGTTCTGATAAAATAAGAACTTACAATTATCCTCAAGGAAGGGTAACTGACCATAGAATTAACTATACAGTTCACAACTTACCTAATATTATGAATGGTGAAATTGAAGACCTTGTCGAAAATTTACAAATTGCCGAAAATGCCAGCAAAATGGACGAAACGGATCAATAAGGCCGTTTTCATAGCGATTTGTAGTTTTTGTATCCTCACTTTTTCTTTCTGTTCCTATGAACCAGAACCAACATCTGAGGCAATAAACTTAACTTTTTCTACTGATACACTTCAATTTGATACTTTATTTGCTGAACGTTTGAGTATTACCAAGCGTCTAAAAATAATTAATCCTTCAAATAAGGCTATTAATATTTCTTCAATTGGATTAAGAAATCAAACAGACGATTTTCAATTGACATTGAATGGTAGAACCGGTTCAACTTTTTCAGATCAACTATTATTACCAAAAGATAGCTTATTACTATTAGTGTCCGCAAATATTGATCAAAGTGATGAGAATAATCCATTTGTGATAAGAGATTATCTGGAAGTAGTCAATCAAGAAAATAGTCAATCTGTAGTATTTGAGGCCTGGGGTCAGAATGCAAATTATTTAAGTGACAGCACCTTAACTTGTAATAGCCGATGGACTAATGAAAAGCCCTATGTTTTATCGGGCACTATCCTACTTGATTCTGCCTGCATTTTAAATATTGAAGCAGGCACTAAAATTTACAGTGCAACTGAAACCTTTCTAGTTATTGATGGAACCATTCAAGTTGAAGGAACAGCTGATTCCAGTGTATTATTCACTAATGACAGATTAGATGAACCTTTTGCAAGTTCCGCAGGACAATGGGGAGGCATTGTGTTTTTAGGAAATAGCACTAATAATTATTTCAAATACACTAGCATTAAAAACGCACTTTTTGGATTGAACTTAAATGTATTCAATCCTGATAATGAAGCGGATGTTTATATGGAGAATTGTTTTGTTGGTAATATGGCCATTTCATCTGTAATCTCACTTAATAGCGATTTTGCAGCTACTAATTCCGTTTTTTATAATACCGCATCAAGCACTGTATCGCATACTGGGGGAGGCAGCGCATATTATACGCATTGCACCATTGCAAACTACTTCAATACTGCAAGGGAAGATCCTGCTGCTTTATTTTCTGATTTAGCTGTGGATAATAATGAAAACCAGATTTTAGCTCCTTTGGAAGTACAACTTTTGAATACTATTATCTATGGCAGAATAGCAGATGAAATTCAGTTTTTTGAGCAAAACCCAGGCAACTTAAAATTGTCCTTTTCTCATAACTTGGTGCGTTCAGGCATTGAAGGATTAGATAATAATTCTATTCAAAATCAAGACCCGGAATTTGTTGAGCCTAATAATGACGATTTTCGTCTTACTCCAATTTCTCCAGCAATTGGCGCTGCATTAGATACTGAAATTAATCAAGATGTAATCGGCACAAAAAGGGATGATGCTCCTGACATAGGAGCTTATGAATTTATTGAAGAATAATATTCAAAATGTGAAATAAAAAAGCCTTTTCAATTACGAAAAGGCCTTTACTCAACTTAAATCTACACTCTTATAATTTTTCTAATCCCTTTAAATCTGATTTATCTACTTCCATGATGCTAATGGCATAACCTCCACCTGGAGCACAATCAATTGAAATATCAGATTTATTATTCACACTATATTTTTCAATTTCATACGCTTTAGGGTTCTTCTCCCAATGCGCATTTTCAGCATCTTTATAAACAGTGGCTATATAGCTTTTTCCTTTCTCCAAGAAATCAAATTTAATATTTGAAGTTCTGCTTTCTTCATCATTTGTTCTTCCCACAAACCAATTGCTACTGTTTTTATCCTTACGTGCATAGGTGATAAAATCTCCTGGCTCTGCTTCCAATACTAGAGATTCTGACCAATCAACCGGAACATCTTTTATAAACTGAAAAGCATCAAGATGTTGATTATAATGTTCTGGTAAATCTGCAGCCATTTGAAGTGGACTATACATGGTAACATATAGTGCCAATTGGCGCGCGATGGTAGTTCTGACTCTTGAACCATTATTGGGATTCAACTTGCTAATATCCGTTTCAAAAATACCTGGAGTATAATCCATTGGTCCTCCAATTTGGCGTGTAAAAGGCAAAATAGTGGTGTGATCTACATTATTCCCTCCAAATGCTTCATATTCTGTACCTCTTGCAGATTCATTTGCTAATAAATTAGGATATGTTCTTCTTAAACCGGTTGGACGAACCGCTTCATGCGCATTCACCATCACACCATATTCTCCTGCTTTTTTTACCGCATATAAATAATGATTTACTGCCCATTGTCCATAATGATGCTCTCCTCTAGGGATAATATCACCTACATATCCGCTTTTAACCGCATTGTAATTATTGTCTATCATAAATTGATAGGCTTTATCCATATGGCGTTCATAATTTCTGATAGCTCCAGAAGTTTCATGATGCATCATGATTCTCACGCCTTTAGACTTAGCGTAATCTCTTAATTCTACTACATCAAAATCAGGATATGGGGTTAAGAAGTCAAATACGTAATCTTTCGATTTATCAAACCAATCTTCCCAACCTTGATTCCATCCTTCCACTAAAATCTGGTCGAAACCATGTTCTGCGGCAAAATCAATGTATTCTTTTACATGCTCAGTTGTAGCTCCGTGTCTACCGTTAGGTTGAGCTTTCGAATAGTCTGTTTCGCCTAATTTTACACCTGGCAAATCCGCATATGCCCACGAACTTTTTCCTGTGATCATTTCCCACCAAACTCCAACGTATTTTACTGGCTTAATCCAGCTTACATCTTCATAAGCAAGAGGTTCGTTTAAATTTAAAGTGATATTAGAAAGTAGTATATCACCAGCATTTTTTGAGGCAATCACAGTTCTCCAAGGCGTATGAGTTGGGGCTTGCATATACGCTTTGTTACCGATCGCATCTGGTGTCAAATGAGAAGTGAAAACCATATTTTCATCATCTAATTCTAAATGCATAGCGGAATACCCCACCAATGCTGCCTCGTGTAGATTAATGTAAATACCATCATCAGATTTCATCATGAGAGCAGTTTGAACACCCGTTTCTGAAAAAGCATATTGTGAAACATTTGGAGTAACTGCTTTTTCCATTAACCTTCTAATTTCAGATAATTTTGAGGTAGTATAGTCGTATTCTTGCGTATCATAGTCACCTGCAATCCACCAAGCTTTATGATCACCCGTCATGGCAAACTGGGTTTTTTCTTCTTTAACCACAAAGTAGGTGAAGTTATCTTGCTGGGGAAATTCATATCTGAAGCCTAAACCATCATTGAATAACCTAAATCTGATATTCATCAATCGATTAGTTTCTGATTGTTTTAAAGAGACTAATAACTCGTTATAATGATTTCGGATTTTTGATGATTCCCCCCAAACTGGCTCCCAAGTATTATCATAGCTTGAGTTTTTAGTTTCTACAATTTCAAATCCTGAAATAAGATCTTCATCATCTACTAATTCTAATCCTAAGGAACTTGGTTTAACAATTTGCAGTCCGTCTAACTCGAGTTGGTAAGTAGGCTTACCATCCTCAATACTAAATTTCAAATTGAAATTTTCATTGGGTGATTTCAATTCTTGAGCCCAAGATATTGCAGGCAAAATCAAGAAAAGTAGAATAATTAATTTTTTCATTTTGTCGTTTTGTTTCCAATTAGTATTACAAAACTAACAAATGAAATGCTGTCTAAAAGCATTAAGTGTATTTTTTACACTAAGCAGAATGGAAACATGTCAAAAAACTTCTCCATGAGTTTGTTGGATCAGCTTTTTAGCTAAAAGAGGAAATGCTTTTACAAACTTGATAGCCAAAGAAGATCTGAATTGATTACCAAAAAGATTCTGAGTTTTACGACCCACCCACAGCCGATTTGAAAAATTCTTTTCCCAATTTTTTCTATAATCAGTTTCAATCTTTTTCCTTCTGTTTTCACTACTATTATAAAATTTGATGATAGAACAACTTGCCAAATATCCGCTATGAATTGCCATGGCCATCCCGTTGCCGCATAGTGGAGTGATTAATCCTGCAGTATCTCCGGTCATCAGCATATGGTTTTCGATTGTTGATTTTTGTTCGAAAGAAATTTCATTGATTACCTCTGGCTTATCAAACAAAAAGACTGAACCCTCAAAAATTTCTTTTAAAATCGGGTTTTCGAAAAGAAATTCTTTTTCCATATCCGCTATGGATTTGTGCTTTTTAAGATTTTCTCTTTTGGTTAAATAGCAAATGTTCACAGTATTACCTTCTACATGACTTACACCACAATATCCCCCTTTAAAGTTATACAAACCGATTACATCTTTAGGAAAATCTACCTTCGCATGATATTTAACACCCATAAAAGGTGAGCGCTTTTTAATAAAGTTTCGATTAAATTCTTTGTCTAATTTTGATCTCTTACCATAGGCATTAATCACAAACTCAGCCTGTAAACTATTACCAGTTTTCAGATGAACCGTAAATACATCATTCTTGAATTGAATATCAGTAACTTCAGTATTTGTAAATATTTCTACCCCACATTCTAATGCCTTTTCATATAGAAATTCATCAAAAGCATATCTACTAACTCCAAATCCACCCAATGGTAAATCAACTTTTGCCACATTACCTTTTATATCTGATAAATTGAAATGTGTTAATTCTGAAGGATTTAAATGCTCAGGATATAGATTTAATCGTTTTAAGAAAGGTGCTACTTCTTTAGAAATATATTCTCCACACACTCTATGAAAAGGATATTGCTTCTTTTCAATAAGACATGCTTGAATTCCTGTTCTTTGCAGACATATAGAAGATATCAAACCCGCAAGGCCACCTCCTACAACAATTACTTGATTCTTCTTTTTATCCAAAATTTTGATTTTATAGAACTATTAAACACTCTCTTCGTCAAGTAGTTTTACAAACAACAAGTAAAATTCATAAAAATACTACATTGAAGCCGAAAAGCATGGTTTTAGAAGTGTCTCGACTAGAAAAATCATTACCTTTGTGGCTTGCTTAAAAATATGTGGACAAAACTAGCGCATAACGTAATAAAATACAGGCTGCCATTAATCATAATTTTGGCTTTAATAACTGCCTTTATGGGATACCGTGCCCGTAATGTTGAGTTAGATTATGACTTAGCAAAATTGGTACCCGAAACAGATGAAGATTATAAAACGCTGCAGAATTTTGAAAAAGAATTCGGAGTGGATGATAATATATTGGCAATAGGTATTAAAGACAGTGCTTTATATACCCCACAAAATTTTGCCAGACTTCAATACTTTGCCGAAGCAGTAAAAGATATAAAAGGTGTAAATAATTTACTTTCAATTGCTAATCTTCAAAAACTGCAAAAGAATTCTCAAGAAAGAAAATTCGAAATGCAGCCTTTAATCACCAATTTACCCGAAGATCAGGAAACTCTTGATAGTTTGTTGCAAGAAATAAAAGATCAGAAATTCTTTTCTTCCCAGTTGCTAAATTCTGAAAATGGGGCAACAGCCGTAATCATTACCTTAGATGAGGAAATCTTTAATTCGCCCGACAGATTAAGATTAATGTCAGACATCACTCAACTAGGTGATGCCTTTGAAGAAAAAACAGGAATTGAGCTTCATTACGCAGGCTTACCTTTTGTACGGTCTACTATGATGACCAAAGTTAGGCAGGAGATTATTCAGTTATTGATATTATCTGTAATTGTTACAGCCTTAATATTATTAGCTTTCTTCCGTTCATGGGATGCTGTTTTATTCCCGTTATTGGTAATTTTCTCGGTAGTAATTTGGTCAGTAGGAACACTAGATTTATTAGGGTATAAAGTCACCATATTAACCAGCTTAATCCCGACCATTATTGTGGTCATTGGAATTCCAAACAGTATCTATTTACTCAATAAATACCATCAAGAATTTGAAGAGCATGGTAATAAAATAAAAGCTATAAGTACGATCACTCGGAAAATTGGGATAGTAACCTTAATTACTAATTTCACAACTGCGGTAGGTTTCTTAGTACTTACTTTTACAGAAATTAAACTATTAGAGGAATTCGGTATAGTAGCAGGTGTCAACATCTTTGCTACTTTTATTGTCAGTATCATTTTGATTCCTGCAGTGTTTTCATACCTACCAGAACCCGGTAGAAAGCAACTGAAGCATATGAATTTCAAAATGACAGATTTTGTTTTAACTTGGTTAAACAAGACCGTTCATTACAACAGAAGTGTTATTTATATTGCCACTATAGTTATTGTGAGCTTAGCTATAGTTGGAGGCTTTAAGTTGAACTCAATTAGCCATATGGTTGATGACTTACCTAAAGACGGCAAAACTATTACTGACCTTCGATTCTTCGAGGATAATTTTAGTGGGATCATGCCACTTGAAATTGTAATTGACACCAAGAAAAAACGAGGTATAATTCAAAGAACTACCTTAAGAAAAGTAAATGAGTTTGAAGAATTTTTAGATAGCATCCCAGCAATCAGCCAGCCTATTTCGGTAGTTAGTATGGTTAAAGCAACAAGGCAAGCTTATTATAATGGAAACCCTTCCTTTTATGCTTTGCCTAATTCGCGTGACTATAATTTCATTATGCGTTATCTACAACAGGATGAAGAAAATGTATCCGTTTTAGAAAGCTTTACTAATGAAGATTTATCATCCATGAGGGTATCTTTAAAAATTGCTGATATTGGATCTGATAAAATGAATACTCTAATCGAAAATTCTATTAAACCTAGAATGAATGAAATTTTTGAAGGAGAGGATTTCGATATCTCCATCACTGGAACCACTCCAATATTCATTAAAGGAAACGAATATTTAGTTGAAAATTTAAGATTAAGTCTTCTCATTGCCTTCTTAATTATAGCATTGGTGATGGGTATTTTATTCCAAAACATACGAATGATCATTATTTCTATCATCCCAAATGTTATTCCATTAGTAATTACAGGAGGTTTAATGGGTTATTTAGGGGTGCCTCTGAAGCCAAGTACTGTATTAGTATTTAGCATTGCCTTTGGTATTTCAGTGGATGATACTATTCACTTTTTAGCCAAGTATAGACAAGAATTATTCGCTAATAATTTCTTTGTACCATTAGCAGTTACTAAAACATTAAAAGAGACCGGAAAGAGTATGATTTACACTTCTATTGTGCTTTTTGCAGGCTTTATTATTTTTGTAACCTCAAGTTTTGGAGGCACAGTTGCTTTGGGAGCTTTAACCTCCACTACCTTATTGGTAGCAATGTTCACTAACTTATTAGTATTACCTTCTCTATTGCTTACTTTTGATGATGGCAAGCGTAATAAATTAAGTCATCCATTGATCGAGCAATATGACGAAGACTTCTACTTAGAAGAAGAAGACGAAGAAATTAATTTATCAAGAATTAAAAAAGCTGAACCTAAAGTTCCTTTTAAGCCTGAGGAGCAGAAAAAATCATAAAAATGGGTCAATACAAAGAATACAAAAACCTAAACTATGCCGAGCTGGCAGATGAAGTATTAGAATTTTGGAATGAGAATGATATCTTCCAAAAATCGATGAGTACCCGAGAAGGGAATCCTACTTTCACTTTTTATGAAGGACCGCCCTCTGCAAATGGTACTCCTGGTATTCATCACGTAATGGCTCGTGCGGTAAAAGATATTTTCTGCCGATATAAAACCCTAAAAGGATTTCAGGTCAAAAGAAAAGGAGGTTGGGATACTCATGGTTTACCAGTAGAGCTTCAAGTAGAAAAGGAATTAGGCATCACGAAAGAAGATATTGGGAAAAAGATATCTGTAGCAGAATATAATGACAGATGCCGTAAAGCGGTTATGAAATTCAAAGGCGAGTGGGATGAGCTTACTCGTAAAATGGGCTATTGGGTTGATCTTGATGATCCATATATCACATTTGACCGCAAATACATGGAAACACTTTGGCACTTGCTAAAGAAATTCTACGATAAAGATTTATTATATAAAGGTTATACGGTTCAGCCATTCTCCCCAGCAGCTGGTACAGGATTAAGTTCACATGAATTAAATCAACCAGGCTGCTACAGAGATGTAAAAGACACTTCAATTACTGCTCAATTCAAAGTAAAGAAAGATGAAAAATCTGCTTTCCTTTTTGAAGATGATAATGAAGATGTTCGTTTCATTGCTTGGACTACTACTCCTTGGACTTTACCTTCAAACTGTGCTTTAGCAGTAGGAGAAAAAATAGAATATGTAAAGGTTAAAACCTTTAATCAATATACATATAAGCCTGTTTCAGTTGTATTAGCAAAAGACCTTGTGAATAGTCATTTCAAAGCGAAAGCGAAAGACTTGAAACTTGAAGATTATAAAGAAGGTGATAAGTTAATTCCATTTGAAATTTCTCAAACTTTCAAAGGTAAAGATTTAGTAGAAACTCGTTACGAGCAACTAATGGATTATGTAACGAGCGAAGACTTAGAAAAAAATGCTTTCCGAGTAATCCCAGGTGATTTTGTTACGACTGATGATGGTACGGGTATAGTTCATACTGCTTCTGTTTTTGGTGCTGATGACTTTAGAGTAGCACAGCAAAATAATGTTCCGGCAGTATTAGTAAAAGACGAGCAAGGCAAAGAAATGCCTTTAGTAGATAAGCAAGGTAAATTTGTTACTGAAGTAACAGATTTTGCAGGTCGATTTGTGAAGGAGGAATATTATGATGATGAAACTCGTAAAGACCCTGACTTCAAGCCTACAGATGTTTTAATAGCCATCAAGCTTAAAGAAGATAACAAAGCTTTTAAGGTAGAAAAATACGAGCACTCTTACCCGCATTGCTGGAGAACTGATAAGCCTATTTTATATTATCCATTAGATTCTTGGTTTATTAAAACTACAGCCATGAAGGATCGATTGGTGGAATTAAATAAAACCATCAATTGGAAACCAGCCTCCACAGGAGAAGGTCGTTTTGGTAATTGGCTGGAAAATCTTGTAGACTGGAATTTAAGCCGCTCAAGATACTGGGGAACTCCTTTACCGATTTGGGTAACTGAAGATAGAAAAGAAGAAAAATGTATTGGTTCACTTGAGGAATTAAGAAGTGAAGTAGCCAAATCTGTTGAGGCTGGCTTTATGAAGGAGCAAATTGCTGAAGACTTCGATTTACACCGCCCATATGTTGATGATGTAGTTTTAGTGAGTGAATCAGGTCAAAAAATGTTCCGTGAACCAGATTTGATTGATGTTTGGTTTGATTCAGGTGCTATGCCATATGCTCAATGGCATTATCCATTTGAAAACAAAGAGATATTTGATAAAAACTATCCTGCAGATTTCATAGCAGAAGGTGTTGACCAAACTAGAGGTTGGTTCTTTACACTTCATGCCATTGCAGGAATGCTATTTGATTCTGTAGCTTACAAAAATGTAATTGCAAATGGATTAGTTTTGGATAAAGATGGTAACAAAATGTCTAAGCGTTTAGGCAATGCCATTAATCCATTCGAAACCTTAAAAAAATATGGCCCAGATGCAACTCGCTGGTATATGATCAGCAACGCAAACCCATGGGACAACTTAAAATTCAACTTACAAGGTGTAGAAGAAGTACAGCGTAAGTTCTTTGGTACACTTCAAAACACCTACAATTTCTTTGCACTTTATGCGAATTTGGATGGCTTTACTTTTGAAGGTGAAAGCATTCCATTAGAAAAGCGTACAGAAAGTGATCGTTGGATATTATCAAAACTTAATTCATTGAAAAAAGCGGTAGATGCTGCTTATGATGATTATGAGCCGACAAGAGCTGCCAGACTTATACAGGACTTCGTTCAGGATGATGTGAGTAACTGGTATGTACGTTTGAACCGTAAACGATTCTGGAAAGGTGAATATAATGAGGATAAGAAAGCGGCTTACCAATCACTTTATGAGTGTTTAGAAAGCATCGCTATTTTGAGTGCACCAATTGCTCCATTCTATATGGACAACTTATTCCAAAGCTTGAATAAAGTAAGCGGAAGAATGTCTGAAGAATCAGTGCATTTAGTGAACTTCCCTCAAGCAGATGAAAGTGTAATCGATAAAGATTTGGAAGAGCGTATGTATTTAGCTCAACATATATCTTCTTTAACACACTCAATCCGGAAGGCACAAAAAATTAAGGTGAGACAGCCTTTACATAAAATATTAGTGCCGGTTTTAAATGAAAAAACGAAGCACCAAATTGAAGCTGTTGAGGATTTAATTATCTCAGAGGTGAATGTGAAATCTATTGAATATATAGATGATGCTTCTGGTGTGTTAGTAAAAAATGTAAAGCCAAACTTCAGAAAATTAGGTCAGCATTTTGGCCCTAAAATGAAAGCGGTTTCCCAAATTATCAATCAATGGGGGCAAGACGAAATCGCAGAGATTGAGAAGAATGATGCTTTTGAAATTGAAGTTGATGGTGAAAAGCATACCCTTAAATTAGAGGATGTAGAAATTACGTCTCAGGACATACCGGGTTGGTCTGTAGCTTCTGAAGCAGGTATCACAGTTGCTTTGGATATCAGTATTGACGATGATCTAAGAAGAGAAGGCTTTGCAAGAGATCTAGTGAATCGTATTCAAAACCTAAGAAAAGAAAAAGGCTTGGAGGTACAAGATAAGATTGCCGTTGCCGTTAAGCAAGGTAATGATTTAGTGGACACTGCTATATCTCAAAACAAAGACTACATTTGTTCCGAAACTCAAGCAGTTTCATTAGATTTGGCTGATAATTTAACCGAAACCACAGAACTAGAAATAGATGATTTAACAGTTGAGTTGTCTGTTGTGGTGAAAAACCAATAAAAGTGAAATACGCAAAATATTTTTTATTAACATTATTTATAATCGCCCTCGACCAAGTAGTTAAGCTTTGGGTTCATTTCAATATGGAAATGGGCGTTGCAGGGCAAATTGAAGTTTTTGGCGATTGGTTTAAGTTGTATTATACACTAAATCCTGGAATGGCTTTCGGGATGCAATTTGGTTCTGAATACGGTAAATTAGGATTAAGTCTTTTCAGATTAGTAGCCATGTTCTTCATTGGTTACTACTTATATAAATTGGCAAAAGAAAAAACTCATCCAGGCGTATTATGGAGCATAGCGGCAGTTCTAGCAGGCGCTATCGGTAATTTGATTGATAGTATCTTCTATGGTGTGTGGTTAGACAATGCACCGTACAATGCTATCTCACCCTGGTTTCATGGTCAGGTAGTAGATATGTTCTACGTTGACATCTGGGAGGGTAGAGTTGCCGATTGGGTTCCACTCTGGGGAGGTGATTACATCTCATTATGGCCGATTTTCAATGTAGCTGATGCTAGTATATTCTGCGGTGTAGCCGTTATCTTAATCTTCCAAAAGAAATTTTTTAAGGCGGTGAAACAAGAAACAGTAAGCTAAATAGTAGTTTATTTTTAGTCTTCAATGATTAATTACTAATTAAGAATTAGTAATTAATCATTACTCAGTAAACTTCTCTAATTGCTTAATGCATTTCTTCTGAGCCCTTACCATATCTTTATAGATATTTTTATTTTGGTTTTCAGGTTCAGCCTCCTCATAGGCATTAACAGCTTTCAGGTAGGCCATCTTAGCATTCAATGCTTGTTCTACCATCATATTAACTTCTGCTAATATATAAAGCTCTAGGTAGGTTGCATCTTCTTTATTCTCAACCAAGTCAATCACTTTTAACAAGCAAGTTTCAGCTTTTACTCTATGCTTATCGGCAAACTTAATCGGTAAGTCAAAATCCTTAAATAATAGTAAGTGGGTAGTCGCTTTACTTTTAAGACACAGTAAATTATCAGGGTCAATTTCTAAAGCCTCATTAAAGTTTTTTAAAGCTTCTTGCTCTTTCCCTTTTACAAATTGAAGTGCAATTCCTTTATAGTAGAAGCCTTCAGGAGATTTAGGGGCTAGCTTTTTTACAGTATCTGCGTAAGAGGATAATTGATCAAAATCCTTTGCTCTCTCTAATACTTCACACGCTAACAAGACCATATCTACATTATTTGGATCCTCCTCCAATGCTGCTAAAATCTTATGCAATGAAGGTTTAACCTTTCCTGAGTAGTATAAAGCTTTTAGTGTTTCGTAAGTATTTCCCTCTTTCTTTTGCTCCGCCATTATATTATTAACCTTTTGATTCAATTAAGACTGTATAGTGTTTCGTCTATGAGAGTACAAAGTTACGAAACCTATGACTTATCAAAAGTTTATCGCGGATTGATTCCAAAATCTTTTTAAAATCTGAAAATCAAGCTAAAGTTTAATCATCCTTTGGTTCTACATATTAAGCTATACATCTAAAACCTAAATAAGGACTGGGTGAAGAATATTTAATACTTTCTTTTAAATTTCCATTTTCCAACAATTCTCCATTATTACCCCCCTTGGCGATACCTTCTTTAGCAGTCATTTCTGAAACATTAGAGAAATCATCATAAACTTGATTTTTGATATTCTCTCTGCTTTGTAGATAATATTTTTCAGAAGCAGCTTTCTTTAATTATTTTAAAGTTCTACTAATCTTTATTTCATTTTCTCTCAGTAATACCTGTGCAATTTCTTCACATTCTTTAACAGTTGGTAATCGATAATTAACAATAATTCCAAGTTTTTTACTTACCACTTCTAAACGCCATTGACAATAGGCAACTGCTTGTTCATGGGTAACCAATGTGATAGGTTCGTATCTACAGCCTTTTATTTTATATCAGGTATTTGAACTATCGGGATTTATTTTCCAATATTCGAAAGGATCAAGTTCTTGTTTTAGATAATATTGATATTCTAGCCAATGTAAATTAGTAGCTTCAGTTTTATCGACATAATAATCACCTACTTTTACTGTTGCTGATGGGGTAATTTTTTGAAATGATAAAGTTATAAACAGAATTAGAGTGTAAATCATGTAAATTTTTAATATTTCTGAACTCTATTTTTTTGAGTTATAGAGATTAAGGTTTTGGTTTCTGATGATCTAATATATTAAATATAAAAATATTTAGGTTCGCTTCGATAATCATAGAAAACAGTGTATATGAATTCAAGCATTTTTAATAATCAAACCGTGTCATGATTTATTTTGAAGATTGAAAACAACCTAATTTAAAAAACTCAATATTCATTAAATTCTGCCCCGATACTCTAAAAGCAATAATCTTCCCTTCTTTATCTCTATCAAAATCCAGCTTCCCGAAAAAAGACCTTCTAGAAAAGAAACTATCATCCTCAATTGGGTGAAGACTAATATCTTCCATTCGCATATGTCTTGCCTTTAATTCTTTATCTTCAATTAGCAGTTCAAAGAACACATTAAATTCTTCGTTTTTATAAATGCCAATATATTCTGAAAGATCAATCTCCTCAGCCTTTACAGTTTCTAATTGTACTTTCTTACAGTCATACTTGAAATCTGCTATATTGAAAATGAAACCATTTTCATAAAAAGAGAATTTCGTAGTTGGTATATACGGAAATAGAAACTCATCATCACCTATGATAGGAAGTGGAGCTATATCCTTAGTTCCATAGTTCTGAAAATAGAGCGTGTCATTTTTTGCAATTATATTAAAATAATTACCTGGAAACATTTGATAAGTCCCTTCAAAGGTTTTTAATTCTTTGCTGCTGTAATGAGTCTTTTCTGGTTTTGTGGGTTCTTTTAATACATCCTTTAAGAAAAGATCAATTATATCATATACAAGCAGAGGAGCAAAGTCATCAGTATTGCTAAGCAAGACAAGCGAAAGCTGATATGCTGGAATATGCAAGATATAGGAACGATATCCGACATCTCCACCACCATGGAAAACAACTTCTAATCCTTTATACTTTTTAGTCTCTAGCCCCAATCCATAAGATATGCTTTGACCCGAATTAAGTTGAGAAGGCTTTTGCATTTTTTGAAATATTGCCTGTGCCTTCGGATCTGGCTGCTGGAACTTTATTGCCCAATTACTTAAGTCAGCAATGGTTGTTCGAATTCCCGATGAACCGTTGGTCATTAAGTTTAACTCATTATTCTGATAACCGTCTTCTACTAACATATAGGAACGTGCTCTATTTTTAACAATCAAAGCTGGATCATCAATGGCCTGACTAGCATTCATCCCTTCTGGATTGAAAATCCTTTCTTTCAAGACTTGCTGAAAAGGCAATCCTTCCACCCTTTCTATTATTTCTGCCAGTAAAGCAAAACCAGTATTATTATATTGATATTGTTCACCTGCTTTGAAATTGACAATTCTAATGTTCAAGAGCATCTTAATTACTTGCTGATGGGTCATTATATTTTGAGATCCAATTCCCTTAAGGTGGACGAGCTCAGAAAGATTAGGCAATCCATGAGTGTGGTTTGCCAATTGATATAAGGAAATTTTGTAGGGAAGAGCTTCTAATTCTGGTAGGTATTTTCGGATATCATCTTCCATAGATAGCTTCCCTTCTTCTTCCAGCAAAAGCGCCAAATAGGCGGTGAATTGTTTAGAAACAGAGGCAATATGAAAGGAGGTGGAATCACTAATAGCAATCTCATTTTCCATATCAGCCATTCCTATCGCGTTCTGGTAAATAGTTTTTCCAGTTGATATTATGCTAAGAGCTATGCCAGGTGTATTTTTGTTATAATGATGATTTAAGATAGAATCTACCTTAGGAAAATGCTCTTGATATAGATTTTGTGCAAAAAGCGCTTGACCTAAAAAGCTTACTAATAAAAGGC
Organism: Marivirga arenosa; assembly: GCF_030503875.2. Taxonomy (NCBI): domain Bacteria; kingdom Pseudomonadati; phylum Bacteroidota; class Cytophagia; order Cytophagales; family Marivirgaceae; genus Marivirga; species Marivirga arenosa. The sequence goes on along the minus strand of NZ_CP129968.2, from coordinate 521,906 downwards.
TAAGAAGTGATCGTTTCATTATGTTTGAATATTTAATTTTACCCAAACCTAGCGATCGTTTTTTGCTTAAAAGTCCGATTAAAAAAGTCGGACTAATTAAAAACACTGTTTAAATAGCTTTTTATTCCGCAAGAGCGGATTTTCTGTAGGCAGTCGGAGTTTGATCCGTGATTTTTTTGAAAGCCGTATAAAAAGACGATTTTGAATTGAAGCCAACTTGATAGAGAACTTCGAGTATTGTAAGCTTTTTATTTTCTGGATTTCTAAGAATCTTCTTAGCTTCTTCAATCCGATACTCATTTATAAAATCGAAGAAATGTTTCCCCAAATGGTGGTTAATCAAAATGGATAAATCCTTTTCCTCCATTTTCAATTGATTTGCTAGTTTTTCCAGGGTGAGTTCGTAATCGAGATATGGTTTTTTTCTTTCCATGAAATAAGCAAGACTTTCAATAGCAGAAAGCGTATCCATATCTCTTTCAGCAACAAGTTCCTTATTATCCAATTTTGCTTTTAAAGGTTCTAGTTCGCTTTTAATGCCCGTAAAAAGATGTGGGTTGTATAAAGCTTTTAACACAAACCAACAAATAATTATTAGAGCTGAACTAGAGATGAAGAGGTATAGCAATTTCAGATAGCTTTCGCCTATTCCACTCATTAAAGCTCCTGTTTTTAGTAAAACAAAAAGATGTGCAAAACAAAAATAAAGTGTAATTTGGAATAACCATTTATAAGCGGAACGATCGGCTTTAGCGTAATTTTCCAAGTAGATAGTTCTGTATTTACTCAAAGAATAGAAAATTAATATGATATAAGCGAAATATTGTAGCTCGCCTACAATTCTAAAATAGAAAAGGCTCTGCTCAGAAAAGGAAGATATCTTAAAGATATAAACAAAGAAAAAAAACATTAGAGCATGCAAAGCATGTTTGCTGTTTAATTTAAAATCTGAATAACAAACAGCTAGCACATACAAATAGAAAAGTGGCATTTGTAATAGAACAGAGGAAGTTTTCAGAATCGCAAAGTTAAAATGTGTCCTTATGAATTCACCAAGGAATAAGCCGGATAAATCAAAGGCTGTGATCAGAAGAAATATAGAAAAGATACGATTAGCTAATTGATTTTTGCTCTTGACGGTAAACAAAAAAACCGCAAAGAGAAGCATCATAAAAACAATAATCTGTCCTAAACTTGAAATAAATTCTATACTAATCAATAGTGCTATAAACTTAAAGCGCATTAATAATCTATTGGTAAAAATAGAAATTTTCACTTTGTCATTTGGCCTAATTACAAATTAAATAAGGCTTCAGGATTTCAAATTCCATAAAGTAACTTTGAAATTTGAATTTGATATAAGACAAACCTTGATTAAAAGACGTTAAGCTTTATTCAATCCATACTAAACTTCTTGATGATAGCATTTAGCTTTGTAGACTGGGCTGGGCTTAAATTTAGTTTTTTGTTTTGATGTTGTTTTGTACCACTTCTTTCTCTTTAGGCCCTTCAATTAAAGGAAGAATGGCTTGAAGTCTTTCCCGAAAGTTAAGTTCCAGCTAATACAGCAAAATAAAATAGCTTTGTTTTACGAACAGGTTTTTTCCAAAATTCCATTAGTAGCATAGTCTTAAAAAGCATAAGCAATAAACATTATTTTAACATTACAGAAATCCTAAGCATTCAATATAATTAGCTATTAAGCCACCTCTTTTATTAAGCCTAAATTTCAAATTAAATAAAATTTAAATTTAAGATTACCAATTTGTATTAACTCAAAATTTATTGTTAACCAATTGTTGAGCGAAGCTTAATACAATAATATTCTTCCTTTTTTCCGCTTCAAGTACTTTTGATTTCATAATTAAACCCATAAAATGAAAAAAATGAAACTAAAAGATTTACCCCTTTATTTAATCGGAACGCTTGTTTCAATAGCAACATTTACAAGCTGTGGAGATGAAATTACAGAAGTAACTGAAGTTATTTATCGTGACACAACCATTACAGTTACTAATACATTTGACACTACTATCATTATTAACAATGTAGGAGACTCAGTATTCTTTACAAATCGTTCAAATTTAGAACCTCTAGTGGCCGTATCTCCACAGTTTAACTTTGTTAAAGCATATTCCTTATTGAGTTCTTCCGATACCTTGGAGAATAGAAATGGTGATTTATTCCGTTTAGGCGGATCTGCTGATGGCGCTGGTTTACTAAAAAATGGAGACGAATATGTTTTTATGGTGAACTGTGAAGATCACTATTCGGTAGCAAGGGTATTCCTTGATAAAAACTTCAAACCGATCCAAGGTGATTATATGCTGAATTCAGGTGTAGCTGATTTAGCCAGACAATGTTCTGGTACCATGTGGGAATCTGAAATTCACGGAGGCAGTCAGGACTTATTCTTATCTGCATCAGAAAGCTTTAATTATGATGTTAAAGGAATTGACCCTTATATGACTCCTAACCCGACTGCTGATTTTGGCTTGGATGCATTAGGAGAATTCTCATGGGAAAATGCAGTTCCTTTACCCAAAAATACCTACGCAGGTAAAACAGTTATTATTGGTGGAGATGATGATTCTTCAGATTCTGAAGGACAAGTAAGCTTATATTTTTCAGAGAATGGAGATGCTGATTTAGAGAATGGAGACATTTATGTATTAAAAATGAAAGACTCCAGCAGAATGGTAAATGAAGGAGAAATTGCATTTGGAGAAACTTATGATGTTGAGTTTGTTAAAATTGAAGGAGGAAAAGAGATGACGAAAAATGAGATGGAAGATGCTTCTATAGCTGCAAATGCATTTCAATTTATGAGAGTAGAGGATGTAGATTATGGAAAAGGATCTGACGCTGCGGGTAGAAATGTTTACTTCGCTGTTACAGGCCGAGGACCTGGCAGAGGGACATACAATGATTGGGGTACTGTATATAAATTAGAATTGGACGAAGCTTCTCCATTAAATGGTAAACTGACACAAATTATTAGTGGAAACACAGATACCAATAATATGGACGGAAACCTTTCTTTATTACAAAGTCCTGATAACATTTGTGTCACAGAAAATTTCATATATACTCAAGAAGACCCAAATTCATTTTCGAGAAATCACTCTGCCTACATCTACCAATCTGATTTAAATGGGAATAATCCTAGAGTAGTTTTGGAATTAGTGGAAAGAGCTGACTTATCAAGAGATAAAAACATTTCAAATTCTGGTGAATTTGGAGCATTAATTGACATCTCTGATAAAATTGGGGTTCCCAATACTTTTATGCTGGCTGTTCAGCCACATTACTGGGAAGATGATGCATTTAAAGGCGTTGATGGCCACAATAACGAAGGCAATTCAAACGGATCAAGGGAAGATGATCAAGGATCGCAGATCGTAATTCTATACGGGCTTCCAAGATAATTAATTCAAGTTTTCAAAATTCAGCACTCTAATTAATGGGGTGCTGTTTTAATTTTAACCTATTTCAACATGCGTACGTATTTACCTCTTCTTTTTCTCATAATTTTTGCTACATGCAAAAACACAAGTGAGCCTCAGCAAATCAATTGGAATTTAAGTCAGGATTATTATCAAACCGCTTTAAAGAAAGCAATTGATTCTTTGGAGCATCTCAACACTAAAATGAATCAAGCTCATGCTATTCAAAGTTTAAAAGATATTCGTTTAAATTTTAAAAAAGCAGAGTCCTATGCAGCTCATATTAACCCTGAAGTAGGGAGTAAGGTAAACGGACCAGCTTTACCCATTTTCAAAGAAGATAATTTAAAAATATTAGACCCTATTGGCTTACAAGCCATTGAAGAAACCCTATTTGAAGATTTCCAAAACCGGAAATTACTAGAGTATCAAATTGAAAGAACGATTGGCTATTTAAATAATTTACTTGCTGGTATTAAGGAAAGAAACCTAAGCCCAGAGCGTTATTTCATTGCTCTACACGAGCAATTTCTTCGAATTTTGAGCTTTGGTATCACTCATTTTGATACTCCTATCAGCCATTGGGGGTTTGAAGAGTCTGCTGCTAGCCTTCATTCTATTAAAACTACTGTTCGTTTGACTATCGGAACTGTTGTAAATGATCATAATCAAGATATATATGATAATTTTATCACCTACTTGAATCGCAATATCGATTACTTAAATAAGTCTTCAGCTTTTGACGAATTTGACTACTATAGATACATAAGGGATTATTTCAATCCGCTTACTAAAAGCTGGGTTGCGTTAAGAAATAGCACTAATCTTTGGGAACCTTCCACCAATAAAGCCTTGAATTTCAATTCCACTACATTTTTTGAAAAAGATGCATTTAACACCTCTTTCTTTGTAAATCCTTCTACTGGTCTTGGGGATAAAGAAGACTTGTTGCTGGGTGAAAAATTGTTTAATGATAAAAGGTTATCCTTATCAAATTCTTTATCTTGTTCTAGTTGCCATCAGAAAAAAGAAGCCTTTTCTGATGCTTTACCAACCTCTTTGGGAGCTTCAGGGAAACCGTTAAAGCGAAATGCCCCAACCTTAATAAATACAATTTTCAACAAAAGTTTTTTTTGGGATGGCCGGTCAGGAACTATAGAGAGCCAAATCAGGGAAGTGTTTAATGCTCACGATGAATTCAATCGATCTATGAATAATATTCCTGAGGAACTGCTTTTAGATGCAGAGTATGATAAATTATTTAAGAAAGCCTATGGTGGGAAACCAAAATCTGTAAATCAACTAATTAAAAGCTTAGCACAATATGTTGCCAGCTTACAGGCTTTCGATAGCAAATTTGATAGAAATATGCGTAAAGAAGAAACATCATTTACTGAACTTGAGAAAAAAGGCTTACAACTTTATATGGGAAAAGCACTTTGTGGATCCTGTCATTTTATTCCTCTGATGAATGGAACTCTGCCACCCTTTTATAAACATACTGAAAAGGAAGTTATTGGAGTGCCTTTGGTTGCCACAAACGATCAATTGGACACGCTAGATCTGGGATTTTATACATTTTATGAAGTCGATATTCACAAAGGAATGTTTAGAACACCTACTGTTCGTAACAGTGCATTAACAGCTCCCTATATGCATAATGGTATATATAATTCTTTGGATGAAGTAATTGATTTTTATAATAGAGGCGGAGGTAAGGGGCTTGGGCTTGCAGTTGAGCACCAAACTTTACCATTTGATTCTTTGTCCTTGAATTCGAAAGAAAAGGAAGCGCTGATCGCATTCCTTGAAACACTAAATTCGACTCCAGAAAAAAAGCCAGACACAACTACGAATATTTCATTATCATCCTTAAATTAATTCCAATATTAGCCAGCTGCTCCAGAAGCAGCTGCGCTTTGCATATTTTGAATTAGGTTTATACAATAAGCACAAAATAGTAGTATTTCAATTAATTGATTTCCTTTTAGCTTATCATGTATATCTGTAACAGGATATTCATATTTAAACTTTCTCCACAAGAATTGTGATCTGATGATTAGTAAAATATTCCCCTCTTCATCAGTTAATTCATAATGCTGTTTCCAAAACCCCTTTAATTTAAAATGTAGTTGGTAAGTCTCAGCATCATCTAAAAAATAGGAAATCACAAGATTTCCTTTCCAGTTCATTTTTATGCTTCCTATTTCTTTTCCTGCTTTAGAAATTAAATAGGTGCTTTTCCAAATCGAAGGTGCGGTAATTTGTATAGACTGATCATCAAGTTCGGAACTGGCTGTTCTCGACATCCAGCTTTTATAATTCAATGAAGCCAATAGCTTTTCATCTTTTTGAATGGCAAGATTACCTTTTCCTGAAGTGGAGATCAATTTAATGTTTGATACCATAGATAAAGAATAAATAAGGGTTCTCTTTAAAGATGCATAAGGAATTATAATGTTACAATGAATGTTTTAAATTATTAAAGGTGATGATTTAAACAATACAAATGTTTCTATATCGTATTAGTATTCATAATCGGCAGGTAAGATCATCGCCATCTTTTTCTTACTCATGGCACCTGAAAACATTATTTGATCAAATTTAGAGTATAATCCATAGCCGTCAATTAAAAAATTATCAGTATAAAAACTTATTGAAGTTTGATCATTCTTCTTGTATAATACTTCAAAACTAGAGACTAAATTTTTGGGTTTAAACTTAATATCTTTCTGTTTTACTTTTACCTCAGCCATAACTCCAATGTTTTGTAGCTCCAGTAATTGCGTAATATTTGTTTGAAAACCTTTAAAATATAATTGAAAGCCTTGCTTTTTTAAATTATTAGCTTTTAAAGCTCTAAAGAAGTGTAAAGTTGAATTCTCATAGGCCTCCTTCCTTCTTTTTCGATATTTTTTATTCAATTCCATGGGCAAAAATTGAGTGGTACCCATATAAGTACTACTTTTCAGAAAATTTGTATTTAGAGTAAAGCGCTGAAAAATTAATTCAAATTTCAAAAGATCATAATTGATGGTGTAGCCTAAATAATGATTCTCGATTTTAAGCGGTTTTTCGGATAGGGCTGTAAAAGTTAAAGTTTGAGGGTTATAACGAAAGCGTATGTCTTCTTCATTTATAATTTTACAAGTCTTTTGTAACTTCCGATCTCCAATAAATTCATCTCTAAAAACCTGCAGCATTTCCTCTCTTGAATACGGATTATTATATACTACTAATTCCTTCATCTCCGAAACATCTGGCTCAAGTTGTATTAAATATGGCTTCTGAGTATCTGGATTTTCTATATAAACTTTTTGATAGCCAACAAAACTCACAATAAGTACTGCATTAATTTCTTTATCTATTTCGAAACTAAATTCTCCCTTGATATCAGAAATATCACCTATGGTGGTTCCGTCTATATAGACAGATGCCCCTAATAAAGGCTCTTGATTTTCGTCTAAAACTTTTCCCGAGATCTGTTGAGCGAGAATACTTTTGGAATAGCAAGAAAGAAGACAAAATAGAATAATAAAGGCTTTACGAACCATAGTATTGAGATTTACTAAAACTACTATATGATTAGTTGTCAAATATTGTGCCGTCTTTTAAATTTAGGCACTAGGTAAGGATACCAATGGTAACAACGGTTCCTGCAACTTCATTATTTTCCATTACATCTTGAATATAAAATGAAATATTATGATTCTCATTAATTAATTTCAATCGCTCTTCCGTCAGTTTCAAACCCATAGATTTATGTTTCGGAAAACTCTTTTTACGCAGTTTTTTAGCGGCTTCTCTTCCAATTCCATTATCAAGGATTTTGAAATATATAACGTCTCCTTTTTCAGTAACTTCCAGCGTTAATTTCCCTTTGCCTTCTTTATTATATAATCCATGCAGAATAGCATTTTCAACATAGGGTTGAATTAATAAGGATGGTACTTCAATGTAATCTAAATCAAGATCTTCATCTACTATCAATTCAAAATCGAACTTATTATCGAATCGTAGCATTTCCAGCTCCACATAATTTTTCAGCATCTCAATTTCTTCCGACAGTTTTATCTTATTATCCACCGAGTGAGTTAATATTCCTCTTATTAATTTCGAGAAAGTAGAGAGATAATTGATGGCATTAAGTCTATCATTTTTACCAATAAAAAATTGAATAGAATTTAGCACATTGAATATAAAATGAGGGCTCATGACTGAGCGCAATGCCATTAGCTTTAGCTCTCCAATCTTTTTATTGGCTTCCGCTAACAGTTTATTTTTCTCAATTCTCTCACTAATGTCTATAATACTTCCTCTAACAAATAAACCTTCTTTTGATGGGACTTTGGTCAAACGAACTTCAGTAGGAATTTGGTTACCTTCAAGATCAAGGAAAGTCCAATCAAAAGCAATCATATTATATTTGGTTGCCTTCAGAATATACTTCCTAAGTTGAGTTCTTGATTCTTTACCATCGGGTTGGTATTTAGGGCTCAAATCAGATATGGACATATCCAACAATTGATCATGTGAAGTTTTGAATAAATCAATAGCACTATTGCTAATATGAACAAAATCACCATCTTTTGCTTTAAATACTACTAATGCTTCAGAAGCATTTTCAACTAAATCACGATAGCGCTCTTCACTTTCTTTTAGCTCTTGTTGTGCTTTTATCCTATTCGTAATATCTCGGGCTACTATGGTTGATCCAATAAGATTATTTGATCGATCTTTTAAAGGGAAAAAAGATATTGAAATATTTCTCCACCCTCCCTTTTTCAACCATTTCTTTTCCAAATTTTCAATCAGCAAATCATCATTCATTACTAAAGCCAAATCCTCATCGTTAGGAAGTATTTCAGAAGGAATGATTTCATTTAATTGATGATTTATTGCTTCCCATGGTTTTAAATCAAATATTTTTTGAGCTCCCGTATTCCAAGAGTTTATAAAACCATCTATTGAAATACTTATTATGGCTTCGTCTATCGATTCCACTATGGAACCTAAAAGAGCCTGCTCTTTTTCGAATTGCTTACGATCCGTAATATCTACTAAGGTTCCAATGACAGCTGGCCTTCCTTTATAAGTTATATTACTACCATAAGCCTCAACCCATATAATTTTACCCTGCTTATCAACACCTTTAATTTCTGTTCTGGCTTTCAACAACTCGCCATTCATTCTAGCGGCTACATTGGCTTTTATTTTTTGCTGATCATCTTCATGTACTAAATCAGAAAAATCATTTAAACTTAACATCTCACTTTCAGTGTATCCAAAGAGTTTGTAAAAAGCAGGATTCACATATTCAAAGCGATCGTCTTGAATAATATATACCCCCACTAGTGACCTTTCAACCAAGGTTCTGAATCGTTCTTCTGCCTCAATAAGCTGACTTTCTGAGTTTTTCCGATCGGTTACATCTTGAATTTGCGCCACATAATAAAAGTCCTCTTCATTTTCAGGATTCTTAATAATAGAGGTAGAAATACTTACCCAAATAATAGCGCCAGATTTATGAATATATCTCTTTTCTTTATTGTATGAACTGGCTTCCCCTCGTTCTAACATATTGGTATAATCAGCATCACGAGGTAAATCATCCTTATAAGTAATATCTGAAAAACTTACTTCTTTCAATTCATTAGCACTATATCCGGTGATTTCACATAATTTTTCATTTACCTCCATAAAATAGCCTTCTTTAGAAAGTAGTGCCATTCCATTAGCAGAAAATTCAAAGGAGGTTCTAAATTTTAATTCACTTTCGATGATTCTTTGTTCAGCTAATTTTAGTTCTGTAATATCCCTAAAGGTGAGAATCAAATTATCATGATCCAGATAACCAATGAATAATTCAATTTGAAGTATGTTACCAAGGATAGTGGAAATTTCACCTTCCATTTTAAAGTTATCTATCTCATAAGAAGTTTTTATGGCTTTATTGAGATCAAACCTAAGTAAAGTATTGATATCATGATATATGAATTCGTTTCTTTCAGCCTCGATGAGATTGTCAAAGCTTTCATTAGCATCTAACACCAACCCTTCTTTATTAATTAAAATAATAGGATAAAAAGATTGCTTAAATAATCCTTTATATTTCCTTTCATTTGATTTCAGTAATTGTTCTGATTCCTTGAAATAGGTTATGTCCTTACAAACCCCTCTTATTATTGCTTGCTGTCTATCATTTTTTATCACGTAAAAGAAGAACTCCACCCATTTGTGGTATCCGATAGGTGTGGTGATGGGCAATGTAATTTTGGTCTCAAATTCTGCTTCAAGAACCAGTTCGACTGTATCCTCAAATTTATTTTTTTCATTTACTTTAAGGAAATCAGATAGTTTTATTTGGGTAACCTCTGTACTATCATCAAAACCAAAAATATTATACATTTCCTTTGACCAAAAGGTGAATTTACCATTGCTATCACATTCCCAATTCCCGATATTGGCCACCTTTTGAGATTGTGACAACATAAATTCTCTATGCTCTAATTGCTTTACTTTTTCCGATAATTCTGTATTTAATTGCGCTAAATTACGATCTGATTGCTCTTGAATTTCTTTATTTTTATGGGCTAATTCTTCTTGAAGGTGGAAATTCTCTAAATCACTTTTATCCACCAGAAAACGTAATGAAAAACTAGAAGCGGTAATTATAAAATAAGCAATAAACGACCTGATTCTATTAATGTGATAGTAACCATCTTCCACTCCAATCTGTCCAAATCCTAATTCAAAAAAACTAAAAATAGATTCAAAGAATAAGATTACTATTAAACTTGGCAGAATACCAAATACCGTTAAAGCGAGTTGATTTCTTCCAAAAAGAATAACAGGAATACTTCCACTTGCGATAATGTAAAACTTTAAACCATCGTAAACGGTTGGCGATACATTTTCCTGACCCTCAATTGAATACATAAAAAAGAGGGTGACTAATATTGGAGGCACCCATGACAAATAAAAATTGCTAAGCGTATATAATTTCAGGTGATTCAATAAAAAAGGAAATGCAAAAATAGCTATTGCAATAGCTGATTCTATTATTGCTTCTAAGTTATGATTACCAGGTATTAAAATTAAAAGCAATACATTGATAATCACCAATATCCAGCTTATATAATTAGATAGGAGTATTGATCTTTTTTGAAATACTAATGACTCTTTTAATCTATTTTTAGTTAATATGGATTTCGCCTTATTGATCATCGGTATAAATATATTTAATTAGACCGTTTTTCAATCTGTAGCTATCCCTTTATTTTCTAATAATTGTATTACAGCAGGAGCTATTTCATTTAAAGGCATTATTTGAGTAACACCTTTGTTTTGAATGGCTTTCATAGGCATTCCGAATACTACAGATGAATCTTCATCTTGCGCAATAGTGAAAGCACCTCGATCAAACATATTTTTCATTCCCAAGGCACCATCATCTCCCATTCCAGTCATTATAATTCCAATCGCATTTTCACCTGCTGACTTAGCCACAGAATTGAATAGTACATTAACCGAAGGCCTATGACGATTAACTAAATCCCCCTTAGTAATCCGAATATATTTTTTGCTTAAATTATAATGTAAGGACATATGAAAATTTCCTGGCGCAATGTAAACCGTATTCTTTTTTATTTCCTCATTATTCTCCGCCTCCTTTACATGAAGTGAACATAGCTCATTTAATCTTGCAGCAAAGCTAGCCGTAAACTTTTCGGGCATATGCTGCACTATTAATATTGGGGGCATTTCCGAAGGAAGGGATTGCAGGAAATCCTTAATTGCCTCCGTTCCTCCTGTGGAAGCTCCCACCGCTATCACTGTATTATGATGATGAAAAGCTCCTGAATTAGAAGTTATGTTATTTTTATTCTTTAGTCTTTCCTCCTTTATTTTTTTCGATTTTCGTCCCGCATAATAGGCGGATTTCACTTTGTCAATTAATAATACTTTGCTCTCTTCTATTTGCTCCTCATTGGAAATATTGGGTTTTGAGATAACATCAACCGCTCCGTATTCCAATGATTTCATTGCTAATTCTGCCCCTTTATTAGTTTGATTAGAAATTACAATCACAGGGATTGGAGCCTGTTTCATTAATTTCTTAAGAAAGGTTAAACCATCCATTTTAGGCATCACCATATCGAGCGTGATCACATCAGGTTTTTCTTTTGCAATTCGTTCAGCCGCCACAAAAGGATCTCGAGCAGTAGCGATTACTGATATTTCTCTATCGCTTTCTAATATTGCTTTAAAGCTTTGTCTTACCAAAGCTGAATCATCTACAATTAATACTTTTATGGCCATATTACTAGTTGAAATAATTACATAAGTTACGCTATAATTTGATATTTTAATTCAGATCCTAGCGATTTATCGATTGCTCGTGTTAAATCAATTTGTACCTCAGTGAATTGATCGAGTTTACTTTCGAAATGAAGTTCCATTCCTATTTTATTTAATGCTATTTTACTAATAAATAATCCTAAGCCATTGCCTTGCGATTTATCAGTACCTACGTGAAAGATACTCGAAATCTTATCCAGTTCCTCTTTATAAATACCAGGTCCATTATCTCTTATCATCAAATAATAGCTGTCATTTTTCTGAACTAAATTAATTTCAATAATGATAGATTGAACCTTTTTCTTTAGGCATGTATAATAGATGGCATTTTCTATGATTGGCTTTAAACCATTTTGGAATATTTTGGTGTCGGTTTCAAGCAAAATGTTATGTGAAATATTAGTTTTGATTGAGTGTTGGAAGAAATGAGTTTTTAAAATTTTTGAAATGAAGCTATGCAGCTTGAATTTTTTTGGCTTTATAACTGAAGACTTAATCTCTCCAATTTTTGATATTTGATGATTGACATATGACATCTTATCAATCGTCTTTTTAAGCATTTTCATATATTCATGCTGACAAATATCAGGTTTTTCATATTGCAATAATTGAATTAAGCCCTCCATGCTAGATAAGGGCGAGCGAAGCTTATGGGCGGTTTGATAGAAATATTGATGTAAATCATTTTGTACTTCTTTCAGTTTGAATTCTTGCTTTTGCAAATCATTTTGAAGGGACTGTTTTTCAGATATACTCTTTAATTTTTCTTTACTAAGATTAATTTGTGTAAATACTCTGGCAATCATTTCGAGTTCATTAAAAGGCTTCAAAATATAATCAGAAGCCCCTGCCATTAAGCCCAGCTCTAACTTTCTGGTATCTGAAGTAAGCAATAAGACAGGTCGGTGTTGATAATTGGGTAGTTTCTTTAAAGTTTTACAGACCTCAATACCATTCATATTGGGTAAGTGTATATCCAAAATGATTAAATCATACAAATGATTTTGAGCTGCTTCTATTCCACTTTCTCCAGTCTCACAATAGGTGATTTCGCATCCTCTAGGTTCTAATACAGATTGAATTTTTCTGTAAATACCTTTTAAGTCATCCACTATGAGGATTTGATGGTTCATATCACCTAATTTTTAAGTTTCAATGCATTTAAAATTAATGCAGTAGTACCATCCCCAAGAATAGAAGCTCCTGAGAAGCAGTCTATATCTTGAATTAATTCATTTAATGGCTTATAAACCGTTTGATATTGACCAATAATATCATCTACCACTACTGCTATCCTAACATCATTCTTCTTTACAATAATGACGGTTTCCTTTTCTGGGTGCTCTTCATGGCCAAAGTGATTTCTTAAGGAAACGAATGGAATGAATACATTATCATAATTAATTAGTCTTCTGTTATTTTTGAACAATACTGCATGATCTTCCTCATAACAATATTCAATTTCATTGATAGGTATTAAATACTTCTCTTCAGAAACTTTAACTACTAAGGTATCTAGTATTGTTAAAGTAAGTGGAAGTCTTAAAGTGATGATAGTCCCTAAACCGTCTTCTGTGCTTATATCAATATCTCCTCTTAAAGATTCTATCTCCTTTTTCACCACATCCATTCCCACACCTCTTCCACTTACTTTGGTAACTTCATCTGCAGTTGAAAAACCAGGAGACATCATAATATTTATCAACTCCTGTTCAGTGCATTCTTGTTTGGCTTTTATAAGGCCCTTCTCTATTGCTTTCTTCTTAATTTTTTCAAAATCAATTCCATTTCCATCATCCTGGATTTGAATAAAAACATGGTCTCCACTATTATAAGAGTATAATTTCAATAAGCCTTTTCTTGGCTTATTTCTACTTTCTCTTTCGTCAGGTGACTCAATTCCGTGGTCTAAGCTGTTTCGAATAATATGCATTAATGGAGCTTCAAGTGCCGTAATAATGCTTCGGTCAAGCTCCGTATCTAGACCTTCTGTAATGAATTCTATTTCTTTATTTAAATCTTTGGAAACCGTTCTAATTAATCTTTGAAGCTTAACCTGAAGGATATTAATCGGAACTAATCGGATATTAAATGCAGAATCTCTTAATCTTAAGGTTAGAAACTCTAATTTTTCTACCGCTTCCGTTATTTCATTGTCTTTTTCATCACTTAATAAGTGTTGCATTTCAGAACGGAAGGTCACCAGTTCGCTCACAATATTGATTAAATCATCAAGCTTATCAGTACTTACATTGATATGCGCTGACTTCTTAGATGATTTTTTTATGGCTATCGTTTCTACCTGCTCCTCTTCTTCTTGCAACTCTTGAAGTTCATGCTTTACCTCTTGAAGTATAGCAGATTTATTGGTTTTTTCTTGCTGTGCTTGCTTGTTGAAAATCTCTGCATCAAAAGACTCCAGTTTACCAAGTCGGAATTCTACCTCATCATCGTTTAAAACAACCTGTTTTTTATATTCCTCATTAGTAAAGCTTTCCTTACTTTCAAGCTTCAAAACTTGAAAATCTTGATCATTTAAAAAAAGAAAAACATCATCAACCGCTTCTCGTCCTTCTTCAGAAACGGCTAAAATTTCTAGCCATGAAACAAATTTCTGATCTGCTAATTGTTTTTCAAACGGTACTGATTCATTATGAATAATAATTTCATGCCAAGTAAGATCTTCCAAATCTTCCAACATGGCACTAACGTTTATTCCTCTTTTAAAAAGAGTTTCCGTTGGACGAAAAAAAATACTAAATGCTTCCTTTTTATTATTATTTGCGGTTAAAGACTGAGATGATTCAAGACTAGCTTCTTGCCCTCTTAAGGTAATGATAGATTCAATAATCTTATCTGTAGGCCCACTATCCACACTTCCTTCAATTAAATCATTCAAAATATCAATCGCATGGAGGGTGAGATCAAGAACATATTCGTCTATTGTCCTAATGCCGTCACGTATATCTGTATAAACGTTTTCCAATTCATGAGTTAAACGCTCCATGTCCTTAAAATCAAACATACCAGCACTGCCTTTTACAGTATGTAAATAGCGGTAGATATTATTGATTTCATCTGGCTGATTAGGCTCTTGGTCAAGCAGCATGATAGACTTTTCCAAATTCTTCAAAATCTGCTTTACTTCTTCAATATATTCTTGCTTAAAGTCCATAATTATCTCAGCGCTTTAGTTACAATTTTCAGAAATACATCTGCTTGAAAAGGTTTTTTAATCCATGCCGTAATGTTTTCATCTAAGGCAGCTTTCAATTTTACCTCATTTACTTCCGTAGTTAACAATAAAATTGGAATGAATGAGTAATCAGATGTAGCTCTTACTTTTTGAATCAGTTCTGCTCCATTCATTTCTGGCATATTAAAGTCTGTGATAAGCATATCGACCTTACGACCGTCAAAATAGGAAGCGGCTTCTTTACCATCAGAAGCTTCAATTACATGGTGTCCCGCTTTTGTTAATACACTCGCTATTATTTTACGAGAAACATTAAAATCTTCGGCTATTACAATATTTTTATTCATGAGGTTATGATTAATGATTTAAATAATTTCAATTCAAGTTTTTTATAAAGAGCTTTCCGCTGTGGGTTAATAGTTTTAATTTTCTTCCACTTGCTCCACCGGTTTGTCTTCCTACTACTTTAATTTTATAGGTTGATAATATCTTTTCAGCAACAGCTACATTCTTTTTTCCTATTTCAAAAGTCTTATTGATTTGCTCAGAGCCCCCAACAATTCTTGCTTCTAGGTTTTCAATTTTACTACCCATCGCTTCAAATTTTTTTATCAAACGTTCTGTAGCTATATCGCCATACATTTCAGTAGGTGCATCCTTTTGATTCCAATAAGGCAGCATAAAATGATTCATACCTGAATATTTGTTCTCTTTATCATGAAGCACTACCGCTACGCATGAGCCTAAAACAGTCCAAATAATTTCTTTAAATCTTGAAACCCTTAGCATTCCCGGATGAACGAAATGTTCTTTCAATATCAATTCAAGCATTTCCATGGCTTAAAACTTTTCTATATCCTGTATGGGTAACCTGCTGAAGAGGTAAGTCCAAACCTATTATAGATTCAGAATGACCTAGAAATAAATAACCCCCAGTTTTAAGTGAACCGCATAACTTTTTTATCACTTCATATTGCGTTTTGCGATCAAAATAGATCAATACATTTCTACAAAAGATGATGTCATATTTACCTTTAGTGGGGTAATTCGAACTCATTAAATTAAATCTATAAAAGTTGGCTCTGGCTCTAAGTTTTCTGACTACTTTAACCTTTGGCCTGATTTTATCCCTACTTCTTAAAAAATACTTTTGCTTCAATGAATTTGGAATAGGAGCAATATCTGCTAAATCATATACCCCGCGAATACATTTTCTTAGTACATCAGTTGATATATCAGTACCGTCTATTGAATAATTGAACTGGAAGCTATTCGCATTCATAAATTCTTCAATTACCATAGCGATGGTATAAATTTCTTCACCCGTTGAAGAAGCTGCACTCCAAACTTTTAATTCCTTTCCATATTTGGTTGCCATTTCAGGTAATAATACCTTAGACATATAATCAAAGTGAGATTTTTCTCTGAAGAAATCCGTTTTATTAGTGGATACTACATTGATCATATTGATGATCTCTTCTTGATTTTTAGAAGAGATCACCTGCTTTACATAATCCTTAAAATTGGTGAGGCCAGCTGCTCTAAGTCTTTTCTGCAATCTACTTTCCAACAAAACACGCTTTGCATCCGTCAGGTTGATCCCATAATGATCATGGATAAAGCTACTCAACTTATAGTATTCACGATCGAGTAACTTGATGGTGTTGTTATTATTGCTCATGACAGTTGTTGTTGACATCACCTTAATTTTTGGATTAATTCAAGCATACTGAAGAACAGCATGCCTGATTTTTATTTTAGAATTTTTCAAATTTTGAATCATCTTCATCATCCTCTTCATTATCGAGGATTAGCTTGAAGCCATCATTTTCTAATTCTGCTTCTTTTTTTCCATTTAATGACTTGCCATTTTTATGCTTACCATTCTTAGCTTTATCTGCTAATTCTAATGGTGAGTCTGGTAATGCATCTATATCATCATTAAGATTAATCATTAATGGATCATCGCTTACCTCTTCAGTTGCTGCACCGTTAGAATCTTTATCGAATTTGAAGAAAGCAATAGCTCTTTTTAATCCATCTGCCTGGAAGTTCAATTCTTTAGAATTTGAAGCTAATTGTTCTGCACTAGCCGCATTTTGTTGTACTACAGAGTTTAATTGCTGAATAGCATCATTAATTTGATTGGCTCCTTCATTTTGTTCCAAACTTGCTGCAGTAATTTCAGCTACCAGATTACTTGTTTTCTCGATTTCAGGAACTAGTTTTCCTAACATATCACCAGCATTGCGAGCCACTTTCTCACTAGTATTTGAAATATCATCAATCTCTTTAGCTGCGTTCTGACTTCTTTCTGCTAACTTTCTAATTTCCGAAGCTACTACCGCAAACCCTCTACCGTGCTCACCTGCTCTTGCAGCTTCAACTGCAGCATTCAAGGCTAATAAGTTAGTTTGTCTTGCTATTTCCCCTATGATAGAGTTCTTTCTAACGATTAGGTTCATTGAATCTACCGTTTCCAGTACTGCATTATTAGAGCTTTCAACTCTTAGAGTAGTATTTTTTGCGATGGTTTCTGTTTCTTTAGCATTGTCAGTATTTTGCATAATATTAGCCGCCATTTGCTCCATAGAAGAAGAAACCTCTTCTACTGAACTCGCCTGAACAGATGCACCTTGTGATAGCTGGCCTGCTGAAGAGCTTAATTCTACACTCGCTCTATTGATGTATTCTGCTCCGCTACTTACAGCTGAAATAACTCCTTTGATCTTTTTGGCCATTTCATCCATCTTTAATAGAAGGAAACCAATCTGATCCTTTTTATTGTATTTATCTTTATTGATGTTGATATTCAAGTTACCTACCGACATCTTCTCTACTATTTCTGTAGCCTCATTCAATGGTCTTGAAATACTGTTTTTCAAGAATATTCCACCAGCAAGGATGAAGAAGAATACTGCACCAACTATGATCATTGAGTTTCTGAAGATGCCATCACTTAATACAATACTTGATGCATAAGCTTTCTCAGATGAATCTAAACTTAATTCTGTGTATTTATCCATGGCGGAACGCATGGGTTCAAAAGCTTCCATATAAGCTCCATAGTATAGCTCACCTGCATGCGTTATTCTTCTATTCTTTAGATCCTCTATGATTTCATTGCTTAATTGCTGAAGCTCTTCATGGTTTTTTCTGAAGGTAGCATCAAAACTATCATACTGATTGAACTCCTCTAGCTTAGTAAAAGCTGATATTTCAAAAAACTGATTATACCTATCTGATACCTGCTGTAAATTAGTTTGGACATCATCCTCTACTTGTGCTAAATAGTCATCCTCCGAGCCATTTTTATTAGAAAGTGCTTGAGCAATTGCAATGCTAGATTGGTACGCATCTCTATCCGCTTCAATTAAATAGTCAATACTTAATAAGTTGTCATTGTAAATTTTATCAATTTCTGTTTTTAACTTTTGAGTTTGGAGTGAATTATACACCGCTCCTCCTACAGATATTAAGATCACGAAAGCGAAAATGTAAACGATTCGCTGATTGGTGGTTAGTTTTACTAGTTTCATTGTTCCTCGTTTTATTTTTTGTCAAATTTGAATAGATTGGGCTTAGCACTTAACATTACTAAAGCCCATTGCTGATATCTGTTACTATCACCACCTTTGATGATCTCCATAGTTGGAGTTGCAAACATGGTAGCATAAGCGAATCTGATGCTTAAATATTTGTTGATTTTATGCTTCAATTGAAGGTCAATCTCGTCACCATATTTGCCGTTTGCTGTAGTTAATGCTGTTTCATTTGGATCAACCAAGGCACCTGCTACATTAAAACCGTGATAAGAAACTTCTAATTCAGTTCCCGGCTTGAATGTATAATAAATACCTGCCATCATTTCATTTACTCCAGCACCCTGTGTATTGCTTTCAACATTTAAGAAGTAATCCATTAAACCATAGTATCTATGGCCATCACCAAAAAGCTTATTGAATGATCTGTTTACTGTTGGGTTAACTTCAGTTTGATCATTTCCACTTAGGTGATTCATTCCCGCAAATAATTTCACTTTGTCATTCACTTTATATGCTGGTATTACAGAAAATAAATTTGCTTGCTGATCTAAACCGCTAGTGTGAGTTCCGTATTGATAATAAGCCGATGCTTGTAAAGAGAAAGGGCCTGAATTTTTAAATTGTAGATAAGCCCCAGTAGTTTGCCTTTCAAAATGTCTATTGATATCATTAGGGTCTTGATTTGCATCAGTTGAATGCAATAAGGATACTGATAAACCATTATCAAATTTCTTATTAGCATGGAAGAATACTAAATATTTGTAATAGCTAAGTGTATAGTCCGCTTCTTGGTAAATGTTCTTTTGATTATTGTAAGCTCCGCCAGTCTGTATCGTAAAACCCTTATTCTGATAAGTAACTTTTGCTAAATCGTGTGAAACAGCAATATCATTCCAGTTTCGCAATCCGAAGATTCTACCATCATCTAATACTAAATGCTGTCTACCAACTTTTACTGAAAAGGCATCGCTAATATTATATTTCAGATACCCCTCAGCTAAATTAAGGTTAGGAACATTACCTCTTTCATCATCCTGTCCCCAGATTCTTGCATTTTGAATGGTGAATTTAAATTCAAACCCATCATCAATGTAAGTACTTACTAATCTGGTTCTTTGTGAACTTACGAATGAAGGAGTCATTGTATCATCTAATAAGATACGAGAACCATCCCTATACTCTGAGCGTGCTCTAAATTCAGCATCCATTGAAAATTGTGCGAAGGCACAACTAACTGATAGGAATAAAATAATTGGAGTTAAAAATGTCTTTTTCATTATTTCTTTGTTTTTGCTTTTGCTTTTGATTTTGCTGTGGGCTCTGTTTTCAATTTGATTTCTCCTACTGAAAAAGCTTTGTCGATGTCAATCACCATTACAAATTCTTCATCTATCTTAGAGATGCCCTTGATATAATCTAGATTATAGTCGGAGTCTACAGATGGGGATGCTTGTAGTTTTTCCTTACCTAATTCAAATACTTCAAGTACTTGATCTACCAAAATTCCAAACTCCAATTCTCTGTCTTCATCATGTAATTCGATGATAACAATGCAAGAATCAATAGTAATGTCAATGGGAGTTAGTCCGAATTTCAGACCTGCGTCAATTACAGGAATTACTATCCCTCTGAGGTTAATGACTCCCTTCATGTATTTGGGAGCTTTAGGTATGAAAGTAATCTTGGGTACTTCCAATATCTCAACCACTTTTTCTACTTCCACTGCGAACATCTCTTCCTTTAATTTGAAGGAGAGAAAGGAGTCCACATTTTCTAGTAAGCTTAATTCATTTATCATGGTCTTTTTCCGATTTATTGATAATCAAATCTTGCTTTTTATATCAGGAAAAGGAATCCAAAATGATTAGGTGGGAGGAAAATTGAGTAAGTGGGAGGGAAAATTAAAAGCAAAAAAAAGCTGATTTACATTAAATCAGCAGACTTATTAAAATTGAAAATGTATTTAATTGTAGTTTTAATACCCTATCATCTGAAGAAACCCAGACTTTTTTCGCTTAGATACATCTAATGATTTATCATCATGCATGATCACATAACCACCATCGCCTCGTACATATTTTTTGAGGTAATCTATGTTAATCATATGCGCATTATGGATGCGACAGAACTTCGTATTACTTAATAAATCTTCGTATTCTTTTAATGTTTTGCTTACAATATGAGTTTGACCATCCTTCATATGAAAAATAGTATAATTGCTGGAGGCTTCTAGGTATACAATATCTTCTAAGCTTGCAAACACCAAACCATCATGACATGGCAGCGCTACTTTTTTAAATTCTTTATTTTGAGGGGAAATTGTTTCTAAAAGGTAATCTAGTCGAGCTGAAATATCAGATTTCTTTCTTTCTGTGATTTTATTAATCGCCCTATTTAATTCCTGTATATCTATTGGTTTTAATAAATAATCGATAGCACTATATTGAAAAGCCTTAATGGCATATTCCGAAAATGCAGTGGTAAAAATGACTTCGAAGTTTTTCTTGTCTAGCTTAGATAGCAAGTCAAAGCCCGTTTCTCTTTGCATCTGAATATCTAAAAAAACCACATCAATATCATGTGATTTAATGGCCTTCAAGCCTTCCTCCACATTTTGGCAGAGTGCTAACACTTCTACATTTTCACAAAAATCAGTAAGCAATATTTGCAGACTTTCTCTGCTTTTCAATTCATCATCAACAATAATGCTCCTAATCATAATCTTTTAATAGTTATTAGCTAAAATGCATGAAAAGCTTATAAAAAGTTAAATTTCTGTAAGGCTTTTTGGAGGAATATTTAAAAATAATGAAAAGTAAAATAATAAAGAACTAATGCATTTACTTTCAGATAGTAATTTTACAAGTTATCGACAGAACCATCATTAATATCGATTACTTTTACAGATGTAGATAAACGATTAAATAGCCAGCACTTTTCAGTACTGGCTTCTTATTCATTTCAATTATAAAAAACTTATTTTCCGCCTTCCATATTAGTTTGCTCAACCGGCTCACCTTTGGCATTAAGCTTCACAATATCATAGCCTAATTTTCTTAAGCCTTCGATATTTGTAGCTTCATCACCTACCACTACAATTACCATTTGATCGGTTGTTATAAAATTCAATATTTCCAATTCTATTCTAAATTGGAAGCTTTTCTAAAGCTATCTTTAAAATTTAAACTTCATAAATATTTTGTGTTTCAGTTTTAAACTTTTGGCTTTAAATAGGTTTATTAAAACAATGCATTATTAATAAAACTAATTTATTAACTTAATCACATGAAAAGATTTTTTAGCCTTCTCCTCATTATTTCCTATTGCGTTTTAAATCTAAATGCTCAGAACAATAAAACAGAAAAAAAACTGCTTGCTTCAGTTGATCAGCATAATGAATATTATACAGAGCTTCTCAAGAAGATAGTAAACATGAACAGTGGCACCATGAACTTTGAAGGGGTGCAAGCAGTGGGAATGGTATTAAGAGCAGAGTTTGACAAACTGGGTATGGAAACGGAGTGGTTGCCAGGAGAAAGTTTTAATCGAGCAGGTCATCTAGTGGCTAGAACTAAGGGGAAAAAAGGCCCTAAACTTTTGCTTATAGGTCATCTAGACACCGTTTTTGAACCAGATAGTCCTTTTCAAAAATATGAGATGCAAGATGGAAATATTCTAAAAGGCCCTGGAGTAGCAGATATGAAAGGTGGAGATGTGATTATACTAATGGCGCTTAAGGCTTTGAAGGAAGCCAAGCTTTTAGAGGATATGCAAATAGAAGTGGTGATGACAGGTGATGAAGAAAAAAGTGGTAGCCCAATCGAATTGTCTAAAAAAGCATTGACCGATGCAGCAAAATTGGCTCACATAGCTTTAGCTTTTGAAAACGCAGATGGTGACCCTAAAACTATAGTCGTTTCAAGAAGGGGTTCATCCGGATGGAGCTTAAATGTGAAAGGAAATGCAGCTCATTCTTCTCAAGTTTTTTCAGATAAAGTAGGTGTTGGAGCTGTTTACGAAGCCGCAAGAATATTAAACGAATTTTATGTTCAGCTATCAAAAGAGGAAAACCTCACTTTCAACCCTGGGGTTATTTTAGGTGGAACTTCCGTTCAATACGATGAAGGAGAAAGCGGAGGTAGTGCCTTTGGTAAATCCAATGTAGTGGCTCAAGAGGTAAAGGTAAGTGGAGACATAAGAGCGGTTTCACTGGAGCAATTGAAAAGGGCAAAAAAAATCATGCAAGAAATAGTCGCTGATAATTATCCCGGAACCTCGGCAAAATTAGTTTTTAAAGAGGGGGGTTATCCTCCACTCGCACCATCAGAGGGAAATCGTGAATTGTTAGAAAAATATAATCAAGTAAGTCAAGATTTAGGCTTTGGTGAAGTGGTAGCTGTTAACCCAAGAAATGCAGGTGCTGCTGATGTTTCTTTTACATCTGGCTATGTTGACATGGCCATAGATGGGATGGGATTGAGTGGAGCTGATGATCATACTATAAATGAAACTGGAGATTTAAGTAAGCTCAGCATGCAAGCAAAAAGAGCTGCTGTTTTAATGTATAGGTTAGTGAATTAAGAATTATGATTTAAGATATTTTAATTTTTTATTTGATGACTAGTGCGAAACCTTTTATCATTCATTTGTTCAAAAGTTATTGATAAAAATAGAATGCCATATTTCTGATAAATAATTCAGTTTTTAATATACGCTAATAGAAATATTTTTAGTAGTTTTAATTTTTTCGATTTTTACAATATATCATGAGAAAATTAATACTTCTTCCAATCCTTACAATTCTATTGTCTTTTGCCGCTTACAGTCAGGATTTGATTATCGAATCGATGACTATTGAAACTAGCTACCAAAAACATTCAGCCTTTACTTATAGTATCAGTATTAAGAATATAGGTGTCATTTCTTCCAATCAAGGACTTTTAAAGATTTATTTTGGTAATGATGCTTCAGACTACTCTAATTTCTTTACGTCAGACTATTTCCCTGCTCTTGAGGCTGATGAAACAGTCACCTTAAACTTTGAAATAGGTGGTTCGGATTATTTAGAAGATTTGGATCAAGAAGTAGGGTCATATTATGTTAATGCTATAATTGACCCAGATTCATATAATTTTGTTGATGTAAATCCCTCAAATAATAAGTTTCAAGCAGGTGTTGCTGAAGTGACAGTTTCTACTGCTGACATCCTTTTAAGTAATTTTAGTTTAAATGATGCGACAAATCATGTGCAAGGAAAAGAGTTAGCACTGAATGTGGATGCCTTTAATCAAGGTTCAACCATAAGAGGAGTTTATGTTGAAGCATACTTATCAGCCGATATGGTATTTGATGAGGATGATATACAATTAGAGCATACTGATTATTTAAGATTTGATTATCAAAATGAGCTAACTGGAATTTTATTAAATGATTTTGAAATCCCATTCAACCTAAACCCAGGTGAATATTACGTTTTTTTAAAGGTTGATAGCTACGATCAGATTCAAGAAATCGATGAAACAAATAATGTTTATCAGGCAGGTAGTATAGAGGTAGCTTCCTCAAATGCATTTTTAACTATAGATGAATTTTCGGTATCTTATCAATGGACTGAGTACGGTGTCAGTTTATCATTTAATATTGAAAATACCGGTACAACTGACGTAACTTATTTAGATTACTATGTATCGTCCTATTCCGTTGGAACAGGCTATGATCCTCAAAATTATTATGGTTCAGGAATAAAAGCAGGTAAAAGCAGATTGGAGTTCGTGGATATTTATGATAATGAACTATCTGGCGAATATATTTACATAGGAAATAATGATCCTAATTACCCTTTAATCGATGAAATAGAAGTACACATTGGAAGTCAACCCATTTTCAACTATGATTTTAACATAGTAAGCATATCATCAACATCTCAAGTAGAAACAGAAGACATTCAAATTCCCCTGAATATCGAATTAGAAAATCCTAACAGTAATTCAATTTATGATTATGCTACTATTGATATAACATTAGAGTCTCTGGATGGTCAAATTATAGAAAATTATAACATTAGAAATGGTGTTTACATGGATGCTTTTGAAACTAATCAACTTTATATAAAACTTCCAAATAGACCCACTCTTACTGCCGGCACTTACAATGTTACCACCAATATCACTTTAGACTATAAAGATGGTAGTGCCGGGCCGTTTACAAGTGAGATAGAAATATTTGCTTCAGAGTATTCCATAGATGTTGAAATATTAGGCCAAAATGGAGACATCATCAATCAAGGAATCGTCTATTTTTATGAGAAAAATGCAAATGGTAATATCAATTACTTAGGTAATCAAAATATTGAGGAAGTAGATGGGGTGGGACAGGTGACCTTCCTGCAAAGTGCAGGAGACTTTATGTTTTATGTAGTGCCAGATGAAAGTCAATTTCCGAATTACCTCAGAACAGTATCTGGAAATACGTTTAAATTAGAACAAACTAGTTTCACAGAAATTAACGGTAACACTACAATTCAAATTGAGCCAATATATGTAGCTCCCAATGTGCTGAATGGTGAAAAGACAATCACTGGCAATATTGTATCAGGTACATCAAGTGCTAGAGTAGCTTACAGACAAACCGCTTCTACTAATTTTGATCAAACTCCTGTTTACTTAATAAGAAATAGTGAGGTAGTAGCATTTACAAAAACAGATGCAAGTGGTTCTTTTACCTTTACAGAGGTTGAAAATGGTGAATATGAAATTTATTTTGATGATGGCAATATTCTGGAATCCAATGATATTTCCGCCAACTTAAGTATAGATGAATCCACCGATATTGTAGAGTTAGTAGTAAATGAAACAGGTGAAGTGGCAGTTGAAAACTTGAAAATGGAATTGGCTGCTTTTGAATTAGAAGCTAGTGATATTGAAGCTGATGAAAATAATGTTACTATTCAGTATCAAATGTCAAATTTTTTCAAAAACAATTCCATTTCGATTTCAAATGCGTCTTTTTATAGTTTAATAAAGCAAAATGGCACTGTTCTGGATTCTATTTCTTTTGATCAGAATTTAAATCTCAATCAAAATGATACGCTAAACCTCAAAACTTCAATTTCATTAACGAACTCATTGATGATTGGAGACTATGAAATAGAATTACATTTCTCAACTCCTTTTCAGGATACAGAATTTACAGGTACAGCTAGAAACTTTAGTGTTATTGAACCGCACTATATCATTGATGTGATCGCCTTAGATGAAAACCAATTACCCTTGACATCAGGAATAGTTCAGTTATTTAAAATACATGAAAATGGAGCTATTAGCTTATTTGAAGAACAAGCAATACAGCAAAATGGAATCGCAAACTTTTATACTACCGCTTGTGAATACATTATCAATGTAATTCCAGAAGAAGAAATTTTTCCTCAGCTTATTCCAAGTTTTCAAAACCACCAGTACTTTTTCGAAGAAAGTGACGTCCAAAACTTAACTGTGGATACTGAACATCAAATTCAACTCATTAATAATCCTAAAAGCAGTTTATCTGGGAATAAAAAAGTTGAATTTAATTTAAACGATGAAAATTTCAACTTCTCAGGTACTCAGGTAATATTATCACATGCTGCAGACAGTAGTGTGATTAATACTTTTAGTACTGAAAACAACTATTTAGAATTGGCAGATATGGAAACAGGTGAATACCTGCTGTTCTTTAATGACGGTACTATTAGTCAAAATTTTGAAAAATGGTATTCTCTGAACGTAAATGCTCAGGATGATCTATACCAGATTGAAATTAACACCTCATCCAGTTCTCAAAATCAATTTGATTTTGATTTTATGGCACAAAAAGATACCGTTTTTAATAATTACAATAATTCTGATCAACTTGATTTAAGCTTTAGTGTAGATAAACAAGATAATAACTTCCCTGATGAACTAATCGCTTTTGATTTTAGAATTGATTTGATTTCTCAATCAACCAATGATTCACTCAGTTTTGCATATTCAGAAATGTTGGATTTCAACAATTTTCAAGAAATACATAAAACTTTCGCCCTGAATGAAAATCTAAAAGCCGGATTTTATGATGTAAAATTCAATTATTCTTCCCCTTATACTGCTGGCTTTATTGAAAGTAAATCCTTCCCTATACAAATTATAGATGGTAACATTTATTTAAACAATGTGCAGTTTCAAAATGAGATTCAAGAAAATGAAACCAGCTTAGACCTACAGTTTGATTTAGCTGGAAGTTCAGACAGCCTTGCTAAATTTAAGGTTTATTATGAGCATATTTTACTAAAGGGCGAAGACACACTAAAAATTCAAAGTCATGACAATTTTATTAACCTAGCGAAGGGTAAAAACATGATTGTAGATTTTGATCTCAATCTAGATGCTCCATTATCTCTTGGTGATTATAATTTGATTACACGCTTTTATCCTTTAAGAAGAGATGAATCGAATTTGCAACTGATTGAAACACCTTTTAGAATTAGAAATCAAAGGGTTTCGTTATCTAATCTAGCACTAAATGAACAACTCTCGATTCTCTCGGACTCACTAATGTATAGTTTTAAAATTAGTGCAAACAATCAAGACTCAATTAAAAATTTAAATACTCAATTATTCACTTATCTAATTCAAAAAGAAGATACTTTAATAGTAACTGAAGAAGAGTTAGTAGTTGATGTTGCAAGATCAAGTTTTACGGAATATGTGAAATATATTGACTTAAATTCTGCACTTGGGAACTTTTTATCTCCTGGAGACTATCAATTTATAATTGAATTAAAACATCCAATTAATAATTACAGCAAACAAGATCATCTGAACTTTAGAATCAATGATCCTTCTATAGAAATAACGGAATTAACTATTCCAGAGGAAATAAGGGGAGATCAGAATGAAATTAATTGTTCCATCGACATTGCAGGAAATGAAAATAACAATATTAGATCCCTTACAACTGAATTTCTAATTACAATAAAAAAAGGAACAGAATTCATAACTGATTCATTATTCGTAAAGGAATTAACAATTCAAAAATCCGGATCGATTACCATCACATTACCATTAAGATTTGAGTCATTTTTAGAAAACGGAGACTACCTAGTTGAACTCAATTACAGTACTCAATTTTCAAATAATAATTCTAACAAAATTACGAATGAATTTAAAGTCTATACAGAACCAGAAATTACCTCAAACGATAATCAGGTAAATCAAAATTATAGTATTTATCCAAATCCTTTTAAAAATCGATTCACCATAAAAGGGGAATATGATAAAGCTACATTGTATAACCAATATGGCAAAATGATTAGGTCCTTTCATTCTATAAAAGGGTTTGAAAATTTAGATGAGGTTAATTCTGGTGTTTACTTATTAGTTTTAGAATATAAAGGTAAATCTAGCTATCATAAAATAATTAAAAAGTGAAAATTAAACTTTTAAGGTTATTACTAACATACTTCTTTTTGATTTTAAGTAGTATGTTAGTAATAATTAAATAAACCAACCCTCAATCAGTTTATTTTCTATTCATACTGGATGCTTACATAATGAGAATTTTTTGCGATCGACTGCAAATAAATTTAACATGCGATTAATCATGATTGTACATAGGCAATGTAAAGCTAAATTCTGTTCCATTTCCCTCAGTACTTTCAGCCCATATCTCTCCACCATTTCTATCTACGAACTCTTTACAGATCAACAAACCTAATCCTGAGCCTTTTTCCTTATCTGTTCCCGCTGTGCTATTAATTTTTGAGATATCAAATAAAGATTCAAGCTTGTCTTTGCTCATGCCAACTCCATTATCACTTACAGACACTTTTATAAAATGCTCATTTGGCGTAGCATTAATGGTGATATTTCCTCCTCTATGGGTAAACTTTACTGCATTCGAAATCAAGTTTCTCAAAATAAGGCGTAACATATTTTCATCTGCATGTGCGCTTATACCATCTTTAGGAGAAAAATCAATGCTTATTTCTTTAGAATGCCATAGCGATTTTTTCAACTCAATTACATTAAGCATCACCTCATTTATATCTATTTTCTTCGGATCAAAACTCAACTGACCAGTTTGTGATTGGGACCAGTTTAATAAGTTTTCTAACAGAATTATACCGCTTCTTGTGGAAGAAGAAATCAAAGTAGCATACTCTTTAGCCTTGGCTATCTCATTATTTCTCAACTGCTTAAGCATAAGTTCAGAAAGGCTTTTTAAATTATTGAAGGGCCCTCTAATATCATGAGCTATAATTGAAAATAATTTATCTTTTGTGTTGTTAAGCTCGCATAATTTCTTTTCGCTCTCTTTAATAATTCGTTCGGCTTCTATTCTTTTTGTTACATCCCGAATAATCATAGAAGTACGTTTAAGCCCTTCACTATTCGTAAAGACATTACTTGTATATTCCCCTATAAACTTAATCCCTCCCTTTTTCACAAAAATCAATTCTCCTTCAACATAGCCTTCCTCTTTTCGTTTTTGCAAAGCTTTCTTTAAGGATTCTTGCGATGAATCAACTAATAAATCACGGCCCCCCTTATAAATTTCTTCTTTAGTCCAACCAAACAAATCACATCCTGCCTGATTTACAGAATGTATCCCTCCATCTGGTGAAGTAATTAATAAGGCATCAGAACTATTCTCGTAAAATAGCCTAAATATTGTTTCCTGATCGCGAACTTCTTGCTCACGCTTTTTACAGGCTTCTAATTCATTTTTTAAATGAATAACTTCCTCTTCTAATTCCTTATAATGTTGGTTAAAATCAGACATATCCTCTATTTGCTGTGAATAATTTCGGGTTGGATATAGTTTTTATCATATTGTACTAATAGCAATATATAAAATATTATGATAAAAATGCTGTAAACCAGATAGATAGATACAGAGATTGGGTTTAAAGGAAAATTACCGTTAGATTAATTTATATGAAATAGTTCTTTGGTCTTTTCAAATTATCTCATCACTGGCAAAAAAGAAATCAAAACCTTAGCTTTTGCGTGACCCGCACTTAAATACTCCATCGCTAAATCAGTTTGTTCCATTTTATATACTTTCTCAATGGATGGTTTTATTTTTCCCTTTTCGACTAAATCTGCAACAAAAGCCAAATCCTCTGAAAATGGTTTTGCTGCTACCGCTTTTATTTTCTTTTTCCCGAAAGATAAAATTTTTCCAAATAATAGCGCTTTAAAGATTTGCTTTAAACTACCTCCAACAGCAATGTATTGACCGCTTTTGCTCAACATCTGTTTACATTTTAACAGTGGGTAATTTCCGTTTATAGCTAAGATTAAATCATAGCGATCATCACGATTAAAAAGGTCTTCTTGCATATAATCGATGACTTTATCGGCTCCAAAATTATAAGATTGCTCAACCGACTTAGTACTGCAAACGGCCGTGACATCCGTTTCAAAATATTTGGCTAATTGAAGGGCGAAAGTTCCTACCCCTCCAGCAGATCCAATGATCAAAACCTTTTCTCCTTTTGAAATACCGCCTTTCCTTAAGGCCTGCAATGCGGTAGTAGCCGCAACTGGCAAAGCAGCTGCCTCCTCAAAGGATACTCCCTTTGGCTTGTGCACTAATACTGAAGTTTTAGTTGCCTTAAATTCGGCAAATCCTCCCATACCCACATCGGCTAAATCCGCTATTACTTCATCTCCAACTTTGAATTGGCTAATGCCTTTACCTACTTCTTCAACTATGCCCGAAATAGCAGATCCTAAGATGTTATGCTTAGGAACAATTCGCATTTGGATAGAGCGATAATCAGCCGCATTAGGTGAAGCACAGTGTACCTTTACCAAAACTTCGTCATCCCGAATATTTGGCTTGGGCACTTCATGAATTTGAAATTTTTGGTATGGATTTTTACGATCAAACAGGACAGCTTTCATGCAAATTAAGGTTAGTTTCCTATGAAAGTAGTTAATTTAAAGCAAAAGCAATTGAGATCATCAAAAACTATAACCTACAGTGGCAGCTGCCATAAAATGAAAATCAGAAATAATTTTTCTATATGACTTAGGTATATAATATTCCGATTTTAAATAATCTGTCTCCATAATAGGTGTAATGCCAATCCTCCACAGAAATCGACTGTCTGGTTTTTGGTACCTATATCCTAAACGAGCTGAGAAAAAAGTATCCCAACTCCAGTCTACTGCTTGGTTGTCTGCATCTCGAGTTGAAGAATAGACTTTAATTATACCTAAGCCTCCTTCTATATGGTGACTTAACCCAATCTTATAAATCTGATTAATACTCATTGGTAACCATAAATCGATAAAACCAACAAAGGGCGGATAATAAGCCATTCCAACTTGGGCAGTAGTTTTCCATTTCGACTGATCAAATATTATGCGTTCGTAATTTAAAGAATAGGCTAAACCATGGCCCCCTAGCTCTAATTGGACATTATTTTTATAGTTGAATTCCTGAGCGGATAGCTGGTTAGAAAGGGAAATTAACAGAATTAAAAATGAGAGTCTTTTCATTTTTTGTTTTAGTGGATAGATATTTGAAACGGTAGAAGATAAAGGCTATTGCATAGCTCTTATTACTTTAATTCTTAATCAATTTTTTCAGTTCTAAATTCAGGATTAACGATCTCTCCCCAAATTGCAAGAAGAAGCATTATCTGCCTTAGCTACTCATATAAAAGACTATTCCAGCGGATATTTCGAATGAGATAAACCTCTTCATATAGGGTATTCCTGAAGCAGGAGGCCTATATTTTTACGCAGGAAAGGCAAAATTTGGCGCAGGAAGGGTCATAAGTCTTGCAGGAGAGGGTCATATTCACGCAGGAAGGGGTGAAAGTGGCGCAGGAGTGCGGTTTAGTCATTTTAAAAAGCGGGTAAGTGATCTTTTCTTGCGGGTGAACGATTTTTTATAGCGGGTAAGCCATTTTTTAATGCGGTTATATCATTTTATAGCGCGGATAAATGATTTTATTGAGCGGTTAAATGATTTTATTGAGCGGTTGCGTCATTTTGGAAAGCGGTTGGGTGATTTTCGGAAGCGATTGGGTGATTTTGCTTGGCTTTCTTGAAAGCCCAACAAAAAGCTTAGCGAAATAAGTAAAAGGATGTTTTTCATGTGTTTAAATTTATTGATAGTTTTTTAGAATGATTTATTTAAAAATAAATGCCCACTATGCAGAGCATGGCGGAAACCCTAAAGCTACATTAAGTGCGGGATTTTGAAACACCATCTTGTCTGGCTTAATAAAGTTTATTAATTGTAATATGTTAACCTTATATAATTTAATCCGAATTGGCTATCGCTAAGGTTGGTGGAAGTAATAACTCTTTTCTTAATTCTGTATTAAGATTTTCCTTTGTCAACCCAACATCATTTAATAAATCCCACATCTCGCCTTTTTCTAATAATGCTAATAACTTTTCTTTTCCATACAAACGAAACGTCCTTTCACATATCAATGCACCTATCATATACGGAATTGAAGTTTCTCCGGCAAAGAATCTTTCAAAAGGTTCTAAGTGTAAGCTTAAGTCAATTTCAGGGTTCTCTGCAAGGTATGTTTTTAAGTTTTTTTTATGCCAAGTATAGCTGTACTTTCGACTGCCACCAAAATATGTAGCCATCCCTTCATTGAACAGTTGAGCTCTAGAATAATAAAAAGCAATAATATAAAGATGCATGATTTCATGAGTATAGAACTCCGAACTATTTGCTGAAAAAACTATATTCTGGCGAGCAGATAGACCTCCACCACCTTCTCTATACATAATTGGATTATAGTCGAAGCCTTTGATTTGAAATAGTTCTTTAAGGTTTGTACAAGAATAGTAGGTAATCGGTAAGGGCTCGGTATTAAAAAAGGCACTTATTTTTTCGATATCTTTTATTTGCTTTTCAGCTTCTTGTTCATTGAACTCTTTATTCGGAGAGATAACATAACTTAGACTCCCTTTCTCAATTTTCTTCCAGTCCTTTGTAAAATATTGAGTTGAATTAGAAAGAACAACGCCTGAGTCCGATTTCGTTGCCAAAATATTGTAAATATACTTTAATGTATTTTCTTCTGTAGCAGTATTATGACCTATATATGCCACTTTAATAAGTTTTTTGTTCTCCTCATCCGTGTCCACGATGTGTAACAAAGTAGGCTGATAAAAATTTGAAATACTATCTTTATCTTCAATTCTGTAAATGTCCTGATATGGAAACCAATAGGTATCAAAGTCATCTGATGACCAATATGTATTTTCATAGTTGGATTTATTTTTTGTTGACAAGAATCCGCGGAGGGTTTTAATAATTTCCTGATTTATCTGAGCTTCTTGATCAACAGTGGATGAGATAGTCAAATTAAAAGTTGATGAACTTTCTTTTTTTTCTGCCGGATTACAGCAACAACATATTAAAAGAAAAATTAGACAGGAAAATCTAGTCATATTGCTTGATTAATTTATTCTGGACGTCCAACTATCATACGTAAGCTGGACTTTTAAATATCTATAAAAGTATCTCATCGCACCAACCTTTGCAAATAACTCAGTAAGCTTATGGATGATAGTGTTTGTTGTGTATAGTAATTATTGACTTTCATTTGCAAATTGAAAAAATGATCCAATACCATATATTGGATATTTTATTTCATTAAAATTTGGTTTGAATATTTCAGAAATACTTTTTTCGTTAAGATCAAACTTTGAAGTACTATTTATTCTAATCTCCTTAAAATCTCGTTTCAAAAATCCACCAGAAGAATCAACAAACATTCTACCAGCAACAACAGCATGAATCTTACCCAGAAATGAATCTTCAAGTGATCTCACTGTATTGAGAAAATTTGCTTCCTGTTCTTTATCATATTGTCCATTTTCTATAATAACAAGGTGAAAGATTAGTGGATGAATAAGTTCATTAGGTAACTGATCTAGCTTTTTTATTATCTCTTTTTTTATTCTAGTTTCTGGTGTTTTTGATGAAAATGCTTTTAATTCAATATCAATCCTTTCCCCTTTGTATTCGACTTGAAGATCATTTTTCGCGGAACCTTTCCCAATTAAAGGTTCTAATTCTATCAACATATTCCTGTCGTGAAATTCGCTGGCATAGCATAAATGATGTTGATTTCCAGGTTGTTTTGTTATAGACCTTGTGATCTGATCTACTTTCGGGAATCCATTGAGATTATCGATAGATTTGGCTAATTCAATTAAGTAATTCCATGCTGGATCAACACAAATTGCTCCAAGAGCAGTTCTAGCCAAGTGATAACTAGGATACCAAAATGATTCGCTCTGAGGCAGGTCTGCAGCAAAGTCTACTTCTGTCTTATTTAGGTAAGTCTTAAATTGTTTTTCGATCCATTCATATGGAAATATTATTTCAAGTCTTTCCATTGCCTCTGATACAAGTTTCTTAGGAAGACCTTGCACCCAAAAGAAGTCATCATAATCAACACGTGATTTTATAAGTGGCCAGAGCCTTTTCCAGGATGAATCAGGTAGACTTAGAAGTCGATTGCGAAACGAGCAAGAGATCTTGCCCTTATCCGCTGCAGGAGGCATCAGTTCATTTAAAATCATTTTTGCTCCAGTTTCAGTCTGTTCTCCGTACCACATATTAATCGTGTTCAACATGCTGGATACCTTTTCTGTTAGTTGATCTTTAAATGATTGTGAAGTTAAATTTTGTTTATCCCTGCTAGTTAGTTTTTTTACAGTAAATGATAATTTCTCAAACTTCCAATTTCCGTTTTTGGTATGCGAAACAAAAAGCTTAAATGGAATAGTTAATTTCTTTTCATGAAGTTTACCGATAAATAGAGCGCAATTAGTGTCATTTAAACTGGTAAACTCGACTGAGTTAATTGTATATGAAATATTAAAATCGATAGTAGTTAAACCTTATTACACACAACAATTGTATAAAGTAAGTAATGTTACTTTATCCTCCATATATTGCATATAAAAAAACCATTGTTACTTTATATACACTATATTTTTTTCAACCAAGCGTCATGAGAGATG
This sequence comes from Marivirga arenosa, assembly GCF_030503875.2. Classification (NCBI taxonomy): domain Bacteria; kingdom Pseudomonadati; phylum Bacteroidota; class Cytophagia; order Cytophagales; family Marivirgaceae; genus Marivirga; species Marivirga arenosa. The sequence continues at coordinate 487,321 of NZ_CP129968.2, read as the reverse complement.
AACTCTTAAGGTTTTGGTTGTAGAGGTACCTCTAAGATAAGAGAATATAATTAGAATACATCCTTTAGCGTATAGGTTTTATCGAAAGCCATTCAATTGAAATGAGTATATTCTATTTGTCAAAGCCGTAATCTCTCTCAACTTTTGAAATTCTGGTTTTATAATGTTTATACCATTCCATACGGCCTTTATTTTGAGCTATCAGATGCTCAGAATTTTGTTTCCATTTTTTAATTGATTCTAAGTCTGTCCAATACGATACGGTTATACCGAGTTCTTCTCTAGCACTTTCTACCCCTAAAAAGCCATCTTGTTTCTCCGCTAAATGCATCATTCGCTGAGTCATTTCAGCATAGCCATGATCTACCTTAGTTCTTACAGAGCTAAAAATCACAGCATAATAAGGTGGTTTCGGTGTATTGGCTATCATAAGGCCTGTTTTTAGTTTTATTATATCTTTAATACCATCATTCTGTAATCGATTGCAAACTGCTGTCCACTTTCGCTGTCTTCAAAAAGGTATGGAAAGGCTTTATCTACTAATAAAATGGGATTAACTTCTGTATCGATGGTCTCTTTGAAGGTTTTCACTTTATCCTCAGCATCTTGCATACAGCAAATAAGTATTCCACCTTTCTTTATATTCGCTACAATTTTTTTGAGAAAACCAATTTCCTTTTCCCTGTCTTCTTTAGCAAAATGAAACATACTATCTAAAAGGATAATATCGAATTCATTAAACCCATCAAAAGAATAAATATCTCCAACTTGTCCTTCCAACTTCAGCTTTTCTGCTCTGCTAATTTCGAGCATTTGATCAATACCCACTTTAGAGTTGTCGATTCCTGTCACAACATAGCCCAAGCGTGCCAAAGCAATGGCATCTCTTCCTTGGCCACATCCTAAATCCAAAACTTTCCCTTTTTCTGGATGGTCTTGCATAAACTGAATAAGTTCAGGATAAGGTTCTCCGAAGTAATTTTCAGTCTGATAGTATTGGTCGTAGGCTACATTCATTTAGATTTACAATTTAAATGAATGTATAATATAAGCGTATTTTATGATTTTTGAAAGATAGCTTTTCTGTAAAATCCTGACCTTTGCAAGTCTAGCTAGTTACGAATAAAATAATAGGTTTTATAGCTTTATAGTAAAATAGTATTCTAAAATTCTGAAGACCACAAAGAGTCCGAAAGCGATAAGAAATTTTAGAAAAAACTTACTTTTTGTTTGTTGAATTTTTTTCGAACTCAACAGGCTTTTGAAAGCCTCAATCATTTTTTCTTTATTCATCCAAAAAATGATCAAGATCAATACTTGATACAATATAGCTGCTTTTAAGGCGCCCACATGAACGCCATAAAAAATGTCTTGAAGGATTACATTCATTAAAATGGTGCTGGTAAACAAGCCGCCAATTAGGCGAGTCGGTTTGATCAGAATTAAAATACCACCCAGCAGTTCAAAAAATCCTAGGGTGATGGCAAAGGATTTCGAATATCCGTAAAAAGCCCACATTAATTCCATTCCTGTCATTTCTGCGACTGTTTTATCCAATTCTGCCGCTCCATTAAATTGAATTAATTTCCCTCCACCGTAAAGGAACATGGCCAAAACGACAATCCAGCTTATGGCATTTTCAAATATTTCAATTTTGTCTTTTTTACTCAAGTTCATGATAAATCAATTTATGACCTATCGTGAAGATGCGTATAGGAGAATAAAGTTACTCCTAACTAAAAAATATTATGAGGATCAGTTATTTCTAGCTTAAATAGGGAGACAAATCATAGGGTAAGTACTAGCGAACTTAAGTTTCGCTTATTTTATGTTTATTGACAGTGGTTCGGATTTATCTAGCTCAAGTTTATCAAAATATTCATTCATTATATCCCAAATAGCATAATATTCTAACTCTTTTGCCCGCTCATCATTTCCCATATCCGTGTTTATAACTATATATCTGCCCGTTTTTTTCTCTTTATTAAAATACATCCAAGTCCCAACTCCTGCATCTCCGCCCGAATGGCCAATATATCCCAACGCACTATGTCCAATGAATAATGCTGGGCTATAATCTCCATTATAAGGATTCGCTGCATTTCGCGATTCAAAATTTTGTTCTTCTAATTGTTCCTTAAAAAATTCTTTATAGCTATCATTCGAAAGTAAGGTACCTGCTCCAAAATACCCTTTAATTAATTCATGGAGGTATTTTGCCATATCGCTACTTGATGAAATCAACATTCCATCGGGATAAGTTATTGCAGTATAAAAAGGTAATAGTGTATTATCATTTCTATATAATCTTGAATGCTTTTTTCTCTCTACATCTTCCAATGACCAAGCTGATGAATTCATCCCTAAAGGTTCTAAGATGTGCTCTTCCGTAAAGGAATCAAATGCTTGACCTGTTGCTTTTTCAATAATCAATGCACATAAAGTGGCCCCTATGTTTGAATAGTTATATCGTTCACCTGCTTTAAAGTTTATATAATTATCCTCTTGAAAATAATCTCCGTCTATTTCTAAATATCCTTTCAAATATTTTTCTAATGGAATATCAAGTTCAGGTGGATTTAATCTTTGGGCAGGATAAGCTGTACTTACTTTCGTTAAATCCTGATCTTTTGAAAGAATCCATGCCCGATCCATATATTGCTCAGTATCATTAATTCCGGAAGTATGAGTAGCTAATTGTCTGATTGTAATCCTCTCATTAGGATAATTAGGATTTATCACACTAAAAGGTAAAAAAGTCTGGATAGGATCATCTAAATTCAGCTTACTCAGTTCTTTTGCTTTTAATAGAGCTATACCAATTAGGGTTTTAGAAACCGAAGCAATATGCTGTATGGTGTTTTCAGTATACTTCTCTTTTGTCTCAAGATTAGCTAATCCAAAGCCTTTTTCATAGAGTACTCCGTTTTGGTCTACCATTGCAACTGCAAATCCATTTATTTGTCCATTTTTTTGAATAGAATCCAATTTTTCAGTTAATGAATTAATAACCGTTTCATTATGACTTTTTAGCTGATCAGTATTTTTATTTTGGGGGCTGCAGGATTGCATAACAAGCACAATAAAGAAGATGGAGGCGATGTTTTTCATGAGTGCTTTTTGTTAGTGGGGATTTACCTTACTAAAGATAGCAAGAATAATTGACAATAGCTTGATTGTGAGTGAGCTGCAGGGTTGCGCTTGCTGCATGCAGCACCTTCCATTTATAAAATTATAGCTAAAGCTAGCATAAGCACGGGATGCCTATAGGTATTTCAAGTCTTTAGTAATAAAGTCCTGATCTTTATTGGACACCTAAATAGTTTAGCATGCTATAGTTTCACATACCCTTACTTAAAATTGTTTAATACTGCACCCTCTTTTTTAGACTTATTCATTTTTCGCTATCTTATGACAGAAAAACGAAAACTATGCGATACATTTTCTTAATCAGCACACTATTTTTTCTAAACTCTACACTCTATGCTCAAGAAGCAGAAAAGGAAATTCTAAATAAATTACTTCACGACTTTCTCAGCGATGTGAACAATCCTCAAATGCATAACCGCTTTTGGTCTGAAGATTTGGTATACACCAGTTCAGCTGGCAAGCGCTTTGGAAAATCTACCGTCATGGATGGCTTTAAGAATGTTGATCAGGCCAGCAGCAAGGAGCAACAAACTTCCTACTCTGCAGAGGAGGTTCAAATAAGAATAATGGAGAATGTGGCCGTTGTAGCCTTTAAACTTATTGCTAAATCTGATGGAGAAGAAATAGGAAATTATTTCAATTCTGGTGTTTTTCAAAAGAAAGAGGGCATCTGGAAAGTTATTAATTGGCAGGCAACAATAGCGGAAGAATAATTGACAATAGCTTGATAGTGAACGAACTACACAGTGCCCTGATTTACATTAATTTCAAAAGGGAATTAGTAGAGCTATCCCCCTGTGCGGATTATAGAGGTGTAAACGTATTTGGCATTTCAATAGCTTAGATATTCATTAGCAACTTAAGGGGGTCTTGCCTTAAGAGTAGGCAGGTTTTATGATAAAGTTTGGGACTGTAGTTTTTCAAGGCTTTAGGCCTTTCAAAGAAGTTCTCCAGCAGCACCGCAAAAAACTCATAGTGATCTACTCCACCCACCTCTCTAAAAAATGTGGGTTCCCCAGTATTGATTTTCATCATTTCGTATTGCGCCAGATTGGAATATTCATCCCAAAGGGCCTGATCAATAAAACCAAATTCAGTATTGTGAATTCTATTCTCCAGATGTATAGCATGTGCCAGTTCGTGTATGCCTAAATTAATACCATCCGTTTCATTGGCGATACCCGAAACCAAATTCTTCCATGAAAGCACGATAATCCCAAACCTTGGGTTTACTTCTCCTTTATGGTATTGATTATTAATAGTAGAATAATAACTATCCGGATAAATCAGGATTCTCTTAAAATGAGAGAGGTAAATGCGGGGCAAGCCGAAAGTAATTTGAACACTTAAAGCTGCCACCACTACTTTCATCTCTTCGGTTACTTCTTTCATCCCTCTTGGAACAAAGCTTTTGGCCGCAATAAACTGACTCACTCGCCACATAAACTCCCGCTGATGCTTGTGCTTCAATTTCCTGAAATAAGGAGAATACTTTTTCAGTTTTCTCACTTGATCTTGGTTCAGGCGACTGAAACTATAAAGGCCAAAATAATTTAACGTTAGCCTCACAACATCCCTTATAGTTTTAAATAAAAGCCCGAATATTAATCCTATTAATGTTAACAGGATTAAATATGCTATGATATCAAAAAACAAAACTTAAGGCAGAAAATCAGGTTTGTCCAACTTATTATTTATTCTGTAGGCAGCATTTACAAGGCCAACATGGCTATAGGCTTGCGGGAAGTTCCCCCACATAGAACCATCCGTTGATTTAACATCTTCACTCAACAAACCAACATGATTAGAATAGCCAATAATTTCTTCAAAGGCTTCCATGGCTTCTTCCGTTCTTCCTACGCAAGCCAAGGCTTCCGCATACCAAAAAGCACAAATCAAGAAAGTAGTCTCTGGTTCGCCAAAATCATCAGCATGCTTGTATCGATAAAAGAGGCCTTTACCCACTCTTAAATCTTCCTCCAATGCTTTTAAATGATCTTTCGCTTTCTGACTTCCATGAGGAATATAATTCATCATAATCAACTGCAAGGTACTGGCATCCATTCTTTCTACGCCCTCAGCTTGGGCATAGGCTTTTCGGCTAGGGGCATAACATTTCTCTAAATGAGCGGCTGCTTGTTTCAGTAATTTCTCTGCTTTTTTTCCTAAATCAGGATCTCCAATTTCATGGGCAATTTTAACAGCTGCATGGCTTCCTGCCCATTGGAAAAGGTGAGTATAAGCGTGCTTCTGCTTCAGGTTTCTAAATTCCCATAAACCGGCATCCGCCTCATCTATGGTGTATTCAATCTTATCCAAAATGGTTTTTAATAGATAGGCCGATTGCGATTTCTCCATATTGGCAAAACGCTTATCGGTATAAAGCGGAAGAATCGCCAATAAAATCTGACCATACACATCATTCTGAATATGAGTATAGGCATCATTCCCCACTCTCACCGGTTGGTTGCCCATATAACCTGGTAAGTCCAGTTCTTTTTCTACTATAGTGCCTTCGCCTACTAAATTATAAAGTGGCTGCACTCTTTCCTTACCCCGCATCGGAATATTGGTGAGGTAAAGGAAGTAATTTTCCATCTCTTCAAAGTGACCAATGTTATTAAAAGCCGTAAGCGTATAATAGGTGTCGCGCATCCAGCAATAACGATAATCCCAGTTCCGCGTGCTCCCTGGTGATTCTGGTAAGGACATGGTTGGCGAAGCAATAATACCCCCTGTATCTTCATACTGGTGAATTTTCAGGGCTAAAGAAGACCGGATCACTTCTTCCTGATAATGCTGACCAATACTGGTTGACTTTACCCAGTTTTGCCAGTAGGCAACGGTTTTGCTAATGAAGTTTTCAGCTGTTTCATTTAATTCTGCTTCCAAAGGAGCCCCGTAGGTCATGACCATATAGCGCGTTTTGGTCAAAACAAATGGGCTGCTATCCATCACCATATTAATCGGAATATTGGTGGTAAGCCTTAAAGTTTCAGGCAAACCAAAGTAGCGAATATGGCTACTCCCTCTTTCTCTTTTCAATTTCTTTTGTCCGTAGTCTCCTACAGGGTCACATACTACTCTTAATTGCGGCAAACCATTGAGCGGTTCAATTTTCCTAATGAGCATCTGCGGGCGATAGTAGCGATCAAACTGTCTGAAGCGAGGAGCACAGTCCGTGATTTTATAGGCATATTCGTCCGTTTCAACTATGGTTTCTAACACATTTGTATTCGGAATATACGATTGGGTAATCTTATACTTTTCAGAAGTAGGCTTGATAGAAAACTCTCCTCCTTTTTCACCTCCAATTAGGCTCCCAAAAATGAAGGAACTATCAAAGCGAGGCATACACATCCATTTAATGTCTGTGTCTTTACCAATTAACGCCAGATAGGCGCAGTTTCCAATCATTCCGAGGTCGTAGCTGTGTCTTTCCTGCATATTATATATTCTTAAAGAGCTATTTTAATTCATGTATTTAAAATCAATAGGGATTTGTACTTAATTGTTTATTTGCCATAAACAATATCACCCAAATTGGCATCAAAATTTTCTATTGCATCCTTTATTAATCGTATCGCTTCCAAGTAAAAATCTGGGTTAACCTTATCTGGAGTATCGGTAATTTTATGATAATCAGCATGGTCATCTACCCCAAAATAAACAAAAGGAATTTTTGCATTGTGAAAAGGTGCATGATCCGAAGAGTTTACCCAATTTGGCTTTTTCTTAGGTTCATCTCTACCAAATAGAAGTTTAATGCTTTTGTCTTCAGCTGCATCTTTGAGCATAGGTTTTAAATAGGGAGTGAAATAAGTGCCTACTGCATAAATTTCATTTTTATCGCCACGGCTTACCATATCTAAATTCACATTCATCTTAATTCTGTTGGTATCTACCACTACTGACTGCATAAAATATTTTGCTCCCTGAAGACCTTTTTCCTCAGCGTCAAAAAATGCAAAAAGTATATTATTATCTGGTTGATTTGCTCTAAAGTGTTCGGCTAAAGCCAATAAAGCTACTGTTCCGCTGGCATTATCATCTGCCCCGTTGAATATTTTTGTGCTGTCTTCCATCCCAACATGATCGTAATGTGCCGAAACTACTATATAATTCTTTCCAGTAAAGCCTTCAATAAAGCCTAAAATATTTTCCCCTGGAATGGAGTCTTTCCCAAAAATAAAGGACTGAATATAGTCAGGAACATAGGCGGAAACACCTAACTTTTGTAATCTATTTACAATATATTTTCTTGCAATAGCATTTCCAGTTGTATTCGTTTCTCTTCCCTCTAATGAATCAGAAGCGAGAAAAAATAAATCATTCATAACTTTTGAAGAGTCAGGAAATACCTTTACAGAATCCCTCTGGCTATAGCCCTGATGGGCCATCAAGATTAATAAAATTAAAAAACAATATTTAATTGATTTCATCAAAGCTTTATCATTTAATAGAATTAGCATTTTTAGCTAAAGAATAAATTTATAGATAATGGCGTTAAGATTCAGCCGATTAGTCAAAAATCTTTAATTTTCGTCCGAAATTAATTCTATGAGAAACTGTATATTTTCACTTTTATTCCTTTTTATGTGTTTTAGAGGCATTTCACAAGATGATTTTCCTTTTTTAACAAAAACGGATCAGCTCCCAAAAGACCTATTAAGTAAAAGAGCAGTCGTTTTTATGAATATCAATTCGTTAAACTGGGAAAAGGAAGCTCAAATTATACATAATAATTTTGTTGAAATTGGCGTAGATGCAGTTGCCTATTATTCATTATCCGATATCATGTCAGGAGAAGATGCTACTAAAGCTTTTTACTCAGATATTACAGATAGAAGCATAGAAAATATGCTAATTGTCCATCAGATGGATAGCGGTTTTGCCTTGTACGCTACCAAAATTCCAGAAGAAGGCGGCTTCTTTCAAAATGGAATGAAAGCATTTTACCTACAGGATAAAACCTTAAAAGAATTAGGATCACAGTTGCGTACTTTAGTGAATAAGTCAGGACTTGAAAGAGAAAACTTTTTAATAATAGATGTTCCTGAAACATTTAAGAAGACACGCGTAATTAAATCCCGAAGAGTTGAAAATTTCAATCCTGATATCCGAATAGATAAATTAGCAGTACCAAAATTCACCGAAAGTATAATGCTGGACATGGATGTAGACCAAGCAAATATGGCATTAGATTCAATCATGGAAAATTATTATCCGTTCGAATATGGATTAGTTGAACCTGGAATGACTGCAGAGGAAATGATTTCTCAAGGTTATTTAATGGTACTAAAAAAACTACAGAATAATGGAGAAAGCCTGAGAAGAATGCTAGGCTATGATTTATCAGAGGAAGAAACCATACTGATATCCATTAGAAAAGGACCCAATGAAGAAGTCATGAAATACCGAATCGATCAGCAGGTTCATAAATATTATGTTCAACAACTTTATACCAAAGATATTTATTTGGGTGAAGAATGGGATGCAGGACAAAGCTGGCAAGAGGCTTTATTTAATCATATTGAAAATTTAAAAGCCAAATTAAAGCGTTAAGGCATGGGATTTGATAAAACCATTTCAAACAAATTTTATGGATATGAAAAAGATCAGTATATTAATTCTCGCTTTAATTATAGCGTTTTCCACTTATGCTCAGGATTCAAATAATGCTTTAAGAACTATAAAAGTAACAGGAATTGCGGAAGATGAAATCAAGCCTGACATCCTCTATTTCAGCATTTCGCTTAAAGAATATAAATTAAATTCAGGCAGTAAATTTCTGATCAGTGGCTTGGAAGATCAATTAATTAAAGCAGTAGAAAATGCTGGAATTGATCAGGAAAACCTGAAAGTTGAAAATGTATATGGATATAATTACGATTGGAAAGAAAAAAATAATAAAGACTTTCTAGCTAAAAAACAGTTTCAGCTTAAGCTCACTGATGTTGATAAACTCAATCAGATATTATCTGAAATTGATCCTAAAGGAATTGAGTACGCTAGAATAACGCAATATACTCACTCTAATATCAATGAACTGAATCAAAACCTTCAAGTAGAAGCCGTTAAAAATGCAAAGGCTAAGGCTGAAGTATTATTAGAGCCCTTAGGAGAAAAGTTAGGAAAAGTAATTGAAATGAGTGAAAATCAAAGAGACTTTCAACCAATCTATTATAAGTCTGTTTCAAATAACAGAATGCTTGCGGCTTCAAGCGAAAATTCATCTATAATTTCTGATTTAGATTTTAAAAACATAAAATTAAAAGCTGAAGTACATATTGTCTTTTCTATTCAATAATTTATAAATAAGCTTATATATTGCGGCTAATTAAAATTAACGACTATCATGCAACCTATTCAAATTAGCAGTTTCAAAGAATTTAAGGCCTATGAAGGAAAAGAACTAGGGGTTTCTGATTGGCATACGATTGATCAAGAACAAGTAAATAAATTTGCAGATGCTACTATTGATCACCAATGGATTCATATTGATGAAGAGAGAGCAGCAAAAAGTCAATTTGGGGGAACAATTGCGCATGGTTACTTAACATTATCTTTAGCTCCATATTTATGGGAGCAGATTGCTAATGTTACTAACTTGAAAATGATGATAAATTACGGTATTGAGAAATTGAAATTCAATCAAGCCGTTAAGGTAGGCTCAGCCGTTAGACTAAAAGCTAAACTTAATTCTATCGTAGACTTAAGAGGGGTGAGTAAAGCCCAGATTGATATCGTTATGGAGATAAAAGATGAGAAAAAGCCAGCATATAGCGCTTCGTTAATCTTTTTATATCATTTCAATTAATCCTTTGGGAATTAATGGCAGAAATTATCGTTGATTAAACAGTAGCTTCTATTTTGCTATCTTTTTCTACTTCTTGAGTAGCGTAAGTAGGGCAGGTTCTTTGCGCACAAGCTGAAGCGAATAAGATTAATCCTGAAATTGCTGCGAATAATTTAATTGACTTTTTCATTTTTGGTTCCTGTTTTTAAGTTATGTTTCAAATTTAGGTTGATAATAATTTATAAAAAAGGCGCTTTGTTAAATAAGTTACTTCTGATGTAATAATAGTTCCTAGTGAAAGCATAATCGATAAACTAATATATTTTATCAATAAACACCCTAAATAGATAGATTAAATAAATAATAAGATGCTATTTCGCTGTAAGTTTAAAAATTTTACTGTAGCTACATGAATAAAGTTTACATTTGTGTCTAAAATAATACATCAAATAAGGTGTTTCATTAACGAATCAAATAGGTGAAGACGTATATTTTTAATTTATATAAGTAGAAACTGCCAATAACTGTATTTTTGAATTAATAGTAAACATGAAAAAATTATTCCCATATCTGTTTTTGTCATTTTTTATCATTGCTTGTGGCTCTGATAAAGAAAATAAGCAAAAAGAAAACCTTACTACTAAGAGAAAAGACCTTCAAGTTCCAAGCTTTAATCAATCTAGAGCCTATCAATATGTAGCAGATCAAGTGGCATTCGGCCCAAGAGTACCCAACACAAAACCTCATAGGCTCACTAAAGAATATATTATTAATCAATTAGACAGTGCTGGCGCTAAAGTGCAAACTCAAGATTTTGAAGCGGAAACGTATGATGGTGAGATATGGAATTTAAGTAATATTATCGCTTCTGTGGATCCTGCTAAGAAAAAAAGAATACTTTTAGCTGCACACTGGGATAGTCGTAAAATAGCTGACAAGGATACAGAAAGAAAAAACGAACCAATAGATGGGGCGAATGATGGCGCTAGTGGTGTTGGCGTAATTTTGGAAATAGCTAAAACCATTCAGGAAACAAAAAATAAACCGGAAATTGGAATAGATATTATTTTATTTGATGGAGAAGATAATGGTGAGCCATACGGTATGGCAAGTAATGATCCATCCAAAACATGGTGGTGTTTAGGTTCTCAACATTGGAGTAAGAATAAGCATGTACCAGGTTATTCTGCCTATTATGGGATTTTACTAGATATGGTGGGAGCTAAAGATGCTCAGTTTCATAAAGAGGGTTATTCAATGAAATATGCTCCTTCTATAGTTGATAAGGTTTGGGATACTTCAGCAGAAATTGGCTATGGAAGATTCTTTGTTAATAATAGAGTAGGGCCTATTACAGATGATCATTATTTTGTGAACGAGTTTGGAAAAATTCCCATGATTGATATTATTGCGCATGACCCCAATTCAGATCAGTTTTTTCCATCGTACCATCACACCCATAACGATAATATGGAGATAATATCAAAAGAAACTTTAAAGGCTGTAGGCCAAACTTTATTACAAGTGATTTACGAAGAATAGTTTCTAAAAAAATAACATGCTCAATATTCCACTAAGCATAATGACTTTACAGAAATTGCTAAGGAAGTGGTAATGCTTAACAGTATCGGCTAATCTTAATTTATGAACAAAGAAGATTACGAATAAGGTTAAGCCAGAGAAGTAAAAATATAAAATGTCGTTTTCCAGAAACTCGGTCATGTAGAATATCAAGAAATAGAAAGCGGCTATTAAAACATAAACCAGCAGCTTCGTTTTTCTTAATCCCCAGATAATAGGTAAGGTTTTGCAGCCATAATTAGCATCTCCCTGCCAATCTTCCATGTCTTTAATGATTTCACGGATAAGACTTATTGCAAAAGCAAAAAGTGCATAAGTATGAACCAAAATAGGTTTCTGACCAAAGTAAATCGTAATGATTGATATGGAAAGCCCAGTTAATAATGCTACTATGAAGTTACCTATAAAGGGTAATCTTTTAAGCTGATTGGAATATAACCACAAGAAAAAAGCAGCAATAAAATGAATCCCTGCTATTTTAGGATCTAAAAAACCACCCATAATGATAGCTGCGAAATTTAAAAAGGTATGCCAAAATAAAACGACCCTTCTTTTAATTACTTTGCCAACAATAACTTTATCGGGTTTATTGATGTAATCAATTTTTACATCATAATAATCATTGATGATGTAGCCAGCGGCTGCTAAAAATACAGTACTCAAGCTCAGTAGGAATAACTCTAGGTTAAATATAGAAATTCCTTCTAGTAAGAATAATGCAGTTAAATACTGTGTCAGGACTATGATGATCAAATTCTGGACACGAATAAGCCTTACAAAACCAGGGAAAGAAAAGTTTTTAGGCAATTGTGGTGTCATTTGATAGTCTTGGTTATTCCAGCTATAAATTTGATGAATCGGAAGGGATTGTCCTAATAAGAAAGCTTATATTTCTCTTAGTGTTGGTCTAAAATATGCTGACTGATCATTCTATATATCGCCTGCACATTTTCATTATTATTAAGCATTTCCATATGCTTATCTAAAGTTTCCAAATCCCCTCTTTTGGCCGGGCCTGTTTGAACTGTTGAAGGAGAATGATTCAATGCCTTTTCGATGGTTTCCATTATCAGAGGAGTGAGTAACTTGAAATCAAGTTGAGCATTGTTCATGATTCCCTCAGATATACTCATCATATGATTCGTAAAGTTACAAGCAAATACTGCCGCCAAATGTAATTGTTTCCTTTGGGCAGTTGAAACTAGTTGTACATCCTTACTTAAGGATTTGGCTAGGTTCTGTAATATCCTTAAAGCTTCTTTATTTTCACTTTCTAATAAGAATGGTATTCGTTCAAATGAAACCTGCCGGCTTTTTGAAAAGGTTTGTAGGGGATAAAAAACCCCTGTTGCTGAAGCGCTCGAATATTCTAAAGCACTTAATGGCTTACTGCCTGAAGTATGAACCAGCAAGCTTTGATCTGGAAAAATGATCTCTTTGGCTACATTTTCAATTTCATCATCTGGAATAGCCAGTATAAAGATTTGAGAAGGACTTTCAGAGAAATCAAGATTCTCTTTGACTACCGCATCATATAAATTTCCTACTAGTTTTTTAGCGCTTTTTCCACTTGGGCTATATACTTCTTTCACATAGTGCCCAACATTTTCCAATGCAGGAGCAAGGTGCCAGGCTACATTACCTGCACCAATAAAACTAATATGATAAGCAGCATTTCTCACTCAAGTCCTTTACGTTTCATTTTATAGAATTCTGAGTATCTTCTAAAAATCGCCATACCAAAACCAAATGTTAGGACTAATGTACCAATCCACAATAAGTTTATCAATGGCTTTTCGATTGCTTTTAATATAATATAATCTTTCTGAGTAGTTTGAATCGATAATGTGAATGTATTTGATTCAGGTTGAATACTTTCAATATTTAACTTAACACCAATCTCTCTATTCTCATCAGGAATTTTACCTGCCATATTATCTCTAATTAAGTAATATGGATTTAAGATATAATCTTGGCCATCGCCATAAACTTTTACGGTAGCTTTAACAGCCAAATCATTCCCTTTGAGTTTTTCGCCATCGATTTCATCCACTCGTTTAACATCCTCTAAAACAGTTACGAAATCATTTAAGAAGAATTTCTCACCAAAAGTAACTTCCATTGTTTTAGCTTCAGACCATTCAATTTCTTGAGTTGGGTCTGGCACTGATGAAACGTGTGTATACAAATCTTTGCTGAATTTTCTTCTGATGTCTGGAGATGAAATTAAACCGCCCATATCTGCATTAATTTGCGCCCTTGGAAATAATGAGAATTTCTCTCCATCTGCATGCAGATAATCTACTTTATAGTAATGGTTGGCACCATAAACTTTCAAAGTATCTCCAGTATTTAAAGTTTCGCCATCCCTTTGAATTTTTCTTTTGATGACTTTTGAATTTTCATCATCAGTATCATTCAAATATGAAGCTTTTACGTAACCCCCGTCATAAGTTTCGAAGAAACGACCTTTGTAAGTAAGGGTATATTCACCCATCGTTTGCGGATCATTAATAAACAACGGAATGTTTTCCTGATTGAAATTATCTTCCACCTCTTCCGAATTGGTTAACAATAAACCTGTTTCATTCAAAGAAATAGTTCTAGAATAAGCTGATGAAAATAAAATACCTAATAACATCAATCCTAATCCCATATGAGCAATAGCACCCCCTGATAGCTTATAATTGCTTTTAACAATTTTGAAGAAGATTTTGGCATTCGCCACTATGGTATAAATAGAAGCAACCACCATAATAATATACGCTATATTAGTCATTCCACCAGTCACAATGATTATGGCTGAAATCAATAAAGTGACCAAAATTGGCATTAGTAAAGAATCTTTTACTTCTGATTTCTTCATCTTTTGCCACCAGAAAAACTGGCCTGTACCTGATAGAATAGCCAATCCAATAGCAAACCACATCTGCCATTTAGTATAAAACTCAACTTGATCAGCGGGAGGCGCTAAGTTTGAAATACCTCCAAAAGATTGAATTAAGGAATTATAAACCGGAATTGATGTTGGCAGTAAAATTTGGAAACCCATCAAACATAATAATGTTGCTCCCATAAATATCCAAAATTCTCGAGAGTAGGTTGATACTTCCTTTTCAGTAGATGGAATATGTTTCCAGCGAACGGCCGCTAAAACTATTGATATAATTAAAAAGCTAAGTAAATAAATTAGCAATTGTCCGGATAGTCCTAGATCAGTAAATGAATGAACAGATGATTCTCCTAATACCCCACTTCTTACCATGAAAGTAGCATATAGTACCATCAAGAAAACAGAGAGTACTAAAATAATAGAGGCCTTTAAGGCTGTTTCACTCTTTTTATAGGTTATCATGGTATGTATACTTGCCACTAAAACCAACCATGGAACTAAAGAAGCATTCTCAACTGGATCCCAATTCCAGAAACCTTCAAAGTTTAAGGTTTCATAGGCCCAGTAACCTCCCATTAAAATACCAACGCCTAATATGGCTGCTGAAAAAAGTGCCCATGGTAAAGCAGGTCTAACCCAACCCTTGAAGTCTTTTTTCCATAAACCTCCAATTGCGTAAGCAAACGGGATTAAAGTAGTAGCATATCCTAAAAATAATACGGGAGGGTGAATCACCATCCAGTAATTTTGTAATAAAGGATTTAAACCTGTTCCATCTTCTGGAACATAATCTGGATTTACATTAAATATTGGAGCATCCATCGCATCCCTTAATAAGATAAATGGAGAACTACCGATTTTGAAATCCCCTATCACCACTCCTAAGATCATGGATGATAAAAATGCTTGGACCACTGCAAAGCTCATCATTACAGATGGCGCCCATTTTTTATTGGTAAGCAGAATAACAAACCCTAGCAGGACATTCCAAAATAACCATAACAAAAAGCTTCCTTCTTGCCCTTCCCAAAACGAGGAAATGATATATTCGACTGGAAGTGCCCTTGAGGAATGACTCCATGCATAGAAGTATTCATAATAATGATTAGAGATAATCGTAAATAAGCTGATTACTATTCCAAACACGGCCGCCCCATGTATCAGATAAGTTATCTGACCATTTTTCATCCATCCTTTTTGCACTTCAGGAATGGGGCTTTTTTCTGCCTTATAGAAATTAAAGATTGAAATTAATGCTGCAACAAAGCTTATAATAACAAAAAGGTGACCCATGTCACCTATTGTAGTATGTATCATATTTTTGGAATCAAATTATATAACCGTTTCTTCTTGATATTTAGATGGGCACTTCATCAATATTTTGTCTGCCACGAACATTCCTTGCTGAAAACCACCAATAACCACTACTTGTTCTGATCTTTTAAAGTCGGCAGGCATAGGTTCATTATAGAAAACTTCCTGCTCCATTCCATTTTCATCAACCATTAAAAAAGTAAAGGATAATTTATCATCAGATGGGTGTAATCCAACAATCTCTCCTGCTGTGTTTTTCTTTAATTGACCCACCACATGAATTTTATTATCATTGCCTTCTACGGCCATGTCATGAGCATCTTTAAAAGTAACGTAAGAACTTGCGTCTCCTGCAGTAGATACAATCATCATGATTGCTGCAGCTATTACGATTATGCCAAAAATGTAAGACTTCTTCATATTTAATATTGATTCTCAGAATTGAACAAAGGTAATATCTAAAAAATTCTCTATTCTTTCTCTTTTAAAGATTTTTCTAATTTTTTAATTTTTCTTTCAGTGGATACCGTGTAAATAACAAAACCAGCAAATATGGTAAGCATGATGGCTACTAAAACATATATTTTGCCTTCTGACCTCATAGTATCAGCCATCTCAATTTTATTATTTGCATAATCTTCCTCCACAATTTCTGTTTTTTGAGCGTTTAAATTCAAGCTCACTATCAAAAGAGCAAAGGCTATTATATATTTAATCTTCTTCATCTATCTTAGATTTTAAAAATGTCAATCTTATTCTAAGTTCTGTTAGCCAAACACCAAGTAATGTCCATCCAATTACAGCAGGATAGAATACCATTCTAAGTCTACCATCTAATTCATAAGCATTAAAGCCAGGGTTTCCTCCATTTCCTGGGTGCAAAGAATCTGTTAATCGAGGAAGTATGAATAATAATGGGATTAAGGTCGCATAAGCGAAGATATTATATACTGCTCCAATTTTAGCTTTTTGTTGTGGGTCGGTAATTGAATTTCGTAATAGGATGTAAGCGAAATAGATTAATACCCCAATAGCTGAAGCATTTTGTTTCGGATCACCACTCCATGGAGCACCCCAAGTGTAATTAGCCCAGATCATACCTGTTGCTAGGCCTAGTACGGCAAAAAGTATGGACGTATTTACTAATTCAATAGCGTAGGTATCAAACTTTTGATTACCCGTTCTTAAATATCGAACAGAAAAAACTACTGATGCAGTTAACATAATCACCATACCAAACCACATCGGAACATGGAAATGCATGGCTCTGATTGTTTCATTAAGTATTGCTAAGCGTGGAGCTTCCATTAATAAGCCTGCAATTATCGTATACAGTACTAATAAAACTCCAATTATTTTCCACCAACGTTTTTTCATTTCTTAATTTCTCCAGATAAAAGGAAACAAAATATAAGCCGTAGCTAAGACAATAGCATCTACGGAAATTAATGTAAACAGTTTGTCACTCATGATACCAATATTAATTCCATCAATCGCATTCTTGGTTAACCTAACAGACATCAGTAATATAGGAAGCAATATTGGGAAGCTTAATATTGACATTAAAGCAGTACTATTATTTGCTTTGGAAACTATTCCTGAAACCAAGGTCAACACTGCTGAAAAGCCAATAGAAGCAAAAAGTATTGTTAACAAAAAGAATGTGTAATTATTAACTGGGTTTCCTAATATGAAAGCATAAACCGTAAAACCAACTAAGGATATGATCACAGATAATAGTATATTAAAAAGAAGTTTACCACTTAAAATAACATGTGGTTTACATAATGTATAGTAATACAACATCCTACCTTCACCTTCTTGAAGAAAACTTTTTGCTACTCCATTTATATTTGCAAAAACAATAATGATCCAGAAAAGTGCATTCCATGTTAATACTTGAAGTTGACCAGTTCTTACATTAAAGCTTAGATAACAAATAAATATAGTGCTAACCAAATAAAGTAATATGCCATTAAATGCAGTTTTATTTCTCCATTCTAGCTTAACTTCCTTTTTAAATATTGATATTGCTTGGCTAATCACGGTGCAAATTTAATATATAAAGCCTAATATGACATGGTAAAAAGAAAATGATATACTTTATTTGTATAAAAATTTTAGCATGGAAATTACACCAACAGAATTCGATGATTTATATGTTATTAGCCCAAAAGTTTTTGAAGATGAAAGAGGCTATTTCTTTGAAAGTTTTCATCAGAAAAAATTTAGAGAGGCTACGGGTATAGATTGCGAATTTGTTCAAGATAACCAATCTTGTTCTGTTTATGGTGTAATTCGTGGTTTACATATGCAGGTTCCACCCATGGCTCAAGCTAAGCTTGTAAGAGTTTTAAATGGTAAGGTTTTAGACGTTGTAGTGGATTTACGAAAAGATAAACCAACTTATGGAAAGTCATTTTCTATTACCCTTTCCGCTGATAATAAGAAGCAATTATTTATTCCAAGAGGCTTTGCACACGGTATTGCCGTATTAAGTGAGGAAGCTGAATTCTTTTATAAGTGTGATAATTATTACAGCCCAGAAAATGAAAGAGGCATCATGTTTAATGATACCTCTTTAAATATTGACTGGAAAGTTGAAGCAGATAAAATGATTATCTCAGATAAAGATTTAAAAAATCAACTTTATGAATCTTTTGACTCTCCTTTTTAAATTTTAGGCCGCTTGTCTTTTATTATCTTCTTCTACTTTATTTAAGTATTTATTAAAGCTGATCAGCATAATGATGATGTAGGCTATACCCAAACCAACTAAGCCTGAGTAAAATCCTAATTTAATCAAACTTGGACTTTCTGGTTTTGAAAACACTGTAAATCCATCAATTAATTCAAAACTAGGCATTAAATAAATATCCTCTTCAATTCTTTGTAATTCTCTATATTGAATTTTGCTTTCCTCAAAAATGGAGATCGGATCAACCTTTTCATCTCCAAGAATTACATTATTACTTCCTGATTTTGCCTTATCAGAAAAAAGATTGCTGTAGCTATTCATTAGAATTTTCTTTAGGCTATCTAACCTTGCTAATTCCTCTCTTAAATTTTGAGCTCTATCTTTTAAATTTTCCTTTTCAATTTCTAACCTTTTAGACACATATTCATTTTCTCTAAAATAGTTAACTAATGGCTGCTCCAATTCTGCTAATCCGTCATTATTGAATACCTCCACAAAAATTTTATAGGTAGACTTATTATCAATCTTTAATTTTTCAACAAAGCGATTAATGGTTTCTTCATCATCAATTGAACCTTTAAGCTGTTCCTTCAAAACCTCTAATTCCACAATTTCTTCTTCTGAAACAAATGGTTCATAACGGAATCCTTTTAAATTTTTCGCTTGAACTGTATCAATATCTAGAATTTTTGCTAATTGAATATAATTCCCTTCTGATGAAAGTTGCTGAAGTTTATCCACAGAGTTTTCCATTAACCTACCGCTTGAATGCTTAGAGTTGATTAACATATAACTACTATAATAATCAGGCAAGTAGTAGTTTAAAGCGATACCTACAAAGCCACCCAAAACGCCAAAAACAATAATAATTTTAATATGCTTTAATGTGGCGTTTCTAAATTTCACAATTAGCATTATAAAACCTAGAAAGATGTTTTTAAAGAAGTTTCCAATTGCGGAAAACAATTCCCTTAAGTCAATTTCGTCTGAATTGTTACTAGTCTGTTGATTTTTATGTTCTTCTGACATAATAAAATTAAAATTTTTACAAATAAACAGAAGAATTAATAACTATAGAAATAAAAATTGCAATGAATACTATATTATTTAATTTTGGATATAATTAAAGCAGAAGGAAATATTGAAAACTTTATTAATAACAGGCGGGGCAGGATTCATCGGATCACATGTAGTTAGGTTGTTTGTCAACAAATATCCAGATTATAAGATTATTAACCTGGATGCATTAACCTATGCAGGTAATCTTGAAAATCTTAAAGATATTGACCAAAAGTCAAATTATGTTTTTGAAAAAGGAGATATAACCAATGAGAACTACATCTTCGATTTATTTAAAAAATATGATTTTGATGGGGTAATTCATCTTGCTGCTGAATCTCATGTTGACAGATCAATTTCAAATCCTTTAGAATTTTTAAAAACCAATATCTTCGGAACTGTTACCTTATTGAATGCTGCTAAAGAAATATGGAAAGATCATTTTGACAATAAAAGGTTCTACCACGTTTCTACTGATGAAGTTTATGGTTCATTAGATAACGGAGGGTTCTTCACCGAAACTACAGCCTACGATCCAAAATCACCATACTCTGCTTCTAAAGCAGGGTCTGATCATTTTATCAGAGCTTATGCTAACACTTATAACCTACCTATTATAATCAGTAATTGCTCTAATAATTATGGACCCAATCAATTTCCTGAGAAACTGATTCCACTTTTCATTAATAATATTCAAAATAATAAACCATTGCCCGTTTATGGTAAAGGAGAAAATATTCGGGATTGGTTATATGTGGTGGATCATGCCAGAGCAATTGATGATGTTTATCATAAAGGTAGGACTGGGGAAACGTATAATATTGGTGGTTTTAATGAATGGAAAAATATTGATCTAATTAAAGTCATCTGTAAAACAATGGATGAAAAACTTGGTCGTGAAGCTGGAACTTCTGAAAAGCTTATAACATATGTTACCGACAGGGCAGGCCATGATTTAAGATATGCCATTGATGCTACAAAAATCACCAAAGAATTGGGTTGGAAACCTAGTTTACAATTTGAAGAAGGTATATCCAAAACAATCGATTGGTATCTAGAAAATGAAGAATGGCTGAAAAATGTAACTTCAGGTGATTACCAACGATATTATGATGAAATGTATGACAAAAGAGACTAGAACCAAGATATTAGAATCTAGAAAATTAAACTAAAATAAAAGCTCTACTAAAACTGTCTAGAATCTAGATTCTAGACTCTAAAAATCTTAATTATGAAAGGAATTATATTAGCTGGTGGTTCGGGTACTCGTTTACATCCATTAACCATTGCATTAAGCAAACAATTAATGCCTGTATATGACAAACCGATGATCTATTACCCACTTTCAACCTTAATGTTAGCTGGTATAAAAGATATTCTAATCATTTCAACTCCTGAACATACGGGACTCTTCAAACAATTATTGGGCGATGGCTCAAAATTAGGATGTAAATTTGAATATGCAGTTCAGGAAAGGCCGGAGGGCTTAGCTCAAGCTTTCATAATTGGAGAAGAGTTTATTGGAAATGAAGATGTGGCCTTAATTTTAGGAGATAACATTTTCTATGGTTCAGGTATGTCCAAATTATTACAATCCAATACTCAACCCAAAGGAGGAATAGTTTACGCTTATCATGTTCATGATCCTGAGAGGTATGGGGTAGTGGAATTTGACAATGAGGGTAAAGCTATTTCAATTGAAGAAAAGCCTAAGAAACCAAAATCATCCTATGCTGTACCTGGCATTTATTTCTACAATAATAGTGTGGTCGAAATTGCTAAAAACATTAAGCCCAGTCCTAGAGGTGAGCTTGAAATCACAGATATAAATAAAAAATATTTAGCAGAAGGAACGTTAGAAGTAAGCGTATTAAATAGAGGTACAGCTTGGTTAGATACTGGAACATTCTCTTCTCTGATGCAAGCTTCTGAATTTGTAAGGGTAATTGAAGAGCGCCAAGGAATGAAAATTGGCTGTATCGAAGAAGTAGCGTTTAGAATGGGGTATATTAACAGTAAGCAACTAGAAGAAATAGCTGAACCTCTAGTGAAAAGTGGTTATGGGAAGTATTTGCTTAAATTACCCAATCAAATACGATAATCACTAAAACCTTTTAATTGCAATTATCGTTTCTAATCGCTTCCTCTAATAATTTATGGCAAGGCAAGACAAATCTTCAAAAGCAAGCTTAAGCAAGGCTTTCAAAACTATTATATGGCCAAGAAGAAAATATATTCTCGTAGGCCTCGTACTAATTATTATCAGTAGAGCAGCATCTCTTGTTTTACCAGGATCTAGTAAAATTCTGGTGGATGAAATTGTTCCGAATGGCGATTTAGAGATGTTAAAATGGCTGATTTTTGCAGTAGTAGGAGCTTTGGTTATACAATCTGTTACTTCCTTTGCTCTAACTCAAATATTAAGTGTAGAAGCGCAAAATTTAATTGCCCAATTAAGATCTAAAGTACAAGCCCACATCCTAAAACTTCCTATCCGGTACTTTGATAATGCTAAAACTGGAGAGCTCGTTTCCAGAATAATGACGGATGTGGAAGGAGTAAGAAATTTAGTCGGCACAGGTTTAGCTCAAATGGTAGGTGGAATCCTAACTTCAATAGTTTGCCTTATAATTTTAATAACGATTAGTCCATTAATGACGGTCTATGTATTAGTTCCGGTAGCTATTTTTGGATTCATCTCACTTAAAGCATTTGGAAGAATCAGGCCAATCTTTAGAGAAAGAGGTAAAATAAATGCTGATGTTACAGGACGCTTAACAGAAACTTTAGGGGGCATAAGAGTCATAAAAGGATTTAACGCAGAGCTACAGGAAATTCGAGTTTTTGCAGAAGGGGTGGATAGATTATTCAAAAATATTAAATCTAGTTTAACCGCTACCAGTTTAATCACTAGTTCTGCTACCTTATTATTAGGATTAGCATCAGCGGGAATTATGGGAATTGGTGGCTGGATGATTATGAAGGAACAGCTTACTTTTGGTGATTTTCTAGCATTTACTCTCTATTTAGGTTTTATGATTGCACCGATAGTACAAATGAGTAATATCGGAAGTCAGCTCACAGAAGCATTTGCAGGTTTGGATCGAACTGAAGAAATCATGAACACCCCTGTTGAAACCGATAATCCTAATAGAAAAATTGAGCTTAAAGAGTTAAAAGGACACGTCAAATTTGAAGACGTTTCTTTTGCTTATGAGGAAAATAAAGATGTAGTTAAAAATATCTCGTTTGAGGCTAAACCAGGCTCTGTAACTGCCTTTGTTGGGACCTCAGGATCTGGAAAAAGTACGATTTCAGGTTTGGTTTCTTCATTCTTAAATCCAGATTCAGGGAAAATATTAGTAGATGGATACGATCTGGAAGAACTAACTTTAGAAAGCTATAGAAGCAAATTAGGTGTAGTTCTGCAGGAAGACTTTCTTTTTGAAGGAACTATTAGAGAAAATATTTTATTTCCAAGACCTAATGCATCAGAAGAAGAACTTCTAAATGCTGTTAATTCAGCATATGTAAACCAATTCACAGATAAATTTGAGGCCGGACTCGATACGCAAATTGGAGAAAGAGGTGTGAAATTATCAGGTGGCCAGCAACAAAGAATAGCAATTGCCAGAGCTATTCTAGCAAATCCTAAAATATTGATTTTAGATGAGGCCACATCCAACTTGGATACTGAAAGTGAAAACTTTATTCAATCGAGTTTGAAAGAGTTGATGAAAGGTAAAACGACATTTGTAATTGCGCACAGACTAAGCACTATCAGACAAGCGGATCAAATATTGGTAATTGAGGATGGTGAAATTGTAGAAAGAGGTAAACACAATGAACTTATTGATAAAAAAGGGAGATATTTCGACCTCTATACCTACCAAGCTAGAATTTGATTGCAGCAATTCATATTCAATTTTACGCATGTAGTATTTGATTAATCTTCCTATAAAAATATAGAGGTATTTAAGCTTTCTATTTTATTAGTAGCATTAAAAATGCTCAAATAAAGCCTAATTAACATTTCATCAACTGTATGTTTCTCAAACATATTTGAAGTATTTTAAAACAATTAATTAATAATACTCAAATATTACTCCTCCTAAAAATAAGGCTTTAGCAACTTACAATGCTTCAAATTATATTTACTACATGATTTACAATGTATTCCGATTGTTGAAGAATTCAAGGATAAACGATAATATCATTAAAGGTGCTATCTTTTTTCTTTTGTTTATAGGTGCCTTAATCAAAACCTTCCTAAACAGTTAATTTAGGGTTCCATAAAGTCATGGTTTGAGGATTTACCAATGCTTTGGCATATTTTTTGGTTAGTTTTAACCAATCAAAAATTTAAAGCTATGAAAAATCTATTCTACATAATATTCGCATTAGGATTTCTCTTTTTAGGAAGCTGCACTTTTAATGGACAAGATGGAGCCCCTGGACCACAAGGACCTGCCGGACCTCGAGGACCTGCTGGACAGGATGGGCAAGACGGCCAAGAAGCTTTTGTATTCGAATATGAACTTATTACCTTCTCAGCTTCAAATGAATATAGTGTTTTTTTAGATTTCCCGGGTGATTTTGTAATGTTAGATTCTGATGTTGCCCACGTTTATTTCCTTTATGGTCAAACAGAAGAAGGCGATAATATTTGGAGAGCGCTTCCACAAACAGAATTCACTAAATTCGGTACCTTAATTTACAATTACGATTTCACCATATTCGATGTGAATTTATTCTTAGATGCTAATTTTAACCTTAATGAATTAGGTGCATCCTACACTGATGATTGGAAAGCTAGAGTAGTAGTTGTTCCTGGTCAATTTACAAATGGTAGAGTAGCAGATTCAGTTGATTTCACCAATTACCATGAAGTGATTGAATATTATGGCCTCTCCGAAGAAGATGTTAAAACAGTTAAATAATTAATTTATGTAAAATCCCCTTAAAGCAGATTAAACTTTAATCTGCTTTTATCTTATTAAAATACACTTTTATCCCAATAAAATGTCAACTAATCTAAAGACTCCACCTTTATTTGTAGAATAAAAATTAAAACCTTACATCTACAACAGTATTTTATAAGACCTCATACGACTAAAAATCAAACATTTCGACCAAAAACTAATTATTTTCTTTATAATATTTAATAAAAAGTTACAAATAATATAACTTGCAGATTCATTTGGGGGATAAAATTTTTTATGAACAGCATTCTGGAATTCTTTAATAACACTGAACACATCCTTTATACGGTTTTTGCAGTTGTTATTATTATTTTCCTAATCTTTGACTTGGGCTTCTTTAATAAGAAAGCCAAAAAAGTATCGCTCAAGTCTGCTGCTTATCAATCTGTTTTTTGGGTGGTAATCTCTATCGCTTTTGGATATTTGATCTACAGATTTTATGGCGGTACCGTTGTTATGTTAGAATTCTTTTCTGCATATGTTGCAGAATATGCACTTTCTGTTGACAATATTTTCGTCATCTTACTAATTTTAAGATATTTCAAAGTAGATGATACCTATTATCATAAAATTTTATTTTGGGGTGTTTTAGGGGCCATCATATTTAGAGCAATTTTTATTTTTCTAGGAGCATTTTTAGTAAATCAATTCCATTGGATTCTATATATATTTGGCGCATTCCTGGTTTACAGTGGAATTAAAATATTCTTTTCAAAAGAAGAAGACGATCTAGATCCAGAAAAGAATTTGATAATCCAATTTGCCAGAAAATACTTACGTATTACAAAAGGTAATTTTAGTGGTAAATTTATAATTAGAAGAGGCAGAGCAATTTTGTTCACTCCATTGTTTTTGGTCATTCTTTTAGTAGAATCAACTGATTTGATTTTTGCTGTGGATTCTATTCCAGCAGTATTTGCTATATCCCAGAATGAATTCATTCTTTATACCTCGAACATTTTTGCTATTCTAGGTTTAAGGGCAAAGTTCTTTTTACTTGCTGGTATAATAGATAGATTTTACTTGCTACAAAAAGGACTATCATTCATCCTGATTTTTATTGGGGCTAAAATGTTATTGGAAATTTTCCACATCCATATCAATACATTCGCCTCCTTTACGGTTATTTTCTCAACCTTATTATTGTCAATTCTTTTGAGTCTATTAATTCCTCAAAAAACTAAATCAAACGATTTCATTTAATCTCTGAATCCTGTAGGTAAAGCACTTTTAGGTAATACTTTTAAAAGTAGCGGAAGGGTTAAAAATGACCCTGGAAGAGCTATAATTACAAAAGCTGGTATTGTTTTAAGAATGTCTATTAATTGAACTCTCATCTTTTCCTTTTCTTCATCCGTTAGGGATTGTTGCTTAGATTTTTCGAACAACTTCCAAAGTTCTTTACTTTCTCTAATTTCAGTAGAAATGCTTTGCTTATGCTGATTTAGTACAAATGAAATTCTCTGTACAATATTTTCACTTATCACCTGAAAAGAATGCTTACTTTGCAAAAAATAGACTTCCTTCCAATTTTCAATCACAAAAGATTCAATTGCAATTAAACTTATATCTAGCTCCTCTTCTGTTAACCCAAGTCTATTTGCTAAGTCACTTAAAAAAATCCTTTCTTCTGTGCTTACCACTTTATCTGCCCAAATCATTAGAATAGCTAATTCAAGCACGTATTTTTTTAACAACCAAGTATCTGCTTGTCGCAAATCTATATCATTTAAAGTAATACCATTTCTAAAAGCTTCTTTTGTAATTTTATTTTGAGATTTAGTGAGGTTTGAAGAATTCAAAAAGGTGAAAAACATATTTCGTTCTTCGCGTTCAATAATTTGATTGGCATGAGCAGCCGCTGCAATAACTTTTAGCAGCAGCATTTTAATAGCATCCTTATGCCATTTTATATTATGAAACCTGCCAGCACTCCACTCTCCAAAGTAATAAGTATCTAAAAATAACAAACTGTTTTGGAATAGGCTTGCCCAGAAATAATCCCAACGAGACTTTAAAAATAATCTCCTGTGTAAAATCTTTTCTGTAAAGCGGATATCATCCCTTTTTGCTGGTCTAAAGAAAAAATATTTCTTTTTACTAACCTGAGGGTCTAAAACTTGATAAAACTCCGCAATTGATTTACTGGTATCATGATAATAGCTTTCCCAATCTGAAGCTGTTTCTGGAAGGCTATTCACTTTTAAACTAGCGCTATGAATAAAGCTCTCAAGCAAAACGATTTTCATTTTACTTAAGCTATTCCATCTTTGCTCTTTTGGGTGACGGATTCCCGGAGCATGAATAGGATGACCGTAGATTAATCCTGTTGGTTGAACAATTTTATATAGCAAGCTATCTTCGTCCTTAATCATATATTGACTTAGGTCAATTGGATGAGGACCCCTAAACTTAATATATTCTTTTAACCAACCTTTTTCAGCAGGATTCATAGTACAGCCATTTATCTAATTGCTTATAAATTAGATAAATAATTCTACAATAAGAATTCAGAAATAAATTTATTGCTTAATTACTATTTTAAGTAAAAATGTTGCTATCCTTTAGGTTTATATCGCGATTTACTAAATATATCTTGAGCATCTGTATTTTCCATTAACTCTTGAACTGTAACTTCAGGATTGTTCTTCATATAAGCTTTTACAATTTGCCAACCTACCCAAATACCGATTCTACCTGGGCACTGTTGGCTAATTTCAAATGTTTTAGGTCTTTCACCAATAAATTTATTCTTCATGAAATGACTTGTTTCATATAATAAGTCATTTTCTAAAAAATTAGCCCAAATGATATGTTCATTTTTATTTATGTCCTCCATTTCCTTTGCTGTATAGCCAATTAATAATGAATCCGGTGTACAAGGAATGGTCATTTTAGTCATATAATAAGACTTACCATAAAAAACCATATCTGCTAAAAGGCTGTTGTCGGATTGATCTGTTTGATTTTGTTTTTGAGTAAGCAACAGCATGGTCATAGGAACAATATATTCCTTTTCATAGCGCATTAATATATAATCAGGAATGCCATTAGGAACATAAGCTGCATCAGGACCCAAGAAATAGTCTGCAGCCACACTTATCAAACTATCGGATACATATAAATCCTTTCTTAAACCTGTTAATACAAACTCAAGAGTTGGTACATAAACATCAGGATAATAATATTTATAATGCTTGAATGCATTTTCAAAGTCATTCTTTATTCCAGAGAAATCACCGAAAGTGTTTTTTACTTGTTGATAAAGAGTATCCTTATAGGAAGGATTTGAAAATATATTGACCATACTAGAAGCAATAATAGAATCAGCACCATATCTACTTCTTTCAAAAAAATAATCTGCTACAAAAGGATTCTCTTCAATGAATGTTAATGCCTCCTTTTCAGAACTAAGAGATACCATATCATCAGTAAGGTCGTTCATTTTAATGTTAGCTTCAATACCGCTGACATTCGGAGCGTTGTCACAAAACTGATCTGAGTCATCTGAACATGAATAAAATGATAGGCCCACTAACAAAAAACTAAATACTCTATATATATTTTTTTGCATAAGTCATTGATTATATTTGTCATGAAATCAAACTCAAAATAAATGAAAAAATTGCTCTTTTCTATCTTATTCCTGTCTTCAGTTTATTTTGCTGAAGCCCAAGTGAGATTTGGCTTTAAAGCAGGACCCAATATTTCATTTAATAGGATTGATTCAGAAGCTGAAAATACAGATTTTGGAACTGAAGGAGTAGGGCTTCGATTTCAGCTAGGGCCAGTTTTTGACATAGAGTTTAAAGAAAACCATTATTTCAGTACAGGATTAATTTTCACCGCAAAAAGAGCTTCATTTACGGCTGATTCATTAGGAATAGTTTATAGCGAAGATTATAATCCGCAATATTTGCAAGTACCTCTTACTCTTAAGCTTTTTACAGAAGAAATTGGTTTAGATAAAAAACTATATTTTCAATTTGGTGGTACCGTTGATTTCAACACCAATGATGAAGGAGATCCAGACAACATTGTTACAAGTTTTAGATTTATTGATCTCAATTCCCTTTTAGCAATAGGTTTAGAATATGGAATAGGGATAAATACAAAACTTTTTGGAGGTGTGATTTATCAAAGAGGATTATTAAACACCATCAATACTTCAATTTATGAAGATAGTTTCAATCTTAGAACAGATTATGTGGGATTAGAAATTGGAGTTATATTCTAAATTTATTTAGGTAAACTAACCACATAATATTCACCCCTTCCTACACGAATGTCATCATCTTGAATCCATGGATTATAAATTCTGAGGGTTTTATAGGTTACTTTTTGTTCATTCGCATATTCTACCCAATCTGTAGAATTACGCAATGTATCGAATCTATATTGATACGGCTGATAAAGATGTTCTTTGCTTATATCTAAACCATAATCTTCAGGTGTTTCAAAAATCTGTTTTATGGCCAGAATTCTAAATACATACCTAGAGGTCTCATCATTCAGCATTAAATCATAATAATTATCAACTTTTTGATGATCTAAAGCATTTTGCATACCTCTCATTCCCCTATTATAAGATGCTGCAACTAATGTCCAGTTACCAAACTTATTAAATGCTCTTTTAAAGTATTTACAGGCTGCTTCAGTAGATTTTATCGGATGATACCTTTCATCCACATCCCGGTTTATTTCTAGTCCATACTCCCGTCCTGTACTTTTCAATATTTGCCAGAAACCAACAGCTCCCGCGTAGCTTTGTACATTTTCTAAGCCACTTTCAATTAAAGCTAAATACTTGAAATCATCCGGAATGCCATTTTCTTTTAAGATCGGTTCTATAATTGGAAACCATCTGCTGGCTCTCTTAAATAGGAAAATGGTATTGTTATGCCAGTAAGAATTAATATGTAACTCTTTATCTAGCCTTTCTTTTACATCATCAATGTCTAACGGTACAACTTCACCTGCTAAATCAATTTTATCAGGTAAAGGAATAGTCTTCGCATTTGTAAATGCAATAGGACGTTTTGGCTGCTCTAAATATTGATCTTGCTTAACATTTTTATTAATTCCATAAAAGGCAACCACTAAAACGGTTAAAAGTGAAGCAATAGAAATAATTAAAGCATACCTGCTGTCTGACATAAAAAATATTTTTGATACTAAAAGTTAGGTGATAACATGAACTGTGAGTAAAAGTTATCAATCACTTTCACTGCCTCAGTTGGAGTATCAACTACTGTGAAAAGCTCCAGATCCTCCGGACTTACATTGTTTTCTGCTTCAATCAATGTGTCTTTTATCCAGTCGATTAATCCTCCCCAAAACTTTTTACCTACTAAAACAATAGGAAATCTACCTATTTTGTGAGTTTGTATTAAGGTTAAGGCTTCAAAAAGCTCATCCATAGTTCCAAAACCACCAGGCATCACCACAAAGCCTTGAGCATACTTTACGAACATTACTTTTCTAACGAAGAAATAATCAAAAGTGATTAATTTATCTGGATCAATGTAGATATTATTGAATTGCTCAAATGGCAAAACAATATTTAAACCTACTGATTTACCATTTTCACTTTTAGCGCCTTTATTACCGGCTTCCATTATTCCAGGGCCACCACCTGTAATAACACCATATCCATGGCGTACTAATTTAGCTGCTACCTCCTCAGCCATTTTGTAATAAGGGTGATCGGGTTTAGTTCTTGCTGACCCAAATACAGAAACACAAGGTCCAATTTTAGCTAGCTTTTCAAATCCATCAACAAACTCGGACATGATTTTAAATATTGCCCAAGAGTCTGAGCTTTTAATTTCATTCCAATCTCTGTCTTTAAAAGCTTTTCTTATTTTATTTAATTCTAATTTATCTTCATTATTTGATTCACTCATATTCAATAATTTTAAGGTTATACAAGAAGTTAACTCCTAGTAAAATAATTGCTTTGTAGACTAATTTTTAATTCTCTCTTTTCTTCTTACTGTCTCATAATCAGCAGGTTTTGAACGCTTCCACCTTTTATGAGTCCAGAGCCATAAATACGGCTCTTTTTTGATATCCGCCTCCAGTAATTTCATATGTTTTTCAGTTATGAATCCATAATCTGTTTCTTTAGGTTTTTCACTGATGACTTCAAGGTCAACTTCATACTTAGAGCGACCTAATTTTTTTACATGAGCATAAACCGGAACTAGGTCTAGTTTTTTACAGAATTTTTCAGCCCCATAAAAAACGCCAGTTTCTTTTCCTAAAAACTCCATCCAATAAGCGCTATATCCGTTATGAGGTGCTTGATCTGCTGCGAAACCCAACATAAAATGATCATTTTTATACTTGTTCACTACTTTAGACACATCATTTTTGGGTACAAGTTTAGCACCAGGAAAACGAGATCGGTTATCTTTCATTATTTTATCCATCAACTTATTTTTTAAGGGTTTATATATCCCCAAACCAATAGGTTGATTACGATCGGTCATCATACAAAAACTTGGAACTCCCCATTCCCAATTACTATAATGTGGCATAATAATGGCTATGTTCCTCTTTTCATCAAGGATTCTTTGAATGTCTGAAGTAACATTAATCTTCCATCTCTTCTTGATCTGATTAGCTGAAATGGTAAAGGCTTTAATACTTTCTATAAGCAAATCTGTGAAGTGATAATAGAAACGGTGAGCAATTTTCTTTATTTCATTATCAGACTTCTCAGGAAACGCAATCTTAAGATTGTTTATCACTACCTTATATCGATAGAGTTTAAACTGGATAAAAATAAAAGCAATTAGGCTTGAAAATCCATGATAAAACCAAAAAGGAATTATACTTAGAAGCCAAAATATCGCTTTTAGAAAATAATAT
Source organism: Marivirga arenosa (assembly GCF_030503875.2). NCBI lineage: Bacteria > Pseudomonadati > Bacteroidota > Cytophagia > Cytophagales > Marivirgaceae > Marivirga > Marivirga arenosa. The sequence goes on along the minus strand of NZ_CP129968.2, from coordinate 455,969 downwards.
TTAAATTTCATATTTAATCCTGTAATTGGAGCTTAACCAAATTACTGTAAGTACCATTTTCTGATTCTAAAAGCTCTTGATGAGAACCCTGTTCTGAAATTTTGCCCTCATTAAGCACAAATATTTTATCTACCTTTCTGATAGTAGCTAGCCTATGGGCAATGATAATAGTTGTTCTATTTTGCATTAATTCATCTAAGGCTTGCTGAACCAGGTTCTCTGATTCTGCATCTAATGATGATGTTGCCTCATCTAAAATCAATATTTTAGGATCTTTTAATATAGCTCTGGCAATTGCAATTCTTTGCCTTTGTCCACCTGATAATTTAACGCCTCTTTCACCCACTACAGTATCTAAGCCTTCTGGAAAATCTTTAATAAACATCCATGCATTAGCTTTTTCAGCAGCCGCAATTACTTCTTCTTCAGTAGCATTTGGTTTACCATATGCAATATTCTCACGGATAGTACCCCCAAATAAAATAATTTCTTGAGGAACAATACCGATATTCTGTCTGAAAGCATTTAGTGATAAAGAAGTCACCGCTTGTCCATCCACCATTATTTGGCCACCATCAACAGGATAAAAACGCATTAATAACTGAATGATAGTTGATTTTCCTGCCCCACTATGCCCTACTAAAGCTACCTTTTCACCCGCATCAACGGTTAAATCCAATCCTTTTAAAACCTCTACATCCTTCCTGGTTGGGTAAGAAAAATGAACATTTTCAAATTGGATAGCCCCATTTAATTTGATCTTATCTTCTGCTTTGATTTGAAGCTCCTCTTCCTCATTCAATATTTCCATCACACGTTCAGAAGCCCCAATAGCTTTTTGAATTTGACCATATAAATCTCCTAAGCCGGCAATTGAACCCCCTATGAAAGTAGTATACAATACAAAGCTTAGTAAATCACCAACACTCATGCTACCCTCTTGAACTAAGCTGGCACCATACCACAATACAGCTACAATTCCACCGAACATAGCGAAAATTATAAAGGAAATAAATGCGCCCCTAAAAGTAGCAGATTTCAATGCTACTTTAACCACCTTATCCAATGATTTACGATAACGCATTACCTCTGTTAACTCGCTAGTAAAGGCTTTTACAATATTGATGGATTGTAATGTTTCTTCAACAATCACATTAGCAGAAGCCAGTTCCGATTGCGTTTTTTTAGAAAGCTTTCTGATAAATCTACCAAAAACCATAGCAGCAATAACCAGAATAGGAAATGTGGCAATCATAAAGCCTGCTAATTTTGGAGTGGTATAAAAAATAATCGCAGCACCAATAATCAAGGTAGAAACCTGTCTTATAAATTCAGCTAAGGTTACAGAAAAAGTATCCTGCAATAAAGAGACATCAGAAGTGATTCTACTTACTAATTCACCAATTCTACTTTTATCATAAAAAGCCATCGGTAAACTCATCAGTTTATTGTAGAGTTTAGCCCGCATATCGGCCATAGCTCTTTCACTTACCTGAGCAAAAAGATATACTCTAAAGAAAGAAAAGAAACTCTGAACTGCTAATATTCCGATAAGGATGAAGGCAACCGTATTGATTTCAGTAAAAACACCAGAAGCTTTACCTTGCGCTACATCTACTAATTTACCCATAACATATGGAAAGCCTAATAGAGTAGTACTAGATATAAGTAAAAAGAATAAACCTGCTATAAAGTAACCTTTATAGGGTTTTATAAACTGAAAAACTCCGGTGAGCTTTTTAAAATTTTCTTTGTTGAGTGGCTTTTTCTCTTCCTCTTTAAGCGAATCGCTTTTTCTTCTTTTTGCCATTCTGTATTGCTAACGTTTCAAATTAAATAGACCTTGCAAAGGTACAATATCTTTAATTAAGGTTTGTTTTTGGCTTCAAACTTTTCTTTAGCTGTTTCTAAGAAGTCTACAAACTTGCTAATACTTCTTTCATAAGCAATAGGCTCCACTAATAGTTCGCCATTAGTATCGAGAAGTACATAATAAGGCTGAGCATTGTTATTAAAGCGAGTGATTTGAAAATCAGCATTTTGCTTACCCATGGTCTTTTTCACCTTACCATCATATTCACTGGTATACCACTCACTTTCAGGCAATTCAGTTTTTTCATCCACGTATAATGCTAACATAACAAAATCATTTTTCAATCGGCTTAATACTTTAGGATCAGACCAAACTCTTGCTTCCATTTCTCGACAATTCACGCAACCGTGACCAGTAAAGTCTACAAAAATTGGTTTTCCTTGTTCTTTTGCACAAGCTAAAGCTTGTTCATAATCGAAATAACCTTTTATCCCATGAGGGAAATGAAGCATATCAGCATACTTTGGCTCTTCACATAATTGGTCTTCTGAGCTCGCTGTTACAGAACCTCCACTGTTCTCACGAATTAATGTTGGTAGGTCAAAATCATGAGAACTCATAGGAGGTAAATAACCAGATAGAGCTTTTAGAGGAGCACCAAATAATCCTGGAATCATATAAAGCACAAAACTGAAAGTAACAATTGATAGCATTAGTCTGCTAACAGAAAGCTTCTCTATAGGGCTATCACCCGGTAATCTAAGTTTTCCTAAAAGGTAAAGGCCAAGCATTCCAAAAATCACAATCCAAAGCACTAAGTAAATATCTCTGTCTAATATTCCCCAGTGATAAACCTGATCTGCTATGCTTAAGAACTTTAAACCTAAGGCTAATTCTAAAAATCCTAAAACTACTTTTACCGAATTCAGCCATCCTCCAGATTTTGGTAGGTTATTCAACCATTCAGGGAAAATAGCAAAAAGTGTAAATGGAATTGCGAATGCCATACTAAAAGCAAACATTCCTAATAAGGGTTTTATTACCATTCCTCCAGCGGATTCAACTAAAATACTTCCCACTATAGGTCCGGTACAGCTAAATGATACCAAAACTAAAGTAAAGGCCATGAAAAACACGCCTCCCAAGCCTCCTTTATCAGCTTTTGCATCCACTTTATTCACAAAAGATGAAGGCAAATTGATTTCGAAAAGACCTAAAAAAGAAAGTGCAAAAATGAAGAATACCAAAAAGAAAAATACATTTGGAATCCAGTGCGTACTCAACCAGTTTGCAAATTCAGGTCCATTAATTACCGCAATTATTGTCCCTGCTACAACATAAATAACCACTATGGACAAACCATAAATTACAGCCTGACGGATAGCTCCAGCTCTTGTCTTGGCTTTACCTGTAAAAAAGGTTACCGTCATCGGAATCATGGGGAAAACACAAGGTGTTAAAAGTGCTGCCAAACCTGCTAAAAAAGCCACCAACATAAAGCCTAAGAGGGAATAAGGTGAAGTAGAATCTTTTTGGGTTAAGTCTAAGCCAGAATTTCCTTCTACTTTATCTTTTCTTACTTCTTTATCTACTTTAGAGTCTTTCGCTTCGTCTTTCTTAGAAGCCAGTTTTTTACCAAATAAAAAATCATCACTGAAAGGAATACACTTCCCATCTACATCAGAACAAACTTGGTAGCTATTACTAGTTTCTATTCTGAATGGAATTTCTTTAATGATTACCTTTTGCTGGAACTCAGCATTCTTTTTGAAATAAGTATAATTTCCTTCCCAGATTTCATCATATCCTTCTGAAGGATTAATAGGAATGATGCTATCAACTAATTGGTAAGAATCATCTTCAACAAACTCAAATTCTGTAAGCATAGGACCCAAATCAGGATCAAAATCTGAGGAATACAAATACCAGTTTTCATCAATTTTAGCTCTAAAAGAGATAGTAGCAGTGTCTCCAACTTCTACATTTTCTTCTAAAATCGAACTTTCCCAGCTTATTGGTTTTATAACTTGTGCAAAAGAACTTTGCAAAATGGTTCCTACTAGCAGTAGACTGTATATTAAATATTTCATAAACTTTTAATAACGGCTATTCGTCTTAAAAACTAAAACACGAAGATAGTTAAATTTTGTTGGAACAAATTCTATATATGTCATGCAGGCGCTAAAGCAAAAATGGTTATTTTTCTCAATTTTAGGTTTAATTTTAATAGGAGCTGGCTTAAGCTTAGCAATTGATGCCGCTTTTTTCAGAATGGATCATCCTGAAGGATGGAATTGGATTTATTATGGGACTTTTGCCCTGGTGGTCTTTAATTCTGGTATATGCTGTTTTGGACAAGGCGTTATTTATAAGGTTAAGCTTGATGCTGACAATAGAGTTTGAAACCTGTCAGGTTTCACATAATTAAATTCTATAATATGAATCCTTGTTCAGAATATTTATTTAAATCCTAAACCTGACAGGTTTACGAATAGCCTTAGGTTTAAAGTAGTTAACAAACGATAAACTTTGTATATTATGAAAGCAATTTGGAACAATCAAGTAGTAGCAGAAAGCGATGACACCATCGTGATTGAAGGCAATCATTATTTTCCGCCTCAATCGATTAAAAAGGAGTATTTTGAGAAATCAGATTATTCTAGCACCTGTCATTGGAAAGGAACTGCTTCCTATTACTCATTAAATGTAAATGGCGATGTAAATAAGGATGCAGCATGGTACTATCCCGATGCAAAAGATTTAGCTAAAAATATTGAAAACTATGTTGCTTTTTGGAACGGTGTAAAAGTGACAGAATAAATTTTCGAATATGCAAACTGCTTTAATGAAGCTCTTTTATGCTTTTGCATTTATAATTATTAGTATTCTGCTAGGGAGTTTTGGCTATATGCTGATTGAAAATTATAATTTTAGGGATGGCGTTTACATGTCAGTCATTACCTTTTCTACCGTAGGCTTTCAAGAAGTACAGCCCCTAAGTGATGATGGGAAATTATTTACCGTATTCTATATTATTATAAATTTGGGCTTATTTGCCTATACTGCTTCAGTAATTTCTTCTTATTTATTTGAAGGCAGGTTTAGAGAAATATATAAAACTTATACCGATAGAAAAGCTTTGAAAAAATTGAACAATCATATTATTATATGTGGCTTTGGAAAAAATGGAGAGATTGCTGGAAGCGGTCTTAGACATTCTAATAAAGAACTTTTATTTATTGAGAAGAATGCTGATTTAATTAATAATTACAATAATGAGAAAGGCTATCAATTTCTACATGGTGATGCAGTTTTAGAATCTGTATTAATAGAGGCAGGAGTGGAAAGAGCCAGCACTTTAATCACCACCTTGCCAAGCGATGCAGATAATGTATTTATCACTTTAACTGCTAAAGAAATAAACCCGCAAATTCAAATTATAGCCAAGGCCACCGAGAGAAATACTGAAAAGAAACTGCGCAGAGCGGGTGCCGATCATATTGTGATGCCTGATAGAGTGGGAGGTTCTTATATGGCTTCATTAGTGACCAAACCAAGTGTAGTTGAATTTCTTGAATTATTAAATGGAGATCAACAATCAGAATATTCTTTAGAAGAAATTAATCATAATCTGTTAAAAGACGAATTCAAAAATTTATCTATAGGCGAAATGGATGTGAAAAACAAAACGGGAGCTACTGTTTTGGCATTTAAAGACAAAAAACAAGGTTTTGTTTTTAATCCTAATTCAGAGGTAAAATGTAATGAAGGAGATGTATTGATTTTGTTAGGGGATAAAAAGTCAATACAAGCGTTTAAAGATAAGTTTGTAGGATAAGGAGAGGGCTATTTCAACCCACTCCTCTACTAAAATTTTAAAACACACCATCATTCAGCCTTTTTAAGGCTTCTGATTTATATTGGGTATCCACAACAATTGAAATATTATGACGACTACCTCCATAAGAAATCATTCTTACGGGTACGTCCTGAAGGGCAGCAAATATTTTACTGACTAAACCCGGCTTTTCAGCCACCATATTACCTACCAGACAAATAATACTTTGTTCCTGATCCACTTCCACTTCACCGAATGGTCTTAACTCACTTAAAATACTATCTAAATAGTATATATTATCGATGGTTACTGAAATGGCTACCTCAGAAGTAGTAATTACATCAATTGGCGTTTTATACTTCTCAAAAATTTCAAATACTCTTCTTAGGAAACCATAAGCCATTAACATTCGAAGTGATTTCACTTTAATTGCGATAATCCCATCCTTAGCCGCAATAGCTTTTATGCCTTCTCCAGCACCTTCTTTCGTATGAATTAATGTGCCAGGCGCTTCGGGTTTCATGGTATTTTTCAAACGAACAGGAATGGTCCTTTTTTGTGCTGGCCTAATACATGAGGGATGTAAAATTTTTGCCCCAAAATAGGCGAGCTCCGCTGCTTCTTCAAAAGAAAGCTCAGGAATGCTAAAAGTATTATCAACAACTCTTGGGTCGTTATTATGCATACCGTCAATATCCGTCCAAATTTGGATTTCATCCGCATTGAGTGCAGCTCCTACCAATGAGGCAGTATAGTCACTTCCTCCTCTTTGTAAGTTGTCAATATTCCCTTCAGCATTTCTGCAAATATAGCCTTGGGTAATAATTAAATTTTTCTCTGCTGGTAATTTCACCAATATATCAGACAGCTCTTTATTGATGAAGGCTTCATCTGGCTCACTAAAAGCATCCGTACGAACAAAATCCAATGCATTAATTAAAGCGCTATTTAATTGATGCTCCTGCAAATGAAGATGGAATATGTTGGTTGACATTAATTCTCCTTGAGCCAATAATTCTTTATCGATAGCATTGGTAAAGGCTATTTCTAAACAGCCTTTTACGAAGGCCATGCTTTCAGCTACAATTTCATTCGCCTTTTTCTTGAAAATTTCTGTTTCAAAAAGCTCTTCAATAAATTCATCATAGCGCTTTTGAAGCTTTTTGATCGTTTTCTGAGCTAAATCAGTTTCTTTCTTTCTTAACCTTTCGCCAATTTCAACTAAGGTATTGGTAACGCCACTTAATGCAGAAAGTACTATCAGTTTTTTATTTTGATCATTCGTGATAATTTCACGAATCTGATTCATTCCTTGAGGAGTACCAACCGAGGTACCACCAAATTTCAATACAATCATAATCCTTTAGCTAATCCTAACATTTTTAATGCAGTAAATGCAGCTTCATCACCTTTGTTTCCATGCTTTCCACCTGCACGATCTAAGGCTTGCTGCTGAGTATTAGGCGTAAGAACACCAAAAATCACAGGTTTGTTATATTTCAAACTTACATTCGTTATGCCATGAGCTACTGCATCGCAAATGAAGTCGAAGTGACGCGTTTCGCCTTGAATTACACAGCCCAAGCATATTACCGCATCAATATCTTCTTTTTCTGCCATCCACTGTGCTCCTAAGCTTAATTCAAAGCTTCCAGGAACATAATGCTTTTGAATATTCTCTTTAGGAATTCCGTTTTCAATTAAGCTTTCATATGCTCCATTGTATAATGATTCGGTTACTTCTTCATTCCATTCTGAGACTACAATTGCAAATTTTTTGTCGTGCAAACCTTTCATGTTTTTACCAGAATGCGTACTTAAGTTTTTTAAGTTAGATGCCATTTATAAATTAGTTTAAAATAAAAAAAGGGACAGATTTTTCAACCTGTCCCCTTTTAGCAATTCATTTATATATTAAATTAGTTTTGAGCCTCTAAACGGGACAGATATTTTTGTGCATCTGCCTTATGTTTGGACTCACTGTAATCTTCTACGATCTTTTTATAGCTTTCTATAGCTGCAGCATTGTCATTAGCTTTTTCGTTAGCTAATCCTTGCTTTAATAAATATAATGGGCTGAACTCATCATTTGATTTGTATGAAGCAGCTTTAGCATACTCATCAGCAGCAATAGAATAATTTCCTAACTCCATATATGCATCACCTACTAAAGCATACGCTCTAGCTTGTATTAATAAGTCGTCACTACTAAAGCTTTCTAAATAGTCAATTGCAGTTTCAAACTGGCCTTGTTGTAAGTATATATTACCTAAGTAGAAGTTCGCTAGGTTAGCTGCTTTTGTAGAACCATAATCTTCTACTATCGCTAAAAAGCCAAAGTTATTACCATCACCATTTAAGGCTAGGTCGTACTCTCCATTTTCAAACCAATATACCGCCTGGAACATTTCTTTTTGAGCTTCCTCATTCAAATTGTTCATATAATAACGGTAACCAAAAAAAGCTACAATGATTAAGGCGATGATCCCGCCCAAACCGAAAACCACTTTCTTATTGTTTTCTATGAATTGTTCAGTTTTAGAAAGTTGTTGAGCTAATACCTCAGGATTTTCGTAAAACTCAGAACTTTGTTCCTTCTGTCTAGTTTTTGTTTTTGCCATTGACTCTACTTTAAGACCGCAAAGCTATAAAAATTTATTTATTATTACCCAATTTGTTGCTTTATTAGTTTAAAGTATTGGGATTTAAATCCATTAAAATAAGTGATGTGGAATTTTAGTTATATAGTTTAATTGCAAACTTTTGTTTTTATAAAAATTAAACCTGTCAGGTTTACTCATTCTAAAGATTTCATCTGTATTAATAACTTAGATGGCATTTCAAACTGAAACCTGACAGGTTTATTAGTAATTAAGTATTATTAATCCACTATAAAAGGATAATCTTCTTGAGCGTATACATCTTTATATACCTCATCCACAGAAGGGAAATCTGATTCTTCAGCAAATTTCACGCATTCTTTTACGATCTCCTTTTGTTCGTTATCTATTTCTTTAAGCTCCTCCTCAGTAGCATATTTATTTTTCAAAATAGCTTGTTTAGCTTGCTCTATAGGGTCTTTTGCCTTGTATTCTTCTAACTCTTCTTTTGTTCTGTATTTCGCAGGATCTGACATAGAGTGACCTTTATAACGGTAAGTTCTGAACTCCAATAATGTTGGACCTTCTCCTTTTCTTGCTCTTTCCGCTGCTTCAGCTACTGCATTATGAACGTTTTCAACATTCATAGCATCCACTCCTTTTGATGGCATATCATATGCTTCACCTAAAGTATGCAATTCAGTTACATTTGAAGTTCTTTTAACAGAAGTACCCATTGCATAACCATTATTTTCAATAGCGAAAATAACCGGCAATTTCATGCTCATGGCCATGTTTAAAGCTTCGTGAAAAGCACCTTGTCTTACTGCACCATCACCCATATAGGTGATACAGACATTGTCAGTCCCTTTATATTGCTCAGAAAAGGCAATACCAGCACCCAAAGGAATTTGACCCCCTACAATACCATGGCCTCCAAAGAAATGGTTTTCTTTATCAAACATGTGCATAGATCCACCTTTACCTTTAGAAACACCCGTTTCTTTTCCGTAAAGCTCCGCCATTACTGCTTTAGGATCTGTCCCTAAACCAATTGGATGAGCGTGATCTCTATAGGCTGTAATATATTTATCTCCTTTTTTTAATGCACTGACCGCTCCAGCCACACAAGCTTCCTGACCAATATACAAGTGGCAGAAACCACTGATTTTTTGCTGACCATATAACTGACCAGATTTCTCCTCAAATCTTCTCATTAAAGACATGCTTCTGAACCATTCCATATAAGTTTCTTTATCGAAACTCTTCTTATTGGCAGCTTTAGATTTCTTTGTAGCCATAATGCTTTTTCTTTTATCTATGAATTTCTTTCGTCACAAAAGAATAACTTAACTTTGTTAATCTTGTTCCGGGATGCGAAAATAACGAAAAAACCCACAAGTGCGAAAAATGAAGCTTCAAAATATCCGCTTAGCCCAATTCAAAAACTATTCACAGGCAAATTTCACTTTTGCTGATGGAATTAATTGCTTTTTAGGCCGTAACGGAATTGGTAAAACCAACTTATTGGATGCTATCTATTATCTGGCATTTACCAAAAGTGCTTTCAATGCAGTAGATAAAGATAATATCATGCATGATGAAAGCTTTTTCTCCATTAAAGCACAGTTTGAAGCGGATGAAAGAAACATTGAAATGCTTTGTGCTGTGAAAATGGGGGAGAAAAAATTGATCCGCTGGGCAGGGAAAGAATATGAAAAGTTAAGTGAGCATATTGGGAAATTACCTTTGGTCATGATTATTCCGCAAGACACAGACATCGTGAGGGAAGCCAGTGAAATGCGCAGGAAATTCTTCGATAATTTGCTTTGCCAGCTTGATCAGGATTATTTAAAAGTATTGGTAAAGTATAATCATTTACTCAAGCAACGTAATGCTTTATTGAAATCCTTCCTTGAGAAAAATCGCTTTTCGGCTGATCAGTTAGCTCCTTATGATGAAATGATGATTCCTTTAGGTTTGAAAATTAAAGAAGAACGAGAAGATTTATTGAAAAAGTTTCTTCCCATTTTCGTAGAGTTTTATCAAGACCTTTCCGATGGACAAGAGGAAGTAAGCATTCAATATGACACCCAAGTAGATGAAAACTTTGAAGTAGCTTTTAAAAGTCAACATCAAAAAGATTTTAGAAGAGGACGCACAACTTTGGGAATTCATAAGGATGATTATCTGTTCCTGTCGGAAGGAAAGCCAGTGAAAAAATTCGGGTCCCAAGGGCAACAAAAATCATTTGTGATTGCCTTAAAATTAGCGCAATTTGAAATGCTGAAAAATGCTAAAGAACAAAAACCATTGCTTTTATTAGATGACATTTTTGATAAATTGGATGATAAACGCATTGCTTATTTATTAAAAATGATGTCGGACGGTCGCTTTGGGCAAATATTTTTAACTGATGCCCGACCAGAGAGAAGTAAAAAGTATTTAAAAGATATCACTACCGAAAAGAAATTTTTCGAATTGGATTTAAAACCAGAAGAAAATGTATAAGAAGAAAAATCCACATCCTGCCAGCATTAGAAAGTCAGAGGCTACTCCTTTAGGACAGGTAATTAACGAAATGTTTGATGCCTATCACCTTAATAAAAAAGTAGATCATACTCAGGTGGTAAACCTATGGCCAAAGCTTATGGGAAAAACTATTGCCAATCATACCAAGGGAGTGTTCATGAAAGACAATAAGCTTTTCATTACGGTTGAATCCAGCGCACTAAAGCATGAATTGCATATGAACAAAGAAAAAATAATTCATATGTTTAAAGATAAACTAGGTAAAGAAGTAGTGAAGGAGATTGTGTTGTTGTGATTAATATGGCAAGTATAAAACACGTGCTATAATGGTCTATGAAATACTGAAAGTGGCAATTTAACAGTCAATTTGCTACGAGGTGGTTAGCAAATGGGTTTTATAAATTGTTGCCATTTCGTTTTTAGATCAAAAAAGACTAAATGTTTTGAACTTAGATGTAACAAAATAATCAATCTATTCTTCATAGGAATCGAAAAATTCAATGTGTACTAGGCCACCACGTTCTTGAACTTTTAATTTATATCCTGAAACACCATTTTTTTCAACCCATTGACTATCTTCTTTTGGGAATACTTTGTGATTTTCATTTAGTCTTTCAATGTATCCACTTACTTTAAAATATTCTCTAAATGTTCCCTTAGATATTGAGATGTATTTTTTTGCTACTTCAGTAGGTATAAATTCAGCTATAAAACCTGGTGTTAGTTTGTTAATGATTTCTGGGTTATGCCATATAAGCATATCCGCTTGATCCTGTTCGCTGATTTTAGGAAAGCCAATCTTTTCATGTTCCAAATAGATCTCCTTTGACTGCTGCATAATTAAAGTAAATGAATGCCAACGGTTTGGCTATGAAGTGTGGGGATTAGAAAGCACTGTCTCGTCCTGATTTTACTTTACAGTTTTACATTTCTATCATAGTCTCTAAAGCTTCAATTTATAAAAACTTATAGAAAAGCTTAGAATGGTGTGTGATTTTTATGCTTTCAGCATAAATATGAAATTCTAAATGAAATATGATTTTTAAGTTCAATCCAACCATTTTAAGATATTGGTTGTCTTTGAAGTAGAAGGTTTTGGTTGAAATCTTTCTGTGGATGGCTGGTTACCGTTCATAGTTTTATGGTTGTAGGCGAAAAGGGTAGCATTGCTGCCCTTTTCTGTTTCTACGCAAAATCATAAAACTCAACTCCTACCAATCCAATGGCACTTCCATCAATAGCATTTCTGCATTTTCATTGGCTTTAATATCAACTTTCTCAAGATCTAACAAACCAATGCCATCTCTTTTAGAAAGTATTTCACCGCCAATTTCTATTTCTCCTTCTAACAGGAATAGGAAAAGTCCATTGTCCTTTTTCTTCAGTTCGTAGGTTTTCTCAAAGCCTTTTTCAAAATCAGCTAAATGAAACCAAGCATCCTGATGAATCCAAGTTTCTACCTCCTCAGCACTAGGAGCCACTACCATTTGAAAGTTATTTTTTCTATCTGCCATTGAGTAGCTTACCTGTCCGTATCTCGGCTCTACATTTTCTTTTTTAGGAAATACCCAAATCTGTAAAAACTCAGTTCCTATGTCCTTATTAGGATTAAATTCTGAATGCGTTACTCCAGTTCCAGCAGACATCACCTGCACATCACCTTGCTTAATTGTAGATTGATTTCCCATACTGTCTTCATGAGCCAAATCTCCTTTTAATGGTATCGAAATGATCTCCATATTTTCATGTGGGTGCTTTGGAAAACCTGTTCCACTGGTGATTTTATCATCATTCAATACTCTTAATGCTCCAAAATGAATTCGATTAGGATTATAGTAAGAAGCAAAACTGAAAGTATGGTGTGTATCTAACCAACCATGGTTAGCATGTCCTCTTGAATCGGCCTTATAAATTATTTTTTCCATCTCTTTGAAATTATATGTAGATACATACAATTACGGACTTAAAAGAAAATAGATGTCATAATCATCAATCAAAATTTGTTTTGTGGTGAAAATCAGATAGAAAGCTTAAAGTTTTTTGAAATCAACTTAGTAGAACTATATTATTTATTAAAATTATTTTATAATTTTAGTGATAACGAAAAACCTAAACTATGAATATGTATTTAAAATCCATTCTATTTGCATGCCTTTTAGCAGTAGTAGCATGCAGCCCTCAAAAGAAAGATTCAAAAGAAGAGAATTCTGAAGCTTTTGAAAAGGCTCAAGAAGAAGTAAAAGAAAAAATCTCAGGAGTAGTAAAAGAAATGCCGGCTCCATCAGAAATTCCCTTTCTACTAATGGAAACCGGGGCTGATTTAAACATGAGTTTAATTCATGATGTGAAACTGGCAAATAATTACAGTTCCAATAATAATGAAGCAGCGGTTAATCTCGGTGTTTATGCTGCCGATATTGGGTATTTAAGTGCTTACGAAAAATCACAAGAAGCTCTGAAATATATCACAGAAGTTAGACCTCTTGCTGATCAATTGGCTCTTTCTGGGGCTTTTGATCCGCAAACAGTTGAAAAGTTTGAGAAAAACCTATCCAATTCAGATTCATTAGCTATGATTGTTAATGAAGCTGTGAATAATGCGGATGATCATTTAAGGAAAACGGATCGGCCAAAAGTTGCGGCTTTATTATTAGCAGGATCATTTATTGAAGGTCTTTACATCGCCACTGCTTTAGTTGAAAATTATCCGAATGAATTACCTGATGATGCTAGAGCTTTGATATTAGTGCCTTTAGTGGATGTGATCATAAAACAAGAAGAGCCATTAGTTGACCTGATTGAGCTTTTAGAAAGCGTTCAAGAGGGTGATGAATACATATCTACTTTAGTGGCTGACTTAAAAGGTTTACAAGCGGAATACAAAAAGTTAAATGTACAGCAATTGATGGATGAAGGAAATGGTGCTGAATTATTGAAAGATGAAACTTTAGATAATATCACCAATCAAATGGGGAAAATCCGTGATGATGTAACAGGATGATCAATCATAACCTTAAATAACGAAAAGGGTATAGAGCATTCGTTTGTTATCTGTACCCTTTTTTTCTGCTAATTAAATCTAATCTATACCCATATTAACTTAACCCATGAGTGAAAATCTATTAAAAGCTTTATTAGAATTATTTGCCATTGTTGCTAAAAAGGGAACCGTAACGGAAGATGAAAGAAATAATGTGAAGAATTTTCTTAGCGAAAATCTTTCAGAAGAATCTGCGGAGCGCCACCTGAAAATGTTTGATGAATTCACCAATGATGAAATTCAAAATAGCAATGATAACATTGATGCTATCTGCAAGAAGATTAATAATGAGTTTACTTATCCACAAAAGATAATTCTTGCATTGCAATTAATAGAACTCATTTTAGCAGATGGTGACATAGCAAAAGAGGAAACGGAAATTTTAGACCGAGTTAGTGATAATATTAAATTACCCTCTGAAATAATTGCTTACATTCAAACCTTCGCATTAGCGAAAAATATTGAAGACTTTGAATCTGATAAATTCTTAATTGTTGCAAAGAATAATGATAAAGTTGCGGATGCCACTCATTTTATTCCGCAAGATAATCTGGATGGTTTTTTGGCTATTCTGAAATTATCGGGAGCAGAAATGTATTTTGTAAAATACCTGGGTACCGCCCAACTTAATATGAACGGTATTGCTTTGAGGAAAAACGCCATCACTTTATTTCCTTCAGGTAGCACTATTAAAGGCGAAAAGTCTCAGACTGTTTTTTACAGTGATGTAGCCAGCCATTACAAAACTGATGATAGCACTCCTAATATTTCATTTGTTGCAGACAATATCAGTTTTACATTTCCCAATGGACATAAAGGCCTTCACAATGTAAATATTGCGGAAGATACAGGAAGATTAGTTGGCTTGATGGGAGCGTCAGGTTCTGGTAAATCAACCTTATTGAATGTGTTAAATGGAAACGAAAAACCCACTGAAGGTAAAGTTGAAATCAATGGGATAGATATCCACAATGAGCCAGAAAAAATAAAAGGTACGATTGGCTATGTTCCTCAAGATGACTTATTAATTGAAGAACTTACGGTTTATGAAAACCTATATTATGCGGCCAAACTTTGCTTCGATGATAAATCACAATTCGAAATAGAAGAGATGGTGTATAAAACACTAGCTTCATTAGGCTTGTCTGAAACCAAAGATTTGAAGGTAGGTTCTCCTTTAGAAAAAACCATAAGTGGTGGACAAAGAAAACGATTAAATATTGGGCTTGAGCTACTGAGAGAACCTTCTGTGCTGTTTGTGGATGAACCTACCTCCGGATTGTCATCTCGCGACTCTGAAAATATTATGGACTTGCTGAAAGAATTAAGTTTGAAAGGCAAGATGGTGTTTGTTGTGATCCATCAACCCTCTTCAGATATATTCCGAATGTTTGATAAGTTGGTAATTTTAGATGTAGGCGGTTATCAAATTTATTATGGAAACCCTGTTGAGGCGGTTCTGTATTTTAAGAATCAAATTAATACGATTGATAAAGATCAGGCCGCTTGTATTGAATGTGGAAATGTTAATCCAGAGCAGATATTCAATATCATTGAAACCAAGGTGGTAAATGAATACGGTAAAGCTACTGATGAAAGAAAGATCAGTCCGAAAAAATGGTACTCCCTATTTGATAAACAACTGGATGTACCTAAAGTAGAAAACCCAGACCCTTTACCTGAACCTGAGTTACAAATTCCTAACTGGACGAAGCAGATAAGCTTATTTTTCAAAAGAGACTTTATGTCCAAACTGGCAAATCGTCAATACTTACTTATAAATTTATTAGAGGCTCCTATTCTAGCAATGCTTCTGGCGTATATAATTCGCTATTATCCTGAAAATGAGCAGAGTGAATATTTATTTATTGACAACTCTAATATTCCAGCCTTCTTCTTTATGAGTATTATTGTGGCTTTATTCATGGGCTTAACGGTAAGTGCTGAGGAAATTATAAAAGATAGAAAAATATTAAAGCGAGAGTCCTTTCTGCACTTAAGCCGCAGTAGTTATTTATTTTCCAAAATTGGAATATTATTCCTATTCTCAGCCATTCAAACCTTCACCTATGTTATAATTGGAGATTTAATTCTAGAAATTGATGGAATGAGTCTTACCTATTGGGCCATTCTATTTAGCACCGCTTGCTTTGCGAATATGCTAGGTTTGAATATCAGTTCAGCATTTAATTCTGCCATTACAATTTATATTTTAATTCCAATTTTATTAATTCCACAATTAATCCTTAGTGGTGTGGTAGTGAAATTCGATAATTTAAATCCACAAATTACTACTCCTGATCAGGTACCTTTGGTAGGAGAATTTATGGCATCAAGGTGGGCTTTTGAGGCCTCCATGGTAGCCCAGTTTAAAAGCAATGAATTTGCCGCTCCTTTCTATGAGTTGGATAGAAAAATGGCACAATCTGAATACAAAACTGTGTATTACATTCCAAGATTAAAATCGACATTAGAATTTCTTAACCGTAATCTGGAAAATAAAAATACTCAGGAATTTAAAGATGCCGTTAACTTATTGAAGCGCGAAATCGGGATAGAATTGGAAAAAGTTGGAGAGGATAAATTTAATGCTTTTCACAAATTAACTCCTGAAAAATTCGATAAATGGACTGCTGATAAAACTCTTGTATTCTTAAATACTCTTAGTCGTTACTATAACAACTTCTTTAATGAAGCTAATACCAAAAAGGAAAGAGCCATTTTCACCTTAACCTCCACACCAGAAAAGAAAGAAGGTTTCGAATATTTACGAGATAATTATTTCAATACAACTGTGGCCACTTTGGTTAAAAATACTAATGATCCAAATCGAATAATTGAATACGATAATAAACTGATTCAGAAAATATATCCGGTATATATGGAACCTCAGCCAGAACACTTATTAGACTTCCGAACACAATTCTATGCTGGTGAAAAGCATTTTGCAGGTTATATTTTCAATACATTACAATTTAATATAGCCATAATATGGCTTATGAGCATATTATTATATGTAATGTTGTATTATGATGTCCTGAGAAAAATTGTAGGTATGAAAAATCCATTTAGCAAAAAGAAGCGATAACCAATGCAGTAAATGAAACAAAATGATAACTTATTAATTTAATGTTCATGAAAAAACTAGCACTAATCATCACTATAATTTCTTTTGTGTTTGCATGCCAAACCAAAGAAAAAAGCCAAGAGCAAGAATCGGAAACTAAAACGGTGGAAAAAGGACCACAGTTTAAGCCTGAAAACTCAGATGAAGAAGCCATTGAACTTGCGGATAAAGTTATGCAAGCTCATGGTGGAAAAGAGGCTTGGAATAATACTCGTTACATCGCTTGGAATTTTTTAGGGTTTCGCGATTTAATCTGGGATAAATATACAGGAGATGTTCGCATTGATTTCCCGAGAGAAAATTCTACTTATCTGATTAACATTAATGATAATACGGGTAAAGTAAAAATTGGAGATCGCGAATTAAGCAAAGGAGATTCTTTAGATCAATACATTGAAAGAGGAAAGCAAATATGGGTGAATGATTCCTATTGGTTAGTATTTCCGTTTAAATTCAAAGATCCTGGCGTATCCTTAACTTACCATGGCCAAGACACTACTTTAAGTGGAAAGGATGCGGAAGTAATCAGTTTAACTTTCGAACAAGTAGGTTTTACTCCGCAAAACAAATACAATGCCTATATAGAGCCTGAAACCCATATGATTTTACAATGGGATTACTATCAAAATGCTTCGGATAGTGCCGCAAGCTTTAGTAACGAATGGTCGGATTATAAGAAATATGGCGATATATATTTATCATCTGGTAGAGGTGAAAGATCATTAAATGATATTAAAGTTGCTCAAGAGTGGGATAAAACGGTTTTTGAACAGTTTTAATGTAAGATCATGGCAAACAAAAAGGCCAGCTAAATTACAGCTGGCCTTATTGTTTTGAATCTAAATATATAGTAAATAAGTATACTTAAAATCTAAAGTTTATACCTGGATAAATCATACGATATGGTGTCTCCTGATAAAAATCATATTCAATAAATACACCCAAATTTTTATAAATATTATATCTCGCACCTATTCCAAGTTGTATATCATGGAATTTTGGTTTTACATATATATAGTCTTCTGGGAAATTATAAACAAATCCTTTACGAAATTTTAATGCTGCATAAACTTCGAATTTATCTTGATATCTTATTTCAGGTATCAATTTTGTCAAGAAGATATTTGCATTTAAACCAACTGTAAAAATAGATCTTTGAACATCATCAAAGTCTTTTGTAATACTATCATAATCTATTGGAAGCATAATTTTATCATATCCAAAATGAAAACCAACATCTAAAATGTCTTTGAAGACTCTATAATTATATTCTCCTGCAAAATAGGAATAGGAAGATATGGTGGAAAAATTATAAGCTGAAACCCCAAGTTTTAATTCACTCTTCGGTTCCTGTGAGAATAAATCACAAGAAAAATAAGTAAGGCTTAAGGTTAGGAATAAAATGACTTTCTTCATTTGAAGGTTATAGTTGAATAAAATATATTTAATCAGAAACGATAATTTTTAGTATCCTTGATATTCTAACATAAAATTTTATTTAAATTATAATATGTTTCTCTTATAGAGACATAAAAAAACCCGAAACTTTAAAAAGCTCGGGTTCAATATAAACTTGATTTTAACTTATCCTTTCAAGATTGATCTACTGATTACTAATTTCTGAATTTCAGAAGTACCTTCACCGATTGTACAAAGCTTAGAATCTCTGTAGAATTTCTCAACAGGATAGTCTTTAGTATAACCATAACCACCAAAGATCTGAACTGCTTCAGTTGAGTTTTTAACCGCTACTTCGGAAGCATAATACTTAGCCATTGCAGACTCTTTATTTACGCTCTTACCTTTGTTTTTCAAATCTGCCGCCTGGAAGGTTAATAATTTAGCACCTTCTAATTCAGTTGCCATATCTGCTAATTTGAATGCAATACCTTGAAAGTTAGAAATAGGCTGATTAAACTGGTGTCTTTCTTTGCTGTAAGCCAAAGCCGCTTCATAAGCTCCTTCTGCAATACCTAATGAAAGTGCAGCGATCGAAATTCTACCACCATCTAAAACTTTCATAGCCTGAATGAAACCCTCACCCACTTTACCTAACATATTGTCTTTATGTACGCGGCAATCTTCAAAAATCATTTCTGCGGTTTCAGAAAGACGCATACCCAATTTATTTTCTTTTCTTCCGGCCTTGAATCCTTCCGTTCCTCTTTCCACAACAAAAGCGGTCATGCCGTGAGAATCTCCTTTTTCGCCTGTTCTAACAATAACAACTGCAACATCACCAGACTTACCATGTGTAATCCAGTTTTTCGCACCGTTGATTACCCAATAATCTCCATCTTGAACTGCAGTAGTTTTCATATTACCTGCATCAGATCCAGTATTAGGCTCAGTTAAACCCCAAGCACCAATCCACTCAGCAGTTGCTAGTTTTGGTAACCATCTTTTCTTTTGTTCATCATTACCAAATTGTAAAATATGGCCTGTACATAATGAATTATGTGCTGCCATGGATAAGCCGATAGAAGGATCAACTTTAGCAAGCTCTAAGATTGCAGTAACATATTCTTCATAACCGAAGCCAGCACCACCATATTCCTGAGGTACCAATACGCCCATTAACCCTAAACCGCCTAATTTTTTCATAACATCAATAGGGAAGTGTTGCTCTTCGTCCCACTGATCACGATGAGGTGTGATTTCTTTTGCCCCAAAGTCTTTTACCATTTGGGCAATCATTTCCTGATTTTCATTCAATCCAAAATCCATATATTCTGCTTTAGTCGTTCGTTTCCTAAAATAAGTGCAAATATAGTTTAAAATAGCTTAATTACCCAACTAACATTCGTTAGGCTTAAAAGGTTGTGAGGAAGTAAGATATTTGAGCAAATTTTTGAATATGATGCTCTACTAATGAAAGTTATTTTAATACACGACTTTCCACCTGAAAGCCCATTTCCATTTAATTGAATAATTGTTAATCTGAGCCAATTGGAGGATTTCTTGCCAGTCTTTTTTGGTGAAGGCCCGCCATACCGATAAGCAAGCATCATTCTTTACCATTTTTGATTTGCTGAATAACTGAGTGATTACTCTAATTGAATAATAGGCGAAGTAATGACGATGCAAATCATTTATGACCACATTTTTGCTTTGCTGATTAAACTGTTCTAATAAATTCACTAGTTCATCTTTAGTGAAATGATGCAAAAAGAGGGTACAGCTAATAAGATCGAATTTTCTGTTTTTAAAGGATTCTGAAAAGATGTTTTCGGTTTGTAAATTGATCTCAGGATAATCTTCACAATGGTTTTTGGCATATTGAATAACATTGGGATTTGCATCAAATCCATTGAGTTCAACATTAATATTCTCTTGTCTAGCCCAGTCGGCTATTTTAATTAGCATTTCTCCGCTTCCACAACCTAAATCTGCTATGGTCCAATTTTTCTGAGGATTGCTTTTTAATATCTTTTTTACGGCTATAAGGGTAACCGCATTTCCCCCCAACCATTTGTTGATAATATCCAACTCCTTAAGTGCTTGGTATAAAGCCGGGCTATCATCCGACAAATCATCCATGATTTCTAACTCTTCCGATCTGTAGGATAAATCAACCATTGCTAAATTTCAACTTGTTCTAATAACATGCTTTCCATAGTAAGACCTGGCCCAAATGCAAAACTTAAAATTTTATCTTTTGGCTTTATATTATCCCACATTTCATGCAAAACAAAAAGGACTGTGGGTGAAGACATATTGCCAAATTCGCTCAATACTTTATAAGCAGATTTATTCTTCTCTGAAGATACATTTAAGCCTTTTTCAACTGCCTCTAGAATTCTTTTTCCACCGGGATGGATGGCAAATTGATCAATATCTTGAAGTTTGAGGTTTAACTTTTGCATAAGTTCGTCACCCAATTTCGCAATATTATTAGCAATAACTTCCGGCACGTAGCTACTCAATTTCATTTCAAAACCAAGATTACCAATATTCCAGGCCATTTCTTGCTCCGAATTATTTTCCACTACGCTCTTAAAAGCCTTTATTTCAAGTGCGGAATCTGTTTTCTCATTAGTCACCACAACAGATGAAGCCCCATCGGCAAATAATGTATTCGCCAACAAATTATCTTCATTATAATCTGCCTGAAAATGGATAGTACAAAGCTCAACGCACACAATCAGAACTTTTGCTTGCTTATCTGATCTACAAATATGGTTTGCTGTCTTTAAAGCATTGAATGCAGCAAAACACCCCATAAATTGAATGGATGTTCTTTCTACATCTGAATTTAGTCCGGTATTTTTAATTAACTGAATGTCCAATCCTGGAGCAAACATGCCCGTGCAGCTTACTGTAATAAGATGGGTAAATTCGTTGGGCTGATATTGGCTAAAAACCTTATCTAATGATTTTTGAGCTAGTGGTAATGCATGCTTTTCAAAAAGCTGCATTCTTTCAGCTGTATTGGGCTGTGACTTATTGCTCTGGGCTTTCGGGTAGAAATTCCATTTTGTGTCATCAGAAAACTGATAATCGGCTATAACGGTATGCCTTTGTTTTATACCCGACATTCTGAAAATAGCATTTAACTTTCTGCTCTCATCCTCATTGAGTCGCATAGCCTTTTGCATAAAGCCTGCTATTTCATTTTGCGGAATTTTAATCTCCGGGTTCGCAGGAGAAATCAGGTTGATGTATGGCATAAATAATTCTTGATTGACTATATTAAGCAAAAATTTTGAATATTGTTCATGAAAAAAGCATTACATATTCTTCAACATTTAAGGATTCCATTTTCATTCTTTTTATTACCAGTTTATATCTTTGCTTTAGGCATTAGCCCTAACATTGGTGAAGACCAGATTATACTTTCATTTGTATTACTTCACTTTTTTATTTACCCAGCTAGCAATGCTTATAATTCATATTTCGATAAGGACGAAAAAAGTATTGGCTTAATCAAAAAGCCTCCTCCTGTAACGATTGGGCTTTATTACACTAGTTTAGTTTTTGATTTTATTGGAATTGCCCTAGCCTGGATGATCAGTATGGAATTTGCTATTCTTGTCTTTATTTATGGACTTGCTTCAAAAGCCTACAGCCACCCTGGTATTCGTTTGAAAAAATATCCTTGGTTGGGATGGTTCATAGCTGGTTTTTTTCAAGGCGTTTTTACTTTTTATATGGCTTATGTAGGGATTAATGGTTTTGGAATGGAGCTTGCATTAAAATGGAAAGTGATTTTTCCTGGCTTATTGACCTCCTTTTTTCTTTGGGGTTCATATCCTATGACTCAGGTTTACCAGCATGAAGAGGATAATAAAAGAGGGGATAACACTCTATCTTTATTGTTGGGAATTAAAGGTACATTCCTTTTCACATTGATCGTTTTTTTATTGGCAACATTAGGTTTTGAATATTACTTCTTAAACTATCACAATGAGCAAATAGCTATTTCCTTTTTATTATTCATGTCACCAACTGTATTGTATTTCCTGATCTGGTTTGCTTTAGTACATAGAAATGAAAAGTTTGCAAATTTCGGCTGGACTATGGGCTTGAATTTAATCTCTGCAATCTGTCTTAACGCCTTCTTTGTTTATTTCTTTTTGAAAATAAGTCACATTGGGCAGTTGAATTAATGATTTAGAAAATTTAGGAGTAGAATAAAGTGGCGATGCATTGTATCAATTAGAAAATAATACAAATCCTAATTGTAAATTTAAGCCTATAAAAAATTCTGCCTGGCCCTGACTAAATTCAATACCAGGCT
The DNA here is from genome assembly GCF_030503875.2 of Marivirga arenosa. NCBI lineage: Bacteria > Pseudomonadati > Bacteroidota > Cytophagia > Cytophagales > Marivirgaceae > Marivirga > Marivirga arenosa. Next base: position 433,279 of record NZ_CP129968.2, on the reverse strand, counting down.
CAAATGCTAAGTCTATATTCATGCGCTTAAAAAAGCTTCTTTGCCAACCATAGGATATTTGTAAATCAAAGATCCCTGGTCCTTTAGGATAATTTTCCGCATTGGTCATAAAAAAGGAGGTATGATAGAAACTTCCTGAAAAGCCTATATAATTTGCTGCATTAGAATTGATATTTTTATCATTAGCTGCGCGCTTAGCAATATTATGGTAAAAGCGAGGCTGCACTTTTATTTGGGGTGTAAGAATATAGTAGTTATCAACATAATAAAAAGTACGCGAATAGGTTCCTCCTCCGAAGCCCCCTAATAGGCTTAAGCTACTATACAGGGAAATATGTTGATCAAGCTTCTTCTCGTACGAAAAACCTATTATTGAAGGTAAAAGTGTCTCTACTTTTACCAAATTATTAGATACAGAAGCCGCTTCTCCTTTTTCAAGTGCTTCTGGTTTATTTTGTGCAACAATAAAGGATTGAGTAGAAACTAAAAATGCAAGAGCTATTATAATTCGATTCATTTTATTGTGGTTGACAGTTAAAATAGGGTTCAACTACAAAAATAGTATTTTATCATAATTATGAAATCAATTTGTTAGGATTTAAACAAATTCTATTCAGTCCGTATACTTAAATGAACTAAAACAAACATTATGAATATTTTAGTAATAGGAGCAAACGGAAAAATAGGTAAAAAAATAGTTAATAAAATACATGATAATACTCCTCATGATGCCATAGCCATGGTAAGAGAGGAATCTCAAAAAGAACAATTTGAGAAAAAAGGAATTAAAACCGTATTAGGAGATCTTGAGAAAGATTTTAGCCATGCCTATGAAGGAAATAATGCTGTAATCTTTACTGCTGGAAGCGGTGGTAATACTGGAGATGATAAAACAAAAGCAATTGACCAACAAGGTGCCATTAAAGCCATTGACTTAGCTGTACAGCATAAGTATATTCGGTTTATGATGGTAAGTGCATTCGGTGCGGATTTTAACCCATCCGATTGGCCTAAAGATATGGCTGCATATTATAATGCCAAATCTGCAGCAGATGATTATTTGCAACAAACAGGACTCAACTACACAATCTTCAAACCTGGATTATTAACGGATGATGAGCCAAAGGGAAAAGTTGATTTTGGTGAAAGAACTGATGAAAGAATGGGTTCAATCCCAAGATGGGATGTAGCAGATGTGGTGGTAAAATCATTAGAAGCTGAAAACACCTACAGAAGATCATTAGAGTTACTATCCGGACCAAATAATATAGAAGAAGCAATAGAAAAGGCTTAATCATACAACTCCGCTATCTATTTTAAAGGCTAGTTAGCGGAGTTTTTAGTTTAATACCTCATGTAAAATTTTTAATGACTTTATCTCTTTGAATGAATGGCTATGAATTTGATAAAAAAAGATAATTACTTTTATCAATTGTTGCCTTTGTTCTCCTGTTAATTTAACCTCTGCTGAAATATCATTTTCTATTAATTCTTCTAATTTCTGAATTTCATCAGGACGTAATTTTACGTGATGAAAGTCTGAAACTTCTTGAATCATTTCATGAGCATTAGCGGGTTTAAACCCCAAAAAAGCAGTTAATTGAATTAAAAATTGTAAATGAAAATTTACATAATTGCTTTCCTTCTGATCAAAATAGACTAAGCTTTTTTCAATAAATTCAAACATTAGTGGGTTTTCATCTTCCTCACCTCTAAGAATATGGTTTAACATTTCAGCTAAAAATATTCCCATAGAAGATTTAATAATCTCATAAGGAATACTTCTAAATGGTGGACTTACCTTTATTTCAGAAATTCGGTTAATGCTGCTGTTTGATTTTTTATAAACTACTAAATCTAACAAAGTTAGAGGCTGAAAAATGGCCATCTTATTTTTAGCCTTTGCCTTCCTAACCCCATTTTCAATGTAGGATTGTATGCCAAACTTTTCAGTATAAATCTGTATAATAATAGAGGTTTCCCCATATTTCACATGACTGATCACTATACCTTTGGTTTTATGTAACATCGCTAGGGAATCAAAGCAAATTTAGCTTGATAGGTTTCGGTTCCATCGGCATTAATAGAAAAAACCAGATAAACGCCAGGCTTTAATCTAAAACCCGAATAATTAGATAAATCCCAAGAAAAAGTACCCCCATTGGCCTGCCCTTTATGAATTAGATTGCCTGCCATATCCGTAATCATTACTTCATTATTATAGGCTAATCCTCTGATGGTTACCCTTGAGTTTCTCGAAGCACTGATTGGGTTAGGAAACACTTCAACATTGGAGTGAATGGCGCCTGCCCTACTAGCATCTGTTCTGTAAGATAAAAATTGCGAATCAGAAATCATGAATAATTCACCATTAATAGGGTTTACTACCATTTGCCTTATTTCAGTATCCACAATTGGGCTGTTATCTCTTCTTAAGTGTAAAATATTTCGATTTATATTTTCATCAAATAACCATAGGCCATCTCGGGTGCTCATCCATTTACGATTTCCTCCGTCTATTTTTATCTGATTTACGGGTATTCCATCAAAAAGAAAAAAGCCTTCAAATATAGGTTGAGATGCATCAGCTGATTCTCCCGTTAAAACTGCTTGATAGCTATTAAAAAAAGCAGCTCCTGAATTTGTGGCAATCCATAATTGACCATCCAAAGCTAACTCCAGATCTAAAATTTGATTGTTAGGTAAATTTCCATTTCCTAAAATCGTATTGAGTCGTCTGTCATTCTCTATTTCAGGATTAAAAATATAAATACCTGAGTTGGTTGCCACATAATGATCGCCATTAGGCACTATTAAATAATCATTGATTTGAGCATTACTATTCAAATTCGTTTTAAAAAGCGCTTGAGTTTGAGGATTGAAAACCCCATAAAAATTGTCAGAAGTTCTAACTAAAGCCCAATAATCACCTTCTACACTTTCTGCTAAATAAAGCCATTCTGATAATGTTGTGTCTTCAACACTCACTTTAGAAACCTGATTAGTGTCCCAGCTATATGGCCCATCAGTTTCACTTAGAAATATTCCATTTCCACTTATCAAATCTAAAGCTACATCTCTAAAAATTGGCAAATCATTCTCATTATCATCTTTCCCCACGTAATTCCATCGACCGTTTTCAAAAAAGGAAAATCCTTTAGTATTATTTGAAAGTGAAAAGGTATATTCTTCAAGCTGGTGAATACTACTGGGTTTCCCTTTAGGCCCTTGAGGAATCAGACTCTCTGAAGAGCCATTCTGATATTTTACTAGTCCAGCTAATTCAGTTGCTAAAAAGTATTGGTTTTCTGAAATTACAAAGTCATTGATTTGAATAGATGCATTTACATTAAACTCCGGTTCAAAAAGTCCATTTTCAAATTTTAGAATATGATTCCCTTTTGAAGCATAAAGATTATTATCAAATACATTTAATTTTTGTACAGCTTTATCATTTCCAAAAGCTAAATTCCAATTATTATTTTCGAATACATAAATACTATCATTAGCGCCTAAAGCATAAATACTAGAGTTAAATGGATAAGCAGATCGCAAGCCTATTTCTGCTGAATGAAGTGGGTACCTTTTCCAATTCTGGAAATCTTTAAGGTTTAAGTTTGAATTCAAATCACCTGAAAGCAGTCCTTCATCAGTGCTTAAATACAGAATTCCATTTTTATGTGAAATGTGGTGAATGACTAATGCCTCACCAGTATCTGATAAATTAGTAAAAGCATCTACCAATTCGTTACTTTCAGAACTATAAAGGATGATTCCAAAATCAGTCGCAATATAAATCAAATCTTCAAGCTGGATGACTTCATTAATTTGCTTACTAGTTCTAATATCAGAATTGAAGATTTGTGAAAAAGCGCTAATGTTTAAATCTGAATCTAAAATATTAACAATGCCATCTTCATAGCCAATTAATAACAAATCATTAATCGCGTTTAGTGAGGTGATTTTTAAACTACTCAAACCATCAGCAGTACTTAATGTATTTAAACTTCCATCTTCTAAATCGAAGTAATACAAAGCATTTTCGGTGGCTGTAAAGATCTTTTGATTAAAGAATTCAACTTCTTTGGCGTTTGAATAATCAGCATGGTTTCTCCAAGTTCCCAAAGGAATGTTTTGAGCAAATACGCTAACATTCAAAAACAATAAAAATAAGAAAGCTGAGAACTTTTGCATGAATTCAAAAACGATTGAAAGTATTAATTATTAGCCCATTTCAAAACATCTGCGACATCTTGGTTCATATTTATCTTTTTCACCCAAGACTACTTTTTCAGTGTCTTTACTTAAACGATAAGAATAAGATGCAATTCCTCCACATTTAACGCAGATGGCATGAACCTTTGTTACATATTCTGATACCGCCATTAATTCTGGAATTGGACCAAAAGCTTTACCACTGAAATCCATATCCAAGCCAGCAATGATTACCCTCTTCCCTTGATTAGCTAAAGTGTTTACTACACTAACAATTTCCGCATCAAAAAACTGTGCTTCATCAATCCCTACGACATGAGAATTGCCAGAGAATAATAAAATATCTTCTGCGAAGTCAACGGGGGTAGAACGTATTTTAGTTTTATTATGAGAAACGACTTCGGTATCATGATAACGCGTATCAACTTTAGGCTTGAATATTTCAACCTTCTGTTGAGCAATTAGAGCACGATTAAGCCTACGAATCAGTTCTTCTGTTTTTCCACTGAACATAGAACCACAAATAAGCTCTATCCAGCCCTTTCCTGTTCCTTCTTCTTCTCTACCAATATGCGGTTCTACAAACATTTTATACCTTCTATATTTTTCTAACTAAAACCTGACAGTTTTAATGCGAACAAAATTATACTTAATCTGAATAATCCATATGCGGAAACTTATTTCTTTCCGCTACTTTAATTTTTATATCTCCTTTTAAAACCGCCTGACAAGCTAGCCTTTCATTATCAGCTAACCGATTTTGATTTCTAAAACGTTCCTCTGCTTTAGTTAATTCTGCTAAATTTTCTTGCCCTTTTTCAATTATCATTTTACAGGAGGTACACCTTCCCTTTTTACCGCAGGCATGCATCCAATCGATAAAGTTTTCGTGTATAATCTCTAATGCCGTTTTTTCTAAGCTATTAGTGATTATCTTGCGATTATAAAGATTAGTGATCTCGATTTCTGGCATAAGAACAAATTGCAAAAAAAGTAAATTTAATAATGGAGAGCAAATTAAATCATCAGGCGATTGACGCATACAGCAAAGCTTTGGCAAAACAACTCTGCAAATCTTTCTTTAGTAATTCAACTCATATAAGTGGAAAAGAAATACTTGAGCTAAGCCCCAATAAGCAAATCAACTTGATGGTAATTAAAAACCTGTTCAGGAAATGGAAAAAGGAGAATGCAAAACTGCAAAGCCCATATTTCGATTACCACAGCGATGAGGTTAAAAAAGCCATGAAAGATTTTATGAACACGCTCTCTCGTCATATATACATCAAAAAAGAACACTTTGAACCTCTATTAAAAGAATCTATTAAAGATAGTGTTTTATTAGCTTTCTCTCCTTACGATTTTTATTCAAAAGAAATAAACCAAAGAGATGATAGCCGATTAAAACTTGCTGACTTAAAAGACCTAAAGAAATACATTAAATTCAATAGCTTTTTATTGGATGGCTTAATTGAACATTTTATATCATTAAAAGAAAAGGTGGTTTTTAATGATCAGGCTTTTGAAATGTTTAATGAGGTTTGCAATACTACGGATGAGCAGCCTGCTGATATTCAGCCACTACTAGAAGAATTTTCAAAAACACTTCCATTATCCTTAGCCGATATTTACTTGGAGGAAGAAAAAGAAGAAGGCGTAATGTTAAATGAAAAATTTCAAAGTAAAGATAAGCAGACACTTGCTGACAAACTAGCCCAAAGTGGCGCGAAAAGCATAATGAAAATGCTTAGCCTAAATCAGCGCTTTATGTTTGTAAATGAATTATTTGATGGTAATCAAAGTCAATTTTTATCTGCCCTAGAATATATCGACCAAATGGAAAGCTTTGATGAAGCCTCCTCACATATTAAAAACTCACTTGCTGATAAGTATAATTGGGATATGGAAACTGAAGAGGTCGAAGAATTTTTAGAGTTAATTGAAAAGAGATTCGGATAATTTTTAAAGCCTTCAATTTCAATATTTAACAAAAGTTTCTTTTCTAAGTTTAGTCTATTACTTTTGCACTATCTTTAATAAATCTAAATAAAATGAATAAGGCGGTTACTCTATTAGCAGCTATAGTTTTACTGTTTTCTTGTAATTCTGAAGAGAAAGTAAGTAAAGAAGATATAATTGAAAATTATGCTCAAATCGTTTATGCAAGCTACCAGGACACCTACGATCAAGCAGAAAAATTAAAGCAAGAAATTGAAGTTTTTATAAATGAGCCTTCTGATGATGGGTTGCAAGCTTGTAAAGAAGCTTGGCTAATGGCTAGAGAAGCTTATGGTCAAACAGAAGCCTTCAGATTTTATGGTGGGCCGATTGATGGCGAAAACGGACCTGAAGGACAAATAAACGCTTGGCCTTTGGATGAAGCTTATATTGACTATGTGGCCTCTGATAATAATAACGCTAACATCATAAACAGCCCAGAGCAATACCCCGAAATTAATGCTGAATTTATTGCTTCCATGAATGAAAAAGGAAGTGAAACCAATGTGAGTTCAGGATATCATGCCATTGAATTTTTATTGTGGGGTCAAGATTTAAGTGATGGCGCAGGAGCAGGGCAAAGACCTTATACAGATTATATTCCTGCTGATGAAGCCCACAGAATACATGCAGAAAGAAGACAAACTTATTTATTAGAAACCGCTAAGCTTTTACTTCACGATTTAAACACGGTCAAGCAGGAATGGGAACCGAATCAAGATAATTACCGTGCTGAATTTACAAGTAATCCAGAAGAGTCATTAAAGAAAATTTTTTCGGGATTAGGGAAACTAAGTAAGGGTGAATTAGCTGGCGAAAGAATGTTTGTGGCTTATGATTTAAAATCGAAAGAAGATGAGCATTCTTGTTTTAGTGATAATACTCATAGAGATATCATTACTAATGAGAAGGGAATCCAGAATGTTTACCTGGGTGAATACAAAATGTTAAATTCTGATAGTACAGTTAATGGCCCTGGAGTTTATCATCTTTTAAAATCAGAAGACCCCGAATTAGCAGAAAATCTCAAAGAAACTATAGCTAAAGGATTAGCTTCCAGCAAAAAAATTGAAGCTCCTTTTGATCAGCAAATAAAAAACCCTGAAGGCAGAAAACAAATCGCTGCAACAATTAGCTTATTCAGAAAACAAGGTGATTTATTTGCCGTTGCAGCTAATAAATTTGGTTTCAAATTCGATCCGGAAGCCATATAAAAATGAGAAATAGTTACTCTTTATATTTATTAATCGCCCTCTTCATTTTTTCTTGCAGTAGCAAGGAAAGTTATGAAGCCGTAAGCGAGTCATCTCTTTATCCTGGAGGGGATGCTGCCACAACAGATGATTTTTCAGTAAACGCATTTGGTCATGCGGCTCCCAAAATTTCCGATGCAAAACAAATGCAATTTGTAACCGGAAATGCCTTCTTTAAAAGAAATTGGGTAACAGCTCCGGCCTCCACTGAAGATTTAGATGGTTTAGGTCCTTTGTTAAATGCTAAGTCCTGCTCAAGCTGTCACTTCTTAGATGGTAAAGGAGAGCCTGGATTCGAAAAAGGTCAATCATCCGCTCTACTTTTTAGGTTAAGTGTAGAAAATGCGGAAGGCAAAGTGGTTCCTGTCCCTAACTACGGAAATCAGTTTAACCATTTGGCGATTATTGGCGCAAAAGAGGAGGGTGATGTTAAAATTGAATACGAAGAAGTAAAAGGGCGATATGCAGATGGCACTGAATATTCATTAAGAAAGCCTACTTACAGTTTCGAGAATCTTAATTATGGAGACATAGATGAGAAAGTTATGGTTTCTCCGAGAGTTGCTCCTCATATTATTGGTTTAGGTTTACTTGAAGCGATCAGCAAGGAAGACATTTTAGCAATAGCTGATCCTGATGATAAAAATAATGACGGCATTTCGGGTCGTCCAAATTATGTTGAAGATGTAGTAGAAGGAAAAAAAGTGATTGGTCGATTTGGCTGGAAGGCAAATGAACCTACCGTAAAGCAACAAGTAGCTGGCGCATTTCAAGGTGATATGGGGCTAACTAGTACTATTTTTCCAGCTCAAAACGATACGGAAGCTCAATTATTAGCCTCTATCATAAATGGAGGCGAACCTGAAGTTACGGATGATATTTTAGATCGAGTTACCCTTTATTCTCAGGTATTAGCAGTTCCAAAAAGAAGAAATGCAAGAACCAAAAATGTTGTGGATGGTCAAAAGCTCTTTCATGAAATTGGATGCCAGAAATGCCATACCCCATCATTTACTACCAAGGATAATGCGGATATTGAAGAATTTAGCAATCAAAAAATATATCCTTATACTGACTTATTGCTACACGATATGGGTGAAGGCTTAGCCGATCATAGACCAGACAATGAAGCTAATGGTGTGGAGTGGAGAACTGCACCTTTATGGGGACTCGGATTGGTAAAAACAGTGAATGGTCATACTACTTTATTGCATGATGGCCGAGCTCGAAATGTTGAAGAAGCTATTCTGTGGCATGGGGGTGAAGCGCAAAACAGCCAAGAAGAATTCAAACAACTATCAAAAATCAATAGAGAAAATTTAATCGCCTTTGTAAACTCTTTATAATATGAAATTCCTCAAGTTCGCATTATTAATCAGTTTGACTTTTCTATTTGGATGCAATTCCGGAGATAAAAATACTGATTTCGATAAAGAGCCAATGTTAAAAAACATTGCTTATAATTTAGCAATTCCTGCCTACCAAGAGAGTTTAAATAACTTTGAAAAGCTGAAGCAATCATTTAATGATTTCCAACAAAAGGCAAATAGCATAGCAGATCTTAGAAGCTCATGGAATACTGCTTCAATTAGCTGGGCCAAGACAGCGCCCTACCGCTTTGGGCCCATAGATGATTTATTGATTGAAAATAACTTCTATTATTTTCCAGTTGACACTACTAAAATCCAAAGTGCAATTGCCAATTATAATCAGGAGAAAGGTTTCATTTCTTCACTTGGCAGTAACGTACAAGGTTTAGGAGCCATAGAATTTGTGCTTTTCACAAATGAAACATTAAATGATAATCAGCTTAAGTTCATATTAATGCTAAGTAATCAATTATCAGAGCTTAATCAAGAAGTATTAACTCAATGGGAAAATAATTATGCTGAAGAGTTTAGTAAAAATACGGGCAGTGGCATTAACTCCAGCATCAGCAAATTAACCAATCAATGGATTGAAATGGCGGATTATATCAAAGGGGATGAAGTAGGAAGACCTGCTGGAAAAACTGTGGGAGTTGAGAAGAACATCTATAACCTCCAGGCTCCATACAGCCAAACTTCATTAGCTATTATAGAAGCTAAATTGCTTGCCCTACAGCAATCCTTTAATGGAGGAGAAAAAGAAGGAGTTGATGATTATTTGAAAAATTTGAATATTAAAGTATCGGATAACTTACCACTAAATGAAAAAATAAATAACCAAATAAATACAGTTCTAGCAAGAATTGATAGCCAAGAAAGCCTAGCTAAAATGATTACTGAAAGCTCTAAACAAGTAGATCAAATATATCTTGAATCACTTAATCTAGGTATACTTTTAAAAACAGAACTGATGGGTCAGCTTGGTTTAGTAACCACCTTCAGCGATGGTGATGGCGACTAAATTATCATCTGGTCAGTACCTGCATTCTATGTGCATCTAACTTAATTAGTGTAAATAGTAGAATGGTAAAAGACCAAAGCGATGAACCTCCATAACTAAAGAAAGGCAAAGGAATACCAGCAACGGGAAATAAACCAATGGTCATCCCGATGTTAATCCCAAAGTGGAAAAAGAAAATTCCTGCCACAGCATAACCATAAATTCTTGCAAAATTTGACTTTTGCCGTTCTGCTAGGAATATAATTCTTATCATCAATACTAAGAAAAGGAATATCAAAATAAAGCTTCCTGCCCAGCCGTGCTCTTCTCCTATAGTGCAGAAAATAAAGTCAGTACTTTGTTCCGGAACAAAGTCAAATTTAGTTTGAGTCCCTTCTAAAAAGCCCTTTCCAAAAGTACCGCCAGAACCAATTGCGATTTTTGACTGGGTCACATTCCAACCGTAACCTAATGGATCAGCATCAGGATTTACCAGAGCTTTTAATCGGTTCTGCTGGTGTGGCTTCAATACATCTGAAACCACATAATCCACACTTTGAATTACACCAATTACTAAGACTGACACCAATATAGTGATTCCGATATTTTTCAATCGCTTATTATTAATTACGACTATAACAGTAGCAATAACAATCACACCTATAGTTAAATAGAGCTGGTCAATCAATAAGGTAAGTATGAAAATAATTGCTGCAGATACACCCGTTATCACATAAAAAGAAGGCAGTCCTTCCCGATAATAAACCAGTATAAAACTGATGAAAACTAAAGCTGTCCCCACATCACCTTGCATAATAATTAAGCCCATTGGGACTAAAACAAACAAAGAGGATTTAATCTGCTCATTAAAACGATCTAATCTGACATTTCGGCTACTGAAGTATTTGGCTATGGCTAAAGCCGTGGCAAATTTTGTGAACTCCGAAGGTTGTAATCGTACTGGACCAAATACAAACCAGGATTGATTACCAGCAATCTCCCTACCAAAGAATAACACAAGGATCAGTAATACTATAAACCCACCATAAATATAATACGCAAAGGAATCGAAGAACTTGAAATCCAATATCATAATGGTAATAATGATCACAACTGAGCCCGCAATCCATACCAATTGTTTACCTGAGTTAAGATCGAAGCTGAAAATATTTTGAGCTTGCTCAGCATCGTAAACAACCGCATAAATATTCAGCCAACCTAACAATACAAGAAGGAAAAACACTGTGATCAACAGCCAATCAACTCTATTCCAAATGCTATCCTGTCTTCTCATAAATTATTCAAATAGGCTTTAGTCATCACATAATTTTCAACCCAGGCTCTGTTTGAAGCAACTTCTCCTTTAATATATTTTTCAATTAACAAACCTGTAATGGCAGCAGCAACACCACCACCCCAACCGGCATTTTCAACATATACTGAAATGGCAATTTGCGGATTCTCTTTAGGAGCAAAAGCCATAAAGGCTGAGTGATCGAAGCTATTCTTATTTTGAACAGTCCCTGTTTTTCCTGCAATTTCTACATCTTTCACCCTAGCAATTCTGGCTGTACCATCCACAATTTCAGCCATGGCATCTACTACCGTTTTAAAATGAACTGAATCAATGCCGGTTTTCTCCTTTTCAAACTCAAGTTTATAGTATGAATCGGGCGTGTCAATTCCTTTCACCATATGAGGCCTAATAAAATACCCTCTATTCGCAAGAATTGAAGCTAAGTTCGCTACTTGAAGAGGCGTAGTAAGTAATTCACCTTCCCCAATACTTAGTGAATAGATCGTGTAAAAATTCCAGCTGTTTCTTTTATAATAATAGTCATAATAGGTTGTGTCTGGAACTAGCCCTTTACTTTCATTCGGAATATCAACTCCTAGTTTTCTTCCAAAACCTAAATCACTTAAGTAATTATTCCATTTTGTAAGCCCAACTCTTGCATCACGATTCATGCCTTCTACTTCGCCTTGTTGAATTATTTTTCTGAAAGTTTGATAGAAATAAGGATTACAAGAAAATTTTATCGCCCCATGTAAATCTTCATTGGTATGAGCCCCATGACAATTAATAATTCCACGATTACATACTGTCCTGGTTGAGGGCCTAATTACACCTTCTTGCAATGCAATAAGTGATTGCACCAGTTTAAAAACTGAACCCGGGCGATACTGGGCCATGATGGGTCTGTTAAATAATGGCTTAAGCGTATCCTGATTTAGCTTGCTAAAATTCTTACTGTAATTTCTTCCTGCTAAAAGATTAGGGTCATAAGAGGGACTATTAACAAATGCCAAGATTTCACCAGTTGAGGGTTCAATGGCTACTATACTTCCCACTTTATCCTCCATCAAATATTCAGCATATTTCTGAAGCTCTAAATCAATAGTAGTAACCAAATTATTTCCTGGTACTGAAAGCGTATCGAACTGACCATCATTGAAAGACCCTTTCTCTATACCCCTAACGTTTACGAGTTTATATTTCACTCCTCGTTTTCCTCTTAACTCTTCCTCATAAGCAGCCTCTATTCCAGAAATCCCAATAAAGTCACCTTGTTTATAATAGTTAGAAGTGTCTCTTTGGAGCTGCCGTTTACTTACTTCGCCTATATAGCCTAAACCATTCGCCAAAACTGGTTCTGGATATTTCCTCACTGTTCTGGCAACGGGATAGAAACCTTTGTATTCCACTAAACGTGTTTGAATTTTAGCAAATTCTTCATTGCTTAATTGAGGAAAGAATAATGATTGTTTAATGTAGGAATAGGATTTTGCCTTATTGATTTTCTCTTCAAACTCTTTTTCTGTTATATCAAAAAGATTACAAAAGGCGGTGGTATCCTCTACTTCTACTTCTTTGGGTACCACCATGATATCATAAACAGGTGTGTTATGAACTATAATTTTATTATTTCTATCTAGAATTAACCCTCTGTATGGATATTGGACAACTTTATTGATGACATTATTCTCAGCAGCCAGCTTATATCTGCTGTCCATTACTTGAATAGAAAAAAGCTTTCCTATAAAAACTAATCCTACTAAAATAATCAGACCCTGAATAATGTACTTTCTGTTTTCAATCATGAATATCTTCCCTTAGAATAAAATAGATATTGTAGAATTACTAACACCAATACGGTTAATAAAGTGCTCAATAATACTTTTGATATCACATAAAAAAACATGTGAAATCCTCCGGCCTCAATGAAAAAAACTACTGCCAAATGAAGGAACATCAGCGGTAATGCATAAGCTAAAAACCATGATAAACTTAAATCCTTAACAGAAGGGGTATCAATATTTTCGTAGCCTCCTCTTGGCGTAATAGCATTTAACCAAATAGGACGAAGGAACGCTATGAACGTCATTGCAGCCATATGAGTTCCTAAGCTGTTGTAAAATAAATCGATAACAAAACCAGTGACAACCCCTATCAACAAGGTATTAAGTCTGGAAAAGCCCAAAGGCAACAACAATAAAAAACCTACATAAACGAAACAGAATGCACGATTATAGAGCACAAAGTTTTGTGCAAATAAGATTTGCGATGCGACAAATAGCACCCAGATTAGTATTTGCTTTAAGTTATTGCTACTATTCATCTTCTATAACTAATTCTGTTTCTAAAGAGTCTTTTTCCTGCTTTAATTTATTTCCGATTACATATACATAATCTAAGCTGAAAAAATCAGCGGATAAAGAAAGTGTAATATCATAAAAAGTAGATTCTTCGTTTAATTCTACTTCTTTTATGGTTCCTATTTTTACCCCTTCAGGAAAAATAGAATCAAATCCTGAACTCACCACTAGCATTCCTTCCTTTACTTGGATATGGCGAGGAACATATTCTAAAGATATTTCTGTAGGATCCTCACCCGACCATCTTACGGTACATAAAGTTTTGGTATCTTCAATTAATGCGGATATCAAGAGTTTACTATGGAGTGCTGAATAAGCAGTTGAAAAGTTTTTGGATACACTTTTTACTTTTCCCACTACTCCTTTTGGATTGATTACACCCATGCCTTCCTTTACTCCATCTTTCTCACCAATATTTAAAGTAAAGTAGTTTCGGAATCGATGCACTGAATTATTCACCACTTTCCCGCTTACAAATTCATATTGTCCGGATAAACCAAAAGGGATTGCGTTTTCTGTTGTATCAATTAAAATACTATCACCAGAAAGACGGTTTCTTAAAATCTCGTTTTCTTCCGCTAAATTTTTATTAACATCTGCAAGAGCAAAATAATCTTGCACGGCTTGTTTATTTTCATAAACATTGCCCACAAATGCACTAGAAGAATTAAAATAAGATGCGCTAATGTAATCATTATGGTTTACTACTAACCACGCACTTAACACCTCCAATAATAGGAAGAGGAAGAAAGCTCTATATTGATAAATAAACTGAAATAACCTACGCATTCACCATTAGTATTATAGGCAATAAAATAAAATGCTTTAAAACGGAAAAAGGAATGCCTTTCACAGGATTCCCTTTTCCAAATATTTTACATTTTTGATGCCTCATTTAACTCATTAAAACTGCTTTGTAATGATTTAAATTTTTCAAAGCTAGGCCTGTTCCGCGAACTACTGCTCTTAGCGGATCATCTGCCACGTGAATTGGCAATTTAGTTTTAAGGGCTAGGCGTTTATCAAGTCCTCTTAATAAAGCACCTCCACCAGTTAAATGAATTCCATTGTCATAAATATCAGCTGACAATTCGGGCGGTGAAATCTCCAATGCTTTCAACACGGCCTCTTCAATTTTTGATACAGACTTATCAATCGCAAAAGCTATTTCAGAATAAGAAACTTTAATAACTTTAGGAATCCCTGTCATTAAATCACGACCTCTGATTTCATAATCTTCCGGACCGTCATCTAATTCCGTTAGGGCTGCCCCAACTTCAATTTTTATTTTTTCCGCAGATCGCTCACCTATTAATAGGTTATGCTGCCTACGCATATAATCTAGAATATCTTTAGTAAATGTATCACCGGCTACTCTGATGGATTGATCACAAACAATACCCGACAAAGCTATAACCGCAATTTCTGTAGTACCTCCTCCAATATCAACTACCATAGAACCAACCGGCTGCTCAATGTCAACGCCAATACCGATACTCGCTGCGATAGGTTCGTGTATCATGTATACTTCCTTAGCGCCAGCATGCTCAGCTGAATCTCGTACTGCTCTTTTTTCAACTTCCGTAATTCCTGAAGGAATACAAATCACCATTCTGTGGGAAGAAGGCATAAAGCTTCTTTTGCCACCGTCAATCATTTTAATCATTCCACGAATCATATGTTCCGCAGCATGGAAATCTGCAATCACCCCGTCTTTTAAAGGACGAATTGTTTTTATGTTTTCGTGAGTCTTTTCATGCATCTGCATGGCCTGACGACCAATGGCTAAAACCTTATTAGTTGCCTTATCAATGGCAATAATAGAAGGTTCGTCTACTACTATCTTATCTTTATGAATAATTAAGGTATTGGCTGTACCTAAATCGATGGCTATGTCACTTGAAAAGAAATCAAATATCCCCATGGATGTTCGTGTAAATTATATATTAAAAATTATCGCTTTGGAAATTTACAAATTAGTTTGATAAATTAAGACGTTCAACTAAAATATTTCAAGATTTATCTAAAAGAATGATTTTTAATGTTTAAAATGTCTAATCCCGGTAGTCACCATTCTCATACCGTGAGCATCACAATAATCAATACTATCCTGATCTTTTATTGAACCTCCTGGTTGAATAACTGCAGTAATTCCAGCTTGGTCTGCAATTTCTACACAATCAGGAAATGGGAAAAAGGCATCAGATGCCATTACGGCTCCATTCAAATCAAATCCGAACACTTTCGCCTTTTCAATCGCTTGCTTTAAAGCGTCTACTCTTGAAGTTTGGCCTACTCCACTTGCTAGCAACTGACCATTATTGGCTAACACAATAGTGTTTGATTTCGTATGTTTGCAAATTTTCGAAGCAAATAATAGTGCTTTTTCCTCCTCATTAGAAGGCGCTTCTTTTGTAACAACTTTTAAGTCTGATTTACTGTCTGTATGAAGGTCTCTATCTTGCTCAATAACACCATTCAATAAGCTCTTGAATTGTTTTTTGGTAGAAAGATTGGTTTTCTTCTTCAGCAAAATTCTGTTTTTCTTCCCTTTTAATATTTCTAATGCTTCTTCGGTGAAATCAGGAGCAATTAAGATTTCGAAGAATAAAGAATGCATTTCTTCCGCAGCCTCTTTATCAACAGTAGCATTAGTAATTAAAACTCCACCAAAAGCAGAAAGAGTATCTGCCGCAAACGCTTTTTGATACGCTTCTTTTACGGTTGAGCCTAATGCCATACCGCATGCATTCGTATGTTTGAGAATTGCAAAGGCGGTTTCATTATCAAATTCTTCAATTAAAGAAACCGCTGCATCAACATCTACTAAATTATTATAGGATAATTCTTTACCGTTTAATTGATCAAAAAGCTCTTCTAAATCTCCAAAGAATACACCTTCTTGGTGAGGGTTTTCACCATAACGTAAAGTTTTACTTTCAGAAATGCTATGCTTAAAGCCTTTTATGGAATCCTCTTCATTAAAATAATTAAAGATTGCGGTATCGTAATGTGAAGAAACATTAAAAGCATGAATAGCAAAAGCCTTTCTGTCGTTTAGGTCAGTGCTTCCGTCTTTCTCTTCTAATACTTTTTCTAAATCAGCATATTGGTTTTGTGAAGCAACAATCACAACATCTTTGAAATTTTTAGCTGCTGCTCTAATCAAAGAAATTCCACCTATGTCAATTTTCTCGATAATATCTTGCTCGCTTGCACCTGAGGCTACAGTTTGCTCAAATGGATATAAGTCTACAATTACTAAATCAATTTCAGGAATGTCATATTCTTGTAATTGGGCTTTATCAGATTCTAAATCTCTTCTGCCTAAAATTCCACCAAACACTTTGGGGTGTAAAGTTTTCACTCTTCCCCCCAAGATTGAAGGATAACTAGTGAGGTCCTCTACTGGGATTACCTCCGCTCCTTGCTCTTCAATAAACTTTTGAGTACCACCCGTACTATATATTGTTACGCCTTTATCCTTTAATAATTTGATAATAGGCTCAAGATTATCTTTGTGAAATACTGAAATTAGTGCTGATTGGATTTTTCTAACTGACATTTTACTCTGAATTATTTTGTTGCAAAACTAATTGATTTATAGCTTTATCCCTTAGCCTTTACAGACTTAATAATGACATCTTGAATATTTTTTTCAGATTATAGCTTTTTTGCTAATCTTTCACACTATAAATGAGTTACTTGATTAGTTGTAATTTTAATTCAATAAAGTATACTGGATGTCATTCTTTGATCAAATCATAAATAAAATATTCCCAAAAGAGAAGAAAAATATAATCCTAACAAATGAGGTGTTGAAGAGAAGTCAGCATGAATTTAATTCATATGACGAATGGCATGCTTCGGATGTTAGTAAAACAATTTTAGATAAAATATTTAGAGCGTACCACCTGAAAAAAACGAATATAAATGATCCAATTCCTATAGCGCTTTTTGAAAGCGATAAGGCAAATGGATTTGCTATCGCTAATTGCAGCAACTTACTTAATTCAGATTATAAAATGCTTCTAGAACATTTTAAAAAGCAAGTACTCTCTATTGGTTATCGTCAGTCTGGATCTAATAGAAAAGTAACCGCTGAACAAGACCGTGTGATTACCAAGGAGATGTATTATTTGAAACCCCCTATTCAGATGGAGCCTCCTATTGACCAGCGATATGGAAACATAAGCTTGGAGTTAATTTTACATGATGAAAAGCCACATTATTTGAAAATAATGGCAAGCGTATATTCTGATAGGCTGTATTCAGAACCAGAGAATTTTTCAGATTTAGTTGAAACGCTATTTGAAAAGAGTGCTTAACTAGCTTTTTCAAATTTATTCACATACTCCTCAATCACTTTTGGGAAATGCTGATGCTCTAATTGCTGCACTTTTGCTGCTAATTGATCTGGATTCATTTCTGGTGAAACTTCACATTTTGCCTGAAAGATGATACGGCCTTCATCATAATTTTCATTTACCAAATGAATGGTGATACCGCTTTCCTTTTCCATATTATCAATTACTGCTTCATGTACGAAATGACCATACATCCCTTTTCCACCATATTTTGGCAATAGGGCAGGATGAATATTGATAATGCGATCAGGATAAGCACTAATAAGTTGAGGAGAAATTTTTAATAAAAAGCCCGCAAGTATAATAAAGTCTACCTCTTTTGATTTTAAATATTCAATTAGAGCTGTAGGCTGGTCAAAGTCCGCTTTAGGAAATCGGATAGAAGGAACAGATGCTTTAGAAGCACGTTCTAAAACACCTGCGTTTTTCTTATTTGTAATAACACAAGCTACCTCAATGTTATTCTGCTCAGCAAAATAATGCATAATTTTCTCTGCATTGGTACCAGAGCCAGAAGCAAAAATAGCGAGTCTTTTTACTGAACTCATGATTTAATAAGTTCCTTTCTTTTCAAGATAGTTTCTACAAACTTTATTTCGTTTTCTGTTTTGAAAACCTTGAAAGGAAGATATACAAATTGTGCTTTAGATAATACTAAGGTAAAAGCATTCTTGCCCACTTTGGCAGATTTTATCTGATCCCATTTGATCGGCATTCCTTGCTTAGTATTCAGTTTTATTAAAATTTGTTGTGAGCTGATTTCGTAAGACAATCTTTCAAATAGAATTTTATACTGCTCCAACTGTGTTACCCCAGCAAATTGGATTAACCAGAAAAGGAAATATAATAATAGGGCTATAAAAGAACCTATAAACCACCAAATGTTGGGAATCCAAGCGTAACCTGCACAGATTGCTGCTGCAATTAAAAAGACCCACCACTGTTCTTTCACAATGTTTTTTAAGCCCGTCTTAATGTAAGTACCGTTATCCAGCTTATATTTTTTTGTTTTTACTAGCATTACTGCAATTCTATTGTTCGTAAATAATTATTGTTTTCCGTTAAGGAAGTGCAAATATATTTGATTTTTATGGTTTCAGGAAACCGCTTTCAAACTCATGTCCAAACTTTTATAGGAATGAGTCAAGGCTCCGACCGATATATAATCAACTCCTGTTTCTGCTTTGGCTGCAATTGTATCTTCCGTGATACCTCCAGATGCTTCCGTTTCACATTGACCATCAATGATTTCAACTGCTTTTTTCATTTCATCAACTTCCATATTATCCAACATAATGACATCAACACCACCAACTGCTAAAGCCTCTTTTACCTCCTCAATATTTCGGGTTTCGACTTCAATTCTCAAATCTAATTTATGCTCCTTTAAATAGGCTTTGGTCGCATTCACAGAAGCAGTTATTCCTCCTGCAAAATCATTATGGTTATCCTTTAACATTACCATATCAAATAGACCAAATCTATGGTTTTGTCCTCCTCCAATTTGAACCGCCCACTTTTCAGCGATTCTGAAGTTAGGAGTCGTTTTCCGTGTATCTAATAATTTGCAAGAAGTATGCGATATAAGCTTATTTAGATTATGAGTATAAGTCGCTATACCACTCATTCTTTGTAAGCAATTCAACACTAAACGCTCCGCTGAAAGAATTGATGCTGATTCTCCGTGCACTTTTAGACCAATTTCACCTCTCTTCACCCATTCACCATCCTTTTTGAAAAGTTCTAATTCTAATGAAGGGTCAACAGCTTTGAATATGTGCTGAGCCATTTCCACTCCAGCTAATACTCCTTCATCTTTAATGATTAACTGTGCAGTATTTTTGGTTCCTTTTGGAATCGCAGCCAATGAAGAATGATCCCCGTCACGAATATCCTCTTCTAATGCTTGCTTGATGAATTGCTGAATATTCTCCTTCGTTAAATATTGATATGACAATTTATTAGCTCTTTTGTTGGAGTTGCAAAGGTACAGCTATGCGTTGATTTATATTAGTTCTTGAAGGAGAATTTTACTCTTCTTCTCTTGCTTTTGATACCGCACTAGCAATTATTCCAGCAGGAATAGAAACAATACCTAAGCCGATCATTAAAATGAAAAATGTAAAGATTCTTCCTCCAATTGTAATCGGATATAAATCTCCATAACCTACAGTAGTTAATGTCGCAACTGCCCACCATAAAGAATCAAAAATTGATTTAAAAACTTCCGGTTGAGCTTGATTTTCAAAATAATATATGCCTACAGCTGCTAGGTACAATAAAATGCAGGTTAATGAGAAAAATAATATTAATTCCTGCTTTGCAATTTTTATTGCTTTTGAAATTCTATACAGTGTTTTAGAATATCTAAAAAATTTAAAAACTCTTAATAATCTCAAGGCTCTTAAAGAGCGCAAGTCTACTCCTGTTGATAAATAAAATGGAATTATAGCAATAAGATCTATTAGACCAAAATAACTAATTATAAATTTCAGTTTTTTCTTTTCTAATACTACCCGTAATAAATATTCAACTGTAAAAATTATTACTGTTACTTTTTCAAAAGTATTTAAAAAGTTATAGTAAGACTCTGATTTACCTTTTATGGTAGATAATGTAAAGTTTATTATTGAAAGAACTATTAAGAGTTGAATTACCAAATCGAAAGTCTTACCTTTTTTGGTATTACTTTCTAATACTATTTTTCTTAATAGCTCCATATATAGATTGTTATTTTGATAAATATAGTAAAGCCGTTGGTATATAATACAAAAAGCCACCTCTTTCGAAGTAGCTTTTGTGGAGCATATCGGAGTCGAACCGATGACCTCTACGCTGCCAGCGTAGCGCTCTAGCCAGCTGAGCTAATGCCCCATATAATCCTAATCTTTTTTCTAAACTTCACAAAGCTATTGAAAAAACTCAAATCTAAAAATAGCGCCTTGCTTTCCTGAATTTTTTGGTATAATAATCAGTATAAATATTGGCCTCAATTACACCAAGGCTGGATGAAGCATGGATAAACCGTACATCATTTTTGCCTCTTACTTCAGTTACTAAGCCTACATGGGTAATTTTCCTACGCCTTTTCCCCATCGCAAAAAAGACTAAATCACCTCTTTCAAGCTTATGAAATTTTACCTTTTTCCCCACCTTAGCCTGGTCAGAAGATACTCTCGGAATATTTACATCACCAGCTTTAAAACTCACATAAAGTAATCCTGAACAATCCATACCGGAACGATTAACACCACCCCATTTATAGGGAGTGCCCACATATGAGCGGGCAGTTTGTATAATGGTATCCAATCGTCTTTCTCTGATTTTTCTTTTTTTACTACCGACACATCCCGATAAGAATATGACAATCAATGTAAAGAATATCAGTTTGGTGGAATATATTTTCCTAAATTTGTGTTGAGTCATAATTCAATTAAGAAATCAATTTATTCGATGGATACAGTTACAAATCAAAGCATTTTTGAGGAATTGGTCAGCATAGTAGGAGCAAAAAATGCCTACTTACAAGATGAGGATAAGTATAAATATTCACATGATCATACGGAAGATTATTCCTTTATGCCCGATGTAGTGCTTAAACCTTCAACACCAGAAGAGATAAGTGCCATCATGAAAAAATGTAACGAACACCTTATCCCTGTAACGCCAAGAGGCGGGGGCACTGGACTAAGCGGTGGTGCTTTGCCAACTAAAAAAGGTGTGGTCATCAGTATGGAGAAGTTCAACAATATTTTATCGATTGATGAATTGAACTTGCAAGCTACGGTTGAGCCTGGAGTTATCACTGAGGTTTTCCAAAATGCAGTAAAAGAAAAAGGATTGTTTTATCCTCCAGATCCATCCAGTAAAGGAAGTTGCTTTTTAGGTGGAAACCTAGCTGAAAATGCCGGTGGACCAAAAGCAGTGAAATATGGTGTTACTCGTGATTATGTACTCAATATGGAGGTGGTTTTAGCGAATGGTGAAATCATCTGGACCGCAGCCAATGTATTAAAAAATAGCACTGGTTACAATCTAACTCAATTGATGTGTGGAAGTGAAGGTACTTTGGGAATTATTACTAAAATAGTATTCAAGTTAAGGCCTTATCCTAAAAAAGATGTGACTTTATTGGCTCCTTTCACCAGTAATGAAGAAGCATGCCGTGCAATTGCCGCTATTTTCAAAGCAGGAGTTGCCCCTTCTGGAATGGAGTTTATGGAACGTGATGCCATTGAAAAAACTCAAACCTACATCAAAGAAGAAATGGGTGAAAGTGTAACGGTTGATTTGCCTGATCACATAAAAGCTCATTTGCTAATCGAACTTGATGGTAATGATGAAGAAGTAATGATGAATGAGGCAGAAACTATTTTGAATGTATTAGAAGATTTCGATACAGGAGGTGAAGTTTTATTTGCTGATACTCAAGCCAGAAAAGATGAGCTTTGGAAACTAAGAAGAAATGTGAGTCCCGCAGTAAATGCTTATTCACTAACTAAAGCCGAAGATGTTGTAGTGCCGCGGGGAAACTTGCCGGCTCTAATCGTTTTCATTAAAGAAGTAGGTAAAAAATATGGCTTTAATTCCGTTTGCTATGGTCATGCTGGTGATGGCAATTTGCATATTAATATCATGAAAGAAGATTTGAGTGATGACTATTGGAATAATGAAGTGAATGAAGGAATAGGTGAAATCTTTAAAGAAGTAGTAAAATTAGGAGGGACGCTATCTGGTGAGCATGGTATAGGAATCGCAAAAAGACCTTATATGCAAATGGCAATGGGTGATGTAAAACTGGACTTAATGCGTGGTATTAAGAAAGCTTTTGACCCCAATACTATATTGAACCCAGAAAAAATATTTTAAACATTTTAGAACAAGAATAGCAATTATCCGTTTTTCGATAGTATTACTTTTAATATTGCGAAAAATTGGATTATACTTTGCCTACTATTAAGATTGAGTTAAACCCTCATCTTTATCAAAAAGACCCAGAATCATCTGAATTGGGAAGAAATATTCTCTCCAAATCATTAGAGATGATTGATACAATGGGACTTGAAAGATTTACTTTTGGTAAACTTGCAAAGGCATTATGCACAACAGAAAGTTCGATTTATCGCTATTTTGAAAGTAAACACAAGCTTTTATTGTACTTTTACAATTGGTATTGGAGCTGGATTGATTTACAACTTGCATTTAGTACTACAAATATTAGCGATCCTACCCAAAAATTAAAGCGTGCGGTAGAGGTTATTTGTAAACCAGAAGACGAAGAGAATAAAATTAATACCTTAAACTATCAACAACTCATAAACATTGTAATTTCAGAATCATCTAAAGCATATTTGACAAAAGAAGTCGATAAAGAGAATAAATATGGTTTGTTTTTAGCTTTTAAAAAGGTATCAAAGCATTTAGCCGAGATAATGCTAGAAATAAATCCAAAATTTGGACACGCCAATACTTTGGCCTCAACAAGTATAGTGGGGATATTGCATCAACAGTTTTTTGCTGCACATATGCCTTCTCTTTCCGATATTCATTCCGATACTGAGGAATTATCAAATGTTTTTTACCAAATCATCCTTAAAAACCTACAGCACTAAAAATGGACGATAACTTTAAAATACATCCTTTTAATAGATTTCTTCAGTTACTTAAACCTGAGAAAAGCCTAGTTTTCACCATTTACCTCTATGCAATTTTTGCAGGTTTAATTAGTTTATCCTTGCCTTTGGGTATACAAGCAATTATAAATCTAATCATGGGGGGTCAGGTAAGTACTTCCTGGGTTATACTTGTGATTTTGGTTATATTAGGTATAGTGGCTAATGGGTATTTGCAGGTACGTCAATTAACTATTAATGAGGTATTACAGCAAAAAATATTTAGTCGTGCTTCATTTGAATTTGCCTATCGTATTCCAAGATTGAGACTAGACCAAATCAAAAACCAATATCTACCTGAATTGATTAACCGGTTTTTTGATACCATGTCAGTTCAAAAAGGCTTATCTAAAATTTTAATTGATTTTTCGACCGCCTTTTTTCAAATCATATTTGGTTTATTATTAGTCTCTTTTTATCACCCGTTTTTTATTGTTTTTTCTTTTTTCCTAGTTCTGCTAATATTTTTAATCGTACGGTTTACTGGGCCAAAAGGACTAAAAACCTCTCTTGTAGAGTCAAAGCACAAATATGAAACAGCACATTGGTTAGAAGAATTAGCTAGAAACGTAGAAACCTTTAAAATGGCCGGTGAGTCTACCTTGTCATTAGAAAAAAATGATGAAAAAACTGACTCATACATAAAAGCAAGAAAAACCCACTTTGACGTAATTATCAATCAGTTCTCTTTAATGATTGGTTTTAAAGCAGTAGTGGCAGCAGGCTTATTGTTAATCGGAGGTATTCTGGTAATTGAACAGCAAATGAATATTGGTCAGTTTGTCGCTGCTGAAATTATAGTGATTTTGATTATTAATTCAGTTGAAAAAATGATTTTTACGATTGAGTCGATATATGATGTATTAACTTCAGTAGAAAAAATTGCCGCTGTAACTGATTTACCTTTGGAAGATGTCATCAATAATACAAAAGACTTCAATCAACAAGAGGCCATGTCTCTAAAGTTGAAAAAGGTTACACTTACGGACAAAACGACCGATTATGTTTACTTAAACAATCTTGAATTAGATGTTAAGGGAGGAGAAAAAATAGGAATTGCGGGGGATACTAATACTGGAAAAGCAATTCTATTACAATTTGTAAGTGGTTGGTATAATGATTACGAAGGAAATATTTTATATAACGGTATCCCTGCTAATGATCTTAATTTAACCGATATTAGAAGAGAAATCGGTGATTGCATGTCAACAGGAAATCTGTTTCAGGGCACCATTGAAGAAAATATAATGATTGGTTCCCCATTATGTAGTTTCTCTGAAGTGCAAAAGGCAGCAGAAATAACCGGTCTATCAGAATTTATAGAATCCTCCAACAAAGGATATCAAATCATGATATATCCGGGAGACAATACATTTCCTAAAAAAATTCAACAACAAATAAAATGGACTCGAGGTATTTTAGGCAATAAGTCATTGATTCTTTGGGAGGATGTTTTTGGAACTACTTCAAGAGAAGAAAAACTAAAGTTCACAGATTATTTGTGTGATAAGTCTATCAACAGAACCGTATTGATGGTTAGTAATGATATGAAAATATTGCAAAAGTGTGACCGGGTACTTGGTATGGAAGGTGGTGAAATTATCTATGATATCCCTTCTTCTGAAATAAAGGAAAACGAATGGTTCAAAAAAACTTGTATGAATAGCAATGCTTAATATTAGCCCACATAGCCTAAAAGATAAAATTGATACTAGCAAGTACAAGTCCTTCAGCTTATTTCAGGAAATAAGAGCTGACAAGGTTTTAAAGCAATTATTACTCACTTTTCTGGGTCTAGTTCTTGTAGTGGCCTTTTTACCCTGGACGCAAAATATCAGAGGAAATGGACATGTTACCGCTTTGTCACCATCTCAAAGGCCACAAGAATTAAATTCCGTAATAGATGGTAGGATTGAAGCGTGGTATGTACAAGAAGGTGATTTCGTAGCGAAAGGAGATACCATTATTTTTATACGAGAGATAAAAGATGAATACTTCGATCCTAGGTTATTAGAGCGTACTCAAAATCAAATTGATGCTAAGAGGGAATCCCTAGGTTTTTATAAAGAAAAAATTGATGCTCTAAAAAGTCAAGTGGTAGCAATTGAAGAAAACCGTCAACTGAAATTAAACCAGGCTAAAAACTATCTTAGACAAGCGGAGCTTCAAATTCAAGCTGATAGTATAGATTATGAAGCTGCGCAAACGAATTTAGGAATTGCTGATCGCCAGTTAGAACGACAAAAAGAACTCTATGATGAAGGGTTAAAGTCATTGACTGATCTGGAAAAGAGAACCTCTAAGTATCAAGAGTCATTAGCCAAGAAGATAAGCGTTGAAAGTAAATTACTGAGCAGTAGAAATAAACTCTTGAATGCCAAAATAGAATTGAATTCTATTTACAATGAATATACCGACAAGCTTCAAAAAGCTAGATCTAGTTTATTCGAAACCCGCTCAATGCTTCAAAATGCTCAAGCTGAGGTGGTGAAAATGGAAAACCAATTAACCAACTATCAGGTAAGGTTTGGAATGTATTATATCACAGCTCCTCAGGATGGTTATATTACCAGAGCTGTCAGCACTGGAATTGGTGAAAACATAAAAGCAGGGGAATCATTAGTTTCCATTATGCCAGCAGAGATTGATTATGCAGTCGAAATGTATATTTATCCAAGAGATTTGCCTCTGTTTAGTGTGGGTAACGAAGTAAGATTAATTTTTGACGGTTGGCCGTCTATCGTTTTCTCCGGCTGGCCTATTATTACATATGGTACCTTCGGAGGTGAAGTAGTAGCCATAGACCGCTTTATCAGCCCTAACGGTAAATATAGAATATTAATTGCTCAAGATCCTGATGAGCCAGAATGGCCAGATGCATTAAGAGTTGGAGGTGGAACGAATGGTTTAGCCTTATTGGATACTGTACCAGTATGGTATGAAATATGGAGACAAATTAATGGCTTCCCACCAAACTTCTATACACCAGAAAATACTGGAAATGAAAATATGAAAGCAAAAGATAAATCAGATTCTAAAGAAAAGAAATGATTCGTAAATTCATTCATATTGGTCTATTAGGTTTTATCTGCCTTACTTCAGCTAAGCTAAGCCTTGCACAAGATTCTCCCATATTAGGGGAAAAAATTAGTGAGTATGAATTTCTGAACTTAGTAATGGAAAATCATCCCTTAATTGAGCAAGCTCAAAATTTGAGAGAAATGGGTGATTTTGCAGTAATGGCTGCTAGAGGAAATTTTGACCCTGAGCTTTTTTCTAAAAACAAGCAAAAATACTACGATCAGAAAAATTACTATCAATATAGTGAGTCAGGAATCAGTTTAGCCACTAGAACTGGAATCACACTGCAAGGTGGATATGACTGGACAGACGGTGAGAATTTAAGTAGAGAATCAACATTACCTGAATCAGGTTTATGGTATGCAGGCGTAAGCGTACCTGTTTTACAAGGCTTGTTTATTGATGATAGAAGAGCCGCACTTCAAACAGCTTTTGTAGATAGAAGAGCATTCGAAAACGAAGCCCAACTACTATTGATTGATATCCTTCTGGAAGGAGCAAATTATTACTGGCAGTTTGCTAAATTTCAAAACCAGAAAAAAGTAATTGAAGAGGCTATAGAACTGGCAGAAGATAATTTCTTAAACTATAAAACTTCCTTCGAGCAAGGCGATAAACCAGCCGTTGATACTTTGGAGGCTTCCATTCAATTACAGAATCTCCAGATACAAAATCAGCAATTAGCTGTTGATTTAGAAAACGCAAAACTAAACTTATTTACTTTTTTATGGGGACAGGAAGGCCCGATAGAGGAGTCAGACGTAAGAGCTACAGCTATTAATACCATTTCACAAAATAGAATTGATAGCTTAAGGGCAAGTTTGCCTATTTTCATTCAGGAGCATCCTGCCATCAGAGAGAGTGAACTAAAGATTCAGAAGCTGCAAATTGACAATCGTTTAAAAAAGGAAAAATTAAAGCCTAAGCTTAATCTTGAATATAATTTATTGCAAGACCCTTCCAACAACTTCAACGAAATACAGGGCTTGGATAATTATAAATGGGGGTTGAGCTTCAGTATGCCACTACTGCTACGCCAACCAAGAGGCGAGCTACGAATGAATGAAATTAAGTTAGAGAATACAAATTTTGCCTTACAGCAAAAAAGATTGTCAATACAAAATAAAGCTAGACAATACGAAAACACCTTTGCCAATATTTCAAATCAGCTTGCTACCTATCAGAATATTGTTATCCAATATGAAAGTTTATTAGAAGCAGAATTGAGAAAGTTTGAGATTGGAGAGAGCAGTATCTTTTTGATTAACTACCGGCAAATGAGTTTGGTGAATGCCCGAATGAAATACATTGATTTACAAACCAAATATCGCTTATATTACCGTCAGTGGCTCCATAGCCTAGGGGCAAAACCAGAACTATGGTTGGCGAATTAGGTGTATATATAACTGTAGATTTAAACGTTTAATATTCGGTTAATTTTGATGCCCTCTAAAAAACATGGCTCTAAACTATATTGGGCCTTTTTTACCTCTAAATAAATTGTTAGATTGTTATAAATATATAGCAAATACGTGTAGCTCGAGGTGCACTTATTCAATTGTTACAGGCAATTTGACCAACCAATGAAGAGAATTCTAACATTTTTACTTTTTGCTACCCAAATTGTTTATGGACAATCAAAAATTCAGCACGAACCTGAAAAGCTATTTTATCAACTTGACTTAGGGATGTCAATATCTGAATTTGTCAAAAATCATGGCATTAAAAAGATTCTCTTCCTAAGAGACACTGCCCTTTCATCCATTCATGAATTTGATAAAAACGGGAATGCCATTATCCAAATCGGAATGGAAAATGACTACGTCCGCAAATCTACCTCCAGCTTTGATGATAAAAACAGAGAAACAGAAACAAAATATTTTAATTCGGATGGTTCGTTTCGTTATGGATATTATTACAAGTTTGAAGATGGGATAAGAAAAATGTACAAACTTGAAGACAGTCTGCTTTTCAGAAAAACAGCTTATATCAAACCAGAGAACATAAGAATATATTCAGAATATAACGATGACGGTACTTTGAAATTAAAGAACGTTTACGTTTATGACAGCGAAGAGAGACCTCTACTTGAAACTAGATTTCTTTCTAATGTAATTTACGTCCAATATCACTATGAATATTTTGATGGCAAAAAGTACGTGACTAAAATCCAATTTGATAAAAATGGAACTAAAGAAAATGAAAAGAGACATCTAGATGAAATCAAAACTGATAACAAACTTGAACACTATACAGAAGATGAGAGGTTGTTTAGAATTGATAGTTTAGATATTAATGGCAATCTCGTTAAAATGGAAATATTGGATAAAGACGGCCTAACAACAAGAAGTGAGACTTTAGAATACAACTCAAATAAACAACTAATCTCGACAGCCAAAGTGGATTTAAGAAGAGACAAAAAGACAAAATACACTTATCAATATGATAAATTCGGTAAAATCGAACTTGTAATTAAAGTGGCAAACGGAGAAAGCGAATTTTTCAGGTATAAATATGAGACGCACTAATAGAGACTGCCTGTAACACTAAATATAGGTCATTGGGCAGATAGTGCTAAAGTTGAAAATGATTACATTTAAGAAAATATGTGAGGAATTGGAAGTTTGGAGCCTTGAAAAGCCCAACGCCCCATATTCTAAGCGTTAGCGAATAAACCAAATGAAATAGTATGAAAATTAGCCTGCCATTTATTATTACCACTTTCATTGTGTTTCTCAGTTTTAATATTTTGGCACAGGAAACTATAGAGCTAGATGAAAAACCTGACGATATGTTCTTCCATCTAGATTCGATTGGAAACATAATTAGCCATAAAAAAGCCCTTGAGTTGATGAGAACAGGCGAATACATTTCAATACCTTCTATTAATTCTTTTTTTGAGATAGAGCATTTAATTAGAAAAAGAGACCCTAGCAGTCCAGTTGATAATCAATATCAAGTCCATACAGATGGAAGCACAGTGATTAGCACTAAAAATTTTCCGTTTTTTAAACCTAAATTAAAGATGGGCGATACTATCACATCACTATGTGCGAAAAATGCTTTTTCAAATAAAATTTGTATTGGAAAAGAAAAAAGTAATCCGAATTCGATTCTTGTAATCGTTGATGATATTACCTGGATTAAAATTCGTGCTGACTTATTGAGCCTGATTGAACAATATTCAGATATTGACTTCCTCTTAGTGTCCACTAACGAAGACAAGTCATTAGACCATTTTTTCACAAAAAGCTTTCTAAAAAAAACCCAAAACATATACTTAGTAGATAATATTCAGAAAGAACTTATTTCTAATACCGAACTATTTCCAATCTATTATATGGTTGATCATACTGGAAAAGTCAAATTAATGATTCCTCCAATACCCAAACCAGAAATTGCATTAACAGTTATACAGAGGTACATAAACTCATTAAATTGATAATTCGCTAACAAACACTATCATCCTTAGGCCTAGCCGGCCGCACTAATTGGGCTACTTGCAAAGGACTGTGCGATTAGATAAATTCATAGAAATTTAAAAAGTATAGCTTACGGATGATAGTTGGTCATTATCTTTAAATTATGCGACTTTTTATAATTATACTTTTTGTTATAAGTTTTTCAGGTCTTCAAGCACAAGACTATGAAAGCGTCCACATCGAAAAAGGTAGAAATCCTGACATTGATAATACGATATTTAAAACTGGAAGAGGATTTCTATACCAACTATCGATTTATGAATCAGGAGATGAAAAGCAATTAGTTTTTTCTGATACAGATTGGGATTTTGAGGAAATTTCTCAAGAATCTTCTAAAGGCCAAGTGAACAGTATAATCTATTTGACTGCTTCAGTAAATAGATCAAAAAGAATTAATAAAAAACAAACAGAAGTAATAATTGGATTTGAACCACAAGGAAAAACCTTTCAAAATACAGGGATCGTTGAAAATGCTCAAAATATCTGGTTGCATCCACCCAGAAGCAACTTCTTTAAGATTTTAGAACTATGTCCATTTCCCTATGTAAAGTTTTCCTCAGCCGATTTGAAATGGCAGGATAAAATAAAGATAGATCAAAAATGGCAGGACAGAAGATGGGCAACATGGGAAGGTGATCAGACGATTGATTTAATTTATGCCAATAAAGGATTCAAAAATATTGCGTCTCATCTGGGAGAATTTCGATGCTTGATAACCAAAAGCACCGCTAAGAGTACATTCGGGGAATCCATTTTAACAACTTATTTTAATTCAGAAGTGGGGTTCGTAAAAATGGAGTACGAAATTTTAGGCAGATACACAGTCCTTTTAGAACTTGTTGAAATAAAAGAATTCGGTGAAATACTAAGCCCAGAAGATTACTTAATTAAGAAAAGAAGATAACAAATACTAAAATGAATATGCGAACTGATCCCTTGGAAGATGGAATGCCGCTATATTTTTTTCAATAGAAAAAGGTGTTGGTTTATTCAAATGTTCGTAAGCAATATAATGTAATGCTTCCTGACATAATACCGAAGGGTTTATAGAATATTGGTTGTAAATAATAGATAAAATGAACCAATAGATTAAAAACCCAGCAGGAAATAAAATGGCTGTTATCCCAAAAGCTATGCTGAATGGATTAAGATTCTGTATATTCAAGTCGAATAAAATTTATAAATGGATGCAGAAAAGTGCCGGCCGTTTAGGCAGGGAAAGTACACTTTGAAAAAAACCAGAAAGCTCATTAGGTGGAATACACTGAGAGCCTTAAGGCTTTTGAAACATTTTGGAAAAAATAAAACCCATTAAATAATTCAATATGCTAGAAACAATCTCTGCCATAATCTTTACTACATTCACTTTTATTGTAATCATATTTCAAGGATGTTTAGCCGCTGGTGTGCCATGGGGAAAGGCATCCATGGGGGGCAAATACCCTGGAAAATATCCTTTAAAAATGCGATTCGTTGCCATCTTGAATATGCTAATTTTAGCTTTTATGTCAGCAATTGTTTTATCTGAAGCAAATTTGTTATTCCCTCAACTAAATTCAATTTCTAGTATCGGGATTTGGCCTATAGTTATATTTTTTATTTTCGGTACTATAATGAATACCATTACTCCCAGTAAAATAGAACGTATTTGGGCTCCTGTGGCTTTAATTCAATTTATCACGAGTCTTATTATAGCAATTAAATAAGCCTATATTGCGTTTCTTTTACAAACTGTGAATAGAACCATAGCAAACAGCTTTTTTACCAATATATGGTATTTATTAAAACAAAAAATGAGAGCAACATTCCTCCTATTAATTTCCTCTTTTTTATTGAGCTGTTCAAGCGAAGCGCAGATTTATCCCAATAGAAACTGGGCACTTAATCAAAACCCTGCTTTAGATGGCTGGAGAGATACGGAACGATCAACTTTCATGCGCTATATCATTGATAGTACTAATGTTACAGGTCTTGTTATTATTCATAAGGGTAAAATTGTATTTGAATATGGAGATACAGAAGAAAACAGCTATATCGCATCTTGTAGAAAAAGCATATTGGCAATTCTCTATGGTAAATATGTGGAAAATGGTCAGATCAATTTAGATAAATCGCTAGGTGAATTAAAAATTGAGGATCATGCCCCTTTACTTGAAATTGAAAAATCAGCAACTATCAAGGACGTCATATCAGCACGTTCAGGCGTTTTTTTACCCGGATCTAATGGGGGTGATTTTAGAAGATTAGCCCCCAAAAGAGGTTCTGTAAAACCAGGAAGTTATTGGCTTTATAGTAACTGGGATTTCAATTTAGCAGGTTATATTTTTGAAAAAGAAACGAAGAAAAACATCTATGATGAAATTGAAAAGCAATTAGTGCTTCCTCTTCAAATGCAAGATTGGAATAGGTCTTTACAACTAAAAAATGGAAATCTAGAAGTATCGAAATTTCCTGCTTACCACATATGGTTTTCTACAAGAGATATGGCACGTGTTGGCTTATTGATGCTTAGAAAGGGAAAATGGAAAGATACGCAAGTTATTCCTAAAGAATGGGTGAAAGAAATGGTTACCCAAAGAACATCTTATCAGGAGGCTCAAAAAAATGCGCCTATCTTAAAAGAAGATGGACTTGATTTAGGCTATGGGTATATGTGGTGGTTAATTGAAAACACAGACGACAACAAACTTAAAAATGCTTATTCCGCTCAAGGTGCCCTAGGACAAAACATTACGGTTTACCCTGAAATAGATGTTGTTTTAGCCTTTAAAACAAAGAGTGAGTACCAAAGAAGAAATAGCATTCAAACTCAAATGAAACTGATAAGAAAAGCTGTTGAAATCTATAATCCAAATTAAAAAAACGAAAGCCTTTATTTTATCTGAAAAGCTGGCTTTCAAATGAGCTATTTCATCTTAAATAAAGAGCAAAGAAAACATTCAGAACTAGAGATATTACAATAATAGTATTCAAACTAGAGTTTTATAAACATATCAAATGCTGCAAATTAAAATGAGAAATAAAATCATTGTTCTTCTATTATTACTGATTGAACTAAATTCAGCACAATCACAGGATTCGGAATCTATAATAATCGGCAAAAAGCATACAATACATTCTAACATTCTAGATGAAGAGCGAGAGTATTGGATTAGCCTTCCTGAATCGTATTCTAACATAGAAAACTCATATAAAGAATACCCCATATTGATTGTATTAGATGGAGACGCACATTTTAAATCAATCTCTGGAATGTTAGACTATATGAGTTCTGGATATAATGGAAATACCAGAGTACCAGAAATGATAGTGGTGGCGATTCAGAATGTAAACAGACGGAGAGATTTTACTCCAGATAAAGTGGTTACCGTTAGAGAAAATGATACAGGAGGAGGGGAAAACTTTCTATCCTTTCTGGAAGATGAACTTATTCCGGAATTGGATCAGAAGTATAGAACAATTCCTTATCGAATCCTTTTCGGTCATTCTTTAGGAGGCTTGTTAGCAACACATGCCTACATGAAAGAAGAAACCCTTTTTAATGCTTTTATTGCAGTAGACCCAAGCTTTGGAACCTGGGATGCTAACACTATGGATCAGAAAATAGCCGCTGTTACTGAAAATTCCTTTGATAGATATTTGTATCTCGCTACGGCTAATTGGGGGAAAAGAAATTTCACTAACCGTGATCGTCATTTGAGATTATTTGAAGCATTAAATAGTAAATGTGACGGTCAATTTCCCGCTAAATATGAGTACTTCGAAAATGAAAACCACGGTTCCGTACCTCCACTAGCTTTTTATAATGCGATTACATCCATTTTTGAAGGGTATGGGGTATATTATAGAGATATTAATGATAGTGAGCAACTAGTTAAACATTTTGAGTTGTTATCTAACAGGCTGTCCTTTGAATTTAATCCTCCAGAGTTTTTGGTAAATAGAATTGCATATTATTTACTTAGATCGAAAGATGAAAAAGATAGATCAGAAGCCTTAAAGCTTTTCGAACTAAATACTAAAAACTATCCTAATTCCTTTAATGCATTTGATAGCCTAGGTGAAGCTTTTGAGGCCTTAGGAGAAAACAAAAAAGCCCGTCAAAATTATGAAAAATCCATTGAGCTAAATCCTAAAAACCAACATGCAAAAATGAAAATTGAATCATTAAAGAAAAGTAAATAAAATTAGATATTAGTATTTAAGTCTCCCTTCATTTTAATAAATTCATCTTTGATACTAAAAATATTATACTTTTAATGAAGAAGCTCTTTTTTATACTTTACTTTTTAATTCTTTCAAATGTTATATTTAGTCAGAAACAGCCCTATGTGATTTACAAGGCTAATGGAAAAGAGGTTTCTTACGAAAAGATGCTTAAATCACTTCAAAAAAGTTATATCATCTTATTTGGAGAGTTGCATAACAACCCCATTGCACATTGGCTTCAATATGAAGTAACTGCAGATCTTCATGAATCTAAGCCGCTTATTTTAGGAGCAGAAATGTTGGAAGCTGATAATCAAGAAGCCTTAAATCTTTATTTAATCGATAGTTTAAACTATAAAGGCTTGGACACATTAGCCAGGCTATGGCCGAATTATCAAACAGATTATGCTCCGTT
Organism: Marivirga arenosa; assembly: GCF_030503875.2. Lineage (NCBI taxonomy): Bacteria > Pseudomonadati > Bacteroidota > Cytophagia > Cytophagales > Marivirgaceae > Marivirga > Marivirga arenosa. The sequence goes on along the minus strand of NZ_CP129968.2, from coordinate 398,563 downwards.
AGTTGATTTTGCCAAAGATAAAAAGTTAGATTTTATTGCGACTAACGTTCCAAGAAGGTATGCTAACCTAGTTTACCGAAAAGGATTTGAAGCGCTTGATTCACTTTCAGATGAAGAAAAAAAGTGGATTGCTCCTTTGCCAATTATTTTTAAGCCTGAATTACCAACCTACCAAAATATTCTGAAGATGATGGGAGAGCACGGCAGTCCAAAATTGGTCATGGCACAAGCCATAAAAGATGCAACTATGGCTCATTTTATATTAAAGAACTATTCAGAGAATCATACCTTTATTCATTATAATGGTGCTTATCATTCCGATAAATATGAAGGCATATTGTGGTATTTAAAACAGAAACGGGATGATTTAAATTATGCCACTATTTCAACTGTATCACAGGTAAATATTAATCAATTAGAAGAAGAGAATCTCAATAAAGCGGATTTTATTATTTGTGTGGATAAAGATATGACGACTACTTACTAAGAATTGAGTAATCCTTTTTAGCACTGAAATATTATTTGCTACTTTCATGCTTATATTAAGATTTGCAAAACATAGATGGGAGTTTTAAGAACGGTTTTTAGAAGAAATACACATAACTCATTTTTCAAAGCCTTAGCTGGTTTCGAAAGGTCCATGAATAGATTTTATGAAAACAAGAATTATGATTCTAAAAGCAATGGAGAGGAACTGCTCCTAAAAAAATTAGCGAAACTAAATCCTAGAATCGTTTTTGATGGAGGTGCTAATATTGGAAAATATTCGAAGTTGCTCAGAATCACCATTAAAAGATTGGTTCTAAAATAAAGGAAAATTATATTTTTAAATTTTATCAAAGAAAATTGGATAGTCTTACGACTTAGTTTATGAAATAACACTTTCAGCATAACTTTGTCAACAACTTCTTCTTGCTTAATTTCGTGTTCTATTTTTGATAGGAAAACAATGGGTTTTAACAAACAGTAACAAATCCCGAACTAACATATTAAATTATGAGCGAAAATAAAGTCTTAAATTATATCGATGATGTAGTGAATAATGTTCCATCTGATTGGTTAAAACTTACTACTCACAGATTAGATATTTACAATGAAGATTTAGCAAAAACTGAATTTCTTCAACACTTTAATAACTTATTTGAACAAGGAAACTCTGAAACCTCCACACTGAGCGAACTTCCTACCGCTTATGATTATATTAGATTAGGCCACCCTCTGTCAACTGTATTAGAATGGTCAATCGCAAAATTAAATGGTTTAAAAGCCGATCAAGTTATAAGTTTTGCATCTCGCACTATTCCCATATTAGCTGTATTAAGAAAAAACCTATTTGATAAAAAAGAAACAATACTTTATTATAAAGGAGAGCTTCCTGAGTCCTTGGATTTAGATACAATTCAACAAACGTATAATTATACGTTAAAAATTCAAAAAATTGACAGCCTTGATGATATTGAAAAGTTTAGCGGGAGCACCATTTTCTTTCAAGCTACCAACGACTTAGGAAAGGTAGAATTAAACGAAAATATTGACTTTTATATTAATTCTCATAGTCAGCTCGGAAGTGTGTTTATGGTAAATGGTGCTAAAAATGAAGCATACATTCCTGCAATTCAGCATGTAAGAAGGAGGGAAACCATTGCTATGACTCCTCAAAATTCGTATAGTGCCTTACAATTAATTCAAGGAAACAAAGTTGCTTCTTTTGATCAGACACAATTTGAATCTAATAAGAAATCTGTTCTTGATTCAATTCGAAAAATAACAGCTTCCGAAACAAAGGCCTTATTAGGATCATGCGGATTATCAGTTCAATATGCCATTATGATGGGATTGATCGAACATGCCATGAAACAACATCCAGGCAAAGCCATAAAAATCATAGTGCCACCAAACTGTTATGGAGGAACAAATGATCAGGCAAGAAGAGTAGCCGCAGCTGTTGACAATGTTGATATTATGGACTTACCAGTTGATGGTGATAATGATATGGTACAATCAACTGACAAAGTTTTAGATGAAGCAGCAAAACTTGATGCTGTTCCATTAATTATTGCAGAAATCCCAACCAACCCTAGAGTTGAGGTTCCAGATATGGAAGCTCTAAGAAAGGCTTTAGTGAAAGATAGAAAAACACCTAATGGAGAAAATGCCATTGACCCAATATTCATATTAGACCAAACCTTCTGCCCTAATATTCAATTCTTAAGTGAAGAAGGTATTCTTTCAGAAGTTCAAGTGATTTCATATGTAAGTGGATCTAAATTTCCGAGTGGCGGTAAGTGCACAGCTGGTTATGTTACGGCTAATAGAAAGGCCGCTCACCTTATGAGTTCAATTGAAAAGCACTTAAAATTATGCGATAATGAAGCAACTCCTTTGCAAACTGAAATCTTGGCAGAACAATTGCCGTCTATGAATCAAAGAATTGAGGATGCTTACAAAAACACAAGAGAGTTTGTAAATTTTATAAAAGAAACTTTGCCTTCTGCTAAAATAAATTTTGTTTCTGAAGAACTGGCTAAGGAAGATTTTACTCCGTCAGTATTTTCCTTAGATCTTCCTACTAAAGGCAACACAGATGAAGAAAGAGAAGAATACAAAAGAGCTTTAAACCAAAAGCTTATTGATATGATGATCACAGAAATTCCAAATGAAAGTAAATACTGCGTGAGTTATGGTCAGCTAAAAGGTTGCTATTGGACTATTCCGGCTACCTCCACACAAGGAACTACTAAAGAGGAAGATAAAGACTATATAGCAAGAGTTTCTGTTTCTCCAGACTTAGATTTAGAAAAGCATAAGCAAGTATTTGCTGATTTTGTGAAAAGCATTGATTAAGAATCATATTTTAGATCTTTATTTAAAATCGCACAGGATATTTCTTGTGCGATTTTTTTATTTTAAATCTTTCTATAACCACTATTAACCTTTGGTCTAATCTCCGCACGGATAATATCAAATTTATTCCTTAACTTATTTGATAATTTTATTGCATTAAATCCTTGACCATGAAAAAAATTCTAACACTATCTATTGCAGCACTAATACTATTCGCTTGCAATAGTCCTTCTGAGAAATCAGAACAAACTCAAAAAATTATTAAAATTGAAGACATTGATTCTACCATGAATCCTGGTGATAATTTCTTTCGCTATGTAAATGGAATATGGTACGATTCTGCTACCATTCCAGAAACACAGGCAGGAGTAGGAGCTTATCGCTTTATGAACTATCCTCAAAGGTTACGATTACAAAACCTATTGGACAGTGTATCTCAAACTAAAAATGCAGAAGGAAGTATTGAACAAATGGTGGGAGATTTTTACGCTTCTGGTATGGATATGGAAAGTATAAACCAAAAGGGATACGAACCTATTAAACCCATTTTATCTAAAGTTGAATCCATAATAGATGTTCCTTCATTAATGAATTTTGTTGCAGAACAGTCCAAGATGTATAACAATACTATTGTAGGATTTTATGTGGGGCCAGATGATAAAAACAGTAAAATTAATATAGCTCACGCCTATCAAACTGGATTAGGTCTGCCTAATAGAGACTATTATTTCGAAAATAATTCTTCCACTCTTGGTATTCAAAAGGCATACAAAGATTATGTCACTACGCTTTTTGAATTGAGTGGTGTGGATGAAGATGAAGCTAAAGCATTTGCTAAAACAGTATATGAAGTAGAAAAAAATCTGGCTGAATCACACAGAACCAGAGTTGAACTAAGAGATGTTAAAGCTAACTATAATAAAATGGCTGTTGCAAGTTTGGATGAAATGCATCCCAATATCGCTTGGTCGAACCTTCTAAATAAAATGGGGGCCTCCACTGATTCAATTGATGTTGGACAACCCGAATTTTACAATAAACTGAATGAATTGTTAGGAAGCATTTCTATTGAGGATTGGAAGGTTTATTTGAAAGCTACAACTATGCGTAATTATGCCGCTCATCTGAGTAAAGATTTTGTTGATGCTGAATTTGCCTTCACTAAGGTGATTTCCGGACAAGCAATTCAAAAAACCAGAGGTGAAAAAATGGCAAGCGAAGTTGATAATCTTCTAGGTGAAGCTTTGGGTCAATTATATGTGAAAAAGTATTTTCCTGAATCCGGTAAAGAGCGAATGTTGGAATTGTTAGAAAATGCTCAAAAAGCTTATAGCAATAGAATTGATAATTTGGAATGGATGACGGATAGCACTAAGGTGAAAGCCAAAGAGAAGTTATTTTCTATTACTAAAAAAATTGGATATCCAGACGAATGGAGAGAGTATGAAAGTGTAGAGGTAAAACGTAATGACTATTTTGCTAACATATTATCTGCTTCAAAAGCAGATTATAATTATAACCTCGCAAAGTTAGGCCAACCAGTTAATAAGAAAGAATGGTATACCACTCCTTCAACTGTTACCGCTTATTATAATCCTTCGGCAAATGAAATCGTATTCCCAGCTGGAATTTTACAACCTCCTTATTTCGATTATGAAGCAGATGATGCTTTAAATTACGGAGGAATTGGAATGGTAATCGGTCATGAGCTGACTCATTCGTTTGATGATCAGGGAGCACAATTTGACAAGGAGGGAAATGTCAACAATTGGTGGACAAAAGAAGATTACGAGAAATTCAGGGCCAAAACTCAAGATGTTATTGATTTATATAGCTCCTTTACTGTTTTGGATACTCTCCATATAAATGGCGCCATGACAGTTGGTGAAAATACTGCAGACTTAAGTGGATTAGCGGTTGCCTATGATGCTTTCAAATTAACCAAACAAGGACAAGACACTGCAAAAATTGATGGCTTTACACCTGATCAACGATTTTTTATGTCATTAGCCAGAATTTGGAGAGTAAAAATGAAAGAGGAATATCTTCGATTATGGATTAAAACTAATTCGCATTCGCCACCCATGTGGCGTGTAAATGGTCCACTAATGAATACCCCAGCTTTTTATTCTGCTTTTGATATTAAGGAAGGGGATGAAATGTATTTAGCAGAAGAAGAAAGAGTAGCGGTTTGGTAAATGTAAAAGTGCAAGAGTAATGTCTCTTGCACTTAATTCACTTTTTGTAGATGACTGAAGTTGAGCAATACATATTTGATTTAAAAATCAATCAACGTGAAATCATGCTGTATTTTCACGATCTATTAGCTCATCAATTGGAGCTAGAAGATAAGATCAGATACAAAATCCCATTTTACTATCATAAATCTTGGGTTTGCTATATGAACCCTATCAAAAATGGTGGTGTGGAAGTAGCGTTTCTTCGTGCTAATGAACTTAGCAATCATCAGGGAATACTTGATTTTAAAGGCAGAAAGCAAGTTGCTGGTATTAGCTTTTCAAACGTGGATGAGATTCCCAGAGATCATATTTACGAAATTATCCAGGAGGCATTACTACTAGACGAAAGTATTCCCTACACATCTAAAAGAAAAAAATGAGCAAGATCTATCACATTTTAAATGGTGATGCCTTAAAAGAACAATTACCTAAAGAGATAGAGGGAGAAGTTATTATCGCCAGAGAATGTTTAGTAGATGGCGAACTAAAAGGAGATACAGAAGAAGAGTTTTATCATAATAGAGCTGAATTTTTAAGCAAGACTTATGAAGAAGTTAATTTGCAAGATTACTATCAAGAAAGCGTTTCAGAATTTGAAAAAATAAAATCAATCCCTGAAAATTCTGAAGTTAATTTGTGGTTTGAAGAGGACTTGTTTTGTCAAGTAAATCTCTGGTACTGTGTATATTTAATTTTAAACAATACAAAATCTGCTCATCTTCATTTAATTCTACCTATTGATAGTCCCTATAGTTTCGGTCATCTAAATAATTCAGCGCTAATAAAATGCTATAAAAGTAAAGTTGTTTTAGTTCAAGCTGATAAAATTTCTGAATTGTGGATTCATTATCGATCTGGAAATATTGAAGCATTGCACAAAACTGCTTTGGAACTTAAAAATAAATATACATTCATTCTAAAAGCAGTTGAAGCACATATTGCAAGTATCCCATCTGAAAAACACCCAGGAAAACCAGTGGAAACACTTCAAAATATTATTGAAGAATTAGGCACATATGAGTTTGGGCCCATATTTAAAGAATTCTCGAAAAGAGAAGCTATTTATGGTTATGGTGATTTACAAGTACGTAAACTCTTGGGGGATATCAAACGTAAATCATATTAGGTTTATATAATGGCATTCATACAATATTAATTTATTTAAAATGATCATTGAACACCTTTCAAATTATAATCCAGTCTTCCTAGCATTTGCTGCAACCCTATTTACCTGGATGGTAACGGCACTAGGATCTTCAATGGTTTTCTTTTTTAAATCAATCAATCAGAATCTTCTAAATGCGATGCTCGGTTTTGCAGCTGGGGTTATGATTGCCGCTAGCTTTTGGTCTCTTTTAAAACCCGCAATAGAAATGGCAGAAGAAGCAGGAACTACACCATGGGTTCCTGCTGTAGTTGGTTTTCTTTCAGGAGGAGCATTTCTTTTAATAATTGATAAGATTTTACCTCATTTACATTTAGGCTTATCTGAAGATAAAGCGGAAGGTATTAGTACCAGTTGGCACAGAAGTGTACTATTGGTATTAGCTATAACCTTACACAATATTCCTGAGGGTTTGGCGGTAGGTGTTGCTTTTGGTGCAGTTGCTCATAATTCTGACCCTTCAGTTTTAACTGGCGCTATTGCGCTTGCCTTTGGAATTGGACTACAAAATTTTCCCGAAGGAGCTGCTGTTTCTGTTCCTCTCCGTAGAGAAGGATTCTCAAGATTAAAAGCGTTTAATTATGGTCAATTATCTGGTATAGTAGAACCAATTGCGGGTGTGCTAGGTGCTTACCTTGTATTAAGTATTGAACCTATTTTACCTTATGCTTTATCATTTGCTGCAGGAGCTATGATTTTTGTAGTGGTAGAAGAACTAATTCCTGAATCTCAGTCTGGAAATAAAACTGACCTTTCAACAATTGGCGCTATGATTGGTTTTGCTTTAATGATGTTATTAGATGTTGCTTTAGGTTAAGCTTTTTCATCAGTCGAATGATGACATTACAGTAAATTACTGTTTATTGAAACTATTAAAATTATGAGCAGTTGATTTATTGGTCATTAAAACCAAAATCATTTGAAAAAAGAAAACTCAAGTTCTGTAGGAGTAGATAAACGTGTTGTCTTTTTAGGGTTTGCTCGAATGGCAGATGCCATGGGTAATTCTTTCCTTATAGTAGTATTACCCTTATACATAGCAAGCGATAATATTTCAGGAAATTTCTTCGGATTAAAGGAATCATTAATAACTGGTTTACTTTTAGGTGTTTTCGGACTAATCACAAGTTTTACACAACCATTTACCGGAAGACTTTCTGATAAAGCAGGTAAGCGCAAATTATTTGTATTGTTGGGTTTAATTATTTTCACCTTTGCAAATTTCGCCTATTCATTTGCTAGTTCATATTGGTTATTACTATTGGTTCGGACAGCTCAAGGGATTGCCGCTGCATTTACCATCACTTCAAGTTTAGCATTAGTGAGTGAGGTGAGCACCAAAAAAACGAGAGGAAATAACATGGGGGTATACAACTCTTTTCGTTTAGTGGGGTTTGGTTTAGGCCCACTTGGGAGTGGTTTTTTAGTAGAAAATGGCCCGTATCATCTTCCAGTTATAGGCGAAATTAATGGATTTGTTGCTTCTTTTGGGATTGCTGCTGCAGCGGCTTTTTTGAGTGCCATATTGGTTTTCTTTTTTGTATCTGATCCGGATGATATTGAACCTAGTGATAGAAAAATGGATATTAAAATTTTATCCAAAGCAAAAGACACAGTATTAGATCCTATTTTTGCTCTCGCCCTAGCCACTTTAGTGATGAGTTTTGGCTTCTCTTTATTAGCACCAATAGAAACCAAAACCAATGAGCGTTTGTCTCAAGGGCCGTTCATGTTTTCACTAGAATTTAGTGCTTTAATTGCTGCTCTCGCAGTTACCCAACCAATCGTTGGAAAATTAAGTGATAAATATGGAAGGAGAATATTTATTATTATAGGATTAATTTGTTTGATGCCAATTGTACTAGTAGAAGGACTTACTACCGAACCCTGGCAAATGATTACAGCCAGAGGATTACAGGGAATTAGTGCCGCAATGGTTTTTGCGCCCTCTTTAGCACTTGCAGGTGATCTGGCTGAAAAAGGACAAGCCGGTTCTCAGCTTTCTGTTGTAACAATGGCATTTGGTTTAGGAATTTCATTAGGCTCTTTTGTATCAGGTTATGCGGTTAGGTTTGGATATATTTTCCCTTTTCTAATTGGTTCCATTCTTGCCGGAATTGGCTTATTGATTGTAAAAAGTCAGGTTCCTAAAAATGTGGAAGAATAACAATAAACTATTTACTAGATTTAAATTCGTAGTCAAAACCATTAATAATTATATATCCAAAAGAAATATATTCAGACCTATTTTTTTCAGTGGCTGGATTTACACCTTTTGGTATTAATTTTAAAAAACAGCGTATGTGTTTATCATGAACTAATGACATGTACTTACTTTGAAGTTTAATCATAATAAACTCACTGTTAAATTCCTTGCTAACGTCCAAAGAATTATTTAATTTAATTAAAAACCATTCTCTGTCTGTTCTTTTTTTAGAAATAAGTTCATGTCTGCTAACTATTTTACCCTCACCTCTTCGAAAAATTTGTAGAAGGCGCTTGTTATATCTTGGAGAATGTATTTTAATTTTTTTACCAACATGGTTTAATGGAACAATGGTATTTTCAGTAAAAAGACCTGTAAATAAACCCAAAATTCGTACACCAGGCATAGCATTTGAATTAGGCGATAGTAATGTGAATTTTATTGGTCTCCAATGCCCTTTAAATAAATCAAAGCTACTTGCAAAACCAACATAAAACAAAATCAACAAACTACTCCAGCCTAATGATCCTAAGAAAACTTTAAATGCCTGATCTCTTCCGACTATAAAACCATTTAGAAGTAATGAAAATATCATTAAAATACTTAGTAATAAAGCTATTTTAAACCTTACTGCATCATGTTTATAATGGATTGAATAATCAAAATATTTTGAATTATTAATTGCGTTATTTATGATTATTGCCCATGATTGAATAAAAAATGCAAAAAAAGCAAAAAACAAAAAGGTAAGTTCTTCAAAAATTAAGAAATCATATAATCCATGGGCAAAAGCCCCCAACATAAATAATTGTACTACAGTAAAAACACTTTCTTTCCTAAACTTAAATAAAATTATACCATATGCTATGATTGATGAGTCAACCATATGACCAACCGCTGAGGTTAATGCTCTTCCAACAACTATTGAACCTGATACATCTCTGAAATACAATAAATTCTCTATGAATGCAAAACCTAGCGCAGATATAGAGGCGTAATAAATTAAGTCAATCGGCTCATCTATTTCTTTTGTATAAAAAAGAATAATTAATACCGGAATTATTTTTATTAATTCCTCAACTACACCAATCCCTAAAAAACTATATACAAACAAATTATAAAATCTATTATCTGTATACTCAATAGAAAATATATGATGAATAAAATCAGAAAAAGGGAATGTTAAGAATGTAAATAAGGTTCCTAAAACAAAAGTGAGTATGGTAAAAGTTGTCTTTTCCCTATTAAAAAAGTCGAGATTCTTTATAAAATAGAACCATATGGCTGTTATAAAAATTGCTGCTAATAACCCAAATACATTAAGTTCTGAAAAAATGGATATTGATTTGTACCAGTAATATAATATGCCTTCTGTAGATGTGATTTTATCAGTTATAAAATCAGAATGAAATTTTATATATTTTAATTTTACAGATTGCTCTGGACTAATTAGATAGATAACTAACCCTCCTCCAATAATTATAATAAGTGAATATATAAAAGCCTTATAAGCACCATTATTGAAAAATAGTTTTTTATTACGACTTCTTGAATATTTTATACCAACATATGATCCTAATATCACTGTTGTTAAAAAAATAATTGCAAATGATAATCCCATTTTTGCTATATGATTGAAATAAAAAAAGTTAATATATGTCATAAGTGATTTTATTTCAAAATATTTTAACAATCATTTGTTGAATACCAATTGACTTTTTTAGAAAAATTATTGCCTATCTTCGTACTATGTGCGGGATAACTGGAATTTTTGCATTTAACGAAATAGGTCGATTTAATCTTCCTAATATTTCGAATGCTACTGAAACACTTGAGCATAGAGGACCTGATATTCAAAAAGTATATGTCAGCGATTATGTAGCCCTAGGCCATAGGAGACTTTCCATTATTGACCTCAATCCTGAGGCTAACCAGCCTATGATGTCTGAAGAAGGCCGTTATCAAATCGTCTTCAATGGCGAAATCTATAATTATAAATCATTAAAAAAAGACTTATCTCAAAAGGGGGTAGTATTCAAAACTGAATCTGATACTGAAGTTTTATTACAGTTGTTGATTCATGAAGGAAAAGATTCCTTAAATAAATTAAATGGTTTTTTTGCATTTGCATTTTACGATCAACATAAGGAAGAACTTTTAGTGGCTCGTGATCGCTATGGAATTAAACCGCTTTATTATTTAGAAGATGAAGATCGCTTTATTTTTGCCAGTGAATTAAAAGCAATTCTAAAGTTTGGAATTGAAAAGAAAGTTGATTCAAATGCTTTATACAGTTATTTGCAACTCAATTATCTTCCTGCCCCTATGAGTATGGTAAAGGGCGTTAAGAAACTGATGCCTGGAAACTATGCTCTAGTTAAAAAGAAATCCGTAGAATTCAACGCTTATTATAAGTTAGAAGATACTTTTAAAAAGACATTCGAAGGGTCTTATGAAGAAGCTCAAATTCAGCTAAAATCTTTAATGGAAAGTGCAGTTGAAAAACGCTTAATAGCAGATGTTCCTTTAGGTACTTTTTTAAGTGGTGGAGTTGACTCTTCTATTATTTCAGCAATTGCTTCTAAAAAAGTAGAAGGTCTTCATACTTTTTCCATTGGTTACAAAGGCCATTCATTTTTTGATGAAACAGAATATGCCAATGCCGTTGCAAAACATATCGGATCCAAACATCAGGTTTTTTCTCTAAGCCTTGATGATTTATATGATTATTTACCGGATTTATTGAAAAGCTTTTCGGAACCCTTTGCTGACAGTTCCGCACTACCCGTTTATGCCTTAAGCAAACTTACAAAGGAAAAAGTAACCGTTGCTCTTTCAGGTGATGGAGCAGATGAGCTATTTGCAGGTTACAATAAACATGCTGCATTGTACAGATTATGGAATCCTGGCTTTAAAGAAAAAATAGTTAGCAGTTTATCTGCAATATGGAAAGCTTTACCAAAATCACGAAACAACCCAATTGGTAATAAAATAAGGCAATTACATAAGTTTGCTGAAGCTTATAAATTAGATCCTCAAGATCAGTATTGGTTACTGGCAAGCTTACTAAATGCACGTAAAAGCAGTGAACTGCTGTCAAATAATCTTTTAGAAAAGATTGATTTTGAATCCTTCGATTTGTGGAAAGAAAAATTACTCAGCCCATTAAAATCGAAATCAATAAACCAAGCTTTACAGCTAGACCAGGAACTTGTACTTCAAGGTGACATGCTTCAAAAAGTTGATTTGATGAGTATGCAACAAGCATTGGAAGTTAGGGTTCCTTTCATGGATCATGAAGTTGTAGCTTTCGCCAATAGTCTGCCAGAAAGCTTTAAAGTAAATGGCCAGCGAAAAAAAATGATTTTACAGGATACTTTCCGTGATATTCTGCCTACTAAAATTTACAATCGACCTAAACATGGCTTTGAAGTTCCCTTATTGGATTGGCTTAGAAAAGATCTAAAATCAGATATAGAAAATAAATGGCTTGATAAAGACCGAATAGTAGATCAATCTGTTTTTGATTGGGATGAAGTTCAAGCCTTGAAAAAGAAATTATTCTCCAATAATCCTGAGGATAGCCATGCTACTATTTGGGCACTAATTGTATTCCAAGAATGGTGGTCACACTATATGGAAAGTTAATAGCATTTTGCCTTGCTTATAAAGTTTAATATTCCGCCATTTTCGTTTAACTTTGTTTTTTAGGGTAATAAACTGATTAAAAATCAATGTCTGAGAAGATAGAAGCATTAAAGGCTGAGATTTCAGCAGCAAAAGCAAAAACTCAGGATGAGTTAGAAGCATATAGATTAAAATTCATCAGTCGTAAAAGTGTATTAGGTGACCTTTTTGCTGACATTAAAAATATTGCGCCAGAAGAGCGAAAGGCTTATGGTCAATCGGTAAATGAAGTAAAACAATTAGCGGAAGAGAAGTTCAAAGAACTAATTGCTGGTTTAGAAAGCTCTGATTCGGGAGGCAAATCTTCAGCACCAATTGATTTAACTTTACCACCTAATATAAATTTAGGAACTGTTCATCCCCTAACATATATCCACAATAGAATTGTTGAAATCTTCCAGAAAATTGGTTTCAATGTGGCTGATGGACCAGAAATAGAAGATGATTTTCATAATTTTACTGCATTAAATTTTCCTGAAAATCACCCTGCGCGTGAAATGCAAGATACTTTCTTTATTGAAAGTAATCCTGATATTGCATTGAGAACGCACACCTCTTCTGTTCAGATTAGGGTAATGGAAAATCAAAAGCCTCCATTCAGAACCTTAGCTCCAGGTAGAGTATTTAGAAATGAAGCAATTTCTGCTAGAGCTCACTGTTTTTTCCACCAAGTAGAAGGTTTCTTTGTTGACAAGAATGTGGGCTTAGTAGATTTAAAGCAAACCCTTTATTATTTCGCTAAAGAATTATTTGGTCAGGATACAAAAGTGCGTTTTCGCCCTTCTTATTTCCCATTCACAGAACCAAGTGCTGAAATGGATATCTCTTGTAATATCTGTAAAGGCGAGGGTTGCAATGTTTGTAAATATTCTGGTTGGGTTGAGATTTTAGGCTCCGGTATGATTGATCCTAATGTGTTGGAAAACTGCGGAATTGACTCAGAAGAATATACTGGATTTGCATTTGGAATGGGAATTGAAAGAATTGCAATGCTTAAGTTTCAAGTAAATGATTTAAGGCTATATTCTGAAAATGATGTTCGATTCCTGAATCAATTTAAACACTTAAGCTAAAAATATTAATTAAAGCGATATGAAACTAGAAGATATCAAATCAATTGGAATAGTAGGGGCTGGAACCATGGGATCTGGTATTGCTCAAATGAGTGCAATGGCTGGCTATAAAACCACAATTTTTGATATTCAGGAAGCAGCATTAGAAAAAGCAAAAGCTGCTGTGACTAAAAACCTTGATAAAGGAATAGAAAAAGGTAAAGTTTCAGCAGAGCAAAAAGAAGCCTGCCTTTCTAATATTAGTTTCATTTCAAATCTAGAGGATCTTAAAGCAGATGTTATTATAGAAGCCGTAGTTGAAAAACTGCAAATCAAAATTGATATCTTTAGTCAGCTAGAAAAGATAAATGGGGATAAAACAATTTTAGCTACTAATACTTCCTCTATTCCAATTACTCAAATTGGGGCGGGGCTTCAAAAGCCTGATAGATTAGTAGGAATGCATTTCTTTAACCCTGCTCATATTATGAAGCTTGTTGAGGTAATTTCTGGAGCTGCCACAAATCCGCAAATTGCTGAAACCACAAAAGCTTTGGCAGAAAAAATGGGTAAAAAAGCCGTAATGGCAAAAGATTCGCCTGGCTTCATCGTTAATAGAGTGGCGCGCCATTTTTATGTGGAGTCGCTGAAGATTGCTGAAGAAAATGTGGCTGACTTTAAGCAAATCGACCGATTAGTGGAAAGTTCAGGATTTAAAATGGGACCATTTAGGTTAATGGATTTAATAGGAGTGGATACTAATTTTTCTGTAACTCAATCTATGTTTGAGTCTTTCTACTATGATAGTAAATTCAGACCTAGCAGAATTCAGCAACAAAAAGTAGATGCCGGGCATCATGGCAGAAAAAGTGGAAAAGGGTTTTATGACTACAATTAAAAAGTTTTATTTATTACTAATCTCTCTTTTCATATTTTCTTCTTGTGCAGAAGAAAATCCTGAAGTATTTGTAGATGAATTACCTTTACCTGACCCATTCCAACTTTCTCTCAATTTAGACTTAGTCAGTTATCAAAGTCTGCAATTTGAAAAAAATGTGATTTTGGAAGATTATGGTTTAAATGGGATAATTGTAGTCAAAAAAAGTGATTTCGATTATGCAGCATTTGAGAGAACTTGCCCGTATGAGCCTGAAAAAGAATGTTCAATCATATCAATGAATGCTGGGCAGCAATATTTGGAATGTGAATGTGGAAACTCATTTTATAATCTTAGCGGATACCCCACCAATAGCCCTTCCCCTCGAAAGTTGAGAGAATATTATACTAGCTTATCTGGAAACACACTTTATATTGATAATACAATAGTAAGTAGTCCTAACCAATAATTCTTTTTCAATTATATAATATTTTTCACAACCTATTTATATTTATATCGTGCACGACATAAGTAAAAACTCACGGATTGGATTGTCATAATATTTGAAAATCAAAAATAGAATAAATTTAAAGTAAGAATGGAATTATTAGAGAAATTGAATTGGAGATACGCTACAAAAGCAATGAATGGTGAAAAAGTACCTCAAGAAAAAATTGACAACATATTGGAGGCCGCTAACTTAGCTCCTACTTCTAGTGGTTTACAGCCGTTTGAAATTATGATCGTGACCAATGCAGAACTGAAAGAAAAAATTAAAGCGGTGGCATGGAATCAATCAGTGGTAACAGATTGTTCGCATTTATTGGTGTTTACAGCATGGGATACCTACACGGAAGAGCGAATTAATAGAATGTTTGACTTAGTGAATGAAGAAAGAGGTTTTAAAAATGAAGGCTGGGAAAATTATAGACAGCAATTATTGAATAGCTACCCTAAAAGAGATGCTGAAACTAATTTTCAACATGCTAGCAAACAAGCCTATATTGCATTCTCTCAAGCTTTAACTGCTGCTGCGTTCGAAGGTGTTGATGCTACTCCAATGGAAGGATTTGACCCTGATGCAGTAGATGAAATTTTAGGATTAAAAGAAAAAGGATTAAGAAGCTGCGTGCTTTTACCGCTTGGTTATAGAAAGCCCGAAGAAGACTGGTTAGTTAATTTAAAAAAGGTAAGAAAACCAAAAGAAGAATTAATCACTTTATTCGAATAAAAATATTACATATTGATTTTAATGATGAAAAGCGACATTATTGGATTTAAATAGTGTCGCTTTTTTTCTAAACACAACCTAAATCAAAAGCTAATGAAATGCACTTCTTTATTGGCATTCTTAAGCAAAGGGTCTCATTATTCAAAATGTACTTAATTTAGATAGCCCTTTTCTCCCAAATTCAATTAATTTTGAAGAATGGAAAAAATGAACTGGCTTAAATTATTAAATCCTAATAGACTAGGGCAAAAATCTATTTCTAATCAATCCAGTGCTCGATCATTTTTTGAGCAAGATTATGATAGAATAATTTTTTCTCATCCTTTTAGAAGACTTCAGGATAAAACTCAAGTGGTGCCTCTTCCAGAGGAAGATTTTGTTCATACCAGACTTACACACAGTTTAGAGGTGAGTAGCGTGGGCCGTTCATTAGGTAAAAAAGTAGGCGAGTCTATTATAGATAAATACTCAGAATTAAATGATGCTGGATTTTCTTCATTTGATTTTGGAGCCATTGTAGCAGCAGCTTCATTAGCGCATGATATTGGAAACCCACCGTTTGGCCATTCTGGTGAAGATGCTATTTCAGGATTTTTCAAAAATAGCGAATTAGGACAATGGATTCAATCCGAAGTATCCGTTGAAGAATGGGAAGATCTTACTCACTTTGAAGGGAACGCTCAAGGATTCCGTCTATTTCATAGGCCTGACAATCAAGGAATAAAACTAACCTATAGTACTTTAGCTGCCTTTAGCAAATACCCAAGAACTGCCCACTTATTTGAAAAAGACCCTAAACGCAAGAGCCAGAAGAAATACGGGTTTTTCCAGACTGAAAAAGATTACTTTGAAGAACTAGCAAATGAATTGGGTTTAATAAGACTTTCTAATGAGATGAGCTGGGTTCGTCATCCACTAACCTTTTTAGTAGAAGCTGCTGATGATATTTGTTATCATGTAATTGATTTAGAAGATGGCTGCCGATTAGGCTGGGTTCCTTTTGAACAAGCTAGAGATTTACTAGCAAATGTTTTAGGCGATTCTTACATGCCTGAAAAATTAGAGAAGACTAAGGGCAAAAATGCAAAAATCGCATATTTAAGAGCTTTATGTATTAATAAACTTATCAATGAGTGTGCTGAAGTGTTCATGGCAAATGAAGATAAAATTCTAACGGGTGAATTCGATGCTTCATTAATGAGCCAAGTGCCTTCCAAAAAAGTATTACGAGATATCATTGAAGTTTCTATTCAAAAAATATACAGATCTCATGTAGTTTTAGAAACAGAAGTAGTGGGCCATAGAGTTTTAGAAGGTTTATTAGAAGAATTTTTAGGGGCAGCCATTGCCCAAAAAGGCGCTGAAGATTCAAGCACCAAAGATTTAACGGTTTTCAGATTGCTGCCTGAAACCTATCAGGAATTAATTACGGATACCGCAAGTCTTTACGAAATCAGTTTAATCTGTATTGATTATATCAGTGGAATGACGGATCGTTATGCAATAAATCTATACAGAAAATTAAAAGGAATTAGTTTACCTGGTATGAAATAATTAGCTTATTTCTCTAAGGTATAGAATAAATCAAGGCTTTCTTCAGCATTTTCATTTACATAGTAATCAGCTACTGAAATTGATTTTACAAGTGAATTATCCGCTTGATCTAATTTATTTCTATTGACTCTATTTAGAAATTCATAAGGAATTCTTAATAATGGGGCTGGTAATCTATACTGGAGATTGAAAATGTCGAACTTAGTAATCTTTCTAACGGATTCACGGTTTTTCTCATGATACTCCATCACTTTATCATTCCCTGCAATTCCATTCGCTTCTACTTTCGAAAAAATAGATTTACAGATTTTCTCTAATTCAGGAGCAAAATATTCTCTCACATGCCAAGGATTACGGGTAAGCGTCATTTTCTTGTTAGGCGTAGAAATAATTGCTTTTCCACCAGGCTTTAACACACGATGGATTTCTTTTAAAAAAGTAATATCATCTTTAATGTGCTCAATTACTTGAAAAGAGACCACCGTATCAAAACTATTATCCTCGATTCCTTTCAAAGGGGGAATGTGCATAGCTTTAAAATCAGCCTGAGGATATTCAGCTTGCAGCTCATCCGTTAAGGTTTTGTATTTATCAATACCGGTATAATGATCAGCTGTATTTACTAAAGTTTGCAATCCACGGCCTGTTCCACATCCAATTTCTAACAAATTACCTTCAATTGAAGGTTGAGCATATATATAAGCGGCTAATAACCTCTGGTGAATTGGATTATCAGACGCAATTGAATCTGAAGTGATTTCAGTTGTAGAATGTTTAGCCATAATGGTCTTAGCTTACTTTTAGCACTTTCTTTATGCTATCAAAAAATGAGTTTTGTGGTTTTTCCTCCTGACTAGTTTCAGGAAAAATTGTATCATGGTAAGTTATATCTTCTTTTTCTTTTTTGGTATAAAAAGTAGCAGAAAACATTTTTCGTTCTTCTTTGTCAGGACACTCCAAAGGTTTGGTATAACCATAATATGAAGTGTCTTTTACTTCAAAGATTACCGCTCTGTTAAATCTGCAAGAAACGGCTTTCTTACATTTAGACACACAATCATTCCACATTTCCAATGCACCATTCCACTCTGGTTTCCACCTTGGAGTAAGGTAAAGTTGAAGGTTTAATCTTCTTTGCACATCTTTTTCAGGGTGAATGTTAAAGTCAACATGCACATCTTCAAAAGATCCTTTTTTCCCTTTTTGGATTCCTACACCAAAACCATCATTGGTAATGAAGGCGTTTTCAATGCCTGTCACTTGCTCAATGAATTCCAAAAATTTAGGTTTGGCAATTTCCTCTTTTAAGAGATTGAAAAGGCGTGGATATTCCTCAAACTTATCACCTTCTAGCTTATTCTCATGTTTATCCTTCTTTGGCTTATTGAAAAGCTCATCCTCTGGAAAGAAATTATGGAGTTTTTCTGCTACCTCTGTCGACAAAAAGTCATCCAGAATAATGTGGTGAAACGGTTTAGAGGATTCAAACTCCTCTTTGTACTGATCAATTTGTTCTTGACTAAAGTGCTTATTTTGAATAAGTTCCATAAAGGAATTTAAAATTTCGTGGCGCAAATATACACTTCATATGTAGTTTGCAAGAATAAAAACTAAAATATTTGTTCACTAAACTATCAATTAACATTACAATATGCATTGAATCGCTATAATAAGTGCTCTAACCTTAATTTAGTTAAAAAAGTGCCATGAAATTTACTTTTTCGATAAAGTACTATTTCCTTAAGGTAGGAAATAACATGGGAGTCTGTTTTTTATAATCATCGTATTCTTGCCCAAAGAAATTTTTAAGTCGTTTTTCCTCAAAATAGATACCAATAAATAAGTAAAAAAGAATACAAATAACATGTACTAAATTGGTGTAAGTAGGACTAAAAATCAAAAAACCTATTAAGCCTAGTATCAGAGCGGAATAAAGAGGATGCCTAATTCTGGCATATATTCCATCCTTTATTAGTTTTTGATTTGTTTCTGATTTTATACCCAGAAATTCTGATAGACTAATAGGCCTAAAAGCGAGTTTTGCTAAAAGAAAACCAAAAGTAGCTATGATTAAACCAATTGATTTACTCACCTGATCTTTTACAAATAAATATTCTGCTGGTAATGTGGCTCCTAAAAAGAAAATGAATAAAACAGCAAATATAGAAAATACATTATACAACCTTCTATAGGTTAAAGGACCTAAATTCAATTTGTCTTTCATTAATCTAGATGCCAAAATTGAATGCATTAATCCAAAAATTAACCAAGCGAGAATTATGGGTAAATATGTAATCAGATATTCCATTTTATCCTTTAACCCAATTTACTTTATCATTTATTGAAGATCTTTTCCCTGCTGGCCAAAATCCTTCTTTTGGAACGCCTACATAAAGCCAGCCTAATAATTTATCATCTTTATCTAAAGCCAATGCTTCTTTAGCCTCTTCCATGTAAGTAATACCACCTGATCCCCAATAGCAACCCACACCATAAGCACTTGCGGTTAATTGCATATTTTGAACTGCTGCTGCCACTGCCGCAATTTCCTCTTCAACTGGAACACTTTTTTTCTCATCTCTTTTCATTCCAATAGCTATCACATGCGAAGCAGACAAAGGTTTGTTTCTTAGTGTTTCCATTTTCGCTTCATCAAATTCCCCTTTTTCAGTAGAAACCTTTTTATAGATGTCTGCCTGAAATTTTCCTAGTTCATTTAAGCCCGCTTCAGTAAAAACGATAAACCTCCAGGGTTCAGTGTGTTTATGATTAGGAGCCCAATTCGCGTTTTCGAGCATTTGATCTATGATTTCATCATCTACTTTTTCACCTGTGTATTGTGCAGGATAAATTGATCTTCTGGTTGCGATCAATTCATTAATTTCATCGATATTAAATCTTTTTTTCATTATCTTTTTTTCATTTCTAACCTAGATTTGGAAAAAGGGTTACAGCTATGTATTTTTATTCATATTGAATTTATGATATGACAAAAATAATTTCATTTATCTCCAGAAAAGGAGGTACCGGAAAAACTACAAGTGCCATCCATTTTGCAACTATGCTGCACAGCTTGGGCCATTCATTAGCAATGTTGGAAACTGATACCAACTATACGCTCAATACTTTACGAAAAATGGAAGTATATAAAACTGGCGCAAAAGAATCATCCGTTTTTCCGATTATCGGTTCGGAAGATCATAAAGCTTTAAACGACATAGCCGAACTCAAAAATAGGAAATTAGATTATATAGTAGTGGATAGTGCAGGAAAAACCACTGATGAACATATCAAAAAGCTAAGCTTAAGTAGTGATTTGGTAATTGTTCCTACTAGTTTAACGCCTAATGATCTATTAGTAACCTATCAAACAATTGAGGATATTAAACCTGCAAGAGAGGAAAATAATAAGTTGAAGATATTAGTGCTTCCCAATAGAGTTCATTCCGCTACCAAAATAGAAACAGTAAAAGATGCTTTGTCTGAATTAGACGCAGAAATTTTGGAAGTAAAAGTACCGGCTAAAAATATTTTTGCTAATTTCAGTACAATTTTAGCTGAAAAAGAATTTTTACCAATCACTAAAGCAATATTAGCTCACTTATAAATAATTGATCGCAATGGCTAAGAAGAAAGATACCTTAAAAGACTTAAATGATTTCATGAAGAATCAGTCAACGGATTCAAAATCTGAAGATCAAGATTATTTATCTAAAAAACCTACCCAACTAGCTGAAGTTGAAGCTTTAAAAGATGAAATAAAGAAAATGGATGAATTAGCTGAAGGAAGTTTGTCTGAAAATGAAATCGCTAGTTTTATTCAAAAAGTGGCTGATGCTCACAATATCAGTTCCAGACAAGTTCTGTACAGAGTTTGTGAAAAAGTTTTAGAAAATGTTAAAGACAGAGAAGCTGCGGATATTATGTTGGAAAACATGGTATTGTATCTAAAACATCAAGATTTATTATTAGAAAAGTTAAAATCCTAGTTAAAACACTCATTAAAAAGAACTTAGCTTGTATTTCTTGATTTAAACCATTCTATAAATGAATTTATAACTATACTGATTAGCTCCAAGATCAAATATTTCAGACATTTAATTTTGTATTAAAAATGGTTAATAGGTTCCTAATTATAGAACATTCCTTTATTTCCTAGTACAGGCTATTGAAGCAATCGATATTTCAGCACCTGCTTGTATTAAAGGTTTGCAACATGATTGCATGGTTGCTCCAGTTGTTATGACATCATCTAAGAGCAAAATCTTCTTTTTATCAATACTTTGCTCTTTTGATATTAATTCAAAAACAGATTCCACATTTTCAAACCTTTCAATTCTATGCTTTTTAGTCTGGCTTTTACTATTAATGGTTTTAGTTAGAATAGGGGTAAAAGGGATATTTAATACTTTTGAAAGCCCTTTTGCTATAATATCGCTCTGATTGTATCCTCTTTTTCTCTCTTTTTTATAATGAATAGGAACTGTAGTGATCAGATCCCATTCATTTTGAAAATAAGGTTTGATTTCTTCACCCATAATTTCTCCCAACAAAAGCCCAACAGCTTCGTTTCCCTCATATTTAAGCTGATGTAAAAGCTTTTGAATTACTGTTCCTTTTTGAAACCAACTTAAGGCAAAAGCATATTTTAAATTAGGAACTTCAAAAAAGCGAGTATGTAATTGATTGGGTTGGTCAAGATGAAGGTTTGTTCGATTTAAATCATTGAGGCAGTGGCTACAAACTAGTATTTCAGACCTGGATAAGGTAAGATTACAGGAAAGGCAGTAGTTCGGGAAAAATAATGATATAAAATCGGATAGTATTAGGGAAAAGGTTTGGGTTGAATAGCTCACAAGGACTAACTTTGCAGGTTAATTTAAATTTCAAAATTGATAGTGATTTAATTTATGAATAAAGTAGAGGAATTCAACGAGTATCGCGCAAAAATGAATGATAAAATTGTGGGGAGTAACAATAAAATCCTCAAGCGCATATTCAATCTTGATACAAATGCTTTCGCTGAAGGCAGTGTTGATAAAAAAACTAAGGAAATGATAGGATTATCCTCTTCCATGGTTTTAAGGTGTGATGACTGTGTTCGCTATCATTTAGGTAAATGCTTCGAACTGGGCGTTACAGATGAACAAGTTTTTGAAATATTTTCTATTGCCAATTTAATAGGTGGCACAATTGTAATTCCCCATTTAAGAAGAGCAGTTGAATTCTGGGAATATTTGAAAGAAAACGAGAATGATTAAAAAAGATCTTGAATTAGAAAGGAAATGGCAAGCCTTAAGATTGGCTTTAAAAGATAATGTAGGGCGAAAGCCTAAAGACATGAATGCTATTTTATTTCTAATTGGAGTTCAAGAATTAGGAAAAGGGCCTCATAGTTTTAATAAAGAAGATAAGCAAGACTTAATGCATATTGCAATTTGTAAAGTATTAAGTCTTTCTGGTTTTTACAGACTGGAAGGGACAGATGAAAATGGATGGCCACATTGGGTATTAGAGAAAAAGTTACCCCATTTTGACCTTTTAGAACAAGAAAAATTGCTCAAAATGCATGTAATTGAGTATTTTGAGAATGAGATTGGTTTAGTATTTTAAATCAGATATTTAATGAATATAATTTCATACAATGTAAATGGTATCAGAGCTGCAGAAAAAAAAGGTTTAAGCGAATGGCTTAAAGAAGAAAAGCCTGATGTTTTTTGTTTACAAGAACTTAAAGCAAATAGAGATCAAGTTGATCTTACTGTTTTTGAAGAGCTGGGCTATGATATCTATTGGCATTCTGCAGAAAAGAAAGGATATAGTGGGGTTGGAATATTTACTAAGGTGAAACCAAAAAATGTTGAAATAGGATGCGGAATACCACAATATGATAGGGAAGGAAGAGTAATCCGTGCGGATTATGACGGTTTTTCTATCATGAGCACCTATATGCCAAGTGGTTCAAGTGGAGATCCAAGGCAAGATTTTAAAATGGAGTGGCTTTCAGATTTTAGAAATTATATTCAAGAATTAAAACAAGAAATTCCTAATCTGTTGATCTGTGGAGACTATAATATTTGTCATCAACCCATAGATATTCATGATCCTGTAAGAAATAAAAATAGCTCTGGCTTTTTGCCAGAGGAAAGAGAATGGATGACTGAATTCCTAAATGATGGATTTGTTGACACTTTCAGACATTTAAATAAAGAACCCGATCAGTATAGCTGGTGGAGCTATAGAGCTGCAGCCCGTGAACGAAATAAAGGCTGGAGAATTGATTACCACATGCTTTCTGAGAATTTAATTGATAAACTAAAATCAGCCGATATTTTACAAGATGTTAAACACTCAGACCATTGTCCTATAAAAGTTGAGTTGGATGTATCCTAAAACATATAAAATATTGGAAATCATTGTATTAAATTTCTCGTTATTACTGAAGTGAATTCGAAAAGTAACATAGCGGAAATTTTAAATAAGCTAACGGCTTACAAGAAAAAGTATTACTTAAATAAAATTGTTAAAGGCTTAATTTTAAATATAGGCTTTATCTTATTTATAATACTGCTTGTAAGTGGGTTAGAATATTCATTTCAACTCAACAGTCCTACTAGAACTGTTTTATTTGCACTAGCCTTAATAAGTTTAATAGCAGTTTCCATTAATTTTCTAATTATTCCTCTTTACCATTTATTAGGAAATGGAAAGCACTTAAGTAATGATGAGGCCGCAAAACAAATTGGACAGTATTTTCCTGAAATTAAAGATAAACTACTGAATATCATTCAGTTAAATGAATTATCAAGTACAGAAAACTCATTGATATCAGCTAGTATAAGTCAGAAATACAAAAATATTTCACTCTTCAATTTTAAGGAAAGTATTAACATTAGAAAATCTAATAAGAGCTATCTGCCTTATCTCTTAATTCCTTCCGTTATTACTGTATTGGTTTTCATGTTCTCTCCCAACATGATAACTGAAGGTAGTTATCGAGTTATTAAATTTAATGAAGATTTTATTCCTAAGGCTCCTTTTCAATTTCAAATTCTGAATGATGAACTGAATGGTTTTAAAGGTGAAGATTTTACTTTAACCGCAAAACTTGAAGGCAATGAAATCCCAGCAGAATTATTTATAAATAAGGAAGGAGTAAAACAAAAGTTTGAAAGAACCACCGACAATCAATTTAAATTCACTTTTAAAAACATTCAATCTAATGTAGACTTTAGGCTCGAAGCAGCTGGTTTCTATTCTAACAATTATCAATTGAAAATATATGAGAAACCAAGTATACAGGAAATGAATATCAAATTAGATTATCCTAATTATACTGGCCTTGATAATGATATGATCAATAACTCAGGGAATATCATTATTCCAGAAGGAACAGTAGTTAATTGGTTGATTCAAAGTAAAGCGAGTGATCAAATCTCTATTGAGTTTAAAAACGAATCATACAGTTTTAATAATGCGACTCAAAACAGTTATAATTTATCAAAATCTCTTGTAAATTCTTCAGATTATAAATTGAATTTATTTAATAAAGAAAGTAACTACAATCAATCTATTAACTATTCAATAGAAGTAATAAAAGATAAGTATCCTGAAATAAATTTAACCCCTATTAATGATAGTACCTATTTTAGGCAAGTAGCAATTGCGGGAGAGATCAGTGATGATTACGGATTCTCAAAATTGAATATTGTATACAATAAATTAAAGGATGGACAAACTGTAGAAAAAGGAAAGGTTCCTCTTCAATTTGATAGAAAAATTCTTAATCAGAAGTATTTCAGCTTATGGCAATTGGATTCCTTAATAGAAGAGAACACACAGATTGAATATTATGTAGAAGTAGCAGATAATGACGGAGTAAATGGTGCTAAATATTCAAAAAGTTCGAGCTTCATCTTTCAATTACCTGATGATGAATACATTGAGGAAAGTATTAAAAAAACAAGTCAAAACACTGAAAATCAGATAGATAAAAGTGTTAAGGCCTATGAAGGTACTAATCAAAAGCTGGAAGAATTAGAAAATATTCTTAAGACGAAACGAAAACTAAATTGGGAAGATAAAAAGCTCTTAGAAGATATTATTAATGAAAATGAGAAAAGAAGAGAAGAGTTAAAAAAGATTAAGAACGAATTTGAAAGCAATCAGGCAAAACGTGATCGATTCAATAAACAAAGCCCTGAGTTAAAAGAGAAATCAGAACAGCTTGAAAATTTAATGGAAGAAATGCTTCAAAATGAAAATGAAGAGTTAATGGAAAAAATTAAGTCTTTATTAGAGGAGCAAAATCAATCAGATGAATTTAGAGAATCGGTTGAAGACCTTAAGAGAAAGGAGCAAAATAAGTTGAAAGAGATGGAGCGTCTTATGGAACTATTCAAAAGAATGGAAATCCAATATGACATGAAGCAAGTAGGCGAAAAGCTTAAGGATTTAGAGGAAAAACAAAATACACTCTCTGAAGAAAACGATAAGCAAAGAGATACTGAATCAAATGATAATTCAGATGAATTTAATTCAGAAGAAGAAAAGCAAGAAGCTGTTAAAGAACAAAAAGAGCTAAATCAAGAATTTGATAAAATCCAAGAAGAGCTGAGAGAGATTGAAAAACGCAACCAGTCATTAAAACAGCCTAACTCTTTACAAGATACAAAGGAGAAAGAAAGTGAAATTGAATTAAATCAGCAGAATAGTTTACAGAAACTACAAGAAAACA
Organism: Marivirga arenosa; assembly: GCF_030503875.2. Taxonomy (NCBI): domain Bacteria; kingdom Pseudomonadati; phylum Bacteroidota; class Cytophagia; order Cytophagales; family Marivirgaceae; genus Marivirga; species Marivirga arenosa. Next base: position 372,970 of record NZ_CP129968.2, on the reverse strand, counting down.
ATAAAAGTGGGGCTAGTGAAGATCAAAAGAAATCGGCCGAAGAAATGAAGGAGATGTCTGAAATGTTATCTTCTATGCAAATGAACATGGAAATGGAGATGCTTCAAGAAAATATTGATGATCTTAGAGATATAGTAGATAATCTTCTTAAACTTTCTTTCAGACAAGAGGAATTAATGAAATCCTTCAGGGAAGTTAACCCTAGCGACCCAAGATTTATTTCTTTATCTGAAAAGCAATTGGCCATGCAAGATGATGCACAAATTGTGGAAGATAGCTTGAATTCACTTGCTGAACGGGTTTTCCAGATAAAAAACTTTATTAATAAAGAATTGGATCAGATGAACGAATCCATGGAAGCAAGCGTATCAGCATTAAGAGAAAGAGAAAATGGCAAAGCAATTGCTGAACAACAGTTTGCTATGACTGCTATGAATAATTTAGCACTTATGTTAGATGACGTTCTGGAACAAATGCAGATGCAAATGCAAGCCTCTATGGGAATGGGTCAACAATCTAAAGGAAATCAACAATCGCCAAGTCTTTCAGACATGCAAAAATCACTTAATCAGAAAACAAAAGAGCTAAGTCAAGGACAAAGAGAAGGCAGACAGTTTTCTGAGAAATTAGGTGAATTAGCAGCTGAACAAGCTAAAATTCGTAAAATGATGGAAGAGTTACAAAAGCAGCTTGGTAATAATGGTGAAGAAGGTGGAAAGGAAAATGGTGGAAATGCAGGTGATATTGTTGAAGAAATGGAAAAGATAGAAGAGGAGTTAGTAAATAAAAGACTAAACGAAAGACTAATTGAAAGACAACAAAAAATTGTTACCAGGTTATTAGAATCAGAAAAGGCAAATCAAGAGCAAGAAGAAGATGAAGAAAGAAAAGGAGAAACTGCCACAGATTACGAGAAAAACCGAATACCTAATGCTTTTGAAGAATATATAGAAGAAAAGAAAAAGGAGATTGAACAGTTGAGAAACGTTCCTCCAAACTTTACACCTTATTATAAAAACGAAATCAATAAATATTATAATCGATTAAAATTAAAAGAAAACCAAAAACAATGAGTGAGATCAGTATAAGTATTCCATCTCTTAGTGAAAACATCAGAATTGTTGAAAGCTTTATCGACAATGCTAAAGAGAGATTCAGTTTAGACGATGACATTTACGGCAATATTATGATTGCTGTAACAGAATCAGTTAATAATGCTATAATTCATGGGAATGATGGAAATAAAGATAAGAATGTGTATCTATCCTTAAATATGGAAGAGAATACCATCACCTTTAATATTTCTGATGAAGGACAAGGTTTTGATTATAATTCATTGCCTGACCCTACAGCTCCTGAAAATATTGATAAACCAGGCGGAAGAGGTATCTTTCTTATGAAAGCATTAAGCGATGAATTAAGTTTTGAACAAGAAGGTAAGACTGTAAAATTAAGCTTCTACATCAGTTAATGGATAATATTTACTTTTTTAAAGAGGATTGTCAATTTGACTTAAGGAAACTTAAAAAGCATAAAAAGTGGTTAAATCAGCTTGCAGACCAATATAAGTATGAAATAGCTGAAATTAACTACATCTTTTGTTCAGATGAATATTTACATAAAATCAACTTGGATTATTTAGATCATGACACTTATACTGATATCATCACATTTGATTTAAATGATTCTGAAGAACAAAACAACTTAATTGAATCTGATATCTTCATTAGCATAGATAGAATAAAAGAAAACGCAAATAATTTAAAGATTGGTTTTGAGCAAGAACTCTCAAGAGTAATGGCTCATGGCATACTTCATCTTATAGGTTTCAAAGACAAAACAGAAGATGAGAAATCAAAAATGAGAGAAGCAGAGAATAAAGCTTTAGAATTATTGTGAATATTGAGTGTTCCACGTGGAACAGTTTTTAAGTATAGAACAAAACTAAAAAGAGTAATCAACTGTTCCACGTGGAACAGTTATCAAAAATTATAATTAATAAATCATGTGTTCCACGTGGAACACCTAAAATGGAAATATAGTATGTTTCAAAATTACGACTTGATAGTAGTAGGAGGTGGTCATGCAGGTTGTGAAGCAGCAGCGGCTGCAGCTAATATGGGTTCAAAGGTATTATTAGCTACCATGAATATGAATACTATTGCTCAAATGTCTTGTAACCCAGCGGTAGGTGGGGTAGCAAAAGGGCAAATCGTTAGAGAAATTGATGCATTGGGTGGTTATTCTGGTATCATAGCGGATAAATCTATGATTCAATTTCGAATGCTTAATAAGTCCAAAGGTCCTGCAATGTGGAGTCCTCGTACACAAAATGATAGAATGCGTTTTGCTGAAGAGTGGAGATTACAATTGGAAAGAATACCCAATCTCGATTTCTGGCAAGAAATGGTTTCTGGAATCATAGTAGAAGATAATAGGGTAGTAGGTATTGAAACCAGTATGGGCCTAAAAATAAAGGCGAAAGCGGTTGTTCTTACGAATGGTACTTTCCTTAATGGGCTTATACATATAGGTGAAAAACAATTTGGTGGTGGACGTTCAGCGGAAAGAGCTTCTAAGGGTATAACAGAACAATTAGAAAGTCTTGGCTTTGAATCAGGAAGGATGAAGACGGGTACTCCACCTAGAGTTGACGGAAGAACAATAGACTACACTAAAATAGAGGAACAAAAAGGAGATGAAGTACCTGAAAAGTTCTCCTTTTCAAATGAGACAAAACCTTTAGAGAATCAAAGAAGCTGTCATATCACCTATACAAATCCTATAGTTCACGAAATATTAGAGGATGGCTTTGAAAGATCACCGATGTTTAATGGCAGAATACAAGGTTTAGGTCCTAGATATTGTCCTTCTATAGAAGATAAGATTAATAGATTTGCAGAAAGAAATAGACATCAAATATTTGTTGAGCCTGAAGGATGGGATACTGTTGAAGTTTATGTGAATGGATTTTCAACTTCATTACCAGAAGATATTCAGTATAAGGCCATCAGAGAAATTGAAGGATTCAAGAATGTAAAAATGTTCAGACCTGGCTATGCCATTGAATATGACTTCTTTCCTCCAACGCAATTGAAGACAACACTAGAAACTAAACTAGTAGATAATCTGTATTTTGCAGGTCAAATAAATGGTACCACTGGTTATGAAGAGGCGGCTTGCCAAGGCTTAATGGCAGGTATAAATGCTCATTTGAAAATTAATGAGAAAGAAGAATTCATTCTTAATAGATCAGAAGCATATATTGGTGTTCTTATAGATGACTTAATCAATAAAGGGACGGAAGAGCCTTATAGAATGTTTACCTCCAGAGCAGAACACAGAATCTTATTAAGGCAAGATAATGCAGACGTTAGATTAACTCCTTTAGGTCATAAGATTGGATTAGCTTCAGATGAACGATTAAAACAGGTTGAAGAAAAACAGTCAAGAATTGATGCGTTTATTAAAGGATTGAAAACTCATAAAGTAAAGCCTAATACTGTTAATGATAAACTTACTGAAATTAAGTCTTCTCCTATTAAGGAGAAAACAAATGCCTATAGTATCTTAAAACGTCCTGAGATTTCATTTAAGCAATTACAGTTTATTGAGCAAGATTTAAATGATATGATCAGTAGTTATACTAAAGAAGTGGTAGAAGCATCTGAGATAAACATTAAATATGAAAGTTATATAGAAAAAGAGAATCAGCTAATTGAAAAAATGAGAAATCTTGAAGATTTAAAGATTAAAGATTCTTTAGACTTCAATGCTATCCCTGCATTATCATCTGAGGCAAAAGAAAAGTTAAGAAAGGTAAGACCTCAAACATTAGGACAGGCATCAAGAATCAGTGGAGTAACTCCAGCTGATATTTCAATTTTAATGGTTTATTTAGGTAGATAATGAATTACGAAAATTTAACAGATTGCCCTGTTTGTGGTGGATCAAATTTAAAAAATCATAAAGTAGTTAAAGATCATTCAGTTAGTCAGGAATCATTCAATATAATGATGTGTGATAATTGTAATTTTCAATTCACAAACCCAAGACCTGATGAGGAGAATATAGGAAAGTATTATAATTCTGAAGAATATATATCACACTCAGACAAGGCTAATTCCCCTATTAACTTTATATATAAGATTGCAAGAAAGTATGCATTGTCTTCTAAAAGGAAATTAATTAATTCTGTTGCTAATCATAAAAAAGGTAGACTTTTAGATTATGGATGCGGAACCGGATACTTTCTTGAAAATATGAAAAGTAATGGCTGGAAAGTATATGGTATTGAACCCAATGAAAAAGCCCGATCTATTGCAACAGAAAAAGCAAAGGTTAAAGAAAATATTGAACAGCTCAATTTAAAGAATAAGAAGTTTGATGTTATTACGCTATGGCATGTATTAGAACACATACATGATCTTAATGACATCATCAAACAATTAAAATCAATATTAAAAGAAAAAGGCAAATTAGTAATAGCAGTTCCTAATATTGATAGTTATGAGCAATCATTTTATGAAGAGCATTGGGCTGCATATGATGTACCAAGACATCTCTACCATTTTAGCCAGGATACCATGAACACATTAATGCTCAAACATGGTTTAAAAGTGAAGAAAGTCTATCCAATGAAATTAGATGCATATTACATAAGTTTATTAAGTAATAAATATAAATTTCAAAAGAATAAATTCATAAAATCTATCTTAACAGGTTATAAATCAAATAGTTACGCTAATAAAAATCAAAATAATTATTCAAGTCTTATATATATAATCAAAAAATGATTAAAAGATATATCTCCCTACTTTTTAGTATTCTAATCATATATGCATGTGCTACAGTTCAAAGTCCTACAGGCGGAGAAAAAGATGAAAAAGCACCAATCTTATATGAATCCAATCCAGCTGATCAATCCATTAACTTTAAGGGAACTGAGATTAGATTATTTTTTAATGAATGGATGAAATTAGAACAAATACAAAATGAATTAATAATCACACCTAGAGAAGAAATTGATTATGAAGCCAATTTGAAAAAACAAGAATTAATAATTCAATTAGAAAAACCTTTAAAAGATTCGACCACTTACACTTTTAATTTCAGAGAGGCATTAAAGGATATAACTGAAGGAAATTTATGGGAGAACCCAGTTATAGCATTTAGCACTGGTCCATTCTTAGATTCTTTAGAATTTAAGGGTCAAGTAGAAAATGTATTTACTCACCAAGCTCAGAAAGATTTTTTAGTAGGTCTGTATGATGCAAATTATGATTCAGCAGATTTAAGACAAGGTAAGCCTGTATACTTTACAACTACTGATGAAAATGGTAATTATCGTTTTAGAAATTTAAAAGCAGGTAATTATCGACTTTATACTTTCAGGGATAGTAATAATGATTTAATAAATAATTCGCAATCTGAAGCATTTGGATTCCATAGTGAAATAATTTCCCTATATGATAGCATAGGCAATATTGAGCTGACTACTTACAAAAGAAATGAGGACACGCTTAAACTAAAAAAATATAGCCCAGTTGGTAAGGATTTTATTATTCAATATAATAAAGGAATAAAAGATTACTCTCTAATCAATCCTATTGATTCTAGTCAATATATATATGCAAATGATGTAGAAAAATCAAAATACATAAAAGTCTACAGAGAGAATTTTCCACAGTTAGAATATGAGACAGATTCTGTTTTATTAATAAGTCATGTTATAGATTCAACATATAATAATAGAACTGATAGTGTATACATTAAATTCAGAGAAAGTAGAGTAACAAATGATTCAATTAAAATACTTACAAAACCCGAAGGTAAAATAACATCTGGTATTCAAGAATTCGAGCTTTCAACCACTAAACCAATATTTGACATTAATTATGATTCAATTCAAATCAGATATGATAGTATTCCAGTATACAGAATTGATAATAAAAACGTAAAGATATCTGCAAACAAAAAAAATATAAGCATTTTAACAAAACTTGATAAATCCCAAGTTGAAGCTACTATCGATAGTATTACAGCTTATTTATCAACGCTCAATACTGATACTACCACAAATGAAAATGATAGTGTAAGCAATGAAACAGATACATTATCAAAAAACATAAGTGAAAACAAGCAATTATATAACTCAAATAATACATCCAACTCAAAGAAAAGTAATTTAAATCTCTATATAGGACAGGCTGCTTTTATTGGAATAGAAAAGGATAGCAGTAAAAGCTCTTCTACAAAAATAGAATTCAAACAAGCTGAAGAATATGGAATTATAAAGGGCAAAGTAATCGGAGCTGAAGTTCCTTTTGTTGTTGAATTACTTGATGAAGAATTCAATGTGTTAGACAGCATTAGCAATCAGGAAGAATATACATTTCAATATGTAGAACCTGGTGATTATAAACTTAGGTTATTAAAGGATCAAAATAATAATCAAAAATGGGATGCTGGTAATCCATTCACATTAAAAGAGAGTGAAAAATACATCTTTTTAAACGAATTAATTACGGTCAAAGCCAATTGGGAAGTTATAGACAAAAACTTTGATTTGAGTGTGGAAAACGAAGTGGATAATAGTGTAAAAGAAGAGGACTTATAAACATTTATAAACACTGATAAGCAATTAGAGATAGAAAGTGAATAAGTGAATAGTATAAGTGTAAAAAAGTTAGATCTATCTACACCTTCATCCACACAATCTATATACACAGAAGTTATTCAAAACTTATAAACAAAAAATCTAATATATGTTAATTCACAGATTTTCAGAAAATTAAAAGTGGATAAGCATATTAATTATCTACATTTAATATACAGAAGACAGAAGAAATAAATAAATGAATAAATTATCCACATATCAACAAGACTAACAATAGATAATAGTTTATATATATTTAAATAATATAATATTATGTGTGTGGAGAAAACTAAAAGTGTATTCTAAAAAATTGAAATGAGATATATCATTTTTACATATTTCTTAATTGCAACAACTATAAGCTTTGCCCAATCAAACCAAGAAATAAGATTGGCAGATGCTTATTATAAAGACGGAGAATACGAAAAGGCAATATCTATTTATAGACAGCTGGCGGAGTCTCCGCAAAACATTGCTTTTATCCACAAAAATTATCTAGAACTTTTATACGCAAAACAATACAATAAAGAAGCTGAAGATTATCTGAAATCTATTAATAAGATTTATCCAAATAACATCAGTTATCAAGTCGATTTTGTGGATTACTATATTACCGTTAATGACAGCGCAAAAGCAGAAAAATATTATGATAAAATTGAAACCAATGTTCTTGAAAATTTAGCCAACCTTAGATCAGCTGCTCAATTTTTTATTAACAAACAACATAGAGAATATGCAGAAAGACTGTATTTAGCAGCTAGATCAATAATGAGGGATCCTAATGCATTTGCCATTCAATTAGCGACACTCTACCGCTATACGAGTCAAAAAGATAAAATGGTAAACGAATACCTAAAATATGCGCTAGAAAGACCTAATAATATACGCTATGTGAAGAATATGCTGCAGCTCTCATTGACAGAAGATGAGGAGCTACAAGCTTTTGTGGAAAAGATTATGGATAAGCTGCAAAATTCAAATGAAAAGGATATGTATGCAGATCTATTAATTTGGGCCAATTTACAATTGGAAAATTTTTATGCTGCTTTTATTCAGGCTCGGGCAATTGATAAGCGAAACCAACTTCAGGGTGAAAATAGTTTAGAAATTGGAACTCTTGCTTTTGAAAATGGAGAGTATGAAGTTGCTGAAATGATTTTTTCTTATGTAGTGGATAACTATCCAGATTCGAGAAATTATATAAAAGCAAAACAGATGGTTATTAAGGCTCAGGAAATAAAAATTAAAAATCAATTTCCTATTGATACCACTGCAATTCGAGAACTGGTTCATTCTTATGATAACCTCATAAAGAATATCGGACTTTCATATTATACTTTAGAAGCTTATAGACAAAAGGCATTGCTACATGCATTTTATCTAGAAGAATTTGATACCGCTATAAATATTCTTCAAAACATAATTAATTATCCTAATGCTGATCGAGATATCATTGCAATTTCAAAACTAAACTTGGGAGATATATTTGTTATTATTGAACAACCATGGGAATCTGTATTGCTTTATTACCAGGTAGAAAAAAGTCATAAAAATGAAGATTTGGGTGAAAATGCAAAATTGAAAAATGCTAAACTTTCATTTTACAAAGGAGAGTTCAAATTAGCCCAAGAACATCTAGATATTTTGAAAAATGCTACTAGAAGAGAGATAGCAAACGATGCTATGGACTTAAGCATCTTAATAAAAAACAATACTATTCTAGATTCTACGCAAAAGGCGCTTCGCGCCTATGCAGATGTAGATTTGATGCTGTATCAAAATAAATATCAACGAGCCCAACAAACTTTGGATAGTCTGATTATTGAATATCAAGAACATCCTATCTTAGATGAGTTGCTTTGGCTTAAGGCAAAAAGAAATAAAGATATTGGCCTTTATGATGAAGCCATTGATTTGTTAAATACCATAGTCAATGAAATGCCATATGATATTTTAACAGATGATGCGCTTTTTGAAATGGCAGTAATTCATGAAGAATTACTTCAAAATAATGAAAAAGCGAAAGAATTGTATCAAATTCTATTGCGCGATTATCCAGGGAGCATTTTTGTAGCAGAAGCTAGAAAACGATTTCGAAATTTAAGAGGTGATTTTGTTAATTAAATTAATAAAGAGTCTTTTATCCAGTCTTAATGTCTACCTTTGATTTTTTAATTGACATATCTAACAGTTCCTATATTTAATTCATTTGATGGGAACAAAATTTCCCAACATATGAAATTTACAGAACTTAATATTATTGAGCCTATTTTAAAGGCTTTAGAAAAACAGAATTATTCGGAACCCACCGCCATCCAGAAAAAAGCAATTCCTATACTACTTGAAGGAAATGATATAATGGCGACTGCACAAACCGGTACGGGAAAAACTGCTGCTTTTGCAATTCCAATTTTGCAATTATTAGAAAAAGGCGATTCAAGACCTTCAAGTATAAAAACACTTGTTCTCACCCCTACAAGAGAACTAGCTATTCAGATTAAAGAAAGCTTTGATGATTATGGACAATTTTTGACTAGTAAGAATGCTGTGATTTTTGGAGGTGTAAATCAAAAAAGTCAAGTTGATCAAATCAAAAAAGGAGTTGATGTTTTAATTGCAACCCCCGGTAGACTTCTTGACTTAATGAATCAAGGCTATATTGATTTGAAGCATATTCAATATTTCGTTTTGGATGAAGCAGATAGAATGTTGGATATGGGTTTTATTCATGATATTAAAAAGATCATCAAAGTATTACCACATAAAAGACAATCTTTATTTTTCTCAGCTACTATGCCAAAAACAATAGTTGAGTTATCTAATCAAATCCTGAATAGCCCCACTAGAATTTCAGTAAGTCCTGTTTCATCAACTGCTGAAACAATTCAACAGCAGTTATACTACACCAATAAATCCACCAAAAAAGATTTACTATACCATATTTTAAAAGATTCTTCTTTAGATCAAGTTTTACTTTTTGATAGAACTAAACATGGAGCGGATAGAATAGTAAGGGATTTAAAAAAGAAGAATATTACAGCCGCTGCAATTCACGGAGATAAGGCACAGAATCAAAGACAAAAAGCCCTTATCCAATTCAAGGAAAAGAAAATTCGAGTATTAGTAGCTACAGATATTGCCGCCAGGGGAATTGATATTGATAAACTGCAATTTGTAATCAACTACGATATTCCCAATGTAGCAGAAACCTATGTACATAGAATAGGCAGATCGGGCAGAGCAGGAGAGTCAGGACTCGCCATTTCATTTTGTGAGCCAGAAGAAAATGAATACGTCAAAGAAATTGAAAAGCTCATCAAACAAAAAATTCCTGTGGTTAATAAAAACCCTTTTCCACAAACTGATAAGCCCATGACTACAGCCGAGAAAAAAGAGTTTGAAAAAGAAAAGCAAAGAAGGAAGCAAGAGTTTTTTGCAAATAGAAAGAAGAAACAGAATAGAAGATAGAATTTTTATTGCCGCAATTCATTCTTCTAAACTGGATTTAGTAATTTTATCATTAAACCTAAAATTTACTATATGTCACGAATTATCTTGATTGCATTATCACTTTTTATTTATTCAAATCTTAGCGCACAAGAATTAATTACAACATATGAAAAATCAGGTGGTAGTGAAACCGCTACCTACCAAGAGACAATTAGTTATTATAAAAAATTAGCCAAAAAGTATCCTCAAATCCATATTCAGGAAATGGGTTCAACCGATAGTGGGGAACCTCTTCATTTGGTTATTTTTAATAAAGACAAAAAATTCAAATTTTCAGATCTGGAGAAATCTGAAAAACCAATTCTGTTTATCAACAATGGCATTCATCCTGGCGAATCGGATGGAATTGATGCATCCATGATGATGTTGCGAAATTGGGCCCAGAACATCAGCCAGTTTTCATATTTAGATAGCTTAATTGTAGCGGTTATTCCAATCTATAATGTAGGTGGAGCATTAAACCGTAATAGTACTACAAGAACCAATCAAAATGGACCGAAAGAATATGGATTCAGAGGAAATGCTCAAAATTACGATTTGAACAGAGATTTCATCAAGATGGATTCGAAAAATGCATTTGCCTTTGCGAATATATTTCACAGTCTGGATCCTGATGTATTTATTGACACTCACGTAACCAATGGATCGGACCATCAACATGTGGTAACAGTCTTAACCACTCAACATAACAAATTAGGTGGTGAATTAGGGAATTATTTACAAATGGAATTTGAACCTATGATTTTTTCAGAAATGGAGAAACGAAATAGAAATCCAATCAAATATGTGAATGTTCACGGCTGGTCACCAGAAAATGGATGGAATCAATTTTGGGATGCTCCAAGATATTCCACAGGATATGCTACATTATTTCAGACTTTCGGTTTTATGACTGAAGATCATATGTGGAAAGATTATAAAACCAGAGTTGAAAATGTGTATGATTTTTTAACCATTGCTTCAGAAATAAGCGCAAAAGAAGGAGAAAAGATTCAGGCCTTAAAAAGGCAAGATCGAGAAGATTTATTAGAAGCGGATAGTTTGCCAATAAGCTGGGCCATTGATAAGGATGAGTTTGAAATGTTAACATTAATGGGATATGAGACCGATCAACCTATAAGTGAATTAACTAAGAATCCATTATTGACTTATAACAAAGAAGAAAAGCTGGAAAAAGAAGTTCCGTTTTATAATGTGTATAAAGTGGATAAAATGGTTAAAGTTCCAGATTATTATGTAATACCTCAAGCTTGGTATCGAGTAATTGAGAGATTACAAGCTAATGATGTAGAATTAGAAAAAATTAAAAAGGATACTTCCTTTAATGTTGAAGTGTACCATATTGAAGATTTTGAAACGAGAAATAACCCTTACGAAGGACATTATTTACACTATTCTACAAAAGTTAAAAAGTCAGAAAACGAAATAAATTTTAGAAAAGGAGATTACTTAATTAACACAGCTCAATTTTCTAGAAGATATATAGTTGAAACGCTAGAACCGGAATCTCAAGACTCATTTTTTAACTGGAATTTCTTCGATACTATTCTTCAACAAAAAGAGAATTTTTCTGCTTATGTGTTTGAACCAATGGCTAAAGAGATTCTAGCTAATATGTCTGAATCTCAACAAAAAGAGTTTTATGATTTACAAGAAAATGATTCAGCATTTGCAGCTAACAATTATGCCCAGCTTGACTGGATCTTCAAAAGATCTGATCATTACGAAAAAGCGCATAAAAAATATCCCGTTTATAGGTTATTTGTAAAATGAAAATGGGATCAATAATTCCATTCATTAAAATTGTAATCATTACCTTAATCGGAATGTTGATAGGTTATCTGCTTGGAAATATTTCATTGTTTACAGGAATAGCTTTTGCTCTTGGATTAGGCTTTTTTTATATCAAAAAATAAATGAGCAAAAATCATTTAACTTATAATCAAGCTATAGAAATTCTTGAGTTGCAACATAATGCAACAACGGATGAAATTAAACTTGCTTATAGAAGGCTTGCTAAAAAATATCATCCTGATATTTATAAATTGGATAATGGTGAAAAATTCAAATCAATTTCACAAGCCTACGAATTTTTAAATCAAAATCCTTATCCACCGATACAGGGTCTAAAGAATTCTAGACCAAATTCAGGATCTCAGAGCAAACATGAATATAGGAAAAGGGCGTATTTTGAAAAAAAGCGAAAGAAACAGGCTGAAGAAAAAGCTCAAAAAGAGCAAATGTTTAAATGGTTATTCAAAAAGATAAAGCCTATTTTAATAATCTTTTTATTATTCAATATAACATTAGCGATTGATTTCCTTCTTCCCTATCAAAATCAAAAGGTTAGGGTCATTAAAATTAAAACTGATTATTTTAGAAGTAGAAATTACAGCAGCACAAAAAAGGTTTATGATTATGCATTGCTTTTAGATAACGGCAATAAATTTCGAATTGGAACCAAAGAAATCTCAGTAATAAATATAGGCAAAACACTGGAATTAAAGAGAACTAGTATTTTCCACGAACCAATAAAATTAAAAATATCCGATGATAATTATTTAATACCAGAATATGGCCTATTTCAAATTTTTGGATTATTAATACCAGTAAATTTATTGTTGATAATAGTTTATTTCCGCTTTCTAAAAAATAATGATATTAAATTAACGATTGCCTTATTATTAATTATTACAACTTTAATTCAATTGTTCCTTTTCATTTTGTAAAAAAATTGAGGCTTTTAGATATTGTTCCTTTAAGTGGTGAAAATAGTAAGTTTTAAGAAGCTCATATCAGTTCTTATTTATTGAAATATTAAATAAATTTTTTTTAAAAAAAGTCTCCTCTTTCCAATTTCATCAAGCTGAGGAATAAATAACTCTTCCTTTTGTCAATTCAATGGGAGAATTATGCTTCTGGCATTCGGATATTTTGAATTAGCTTTATATTAAATATTTCATAATAAAAGTTTTTATTATTAAATTCATATCAGCTGTAAAAACACATTTGAACTCAAAGACGGGAAATAGGATTTATGTAATTGTTGGCATCATTTCAATGTTAATGATTATTAACATTTTGCTTATCAGACAAAATGGGAAGACTATTCAGAAGAATCAAGATATTTTAAATACATCTCAGGAGATTATCATTAATGCTGAAGAGATAGTTGAAATTCTACACTTAATTGATGTAGGAATTAGAGGCTATTACATTTCAGGAAATAAGTTTATGTACCAAAGTCCTGCGGATTCAGCAAAAAGAAGAATTGAAAAAACATTTAATTTTCTAGATCAAGAATTAGACAATCAATTTTATGCTCTAGAAGAATACTCCATAGTTAAAGATACTGTAAATTATTATTTCAAACTCGTTTCTGAAATAGATCAAGCACTAGAAAATGGAAACAAAGAAAAGGCTAAGAGTATAATTTTGCAGGATCAAGGCTATCCTGTTTGGTTAATCGCAAATTCTTTCTCCAATAAATTGAAGGAGTATGAACTTAATATTCAGAAAAAAGCGACCTATAATTTCCAAAGAGCTGTTAATACTTCATTTTGGTTACAAATAATACTATTTATAATAGCTTTACCAACCCTGTTATATGCAGCAAGATATGCAGTCCGCTCTTTAGGACTGTCCGAAAAATTAAGAGTTGTTGAGTCCGAAAAATCCAATATTTTAAAAGAGCAGAAGGAAAAACTAGAACGTTTAGTTAGGAAAAGAACTGACGAAATTTTAGCTCAGAATGAAGAGATTAGAGCTCAGAATGAAGAAATATCTTCACAAAATGACGTGATTCTCTCACAAAATGAGGAAATGAAAGATTCTCAAAGGTTGATTGAAGAGAAAAATGAAGAGTTAACACTACAGAATGATATTCTCAATAAGGCTAAAATAACAATTGAAAAACAACAAAAGTTACTGGAATTAAAAAACGAAGAACTTACAGAAGAGGTAGCCAAACAGAATAAAAATTTAAAAGAAACCAATTTAGAACTCATTAATCAAATTAATAAACTTCAACAGTTTGGCTATATCGTATCACATAATTTAAGATCATCAACTGCACGGCTTTTAGGGTTGTCAAATTTAATTGATAATACATCAGGATCAGAAAGAGAAAATATCATTGAATTAATGAAGCAATCATCTGAAGATCTGCATGAATTGATCAATGATGTGAGTATGATATTATTGATACAGAAACCTATAACTAAAATTTTAGAAGAGGTTGATATAAGGGAAACAATCTCGAAAGTCAAAAACATTTTGAAAAATGAGATTGATAATACCTCAGCAGTTATAAATGAAAGTTATCAAAATAAAAATAAATTAAAATCTTTACCATTATACATAGAAAGCATAATCTATAATTTAATTTCTAATGCTATAAAATACCGTCAAAAGAATCTTAATCCACAGATATATATTAAGGTTAATGATTTTCAAAATAAACTTAAGATAGAAATTGAAGACAATGGGTTAGGTATTGATCTTGAAAATAATATTGATAAAGTTTTTGGATTATATAAACGATTTCATTTTCATGTTGAAGGTAAAGGGCTTGGATTATATTTGGTAAAAACACAAATAGATGCACTAGGGGGTAAAATTGAGGTAGAGAGTAAGATAGGAAGGGGAACAAAATTTACAATTATTATCTAAAGAAATAGCGTTCCTAAATTGGCAATTCATTAAAATATTCCACAGAAGAAAGTACTCAAGAATAAATTGTTAATCCTGATAAAAATGCTAATCCAAATTTAGTTTACAAAAGCTCAATTGAAAGGGTAAATGAAAAAGGCTGGAAATTTTATAAAGCCTCTGTTTATTAACTCTTATTTAAAGCTAAATCCCTTTTAATTTGCGTGTAGTCTAGAAAATAAATAATCCTAATACTTAGATTTTGCTGGTGATCAGTTGAAATTACATTGTTAAAGTTTTCTGAGAAATTCATATCTACCATATTATTTACCTCTTGAACAGCATCTTTCCAAACCACATTAACAAAACTACCAGGAGCGATTTGCCAAGAATAGACAGCATCAATATTAAAGGCATTAAAATTAGTATCGTGTATTTCGTAATTATCCGAAGCTAAATCTTTCCCATCATAGGCAATTGGTTCAATATCCCCATCATTCGTTAAATTGAAATAGTTAAAATAATCAACTTTATTCCAATAGTGTCTTAAGCGGAAATTAAAACCCATTTTATTATTGATGGTGTAATTGACACCAAGAACATTCGATAAAACATCAATGTCTCTTTCTCCAAAAACAATTTGTTCAACATCACCAGCTTCATTAGTAAAATGTTCAGCAAAACCGATTGAACTAAGCTGTTTATTTATTCTGAAATCATAATTAATGGAAAATTGATTATTAACTCTATAACGAGCAGAAATATTTATCCAATAATCGAACTGCTCTCGATCAGGAGCATTCCAGATTCCTACAGAGATATTACTCATTAAAGCTTTTCTGCTATCAGAAGAATATCTGAAATTAGTGCTGTAATTCCAGGTTCTAAAATACCTTGCTCCTTCTACTCGAGGTTCAAAATAATCATATGTTTTAGAAGGCCTGTACCTTAGGTTGAAAGAGAAGGTCTCAAAGTTTTTAGTTTGGGCCCAGAAGTCAGTCCAGGTTGAGAAATTTTGATATAGTTTAGGTTCGAATAACTGGCTATAATCCCCACCAGCCCAAATTCTATATTGATTGAACAATTCCGTAGGCTGAAATTGATTATATCCGAAAGAGGCAAAATGACTGATTTCATTTGGGCTTCTTAAAAAACCTAAATCATTTGGATTATAGGTATCGCTTTCGACATTTCTTCCAAGGTTGAACTGGTATTTACCACTGATTTTTGAAAAACCTAGATTATATTTATATCCCTCTTCATTGATTTCTTGAGGTTTCATGATATTATTATAAGCCCCGAAACCATCAATTTGGTAGGTATTCGTTTTATCTCTCAATCTAAAATCAGTTCCGATAACATTGGCATCATTTCCGCCATCAAATCTTTTTACATTGGTATTGATCAAACTGATATTACTATTATTTCTCAAACTTTGATCAACTACCATAATATTGAAGTTGGTAAGATCATCAACTTGCTCTATTCTTTTCTCTTTAGTTTCCTTATCATAAACTTCTGCAAATGTTCTATTGGTAACCGCATTAAAGAATCCAATTCCTAAACCATTTTTCGTTCTGCCAGTAATTTTGGAGGCATTTAACAAAGGAGCTTCTGAAGGGTAGGTGACTATAGAATCTTGCTCTTCTAATTCCAAATCTCCAAAACTTTGGCCAACTCTTCTTGAATAGAATAATCCACCTTTATTAAATAATTCTGTACCTTCCGTAAAAAATGCTCGGTTTTCCGCGTATTGAACTTCAAAGGGGCCTAAATTATAGATCACATTATCTGAAACGGTTTGACCAAAATCAGGAATCAAGGTCATGTCCAAAGTAAAGCTTTCTGTAAACCCATACTTTAAATCCATACCACCGGTGAAATCAAAATTTCCTCCTTCAGCATTTCTATTGTAATAGGCAGTAATGTATGGTGAAACTTGTAATCTAAGGGGAGGTTTGATACCTTTTAATCCAGTTAAAGTTCCAGATTGATTCACTAATCCATCAACAGAATTATCAACATAATTCCAAAATGAAGTTTCGTTTTTACTCTGGATTTTACGCATAAAATTAATGTTCCAATTTTGTTCAGGGTCTTTAGGAAAACGAATAGCAGAATATGGAATTTCAATTTCAACTTGCCAACCTTCTTCAGTTATAATTGCCGCACTATTCCAAACGGCATCCCAGTTATAATCATTTCTTCCTCGATTTATAAATATATCGGTTTGAACGCCAGCGGCACTAACTTTTAGGTAAAAAGCATTTTGTCCATTTTGGTAAGTGTCCAATATCACACCAAATTGATCAGTATTTCTATTATCGTCATCTCTTATGCCTAATTCTTGCTGAACAGGCTCACCGCTTTTATCAATCATTTTTGCGGCTATGTAGATTCCGAAATCAGTGTAGGCGGTTTTTATAAAAGTCTTTTCAGAAGAAACAGAACCATTTTCTGGAATAAATGTGATAAAATTAACTTTTTCAGTTTCGATATCTTGCCAAAATTCATCATCAAGTAAACCATCAATTTCGGGTGTAATATTTTCAACAAATTCAGTCTCCATTTCACGTGGAGACCTTTTTTCTTTATCTTTTGCGGAAATAATTACAACTGATAAAATATTAATAATCAGGAATACTGATATGTATTTGTGCATTATGCCTGTTGATTTTTTCTTTTAAATCACTTAAACACATAATTTTAACATATTTGAAAAGGAATTCATGTCAAAATTATATTAATCAAACTTAAACAAGATGGACGGTAAGAATACCCCGTTTTTGGAAGAAAGCTTACAGGCTTAATGAAACAGCTTAAAAGGAAGTTAAAGTCAAGTTTACTAATGCAATTACTTATTTTACTCCTTCCATATTAGTTTGAATTTTGTAAAGTGATTTTGAAGCAGTAATAAATAACTCATCATTATTCATTCCTCCAAAGCAGACGTTAGCAGTCCAGTCTTCGTTTATATCCAAATGTTGAATATGCTCACCTTTTCTATTATAAATATCAACACCTTTGCCCGTTAAATAAAGATTACCTTTTGAATCAAGAGTCATTCCATCAGAGCCTTGATTTGCAAATAACAATTTGTTTTTAACACTACCATCTGCATTCATTTCGTATCGATAGGTTTTTCCAGCGCCAATATCTGCAACGAATAATAAATTGTTTTTTGAACTGCCTATGATTCCGTTGGCTTGAACTAAACTTGAATCAAGTAAAACGACTTTTTTATTTTTAAAAAGATAAAAGGATTGATAACCTACTGTATCGTGAGCATTTTCCCAGTAAGGTCTTTGATAAATTGGATCTGTAAAATATAAGTTTCCATTTTCATGAATCCAAACATCATTGGGGCCATTATAAGCAACGGTTCCTGAATCATTCAAAATCACTTCTTTACTACCATCAAGCTTAAATTTCCACAATTGATTTTTACCATCAGCACAAGCCCATAAATTCTGATTAGAATCTATATATAATCCGTTTGATCTTCCAGATTGATTGGTAAAAACAGAGAGCTTACCTTCGGTATTATATTTGTAGATTTTGTTTTTCGGCTGGTCAGTAAAATAGACATTACCTTTAGCATCAGATGTAGGACCTTCCGTAAAATCAAATTGATTCGAAATTTTAATTAATTCCGCTGAATCAGATATAGGCAGATCAGCTCCCTTTTGGCAAGCACTAAAAAGAAGGATAATAAGAATTAGAATTAAGCTTTTGTTAAAATCAATCATTTTGTAACATTTTCCGTAATTTAAGCTTTTTAATGAAAATGCTTATCTCTAATTCAATGATAAATATGAGGTTTTATATTAATGTATTATTGTTCTCATTCCTTTTGGCTGTAGCCTCTTGTGCTTCAAATAATGAAAAAAAGAAAGAAAAAGTTGAAAATGAAGTAAGTCAGAAAGAGCCTGAAAAGGTAGAAAAGCAAAACAACATTATATTTTTTGGAAATAGTTTAACAGCTGGTTATGGTGTAGAGTCAGAAGAAGCATTTGCTGGATTAACGCAAAAAAGATTGGATTCTCTGGGCTTTGAGTATAATGTGATTAATGCTGGAGTAAGTGGTGAAACTACAGCAAGTGGTTTATCAAGAGTGGAGTGGGTAGTAAAAAGACAGCCAGTTGATATTTTTGTTTTAGAATTAGGAGGCAATGATGGATTAAGAGGAATTAAACCTGAAGAAACCGACAAAAACTTAAGAGCTATTATTGATAAAGTAAGATCAATACATCCAGAAGTAAAAATTCTATTGGCAGGAATGATGGTACCTCCTAACATGGGACAAGCCTATGCGGAAGAATTTCAAAAGATATTTCCACAAATTGCTGAAGATAAAAATGTTAATCTCATTCCATTTTTGTTAAAAGATGTGGGAGGAGAGGCAGAACTAAATCTACCAGATGGAATTCACCCAACGCCAGAGGGTCATAAAATTGTGGCTGAAACAGTGTGGGAAAATCTAAAGCCTTTATTATAATTTATTAAGTGATAGCGAGCAATAGAATTGCAAGCACAATAAGTGTAGTTGAAATTACTATAGTGATAATTCTGGATTTTCGCCTTCGATCTTCTCTAAATTTTTGAATCGCTTTGAAATCAAAATCTGCGTTCCTTTTGCCTTTAACACCCCTTACGTTTATGTATGGGCTATCACTCATCCGCTTTCTTTTATTTCGTAAAGCTCTATTTTGTTTGAATGAATCACTTCCTTGTCTAGCAAAGCCAGCACCACCTGTCATATAATTTTAATTTTGTTGCTTTTAATATAGCATAACTTTTTAAATATATTTTAATCTACAAAAGTAAATTTTTGGTACTTTAACTAAGAATTAAAAACTTCTATCGTTCGCAATCCTGAATTAATCTCTTCGTTCTAATGCCGTTAAGGATGAAATTTCTTATTTTCGCCTCTATTATAAAAAATACAACTATCTATGATGTCATATCAAAAGATTAACAACCTAAGTGGCTGGATTATATTTTTAATTGCTTCCGCTGTTTATATCTTCACTTTAGAACCTGTAGCTAGTTTTTGGGACTGCGCAGAATTTATTGCTAGTGCTTACAAACTGCAAGTTCCTCACCCTGCAGGGGCACCCTTATTTCTACTTATCGGTAGAATGTTTTCAATGTTTGTGAGCAGTGATGTAGAAGCGGTTGGCTTTGCAGTAAACTTGGTTTCTGCCCTAAGTAGTGGGTTTACCATATTGTTTATGTATTGGTCTATCAATCTACTTTCTCATAAAATTATGAAGATAAAGGTGGGTGAAGCCAACACTGGCCAGATGATCAAAATTTTTGCTGCGGGTGCAATTGGTAGTTTAGCCTTCACCTTTTCAGACTCCTTCTGGTGGTCAGCTGTTGAAGCAGAAGTTTATGCCATGTCATCTTTCCTAATTGCCTTAGTATTCTGGGCCATGTTGAAATGGGATATAATAGAAGATGAATCTACAGAAAATCGTTGGTTGATTTTAATTGCTTACATCATAGGTTTATCAATTGGAGTTCACTTATTAAATATAGTAGCACTTCCTGCATTAGGATTAATCTATTATTTCAAAAAATATAAAACGGTTACTTTTAAAGGGATCTTCTTTGCCTTATTAATCAGTAGTGCAATTCTGATTGTTATCTGGCAGTTTATCATTTTAGGAGTTCCTAACTTAATCGGTAAGTTTGAAATTTTCTTCATCAATACTGTTGGTCTACCTTTTGGTTTTGGAGCCTTAATATTTGGAATAATATTAGTGGGAGCTATTTCATACGGAATCTTCTATGCCATCAAAAATGAAAAAGTAACACTTCATACTTTCTTACTAGCCTTCTCCTTTATTTTGATAGGGTATTCATCGTACTTCATTGTAATGATCAGATCGAATTATAACCCACCGATTGATCAGAATAATCCTGAAAATGTGATGACCTTATTATCCTATTTAAATAGAGATCAATACGGATCAAGACCTTTGGTTCACGGTCAATATTTTGATGCGGAGGTTATTTCTCAAGATAGAGGAGATGCGGTTTACAGTAAGGGAGAAGAGGAATATGAAATAACAGATTATAAAATCACTACTCAATATGATCCGAAAAGAACCACTATCTTCCCAAGAATGTATAGTGGAGCACCGGGTCATCCTGAAGAATACAGAAGATGGACAGGATTAAGACCAAATGAAAAGCCAAATTTTGCGGATAACATTAAGTTCCTTTTCCGCTATCAATTAGGCCATATGTATTTCCGTTATCTGATGTGGAATTTTGCTGGTCGTGAAAGTGATATTGAAGGAGCAGGATGGAAAACGATGTTCCAGGATGATAGTGAAATGCCTGAAATTATGAAAGATAACAAGGCCAGAAATAATTTCTATATGTTGCCTTTCATTCTAGGATTGATTGGATTATTCTTCCAGTACAGAAAAGATGTTAAAGGTTTTAGTGTAGTGGGCTTATTCTTTTTCTTAACGGGTATAGCCTTAATACTTTATCTGAACTCACCAGCTACTGAACCTAGAGAAAGAGATTATATATATGCCGGATCTTATTATGCTTTTGCGTTTTGGATTGGCTTTGGAGTTATCGCTATTGCGAACTTATTAGAAAGGGCAATTAAAAACCCAAAACTTGCTGGAGCAGTAGCTGGAGTAATTTGTTTATTGGTTCCAGGAATAATGGCATCAGAAGGTTGGGATGACCACGACAGATCAGAAAGATATTTTTCTGTTGATGCAGCTAGAAATTACTTAGCATCATGCGAACCGAATGCCATTTTATTTACTGGAGGTGATAATGATACTTTCCCACTTTGGTTTGTTCAGGAAGTGGAAGGTTTCAGAACTGATGTTCGTGTAATTGTATTAAGCTATTTTAATACAGATTGGTATATCAATCAAATGCGTCAAAATTCTTATGATTCAGAACCGCTTCCATTGAGCTTAAGCAGAAAACAAGTGGCGCAAGGCGGAAAGAATGATTATCTGCCTTATATGGCGAATACAGGAATTTCCGGTGCCATTCCAATTGATCGTTATTTAAGCTTAATCAGAAGTGACAATAAAAGTTTAGAGGTGCCAACTTCAGTTGGAAGTTATAATATGTTGCCTTCTAAGCAATTAAGTTTAAAGGTAGATTCTGCACACGTGAGAAGTTTAGGAATTATTCCTGAAGACAAAGCCGATATGATGGTGGATAGAATGGTATGGAATGTAAAAGGAAATGGTCTTGAGAAAAAAGACTTAATGATTCTAGATATCATGAATGAAAATAATTGGGAAAGACCAATTTACTTCAACACTACTTCATTGAATGGTATTAAAATGGACTTAAGAAAATATGTAATTCAAGAAGGCTTAACGTATAGATTATTACCACTTGAAAGAGATAATGTGCAGGAAGAATTTGTCAACACAGAGGTTATGTATAATAACTTAATGAATGATTTCCATTTCACCAATACTACTGATCCGGATGTTTATTATAATGAAAACTATAGAAACTTCTTTCTAAATAATAGATCAGTTTATACTGCTTTAGCAAAATCAATGGTAAACGAAGGCGATAATGAAAGAGCTTTAGAGGTTCTTAATTATATAATTGAAAAAGTACCAAATGAAGTAGTTCCTTATGATATGACTGCATTAGATTATGTTCAGATTTACCTGGCAACAGGGAATGAAGAAAAAGCTAATGAAATTATTGATATTCTATGGGAGCAAAACTTTAATCAGTTTACATACTTGGTAAATCATGAATTGATTTATATGGGAAGAGAAAGACAAATTAGCTTCGCCATTTTAAGTCAATTAGTTCAAATCATGAGACAATATGGTATGAATCAAAAAGCGGTAGAATATCAAGATCAATTAAGAGTTTTATACGAAAGAATGTAAATTAAAAAACTATCGATTAATAAATAGCTCACAGAAATGTGGGCTATTTTTTTACAACTCAAACCTGACAACTTTCAAGTTTGGTTTTATCAGATTCTAATATTTATAATATTTACACCCCTATAATTCCCCAAGGGAATAGTTCCCCCTTTGAAGGGGGTTAGGGGGATGTAAAACTTTCATTTGAGCTTACTAATTTAGCTGCATATCTGAGACTCGTCAGGTTTAGTTCAATTAAAAAAGATTAAAATTAGCTTTTCACCTATTAGATTCTGAATTTTGTGTTTGAATATAAAATCAGATATGGCAGCATTTCATAAAAAACCCAAACTCAACGAAAAAGATTATATTTTTGGCACTCGTGCTGTCATTGAAGCCATTCATTCTGGCAAGGAGATGGATAATATCTATATCCAAAAAGATGTCCGAAATGAATTGGTTAGTGAGCTGATGGATTTATGCAAAGAGCAAAAAGTGCCTTTCACCAAAGTTCCGATTGAAAAACTTAATCGAATAACCAGAAAAAATCATCAAGGTGTAATCGCCATGGTTTCTGCAGTAAGCTATGCCTCATTGGATAATGTGATCAATGATGCTTATGCCAAAGGAAAAGATCCATTAATTCTAATTTTAGATAGAATTACAGATGTTAGAAATTTTGGTGCTATTGCCAGATCAGCGGAATGTGCGGGAGTGGATGCCATTGTAATTCCTTTTAAAGGGAGTGCTCAAATAAACTCTGATGCAGTAAAAACTTCAGCGGGCGCGTTACATTATATTCCTGTTTGTAGAGAAAATAATTTGAAAGGAACGGTAGAATATCTTCAGCAAAATGGTTTGCAAGTTGTAGCCTGTACTGAGAAGGGAACGGAGTTAATTTATGACATGCCAATGGCTCAACCTCTTGCCATCATCATGGGCTCAGAAGAAGATGGGATTAGTAATGATTTGATCAGAATAGCAGATCATTTAGCTAAAATTCCTATGACCGGAAAAATAGCATCACTTAATGTATCTGTTTCCGCAGCGATAGCAGTTTTTGAGGCGGTAAGGCAAAGGAGTATAAATACTAATTCTTAATTAATACTCAATTTTCCTTCATCTTTATTTTAATGGTAGGCTTATCCTGCTTTTCACCTCCGGTTTCTGGTTTTTGATCAGAATCTTTTTCAGGTAAACGTAATTGTTCATCTAAAATTTCTTCAGTGATCATTCTATTATTTAAGAGGCTGGCATAACTTCTACCTTTTTTGTTACCATAATCAACAAATGATTTTCCTGCCCATTCATGCGCTTTAAATAAATCGCCCATTATTTCGTATCCCAAAGCAATGTTGTATGCTAATCTTCCCGCAGTTTTACTATCGCTAGTTTTTCTCAGACCCATTTTCCAGCTTGAAATGGCATCTTCCCACTGGTTAACGCTAGCTTGCCTAGCCCCTTTTCTTAAATAACTATTTTTCTTTGGTTTTGCATAATAAGACCTAGAAACTCTAACCGGCATTGGAGCAATTTTACTTGCATATGTATTTCCAACAGAACGCGCTAAATATTTAGTGGCCTGAGATTTATTGACTAATTGAGCTAAAGCTTCTTTCAAGGAAGTAGCGGATGATTCCCAGGTTTTATTCGAAGTGTAAATGTCTTGATCAATAATGGTCCTGTTTTTGGCATCGTACAAACGGATACCAATTCTATTATTTCCTACTCCTTCAGCAAAAAACTCAGTATATTCTTCTTCCACCTCATTTCCATCTTTGTCTTTTACTTTTCTGGTATTTTTTCTTTTGCCATTGGTTACAATGAAATTGCTATCGAATATTTCTACTACTAATAAGGCATCTGTATTATATTTTCTGGTAAGCTGATCTACTTGTCTCCAATCTAATGGTTCGGGAAATGAGCCTAGTATATTTTGTCCCTTCAATCTTTCAGATGCTAGCACAACATCGAATCGAGGAGAAGCTCTTAAACTATTTTGAAGACTATTAAACATGGTCATTACGCCATCACGATCTTCATTAATCCCTTCTCCGGTTAATACTCCTTCAATTATACCAATAGCATCTTTTTTATAGGCTGTTCTATCAATTAAGGCAATGGACTGAATATCATTTGGAATGTTGATATCCGCAGGTCTTAAAGTATTGATCGAAACGGATTTCATACAAGAAGACAGTACTAGAGCGAGAAGGAAATAAAATAGGAAAAGCCTTTTCATATCATGAATATTAATTCAATAAAAATAGTATTTATATAATAAAGTTAGCCATTTAGCTATAATTTAGCTTCATGTCAGTAGAAAAATTCTTTTCGCCAAAAGATGTTCCTATTCAAAGAGTTCAGTTTGCAGGACTGATCTTTGATGTTTTAAGATTAGACAAAATTCATGCCGGTGCCTCAGGGAATAAGTTCTTTAAACTGAAATATAATTTCCTGGAAGCTGAGAAAAAGGGCTATAAGAATATTCTAACTTTTGGAGGAGCCTTTTCAAATCATATAGCGGCTACTGCCATTTCATCTGCTGCTTGCGGCTTTAATTCCGTGGGAGTAATAAGGGGTGAGGAGGTGGAAAACCCAACACTCAACTTAGCCAAAAGATATGGTATGAAACTTCATTTTATAAGTAGGGAAAAATATAAAGAAAAGGATGATCCAGAATTTATAGACAAACTAAAAACTCAATTTGATTATCCCTATATTATTCCAGAAGGCGGCACTAATGATATGGCTATAGCTGGAACTGCAGAAATCCATAATTTCATTCCTAAAGAATACAATTTGATAGCGAGCTGTTTTGGTACAGGAGGAACTTTAGGAGGATTAATTAAGGGAAAATCGGAACATCAAAATATATTGGGCTTTTCTGTTTTAAAAGGAGATTGGCCAAAAAAAGAAATCCAGAATCTTTTAGGTCAACAACAATTTCAGGACTGGGAAATCAATACTGAATATCATTTTGGTGGTTATGCCAAATGGAAGCCTGAGTTAATTGATTTCATTGAAGAGTTTTATGACAAAACGACTATACCTCTCGACCCCATTTATACAGGAAAATTAATGTATGGCCTTATGATGGAATGGAAGAAAGATAAAATCAATTCAGACCAAAAAATATTAGTGATTCATTCAGGAGGCCTTCAGGGAATTAAAGGCTTTAATGAGAGGTTTGGGTTTAAATTGGCAGAGAAATAGAACTTTTACCATAAAGTTTTAATATTGACAGCCAATCACATACATTTGTAGTTTGAATAACTATATATATGAAGAAACCTTTACTATTATTCCCCGCTTTTCTATTAATTCTTTCGTTTTGTTTTACCGTAAAAGCTCAAGTTCAAGAATGGCAAAGTATCCAAAGTTTTCCTGATTCACGTTCAGGAGCCGTAAGTTTTGTGATAGGAGATACTGCTTATGTTGGAACGGGCTATAATGGAACAAGCCATTTAAATTCATTTTATAAATATAATGCTGATGATGCCAACTGGCGATCGATTAATAACTTTCCGGGTGCTGCTCGTAAAAATGCTGTTGCTTTTGTGGCCGATGCAAAAGCCTATGTTGGAACGGGTACAGACGGCACCACTCAATTAAAGGATTTCTATGAATATGATCCTTCTACCGGAAACTGGAGCCCAATTTCAGACTTACCTGGTGAAATAAGAAACCAAGCTTCAAGTTTTAGTATTAACAATAAAGGCTATGTAGGCTTAGGAGGAAACGATACAGGTTCATTGAATGATTTTTATGAATATGATCCTGTAACTGGGGCTTGGGAAGCTATTGCTTCTTTACCAGAAAGTGAAGCAAGAAGTAGAGCCGTTGGCTTTTCAGCAAATGGAAAAGGATACATTGCTTCGGGTGTTGGAAGTATTCAGTTTTCAGGCATGTATTCTTATGACCCTGTAAGTGATAGCTGGTCAGAAGAAATTTTTGCGGATAGTAAATTAAGCAGTTTGCAGCAAAACACAGCTTATACAGATGCTGATGGATTAGTCCATATTCTTAATTCTGGCTCTACCAAAGAGCAAGTAGTTATAGACCCAACCGATAATACTTTAACCACAGAAGATGCTTATTTCACAGATGAAAGAAATGCTGGAGTTGCATTTTTCCTTAACGGAGAAGCTTATGCAGGAATAGGGTTACTATACGATGAGTTTGGAGATGCAATTGAAAAGAATAGTTTTCAAAAATTGGTGACTATTTACCCGCCTGAGGCACCTACTTATTTACACCAATATTTATCTTCATACTCCTCCGATATTGGCTGGTTCGATAATTCAAATAATGAGGATGGGTTTCTAATTTATTTGTCCGAAAACGACAATCAAAACTACGAAATTGTAGATACGGTAACGAGCGCCAATTATAAGTCCAGAGCTTATAAGTTTGACAACTTAAAAAGAAATGTAAATTATTATGTTAAAGTAGCAGCATACAATAAAGGAGGCGTAATAGAGTCTGATGAAATCTCTTTTATTCCTCTGTTTGAAACAGGGAAATTGAATACTCCGGAACTTTTAGAGGTAAGTGAAAATAAAATAGATTCTGGCAGTATAAAGATGCAATTTAATGTATTAAACAATGATATTAAAGCCAGAGTTATAATTGAAATTAGTTATGATGACGGTAGTACTTTTGAAGAGTTTTTGATTGGTGGTACTGTTTCTTTATTAGATACAAGATGGGACTCTTATCTTGACAGCAAATTTAAACAAGATGCTGACCTTTTAAAATTTCGTGTAAAAGTCACTACAGAAGGAAGAGAAGATTCAGACTATTCAAATATCATATCATTTGATACAGAGGAACTAAAACCCGAGGCTCCTCAAATATTAACCACTTTTATAAATTCAGAGTACCCTAAAGTCGATTTAGAATTTGTTTCATTCAACAACCTTGATAGTCTGAGGTTTGTTATTATGGTGAGTGATACTATATATGAGGAGTATTATGGTTTTTCAAATAGACCTAAGAGTCTTTCAATCTATGATAAAGATTCAATTAACATATTTGCTATTAATCAAAATGTATTTGGAATAGATACTTCAAATATAGTAAGAATCAATAAACACTTGTTAACTCCAACATTTACTAATCACAGACTTACTAGTAATAGTGCTGTAGAATTTGGTTACAGCTCCAATATCGATACTCTAACTAATACAGTTATAGAACGATCTATTGATGGAGAAAAATATGAGATAATTGATACTGTTAGAACGAGCTCTAAATATGAACGTGAATATGTGGATCCTACAGTTGAACCTAATACAAGATATTACTATAGATTAAGGAGTATTAATGAAAAATACACTTCATTATATAGCAAGCCGATCACAGCTAATAGTCAAAAAACAGCTTCATGGGATTCGTATAGAGAAAACTCATTGAGTGCAATCACGGATTCATTGGAATATTACAAAATTAGTAATATTGATCATTATGACGATAAATTATTCTTTGTTTCTACCTATACCAAAAAGGCATTTTATTTTGATTTAAACTTAGACAAGCTGATAAGTCTTCCAGATATACCATTAGACAGTGAAATGAAAGCTTTTTCTGAGGTGGCGTTTGCCAATTATAAAGCATATTTCTTTACGCCAGAGAAAATAGATGGCTCCACTTTAAAAACAATCTTTGTTTATGATTTAGAAAAATATGAATGGACGAAAGTAAATAGCAACATTAGTGCAGTGAAGTATGCGAGCCAGTTTGACGAAAATAAAATAGTATTAAGTATCGAAGAAGGGTCATATTCTTATGAAGAGTTGATAATCTTAGACACTAAAACTAATAAAATTGAATTTGTAAATTTATCTCTGGATAGACTTAGATATATTGGTAAAATAAAAGACTCTTTAATTGCAATCGATGCCGATAAGCAAGCCTATATGGTTGACAAATCATTTTCTTTTAAAAGAACAGTTAAAAATAACATTGAGCAGGTTCCTTATAAAAACTCTATTACTGAATTGAATGGTCAAGAGACTCAGATTTATAATGGAAGAATTTATAATATAGATTTTACAAAGCAGCCTTTTTTTGAAGAAAAAGAAGTAGCCAGAGTTACAGATGAATACGAGCCTACCAGTTTGGTTTTTTCCTATCAAGATACTCTGGTGTATATGCAACAATATGATCAAGGAGGCAGTTGGATAAACAACTTCTATTACAAAAATGATGATGTATTGAACCCCCTGGTTGGATTTAATGTTGATAGTGTTGGTTATGAAACTTTCGACATAAGTTGGGCGGATTCCCCTGATGAGGAGGCTTATATCGTAGAATGCTATAAGATTAGCTTTTTTGATAATAGCCGAACAGATATTAGTCTAGATACTTTAGAAGAGAACACTACTAGTTTTAGGTTTACTGGTTTAGCCCCTTCAAATAGATATGTTTTTAGAGTATTTCCTATAAAGGGGGAACTAGAAGGTGATGCAGGTGGGATATATACTCGTACTCTCGAGGTAGTTATTAATCCTCCTAAAAATATTCAGATAGAGCAAAATGTTGTAGACTCTTTAAAAGTTAGCTGGGAGCTAAGTGAGCCGACTAATATGGTTGATTCAATATATATTATGGATTATATAGAACACTCTACTCAAGACTGGTATCCATATAGAAACATATTGGAGATTAAAAGTAATGGTAAAAATCAAAGTTTAAATCTCTCTGTGCATAAAGAAAACAGCCCACAATTTGTCAAAATTAGAGCTTTTAATAAATGGAAAAGTAGTGATTTTGTATTTAGTGACACTATCTTAACCCACTTAAATTCTCCTCAAATAACTGAAGTAGCCTACTTCGAAAAAGAAGGAAAGTATCAGCTGGTAATTAATGATAAATCAGATTTTGAATCAAAATTTCATATCTACAAAAGATCAGCAGAAGGAGAACAATTTGAATTATTAGAGACCATAGAAGGAAACCAACCTAATGAGTTTACATTTGATGATTTCATTGATGATCCAAGTATTACTTATGAATATTATGTGCAGAGTTATTTAGTGGAGGATGATTCTGTTATTAATTCTTCTTTCCCTTCTAATATAGCTTCCACTGGTAATGCAGTTTTATCTAATACACCTTTAAAATCAGATGAGTTAAATATATTCCCTAATCCAGTTACAGATTATATTTCAATAACTAGCAATTTAAACATTCAATTGAAAGAGATTGAAGTGCTGTCTTTAGAAGGTAGATTGATTAAGATATTTAAAGGTTCTGAATCAATTGATGTTTCAGAATTAGAAAAAGGGATTTATTTACTTAAGATTAAAGCAAAATCCGGAGAAGTAATTAAACGATTCATAAAGGAATAGAAGCGGAAGAATATAAACCGTTTAATTCAAAAAAAAGCTCAGTAACTCCTGAGCTTTTTTGTTTCTATTCATCTAGCCATTTGTTGGCATCTTCCTCATTATCGAAATTCTTTTTCGGCATTCCCGTTTCCTTTGACACACTATCTAGCTGCATTTCTTGTCCACCCGAATTATGTAATTCAGCAACTTTTCTAATACCTGCATCAATAACTTTCTTTTGTGCTTTTGAATGTACATCTCTCACATCGCCAGGATGTATTTTCATTTCAGTTGCATCTGTTAAAAGAGTAAAACCAGTTTTTAATTTACCAATTGCTTTATCCCAGTCATTTAAATATCCTGGAATATCTTCTTTATTTCTCCAAAAGCCAATTATTTTTAAGTAGGCTCTGTTTTTGGAAACATCTACTTTAATAGAATATTGCTTATTTTCGGCAATTGTTATCATATTGTTAAAAAATTTGTTCAAACAATTAATCTTGTTTTCTTGAACTTTGTTACAAGAAAAACTTGCTTTTCGATTAACTTTCTATTTTAACAGATAAGCGTTTGAATTACATAAATTTAATTTTGATTTGCTTCGGCACACTTGTGATTTTGGGTTACATCAGGCCCTGGTGGGTGCTGTGGTGGAATGAGGCACCTAACCGGTTGAAGGTGCTTATTTATTATGGAATTCCTTTTTTGCTGGTGCTAGTTTTAAAATTAGTATTGTAAGCCGGTCTGACTACCGTCTGACCTAATGTACTGCAAAGGTCAGACGGTAGTCAGACCGGCTTTTCTACCACAGTAAATAAGCTAATGAAAGCGTCCCAGATCATATTTACTTCAACTTCTTACAAACTAAAATCACTTTCTCATTATTTTTAAGTGTAGTAGCAAAAAGGTAGTATTCTCCTCCATCTTTCAAGCCTAGTTTTTTTCTTAATTGAGCAACAGGCATAGGGAAATTTCTGCAACTCAGGTTTGCCTTCATTTCAGGTAAAACTTTTTTCAAGGCGTTCTTTTGAGCAGACACTTGATTAATGATCTTAAATTTTCTCCCAGTGAAATTTTCTATTAAATCATTATTTGTAAACAGCTGACTGTTTGGGTGCAGTTTTGAAATGTTAAATTGCTTAGCTAACTGTTTAAATAAACCAGATTTCATGATTGAAGGAGCGGGTTCATAAAGATAGTTTTCAGGATTCTCAAACTGATAATTCAAATCATCTTCTAAATGTTTTTTACCTTGAAAATGAAATAATGAATCCCCCATTTTATTTAACTGAATAGCATGAATATTGGGAGCACTAACTTTTTCTTTATTTAGGATGTAAAGCAGTTCTTTTACTTCGCCATTATGCTCAATAATATAAATATCTTTCACCCTCTGATCCAGTTCTGAGATTCCTCTACTGATATCCTGCATAGGTGCTGCTTTCACCATCACGTTTTTTGATTTTTCAAATAGCAAGGGCAAAAGCTCAATTAAATTAGGACTACAGTCTTCCCATAAAAACACCTTCTGGTTTTTATCTCCTCTTCTTGCAGGATCTAAGTATATCCAATCGAAATTAAGTGAATTGTTTTCTAAGAAATCTGAGGCTTGAGTTTGATGAATTTGAATGTCAGATTTTAATACATCAAAATTATAATTTGCTAAATCACATAAAATCTTTTGTTGTTCTATGTAGTGACTTTCCTTAAAATCTTGAGCAAGGTAATAGCAATCAATTCCAAAACCACCAGTTAGATCTGCAAAACGATTACCTGAAAGAAGACTACTTTTAAATTTAGCAGTAGCTTCGGAGCTAGATTGTTCCAAAGATAGGAGAGGGGGAAACCATATTTCTTTATTGGCCCATTCAGGAAGTTTTGATTTAGCTTTTTGACGGGCTTGAATTTGAGAAGCAATTTCTTTTAAGGGTAGGTCAGGAAATTGCTTTTGCTTAAAAACCAATTGAGCAGGGTCATCCTGCTCATGGTCTTTAATAAATTTCCAAACGTCTTTTCTATTAGCGCTCAATTCCATAAGGATGAACTAAGCTGTGCTCAATCATATATTCCGCTATCTGAACAGCATTGGTTGCGGCACCTTTCCTAAGGTTGTCGGCTACAACCCACATGTTTAAAGTATTTGGAGCTGATTCATCTCTTCTGATTCTCCCTACAAATACTTCATCTTTCCCATGTGCATTTAATGGCATCGGGTATAGATTGTTTTTAGGTTCATCTTCTAAAACCACTCCTGAAGTATTAGATAATAAATCCTTTACTTCAGCTATATCAAAATCTTTTTCAAATGTAACATTTACAGATTCCGAATGGCCCCCCATTACTGGTAAACGAACGCAAGTAGCAGAAACGCCAATAGAATCATCACTGAAGATTTTTTTGGTTTCGTTTACCATCTTCATTTCTTCTTTAGTGTAGTCATTTTCCAAGAATACATCAATATGAGGTAATGCATTCATATCAATGGGGTGAGGATATACTTTTTCACCTTGCTTTCCTGCTCTTTCATCCATCAATTGATCAACGGCTGCTTTTCCCGTTCCCGTTACTGACTGATAGGTGGAAACTACGATACGCTTGATGCCATATTTTTTATGTAGCGGAGCTAATGCCAATACCATTTGAATAGTAGAACAATTTGGGTTGGCGATAATTCTATGATCTATTTTTAATTCATGACCGTTAATTTCCGGAACGATCAATTTTATGCGATTATTCATTCTCCAGGCAGAGCTATTGTCAATGACAACAGTTCCAACCTCTTCAAACTTTGGAGCCCACTCAAGTGATGTACTTCCGCCTGCTGAAAATAGTGCTAAATCAGGTTTGGCTGCAACGGCTTCTTCTAAAGTGATGACAGTATATTCTTTACCTTTAAAACTCATCTTCTTTCCTGCAGAGCGAGCCGAAGCAACTAAAAGTAATTCATCAAATTGGACATTTCTTTCATCCAAAACCTTTAACATTTCACCGCCAACTAGTCCAGTGGCACCTACAACAGCTATTTTCATTTTTATTTAATTTTTACCTTTCTAATACTTAGGGAGATAGTAATTTGTTTCAAATCACAAATTTGTCACAAAAATAGTATATTTGGTTAGACCTGAACCAAAACCTTATGATAAAAAACCTAACAACCCTAATTGTATTATTTTGTTTTTGTCTCTTTTCTTTAAATGCTCAAATTGTTTATGATGATTTTTCTGATGGTGATTTAAATTATTCTCCTGAATGGAATGGAAATATTGAGGATTTCATCATTAATGATACTTTTCAATTACAATTAAACTTTGAGGATGATCCTTTAAGATCAAGCTATATTTCTACTGCAATTTCTAATAATAGCCTTGAACTAAAGGAATGGCGATTTGATATCAAATTGGATTTCAATCCTTCCAATTCTAATCGTGTGGAAATTTATTTAGCAAGTACTACAGAAAACCTATTAGATTATGAAAACACTGGAAGCATACAAGAAGGCTATTACTTGGAAATAGGAGAAAATGGTACTGAAGATGGAGTTAGTTTGTTTTATAGAAATGGACAAACAACACAGTTAATAGCCAGAGGAGGAGACGGATTATTTGCTTCTGCTTTTGATCTTAGAGTGAGAGTAAGGAGAGATGAAAATGCAATCTGGGAAATTGCAGTTGACCCCAGCAAAGGAGAAAGTTTTGAAGTATTGGCAAGTGGTCAAGAGGCAAGTCTTAGTGCAGCTACAAGTTTGGGGTTTATCTGTTACTTCACATCAAGTCGTAGCAGCAGTTTTTATTTTGATAATATTTATTTTGGAAATTATGTGTTTGATACCATTCCTCCATCAATTGAGGAATATAAGATCATTGGAAATAATCAAATTGAATTAATTTATAATGAAGAGTTGAGTCAAGTAAATAACAGCAATTACTCTTTGCAACCAGATGATATAAATCCACTTCAGGTAGAACAAAAGGATGATACTGTCAGGATTACTTTCGAAAA
The DNA here is from genome assembly GCF_030503875.2 of Marivirga arenosa. NCBI lineage: Bacteria > Pseudomonadati > Bacteroidota > Cytophagia > Cytophagales > Marivirgaceae > Marivirga > Marivirga arenosa. The sequence continues at coordinate 338,930 of NZ_CP129968.2, read as the reverse complement.
CTCATTTGAAAATGGACGCAACTACTTTTTGTTAGCAGAAAATATAAGCGACTTAAAAGGAAATACTGCAGAATTAGATAGCCTTGAATTTTTATATTTTGAATTGGAAAATGCAGAGCCAGGCGATATTATAATCAGCGAATTTTTTCCTGATCCGACACCTGTTTTAGGCCTTCCAGATGAAGAGTTTGTAGAAATCTATAATCGCTCAGATAAATTCATCGACTTAAAAGGCTGGAAAATTTCCGATGATACAGAATCAGAGGGTTCATTACCTTCTTTTGTTTTGTACCCTAAAGAGTACATTATTCTAGCTCCTGCTTCTGCAAAAGATGGCTATGCTAATTTTGGTGAAGTATTAGTTCCATCTTCATGGCGATCTTTAAATAATGGGGGTGATAGTATAGAAATCAAAGATTCTTCTGGAGTCATAATTGATGCCTTAGCCTACGATCGATCTTGGTTTCAAGTTGAAGAGAAGTCTGAAGGAGGGTATTCTTTAGAACTTATAAATCCAAGCTTAATTTGTTTTGATATCAAAAACTGGAAAGGCTCTGAGGCAGATCAAGGAGGTACACCTGGAATGGTGAATAGTACTTATGATTCAACTTTCACTGGTCAGCCAGCCCGAATAGTCTCATTTTATTCAAGCTCCCCAATTCAGTTAGAAATAATTTTTGATAAAAAAATGGATATGGAATCACTGGTAAATGCGAGTTACCTACTGCAGTCTGGAGATCAGATTGATAGCATTATAGTGGATCGACAAAACGAAAACTCAGTAAAGCTGAATCTGCAAAATAAACTACAAAATGATGTGACTTATACAATTACTATAGAAGAGGTGTCGGATTGTAATGGAAATATTGCAGAAGATTTATCAGCAAGCTTTTTATATGATATTGAGCGACCACAATTAGATTCACTTTTCTTTTTATCAGACTCAATTTTGCTTTTAACCTTTACGGAGCCAATTGATACTTTGTCTGCTGAAAATCTAAGTAATTATAGTTTATCACCCCAGATTACATTAACCAAAGCTCAAATATGGAGCAAAAATCAACTTTTATTGATCTGGGAAAACCGTTGGATTGCAGGTTTTCCCTATCGCTTGACTGTAGATAGCATTTCAGATTTATCAGGAAATTTCATGACTCAGTTGAAACAAGAAATAATTATGAAAAAGCCCGCTAAACCTACTTTTAATGATTTGATTATTACAGAAATTATGGCAAACCCAAAAGAGGACCAAATATTGCCCAATCGACAATTTGTAGAAATATACAATGCAACGGATCAACTGTTTTCCTTAACCGATGTGCAATTTATGGATGAAAGGGATACGGTGAATTTAGGATTGAACTATATAGAACCAAACGAATATATTTTAATTGCGGCCACATCTGCGGTGGAGGACTTGTCTTCGTATGGACGTGTAATAGCTTTGAGTCCTTGGCCCAATTTAAATAATCGAGGAGATAATCTTCAGTTGGTTACCGATGAGCAAATAATCAATCAGGCCTTTTACAGTGAAAGCTGGTATAAAGAAAATTCAAAATATGATGAAGGAGGGTGGTCACTGGAAATGATTGATACTGGCAGTCCATGCCTAGGAATATCAAATTGGCGTGCATCAGTTGATGAAAAACAAGCGACACCTGGCGCTGAAAACTCAGTTATGGAAAGCAATACTGACCAAAGTGGACCTGAGTTAGCCAATGCATATGCGCCTAATACAAAAGAAGTCATAGTGGATTTTAATGAGCCGATTGACATTACAAATGTTAGAAGAAATCAATTTAGAATAGTGCCTGAGATAACAATTGCGAAGATTGAGCTTCTCGATTTGAATAGAATAAAACTTGTATTGCAAGCGGATCTAAAAGCAAAAGTATCCTACACACTTGTTGTGGATAATTTAACTGATTGTGAAGGCAATATTATTTTATCTGATCAAAATCAAACAAGCTTCGCATTAGCCGAGCCTCCCGTTCAAGGAGATGTAGTCTTGAATGAAGTCCTCTATGATCAAAAATCTGGAGGGGCTGATTTTATAGAACTATTAAATATCTCGGACAAGTATATTAATTTAATAGGATGGATAGTTAAAGGAAATAATAATGAAGAAGTAATTTTTGAAAATGAAAACGTGATCATTAGTCCTGGGCAGTTTTTGGTTATAACGAGTGATAAAGCGAGCATAATCAAGGATTACCCCACATCGCATGTAGCACAAAATATTTATGAAACTTCTTTTCCTGCTCTTTCTAATGGGGAAGGAGTTGTAAGCATTACTTCTGCAAATGAAGCTTTGACAGAATATTTTGAATATTCAGACGATATGCATTTGCCTTTTCTCAGGACTACTGATGGTGTTTCTTTGGAGCGAATTCATCCTGACGCGCCCATTGACAAAACTGAATCATGGAATTCAGCCGCTTCATCAGTTGGATTTGCAACACCTGGGAAAGAAAATTCGCAACGCACCTCGGAAGACATTGATTTTGGAACCATAGCTGCTAAGCCGAAAACTTTTGCCCATGATCAGCCAGGCAGAAATTATACGATTATTAATTACCAGCTAGAAAATGTGGGAAGTATGGCGACCGTTAAAATTTTTGATATGAAGGGGAATGTAATTACTACTTTAGCGAATAATGAAACGCTTAGCAATACAGGTTTTTTCCGCTGGGATGGAGTAGATTTTAATGGCAGAAAAGTAAGAACAGGTTATTACATTATTTACTTTCAGCTTTTTGATTCAAATGGAAATACTAAAGTAGTTAAAGAAACGGTAGCGGTCGGCTTTTAAGCTCCTAGCGAATTAAGATTGCTTCAGTCGTGCTCACCTTACAATGATGCAATGAACGTACACGAAGGTTTTAGAATAGAACTTATATGTATACTGTCATTGCGAACGTAGCGAAGCAATCTAAAACTCGATAATTAGTTCACTACTTCACTTTCAATAGAAAAGCTAACTTCATCTTTCATGGCCATCTTTTGACGACCATATATTTTGTAAGATGCTAAAACAGGAGTTCCGTTAGTGTTATTGAAGTTGATTTCAAAATTTCGCTCTGATATATAAAGCGCATTATTCTCATGATAACGTGCTTCAAGTTTTTTAACCGTACTATCTTGATCGAAATAAACGTACAAGAACTCAATACCTAATGATGGCTTCTCTGTAGAGTAACGCCAAATTTTTCCATTAGAGGTTTGTTCTTCAGTGGCTTCATATGCATCAAATAATGTAGGTTTATTGATGTCAGCCAGCTTGAAAACTTCTAATTCATTTTTCCAGCCGAGAGAATCAAATTCCAAAGTATCCATCTCCTTTTGCCCATCAACTTCAACAGACTTTTCAATTTTAGGCTGCATGTCCGATAGAAGTTTTGCCTGCTGATCCACCAATGCATCAACATCATAATATTCATTGATCGGTTTTTCTCTTACTGCCGTTTCACATGAAATAATTCCGAATAAAAGGAAGGCAAAAAGAATTCTACTGAAGTTTATCATACTTATAAGATAAAAATGAAGAGAGCTTTGAATATACAAAGCCCTCAAATATTTATTAATCAATTAAAATATCACCGGTCATTTCCTTAGGTACTTCAACATCCATTATTTTTAAAATAGTTGGAGCTAGATCACCTAGTTTACCATCTTTGATAGTGCCCTTGAATTCATCATCAACTAATATACAAGGCACAAGGTTTGTAGTGTGCGCTGTATTTGGGCTTCCATCTTCATTTACCATATAATCCGAATTACCGTGGTCGGCTATGATAATGGTAGCGTAACCATTTTCCTTGGCTACATCAACAACCGCTTTAGCACATTGGTCTACTGTTTCACAAGCTTTTACGGCTGCCTCAAAAACCCCAGTATGGCCTACCATATCAGGATTGGCAAAATTTAGACAAACGAAATCAGCATCACCCGCTTTCAATTCGGGAATGATTTTATCCCTTATATCGCCAGCACTCATTTCTGGTTGTAAATCGTAAGTAGCTACTTTCGGTGAAGGACACATGAGTCTTTTTTCTCCCTCAAACTCAGTTTCTCTTCCTCCAGAAAAGAAAAAGGTGACATGAGGATACTTTTCTGTTTCAGCTATTCTAATCTGCTTCTTATTATTTTTCGCTAATACTTCTCCTAAAGTATTGACTAAATTATCCTTCTCGAAAAGTACTTTTACTCCTTTGAAAGTATCATCATACTTCGTCATAGTAATATAGTGTAAATCCAAAGGATGCATGTTTTGCTCATGGAAAGCTTTTTGAGTTAAAGCTTGCGTGATTTCTCTACCTCTATCGGTTCGGAAGTTGAAAGATATCACCACATCACCTTCTTCTATTTTAGCAATGGCTTCACCATTTTCGGTATTGATAATGGGTTTAATAAACTCATCTGTTACGCCCTCATCGTAAGATTCTTGAATGGCATCTAATACAGATTCTGTTTGTTTTCCTTCACCATGTACCATGGCATCATAAGCCAACTTCACTCTTTCCCATCGGTTATCGCGGTCCATCGCATAATATCTACCAATGATAGAGGCAATCTTTGCCCCTGTTTTTGCAGCATGTTCTTCAACATCTTTTAAATAATCTTTTCCCCCATTCGGATCCGTATCACGGCCATCAGTAAAGCCATGCACGAATAAATCTTTTACGCCTTCCTCATGAGCAAGGGTCATCAAGCCTTTTAAATGATCAATATGAGAGTGTACCCCACCATCAGAAACTAAACCGATAAAGTGGACTTTTTTATTATTCTCCTTGGCATAGCTCATCGCTTCTGACCAAACAGGGTTTTCTTTAATAGACTTTTCTTCGATTGCTTTATTGATTTTTACTAAATCCTGATAGACAACACGACCAGCACCAATGTTCATGTGGCCCACTTCAGAGTTCCCCATCTGACCTTCTGGTAATCCTACTGCAAGACCCGAAGCTTCTAATTTGCTGTGTTTATATTGAGTATATAAGCCATCAACAAAAGGTGTATTGGCTTTATCTATAGCCGAGACTTCTTTATTGGTTGCAATACCCCAACCGTCTAATATCATTAAAATTACTTTCTTATTCATGTCTTAGGTTATTCTATGATAAAAATTCTATGCTTTTAGTATTACGCTGTAAAGATACCAATTGTTAAAATAATCGCTAAGCTGTCGCTACTTCTTCTCCTGCCATATCAAAGAATTAGGTTAGGCTAGTTTTAATATGGTGTTATTCAAGCAATTTTTAAGTCAGATTGGTCTAGTTCAACAGTAAATTTAACATTTACCTTCAAAGTATTAAAAACTTTCAGGATAGTTTCAATCGTCACATTTTTTGTATTACGCTCCAGCTTGGAAAGCTGGGATTTTTGTACTCTTATGAACATACCCAACTGTTCTTTTGTTAAATCGTGTTCTTTTCTGACTGATTTTATCATTCTTTATAAAACATGACACTACTACATTTTATCAATATTTTAATCTGTTACCTCTTGTCTTAACAAATTTACCAGTTTTTAAATCGATTCCCAGAAGTTGTGTCCAAGAGTGGTCTGTATCTGGAACGGCAGCATAAACGATATAATAAATTTTGCCTTCTGATGCTAAGGGCACAGGTCTTATCCTATTTATTTGATATTGTTCTATGGTGTCAGTTATATTTCTATTCTTTAATGAAAAGATATGATGATTATATTCTTTATCGGTATAGGAAAATATATGGAATGAATCTTTATTGTGATTAAGTTCAAACACTTCTCCGATAGCTAAAGGGTCAATATTTAGTTTCAACTCCTCTACTAGGGATTTCTTTCCTTTTTGGAATGAGGGGGACTTTTTTAAATTTTTCAAATGATTAGTCTTACTAATTACTAGTTTCTCTGTAAGGTCTTTTGAATGATTATAAGTAGCTATATAATTAGATTCTATCATTGCGTCTAAATATTCAATATTTTGAAGTGATATTGAATCTATTATTTCTTGTATCTCATTAAAAACATACATAGAGTCAATAAATTCTACATCAAGATGTTTTTGAGCAATATCTAATGGCACTTTTGTTCGAGTCATTTCTTCACCTTGGTAAATGGTTTCACTATGATTTTCACCAAGTTTATTTATATCTTCATTAGAATAATTTTCCGAATAATATAGCTCAACGTAAAAACCTTCTGATTCGTAAAAATCATTTAAAACACCTATAAAAACAGATTTTTTAGAGGAATTTGAAGTCTTCTGAAACTTGCTTCCAATACTATTAGTCAATAGTTCAAGGGCGTTTGTTCTCTTTAGTTTTTGTCCGTCAAAATAAAAATATGTGTAAAAGTAAAAAGTAGAATCTTTTACAATTGTTTGTTTATAGTCAGTTGAGTATAAATCAACCGTATCTTTATCTGTGTACTTGACTGGAATACCAAACGAATCCATTTTTTGTAACATTTTTGAGTTATACCACATCAAATCGTCAGCACCAGTATAGAAACTTTCTTCTCCCTTAATTTTTTTTAGCTGTTCTATTTCTGCGGAGTCTAGTTTTATAATTAATACTGTATTGCCGTGTAATTCTAACCTTTCACGACTAGGGCTATTAGAAAAAATCAATTTTTTATCATTATCTGAAGATTTAACCTCTTTAGATTTACTTTGTGATTTTTGAAAATTGCTATTTTTAGACGAATCCAAGCTGGTTGATTCTCGAACAGAATCTTTCTTATTAATCTCTTTTTTGTCAGTATTTCCACCACATGCTAAAAAGAGTAAAATAAATATCAATGTAAATAATCTATTCATTAGCTGTGTAACATTTTATCAACCAATTTTATAAATATAAACTAAGCCGCTTCCACTTCTTCTCCAGCCATGTCAAAAATTATCGCTTTAGCCTGCTCAATATTTTCAATATCTTGAATTTTTAGAATCGGTCTGCCTTTATAATCTTTCATTTTGCATTGTTTACCATGCATTTGAACAAAGGTTAATATTCTACCAAAGATGTCTGATTTAAAATATTTTTCATTATCGGCGGAAACAAAATAAGCTTTTAGACTACCATTTTTGATCAACAACTTTTCAAAGCCAAGCTTTTCGGCCTTCCATCTTATTCTAACCGTTTCAATTAAATCATAAACTACTGCAGGTATTTTGCCAAAACGATCTTCCATTGATCTTTCAAAAACGCCTAACTCTTCTTCGTTTTTAATATTATCCAATTGTGAATACAGACTTAACCTTTCTGTTATGTTTTCTACATAATCCTCAGGGATGAGAATTTCTAAGTCTGTTTCAATCGTGCAATCCTGGGCAATAATCTCTGCTTTTTTCGCTAATTCATCCTTGAAAAGATCAGCAAAGTGAGTCTGCTTCAGCTCCGCTACTGCATCATCTAATATCTTATGATACATATCAAACCCAAGATCTGTGATAAAACCACTTTGCTCAGCCCCTAACATATTACCTGCTCCACGGATATCCAAATCTCGCATCGCCACTTTAAAGCCATCTCCTAAATCAGAGAATTCTTCCAAAGTAGTAAGCCTTTTTCGGGAATCCGAACTCAAACCAATAGTAGGGGGAGTCAAAAGATAACAAAAAGCCTTTTTATTTGAACGCCCTACACGACCACGCATCTGGTGTAAATCAGACATACCAAACATATGTGCATGATTAATGATAATAGTGTTGGCGTTCGGAATATCCAATCCGGATTCAATGATATTGGTAGAAACTAACACATCATATTCACCCTCAATGAAGCGCATCATCACTTTCTCAAGTTTTGGGCCATCCATTTGACCATGGGCCACCCCAATTCTGGCATCAGGAACTAGTTTTAAAATGATGTTGCCGACCTGTTCAATATCACCCACTCTATTGTGAACAAAGAAAACTTGTCCGCCTCTTTGTAATTCAAAGGAAATGGCATCTCTTAATTTTTCTTCATTGAAAGTATGCAATTCTGTGGTGACAGGCTGGCGATTAGGTGGAGGAGTTTGAATAACACTCAAATCCCGAGCCCCCATCAAACTAAAATGTAAAGTTCTAGGAATAGGAGTAGCGGTTAGCGTTAATACATCAACATTTACTCTAAACTCCTTGAGCTTATCTTTCACTGAAACGCCAAATTTTTGCTCTTCATCAATAATAAGTAGACCAAGATCTTTAAACTTTACATCTTTATTTACGATTCGGTGCGTACCAATCAAAATATCCACTTTTCCTTCAGCAGTTCGCTTTAGAATATCTTTGATTTGTTTAGTGGTTCTAAAACGGTTAATGTACTCAACCGTAACCGGCATTTTTTCTAGGCGTTCAGCAAAAGTTCTGAAATGCTGCATAGCCAAAATGGTAGTAGGCACTAAAACAGCAACTTGTTTTTGATTGTCAACCGCCTTAAAAGCTGCTCTAATAGCAACTTCAGTTTTACCAAAACCCACATCTCCACAAACCAACCTATCCATAGGGTGTTCTTGCTCCATATCTGCTTTTACATCGGCAGTAGATTTTGCTTGATCAGGAGTATCTTCATAGATAAATGAAGACTCTAACTCAGCTTGTAAAAAGCTATCTTCTTTACACCCAAAACCTGGAGCAGATTTCCTTTTTGCATAAAGCTCAATAAGATCTTTAGCAATATCTTTAACCTGCTTCTTGGCTTTTTTCTTTTTGTTTTCCCATTCAGGAGAACCTAATTTACTAATGGATGGGGTGCTGCCTTCTTTACCACTATATTTCGAAATTTTATGCAGCGCATGAATACTCACATACAGTAAATCATTATCTCTGTAGATTAAACGAATTACTTCCTGTTTCTTTCCGTTATTGTCCACTTTATCCATTCCGGCAAAGCGGCCAACTCCGTAATCTATGTGGGTTACAAAATCACCCGGTTGCAAATTTTTGAGCTCCCGGATGGTAATCGCTTTTGATTTACTCTGCTTATCCTTGGTTTTATAACGGTAAAACCTTTCGAAAATCTGGTGGTCGGTATAGCAAGCGAGCTTTAATTGATCATCTACAAAGCCGGCCCTTAAGGTGTGAGGAAGTGACTGAAATTTTATAAATGGATCGATTTCTTCAAAGATATTTTTGAGCCTTTCCGTTTGAGTTATAGATTCTGAAGAAATGATATTGATTAAACCGGCTTCCTGATTGCTTGAAAGGTTTTCAGCAATTAAGTCAAAATTCTTATTAAAAGAAGGTTGAGGTTTTGCCTGATATTCAAATTGCTGATCTGCTTTTGAATAAAAGCGGTTTCCGAATTCTACTTTAATGTATTTTTCAAGTCCTTTTTCAAAACTTTCCTGCGTTTCAAATAACATATGGGGTTCTAAAACCACTTGTGTTTGATGAGTGCTATCAAGAATTTCCTGAAAAGAATGAGATGCCTTATCAAAATACTGCTGGATAACATCCAGAGTTTGCTTGTAGTCTTTGAACCACACTTTAGTGTTATTAGGAATATAATCTAATAAAGACTCTCGTGTTTCTTCCAGTAATTTAGTTTGTACATTCGGAATAATATTAATCTGTTTTATAGGGTCGATCGACAATTGTGAGGCAACATCAAAAGTTCGAATGCTGTCAATTTCATTTCCGAAAAGTTCAATTCTATAAGGCTCATCGCTAGCATAGGAAAAAATATCAATAATACCCCCTCTTATGGCATACTGGCCAGGTTCGTAAACGAAGTCGGTTGGTTCGAAATCGTAGGTTTGCAAAAGCTCTGCTATGAATTCAACATCTAATGATTCTCCAACTTTTGCTGTGAAAGTATTCGATTTTAGTGACTTTTTATTAATCACTTTCTCTGAAAGCGCTTCCGGATAGGTAACAATAATTTCACCTGTGGAGGATTTGTTATTAATTCTATTCAGAATTTCCGCTCTCATTAAAACGTTAGCGTTTTCAGTCTCATCAAACTGATAAGCTCTTTTATAAGAAGTGGGAAAAAGCAGCGGCTCTTTGAAGTCTAATAAATTTTGTAAATCATTTTGGAAGTAAGCCGCTTCCTCCTTATCGTGCAAAATGATGAGTTGGTTTTGATGATTAATCTGGTGCGATACTGCTACGGCTATTGCATCCAAACTTCCTACTAAACCCTTCAGGTGGATTGTTTGATTTTCATTAGGTTTAAGGGAAGCCATCATGGTTTGCATGATAGCATCATCTTTATATAATTTTAGAAAGTCCTTTATCTTCAAAGCTATTCTTATTTAAATGTTGCGCTGACTTTTACGCAAGAATTTCGTTAGTGTATCTTGCAAAGGTAAAACAAACTAGCCGGAAAGGCGCATAGTTCGAAGACCACAGAAAAAATTAACTAAAAAATAACCAAAACGGAGGCTATTCAGTTATGAATGAGAATGATAAAACAATTGGCTGGGAGGATTTTTCTAAAATAGAAATGCGAGTTGGGTCAATACTAAGAGCTGAAGAATTCTCGGAAGCAATGAGGCCTGCTTACAAATTATGGGTTGATTTTGGAGAGTATGGAATCAGGAAATCCTCAGCTCAAATAACTGTTTTATATGAGTTAGAAGAATTAATTGGTAAAAAGGTGGTTGCAGTATTAAACTTTCCTCCAAAACAGATAGCGAACTTCATGAGCGAATGTTTGGTTCTAGGAGCGGTAGATGATGACAGAGTCAGTTTGCTAGGAGTTGATAAAAGTGTGGAAAATGGTTTAAGGATTGCTTGATAGCCTAAATTTTGTGTTAAATGGATAAGAAAACAAAAGTTAAAGAATTATCATTTTTTGAAAGGGTTGAAAAGATGCACCCCTATAAAATGATATTTATTCTAAGTTTATTTGGAAGCACTTTAATTTTCTTTTTTTTATTGTTCTCATTTTTTATGAGTCTTGGAAATGAGGGAAATAAAGAAATAGAATTACCGGCTGTTTTTACACTTAGTACAATATTGATTGCTGCCTCAAGTTTTATGATTCACCCAATTCATAAATTATTCAAAGCCCAAGAAATATCGTCTTTGTTAATGGCGCTGAGGGTTACATTTTTTCTCGGCTTAGGTTTTGCACTTTGCCAGTTCTTAGGTTGGAAAATGCTTAGAGAATCAGATGTATTATTTTCGTCTCATGTTTCTGCTTCTTTTTTATATGTACTTACTGCTTTACATGCTGCTCACTTTTTAGCGGCTCACACCTATTTAGGGTTTTTGATTTTTCAAACCCACTCCATTTCTAAAGATCCAGTAAAATATTTAATAGCAGAAACTAATCCCTTTTGGCACTTAAAATATGAATTGCTGATTAAAGGATGGCATTTTTTAGGTATTTTATGGGGGGTATTGATCTTGAGTTTTTGGGTGTTTTTGTAGCCCCCTAGCCCCCAAAGGGGGAATACTCACAGAAAAACATTTGCATTTTAATTAGTTTCTTCGCTAAGAAATTTACGTTAAAAGAGATGAAACTTATCATTTGTTACTAATCTAAATCGGAGAGAGAAATCCCCTTTTGGGGGTTAGGGGGCTGCGGCTAGGAGGCCTTATAAATATCCTCTAATGCCTCATCCAACTTTTCAAACTTAAATTCAAATCCTGACTGAAGCGTTTTTTTCGCACTTACCTTATTACCTCCCAAAACCATTTGAGCCATTTCGCCTAATAATAATTTCATCGCAAAAGCAGGCACATTTGGCAGAACCAAAGGTTTATTTAAAACTTTTGCAACTGCCCGTGTTACTTCTTTATTCGTATTTGGATTTTCTCCAACGCCATTATATACTCCAGTTAATTTATTTTTTAAACTGTGTAAAAATAGCCTTGTTAAGTCATCGATGTGGATCCAGCTCATCCATTGCTTTCCTGAACCTAAGGGTGCACCGGCAAATAATTTGATGGGCTGAGCTAATTGTGGTAATGCTCCGCCTTTATCTGTTAAGACAATTCCTATTCTGATTTTAGCAACTGGAATATTCAATGCTTCAAATTGATCTACAGAAGCTTCCCATTTTTTGGTTACATCAGCTAAGAAATCATTGCCAACTTCAGAGTCTTCATCTACCCATTTATCACCAGTGTTCATACCATAATAGCCAATAGCACTTGCGCTTATCAAATGTTTAGGTGCATATTCAGGATTAGCTTGAATTTTATCGAATAGAAGTTGAGCAGATTTCGTTCTGCTTTCAATAATTACTTTTTTACGCTCCTCTGTCCAACGTTTGTCAGCTACTCCAGCACCAGCTAAATGGATAATCACATCGGCAAACTCGAAAGCCTTTTCATCAATTTGCTGCTTTCCTATATTCCATTCAAACTGTTGATAAGGATAGTTTTTCTTTATGCTCCTTGTTAAATGGGCAACTTCATATCCCTTAGATTTTAATAGAGCAGAAAGTTCAGTTCCTACAAGTCCAGAGCCACCGGTTATTAATATATTTTTCATATTCATAAGTTCTATCTTTTTAACTACTGCTAAGCAAATTAGTTGGGAATCGGCTCAGTAAAATAATATTAGGCCTGATTATTGGTTATGGAATAACATAAATAGCTACACCATTATGTTTATATTTACGTTTGCAATCAAAAAGAATCTTATTGATATGTTAAAAGGAATCTTATTACCGTTCATTTTGCTTTTCAGCATCAGTCCCTTATTTGCACAATATCAAACGGTCGGCAGTGCTCATAATTTGTTAGGTGTAGATGTTGAAGGATATGAAGTTGATTTACCTTTTTCTAAGGAAAAAGCTCAGAATAGCTGGAAAGAATACGCCAAGGATTTTGGTAGAAGTGAAGATACTCAAAACCATAAGACCTATCAAACTACATTCCGAACAGATATTTATGTGGAGGAGGTCTTGATTTTTAGTCAAATTACAGGAAATACCGAAAAAAGTGTGTTGTGGATGGGGATTGACCCACAAGGCATTCCAAAAGAGATCTACCCAGAGCTACAAAAAGCAGTTGAGGAGTTTGTATATAATTTCAACCTAAAAATGAGGACGGATTTAGCTCAAAAGAAAATAGATGAGTCGGAACAAGCGGCAACTTATCTAAGTAAAGAATTTGAGGATCTTAAAAGGGATGAACGTAAAAATCAAAAAAATTATGAGCGCACAAATGAAAAGATTTTAGAATACGAACAAGAGCTAAAAGAATTGAGAAATGACTCTACACAGTATGTTCAAACTTTAGAAAATCTTAAAAACTCCATAGATTCATTATATTCTGAAATTGAAAAAGTTAAATCTGTGGTGGAAGTATATAAAGAGAAATTAAAGGAGATTAACTAAAGAGCTATTTCTGCTTTTTTTTAAGTCGAACATAAACTAGTTTCAGATTATTTTTATTTCCTATGCGCTCCTCGATCTCAAAATTTTTAATGGATTTGATAAGAGGGGTAAGTTTAGGATAACCATAGTTTCTCGAATCAAAATTAGGTTGTTTCTTCTGCAATAAGTTACCGACATCACCCAAGAATGCCCATCCGTCATCATCAGCTAAATCGGAAATGGTACTTGATATCAGTTTAATGTCTTTTTGAGTAATTTTATCAACATTAGGTTTTGATTTATCAGAACTAGCTTCTTTTTCTTCAGGTTGGGTATTTAATATTTCTATATAAATAAACTTATCACAAGCTACTATAAATGGATTAGGGGTTTTCTTTTCTCCAATTCCATAAACTTTCATGCCTGCCTCTCGGAGCCTGGTAGCCAATCGGGTAAAATCACTATCACTGGAAACCAAGCAAAAGCCATCTACTTTTTCGGAATATAAGATATCCATTGCATCTATGATCATGGCCGAATCAGTAGCATTTTTCCCAGTGGTGTAGCCATATTGCTGTATGGGTGTGATGGCATTTTCCAACAGTAAGTTTTTCCACTTACTTAAATTAGGCTTAGTCCAATCCCCATAAATTCTTTTAATGGTAGGATTACCGTATTTAGCAATTTCCTCCATCATTTCTTTCACATTGGCCGAAGGAATGTTATCCCCATCTATTAGTACTGCTAAATTGATATCCATTATTGAAGTTTATATATTATTAAGTATACTCTTAGTAAGCAAAATGGTTGGTTAGCGTTTAAAATCTATTTAATAAATTCATCTAGCCTTCAATGGGTTTTTAGAATTTAGAAAATACAAACCTGAAACTGGCCCTATAGCTAAAATACTAAACAAGTATTCTGGCCTCAGCTCTATTCTTAGAATATTTAATAATTGAATGCTTATGATAGTAATGGCAAATCCGATTGAATTTACAATGGTTAATGCAGTACCTTTATTTTCAGCAGGTGCATGAGTAGCGACTAAGGTTGAAAAAAGAGGAGAGTCAGCTATTACTACCATTCCCCAGAAAATTAAAAACCCAATGAAAAGTGCGGGATTGAAATACATAACTGCTATTGGCGAAATTAGACAACATAGGCCAGATAAGGATAGAGACCATGCAGCTGTTTTTTTAGTTCCCAAGCTTTCTGAAATATATCCACCGGATATACATGCTATACCTCCAACACCAATAATTATAAATGACATTAAAGAAATGTTGAATTCTACGGTTTTATGGAAACCTTGATAGACGCCAAGAAATATAGGGATAAAAGCCCAGAAGGCATATAGTTCCCACATGTGCCCAAAATAACCGAAGGCAGAAGCCCTAAATTCTTTCTTTTTAAACACTTGAAAAAAGGCTGTGAAATCAGGTTTTTGAACCTTTTTGCGGTTGGGGCCATCGGCTAAAAAGAACATGAGCAACCCTCCAACGAAAGCTAATGATGAAGTGAAATATAGGACGAATTCCCATTGAATATCTTGTGTGAATAAATTTAATAGATGAGGAAAAGCGGTTCCTAATACTAAAGCCCCAACTAAAAACCCTAAAGATTTTCCTAATCCTTTTTCAAAATAATCTGATGCAATTTTCATTCCTACCGGATAAATACCTGCGAGGAAAAAGCCAGTTAAAAAACGAAAAAGTAATAGTGAATTGAAATTATTATTATCCCAAATCACACCTAAATTAAAAAGGGCTCCTAAAACAGCGCAAACGAAAAACACTTTGGTGGGGGAAAAGCTGTCGGAAATAGAAAAGATAGCGAAAACCAGTGTGCCCAAAATAAAGCCAAACTGCACAGCTGAGGTTAGGCTTCCTAGTGCGGTAATAGGTAAGCTGAAATCGGCTATTAATTCGGGCATTATGGCATTTCCTGCAAACCATAAAGAAGTACAGCAGAACTGTGAAAAAACAATTATAGGTAAGACATAAAATGGAGGCCTCATACTGATTGAAATAAGTAAATTTTAAGTTAATTATTTCCTTTTAGTTTTAGCCCGTCTGCATCAGGATATTTTAAAGGCTGGCAATCATTTTTTCGCTTTCTTCCCACAAACGTTCTCTAGCCGCAGAACTATTTGCTAATGAAGTCGCTTTTTTCACCTTTTTATCTTTAAAATATTCACCGTTTTTATCAGCCGACAATTCATTAGTGGCTAAGTAAATAGAGGTGGAGGCTCCTTCACGTGTTGTCTTCATAAAAGGCTTTCCTAAATTCCACATGATTTTAAGTACACTTGGCAAAGAATCACCAAAACCTGAATTAATTACGCCAGGATGCAAAGCATAGGAGCTTATTCCTTTATCAACTAATGATTTTGTGAATAGGATATTGTAGAGTTTTGCATTTGCATAACCCAATATGGCTGAATATTTGTTTTTTAAATTAAGATCTGACCAGTCAGGTTTAGCCGCACGATGAGCTTCTGAGCTCACGTTGATCACCTTAGTATTACTTTTCTCAAGTAGAGTAAATATCTGCTTAGTTAAAAGGAAGTGACCCAAATGATTTACTGCCAAATGTAGTTCAAATCCATCTTTGCTCTCTTTTCTTTCTTGAAAGGTACCACCAGCATTATTAATTAATACGTCTAAATGATCAGTTTTTTCTAATAATGTTTGTGATGCTTTCTTTACGGACTTTAGATCAGCCAAATCACATTCAATGATGCTAACGTTTTCTTTTTGCTTCCAATCAGAAATAATATTTTTAGCTTTATCTACATTCCTCACTAGAAAGAATAGTTTATTTCCTTTTTCAAGTAATGCTTCAGAAGTAGCAAGGCCAATCCCGGAAGTAGCACCTGTTATTGCAATAGTTTTCATAAGTTGAATTTTCTACATCAACTTCAATATCACAAAATGGTTACTTAATTCTTTCATAATATGAATCAGACCCATCAGATGGAGAACCATTAAAGAGCAAATATTCTTTATTGAGATATATTGTACCGAAAGTGTTTTCAATTCCTACTTCTGAATTAAGATAAAATGCGGTTTCACCTCGCGTTTCCAGTTCCCAGAAAGTAGTGCTTGCTAACTCTCCTTTTCGATATACCTGAATAGAATCTACACCAATATTTAGAACATACTCCTCTTCTCGAACATCAGCCCAAGCTGCAGAAGTTGCTTCCGAACAGCAATATTGATATATCAATTGCCATTCCCCTATAAGCTCGCTTTTGAAGTCCTCAGAATTCCAGTTTTGCGTTTCATGATAATCATAAAATTTTTGATTATCGAATGGGGGTTCAAATTCCTTTTCACAAGCAATAAATAAAAGTAAGAACAACGAAAATGGGATAGCTTTTTTCATTTTAAACAATTTTAGCTCAATTAATAGACCCGCTATTTCTTCCAGAAGTTGCTTGTATAAAATGGAATTTACTAATCACCCAAATTCAAATCCTTTTTGAAAGATCTTGAAATAGTCAGCCAATCTTCACCAACTTTAACCTTCTCTTTTTGGTAGGCCATTATTTTATCCTGATTAATTACAAAAGAGCGGTGAATTTGAATAAATGATTCGGGTAATTCCTCTATCAATGTTTTTAAAGTCATTTTTGTTAAAATAGGCTTTAGACTTTCCAGATAGAACTTTAAATAGTCTCCTCTTGCTTCTATATATTTTATATCAGAAAGCATGAGTTTTACTTGCTGTCTTTCATGGGTTATGAATATATGATCTTTTGTCTGCTTTATTTCTGCTTCATTATCTAATTCATTTACAGCTTTTAGAAATCTTTCGAAGGATATGGGCTTTAATAAGTAATCAATAGCTTTTACTTCAAATGCATCAACTGCGTATTTTCTATGGGCTGTTATGAAAATGACTTTCGGTCTAGTTGGATTACTTTTTATAAATGTAAGACCATCTAAACCAGGCATTTCTATATCCAAAAATAGTAAATCTACTTTATTACTTTTTAGAAACTCTCGTACTTCCCAAGCATCTTTAAAAACTCCCTTAAGTTCAAGGAAAGGGACTTTATCAGTATAATCGCTAATTAATTCACGAGCTAAAGGCTCGTCATCTGCTATTACACATTTCCACTTTTTCATTGACATGGCAGTTCTATTTCGATCTTAAAAATTTTACCAGTTATCATATGGTTCATTTTGTAATGACTTTTGTATAAATAAGCCAATTGACTTTTAATATTTTTTAGTCCAATTGCTTGAGAATTTGATTCTGAACTGACGAAATTATTAGAAAAAGAAATTTTAATCTTAGACTCAATCACTTCAATCATGTAATTAATAATTAATTCATCAGAATTATTTTTCCCACCGTGTTTAAAACAGTTTTCCATCAAGGTGATAAGTAGAAGTGGTGGAATTTGAATCTCATTTTGATTTCCAACATTCAATTCTTGATGTATTTTTAATCGGTCTCCAAACCTAAAACTCTCTATATAGATATAGTCTTCCAAAACCTTAACCTCATCTGATAATCTAACTAAGTTCTTTTTACTATTCTCTAATATATATTCCAGTAATGCACTTAGCCTTAATATAAGTTCTGGTGCTTTATCTGATTTTTTAAGGCTTAAAGCATATAAGTTATTCATGGTATTGAATAAGAAATGTGGATTCAGTTGGCTTTTTAAAAATTTCAATTCTGCCTCAGCCATGTTTTTCAATGCTTCATTCTTTTCTGTATCAGTTGCTCGCCATTTATCGATACTAGTAATGGCTAAAAAAAGCATGACAATAAGAAATAAAACAGTATTTAATATGGCAAAATCCTGAGTGGCAGGAGGCATCAAGTCATATTGATAATTGGCAATAAAAATGAAAATGATGGTATTAAGTGTTAGAGTTATAAATTCTGCAATTATGAAAGTATATATTGAGTAAAGCGCAAACCTAAATTTTTTACCCTTTAGTAAAAACTGTGGAATAAGGTAGTAAGAAATAGTATATGCTAATCCAATGGTTATCGGCATGTAAATAGAAGAAAGTAAAAATGCCTCATTCCAATTATTGTTATAGCTCATCAAGAATGAACAAAGCAAAAAGGATAGGCCCCAAAATAGGATATGGTATAATAATTTAAACATGAAGTGTAAATTTATACAAGAAATAATAAGAATACTTTATAATCGACCGATAACCGTTTTCAGTAGGCAGAAAGCAATTTTGATGCTTGATTAATATAAATACGTTATCCACCATTTTAAATTGGTTGATGATCGACTAATAAAAAAACTTAAAGGATTACTTATTACACTTGCATTTCACTTAACCAAAAAAGAATTATGAGCATTATTGAATTACATTTTACAGGAGGTATATTATTTATGGGAATACTGTTTCTTTTACTAGTGGCAGTAATTATCACCTCAGTTATAGCATTTAAAAATAAGTCAGAGAGATGGCTTAAAATATCTCAGGAGATCGCACTATTTGCATTGGTTTTCGGAATCTTAGGTCAGTTGGTAGGCTTGTTTGGTGCTTTTGAAGCTATAGAACAAGTTGGAGAAGTTTCCCAAGCATTATTAGCTGGGGGTTTGAAAGTTTCTTCTTATCCTACCTTATATGGTTTTTTCATTTTTTTAGTTGGAAAAGGTTTAAAAATCGGATTTAGTTTAATTAATAAATAGCCGTTCAAATTAAGAAAACACAATAAGTGTCTCATGAATTATTGTGGAATTTTTTGAACAACTAAGCACGCTGATTCAGCGTGCTTTTTTTCTAGAAAAATTTAATTCTAATTTTAATCAACTAATAAATTAGTTATACTGAGCTTTATAATAAATTTACTATGTATAAAGCCATTATTAAAACATTAATTGTCAGTTATTTACTATTTGTAAGCTCATTTACTTCCAAAGCTTTACAAGAGGATTTTGACTTAAATGGAAAAAGCAGTTTTTTAATTGAAAATACTTCCACTGATACTGCTTTTATCAACATTGAAAACTGGTATACCATACCATGGAAAGTTCAAAAAATTGATACATTTATATTAAAAAATAATTCGTTTTATACTTCACTAATATCGCAAGCCAAGGATTATTTCAATCTAAAAATTAATAATAAAGCATTTAAAATATTTTCTAAACCTGGCTCCATCGTTCAAATAATATATCAGTCAGAAGATAATATCGATTTTAGCGGCTCAGAAAAAGATGTTAACGAGTTTTTGTTAAAAAAGGGAAATTATTTTCAATCAACAGAATCGGATTGGATGCCCCGCGTTCGTTTTACACATAATGCTGATGAATTTGAAGAAATTATAACCGCAAATGATTCAATCACAAAACTTCAACAAAAGTTCTTGACCGACAATAAAATGGAATTACCCAATTGGTATTTTTCATTCGAAAGGAAAAGGCTAAACTATCTCAATGCCTATTGGAAATTAAACAGTTTAATGTATAGAAAAAGAATGCTCAATAAATCGGATTCTTTAGGGTCTCAATTTTTAGAATTAACCATTAATGATTTGTCAATTAATGATTCGGATATGTTGGGAAATAAAAGGTATATGAATTTTTTAAGCGATTTCATAGGCTATAAATCAGACCCAATGTATGAAAATAAAATGCCTTCAAACATTGAAGAATGGATAGTATTTTATGAACATTCAATAGATGTAATTAATCAGCTATTAACAGCTGAGGTTAAGGATACCTACTTGACATTTACTTTGTTAAATATTATTGAAAGAAGAAGGTATATTTTTAATACTAAATGGATTGAAAATATTGAAGGTGAGGAATTAAAAAAATTAGTCTTACAGAAATATGAAGCCAATCCCATTTTGCCAAAAGGATCACAGCTACCTTTCTTTTTATTAACCGACAGTGATGGAAATAGAATTAAATCCAATGATTTTAAAGGTAGAATTCTATTGATAAATTTCTGGGCAACATGGTGTAAGCCTTGTATTAAGGAATTTCCCTATGAAAATAAATTAGTTGAGCGATATGACGATCAAGAGCTAAGTGTAGTTAATATATGCATGTATTCAGATAAGAAAACGTGGAAAAAATATATTCAGAAATACCAATTAAAGTCAATTAATCTCTTTGCTGAAAATAGTTGGACTTCAAAAATTGAAAAGGATTTTGGAATTAGAGGAATTCCTCACAGTGTATTGGTTGATGAAAATGGAAAAGTATTTCAAAATAAGTGTGCCCGACCAAGTGAAGATATATCAAAAGAGATTGATAAAATACTCATTAAGGATTATTAATGTCCCAAATTAAAACATCTACAACCTTCTAGATTGAAATTAGGCTTATTGTGAATCTTTATAAAATATAATTTATGTTTTTATGAACTTGTTAAACAATAATTATCAGTTAATTTATGATAGTTTAAAATAGTTCTATACAACAATATTATATATTGCTATTAGGGGGTAAAATGTTTTACTATTTTATATTAAGAATTTATATCAATAAATAATTTGTTTAAAAAACAACACAAACTATTAAACAAAAAACACAACACTCTGTTTAGTACCAAAATAAACAAAAATAACTATGGTACTATCAGAGATTATTATCATTCCCGAAGGGGACGTAGTAGCATTTACCTTTTTTATAGGGTATATGGCTATGATGGCAGCATCCGTATTCTTCTTTTTTGAGAGAAGTCAAGTTGATGCTAAATGGAAAACCTCATTATTGGTTTCCGGTCTTATTACCTTCATTGCAGCAGTTCACTACTACTATATGAAGGATTACTATTTGAGTACAGGTGAAAACCCTACATCATTGCGTTACATTGACTGGACTTTAACAGTTCCATTGATGGCTGTAGAGTTTTATTTATTAACAAAAGCTGCTGGAGCTAAACTAAACTTATTATGGAAGCTTATTGTGGCTTCTGTATGGATGTTAGTATTTGGTTACATTGGTGAAGCTTTCAACCCAGAAGGCGGAGATACTACACACTCGGTAATTTATGGTGTAATATCAACACTAGGTTATGTTTATATCCTTTATACTGCATGGTTTGGTGAGGTTGCTCAACTTGCTAAAAACAGTGATAATGCCAAGGTAAAACAAGGTGTTAGAGTACTAGCATGGTTTGTTTTAGTAGGATGGGCTATTTATCCGATTGGGTATATGTGTATGCCTGGTGGCTGGTTAAATGTAGCTTTAGGATGGGGTCCTGAAAATGTAGATTTATTCTACAATATAGCGGATGCTATCAACAAAATTGGATTTGGTTTAGTAGTTTATGGTATTGCGATTAACTCATCAAACAAATCATAATTAAAGTATTTTTTATGCCTCTTCAGGTTTTTCTGAAGAGGCTTTTTTCATTATGACTAAAGCAATATTCTACTTTATCGCAGCTAACCTATTATTTTTACCCTTGCTATCAATATCAGAAGGGCAATTTCAGAATTTTGCTTTTTATATTACTGTACCTTTCATTATCATTTTTGGAATTCCACATGGAGCGATTGATAATGTATTGTTTAAAAGGAGTAAAAAAATATCCAATTTTAAATTTATTGCGGTATACCTCAGCATAATTGCATTAAATATTGGGTTATGGCTAGTTACGCCTGTTTTTGCATATGTCTTATTCCTTTTAATTTCAGCTTATCATTTTGGGCAATCTGAATTCACACACTATCTTAAAAAACAGACCTTTTATCATAAGATTTTATTCTTTTCATGGGGTTTAATCTTAATTGTAGGCTTAATATATTTTAATTTAGCGGAAATCAACTTAATGACTCAAAAGTATGAGTCATTTGCGAGTTTTGAATTAGTACATTCTAAGCAAATGCTTGAAATAATATTTGTTGGTTCACTTGCTATCACACTTATTATACTTGCGCAGCTCGTTTATAAAAATATCATTTCTATTGAAACCGTATTAATGGAAATAATAGTAATGTCATTGACATTATTAAGCTTCTATCTTATGCCATTGCTAATTGGTTTTAGTCTTTACTTTATCATTCTACATTCTTATAAAGTAATGGAAGAGGAGTTTAAATATCTAAAATCAGAAAATATCATACCTAATTTGAAAGGCTTTTTGAAGTTACTTACTCCTTTTAGCGTACTTTCTTTTGCTGGAATACTCTTTCTTTTTGCCCTTATTTATTTTAACATAATCAGCCTATCCTATGGTTATATTATGTTAATTATCATTTCCTCTATCACCCTACCTCATGTGTTTGTAATGGATCAATTTTATAATTTATTATTCAAATCGGGTTTTTTCAGAAACTCGTGATCTTTCCTGTTTTTATAATCCGTTTTAAAATTTGAAGCTCATATTGATACAAATCAAAAACATATGCTGCTTTTCTTTCTCCGTATTACTAATATTTCACTTTAGTTTCATGCTTTAGTTAAGTATCTTCATTATCTGGTAGCTCAACGACTAATCCGTCATGGATCTAAAATAGACACTAAGCTTGTATCATAATTAAACAAAAACATTATGAAAAAGATACTTGCTTTCGCCCTTTTATTAATTACCATTCATTTTTCTTATGCTCAGGATTTAAGAAAAGAAGCGGATAGTTTAAAACAAATTGGTTTACTAGAGCCTGCTTTGATGAAGTACGGTGAGCTCATGATAAAAAACCCTACACGGACTACTTCATACTACCTTGCACAAACTTGTGCATTACTATGGACTAAAGATATGCGAGACACAGCCTTCCATTTCTTAAAGTATGCCATAGAAAACGATCATAATTTGGCAGCTCTTCATGACCCTAGCTTTTTGAGTTTGATTGAGGATCCAAGGTGGAAGAAAATAGAAAACCATCAGATCATGATGTATCAAAGAAATCATCCACCTATTAAAAATCAAAAGTTTGCAAAAGAACTTCTGCGAATGATCATAAAAGATCAAGGATTCATGTATGCCGGTAATTTAGAACGAAAAAAATATTTGAAGAATGGTGGGGTTTTTAATACAGCTGCAATTTATCCAGTACTTGCTCTAGAAGAAAAGTATAAAGCAGAAAATATAGATAAACTTAATGATTTATTAGATGATTTCGGATGGCCATCTGTTTCAGAAGTTCCAGAAATTGCTATTGATGGAGCTACTCTTATTGTACAGCATGCAGATCATGATATGAGAGTCAAATTTTTCCCATATGTAAGTGAAGCCTTTAGACGGGGAGAAGTAGATCCACTTTTGTATGCTAAAATGAAGGATCGAATTTTAATCGAAAAAGGTAAAGAACAACTCTATGGTACACAGATTGAGATTATTAATTTTGAAAAGAAATTATTACCTCTTAAAAATCCTGAAAATGTAGATAAAAGGAGAGAAAAAATAGGATTAGGGCCACTTCAACCTTATTTAAAGGAAAGGTTTAACATAGATTGGACCTTAGCCCATTATAAATAATTTTAAGTCACTAAAAGGCAATACTAGCTTATTGCCTTTTTTCTTCTTTACCTATTTAGTTAAGCTTTAAAAAAAGCTTAACAGCTATTCTAATATTTAAAGAAAAATCATTCTCTTATATTTGGGTTAAAATGACAAAAAAGAGAGAATGAAATTTCCTGCAGCCCAAACCATTTTAATCATCATTGCTGGTTTAGTAACAATAATGACCTGGATCATTCCAGCTGGAAGTTACAATAGTTTAAGCTATAATGAATCTGCTGATAATTTTGTCATCCAAAGCCAGGATAGCAGTTATCAATTAGCTGCATCAGAAGAAAGCTTGAGTAAGTTGAATGTAAATATTCCGATAGATAAATTTACAAGCGGGGCGATATATAAACCCATTAGCATTCCGAATACTTATGAAAAGCTTCCCTCAAAACCTCAAGGCTTTATGGATTTTATTTCAGCCCCGATTAAGGGAATTATAGAAGCAGCCGATATTATTTTCTTGGTATTAATCATTGGAGGAATGATTGGAATAATGAATACTACCGGAGCTTTTAATGCAGGGATGGCTTGGCTCTCAAAAGTGCTGAAAGGGAAAGAGTTTTTGTTGATCATATTTACTTCATTATTAATCTCTCTAGGCGGAACCACTTTTGGTTTAGCAGAAGAAACCTTGGCATTCTATCCTATACTAATCCCTATTTTCATTGCAGCGGGCTATGACACCATGGTTGGTTTAGCCAGCATTTTTCTAGGTTCTGCTATTGGTGTAATGGCCAGTACTGTCAATCCTTTTGCAACTATTATTGCTTCAGATGCTGCAGGGATTAGCTGGACTTCAGGATTGGAAGGAAGAATTGTTTTATATATAGTATCTATGACTGTTACCATCTTATACATATTATGGTACGCCAAAAAAGTAAAAAACAATCCTGAAAAATCCCTAACTGATCCTAAAGCAACCAAATCTTTAGCATACATTCAACAAGCAACTTCCGATAAACATATTGCACTTACACTAAGGTTGAGAATCATTCTAATCGTATTTACTGCTTGTTTTGTGTTGATGATATTAGGCGTTTCCCAATGGGGCTGGTGGTTTGTTGAAATGACTACAGTCTTTTTTGCAGGAGCTATATTAATTGGGTTTATAGCGAAAATGAAAGAAAATGATTTCATTGAATCTTTTCTACAGGGTGCAGCGGATTTATTAGGCGTTGCATTCATAATTGGCTTAGCAAGAGGCATTACTATCATCATGAATGATGGATTAATTAGTGATAGTATTTTGTTTTATGCAAGTGAACTTACAAGCGGGATGAATAAAGGAGTATTCATCAATGCACTATATTTTATTTACCAGGGCCTTACCTTTTTCATTCCTTCTAGTTCTGGAATGGCGGTTTTAACAATGCCTATTCTTTCGCCCCTGGCTGAAAACGTGAATATAGGTAGAGAACTTATCGTGAATGCTTATCAAATGGGGAATGGTCTTTTTAATAGCGTGAGCCCAACAGGTTTGGTTTTAGCTTCCTTAGGTTTGGTAAAAATTGGATATGATAAATTCTTAAAATTTATGGTACCTCTTTATATTATGTTAGCCATAGTGGGCGTGATATTTCTTACAATTCTAGCATTTTAACCTCAATTATATAAAAGGTAGGAGGGTATTGTACATATTTAATTAAATTACATATGTCTGTAAATTTATAATTATGCGCCTACTTTTTTTATTTCTTTTATCGTTTCTATTCTGTTTTATAAGTAACAGTCAATCCGTTCAAGAGCATTTTTCGAATGCTAAAACTGCATATGAAAAGCAGAATTTTGAAGAAATGTTGAAGAGCATTGAAAAAGCATATGACTTAAGGCCTAATCATCAAACTATTTTATATTATTTAGCAATTGCTCAATCTAGAAATGCTAGACAGGACGAAGCTATTACCATCCTAAGAAAACTGCTTTCTATAGATGCTTTTAATTATGAATTAGATACTGAAGATTTTAATTCTTTAAAAGAAAATGAAAGATGGAATGGTCTTTTTGCATATCAAGAATTTATGCGAAAGCCTAAAATAAACTCGGATTCACTGATACAAATTAATGATTCTCAGTTACACATTGAAGACGTTGAATTCAACGTTTATACCAGCAAATATTTGGTGAGCAGCATCAATAAGAAGAATATTTTTGAAATTGATAAAGAAAGGTTAGTTCCATTATTCAATCCCTTTCAATTATCCATTACTGGAATGTTGGTTCAAGATTCTATTCTTTGGTTTACTGCCGCAGGCTTTGCTCAATCAGGATTAGGCCAGGATAGTGCATTGCTCAACACCTCAAAACTCTATAAAGCAGATTTAAAGAATAGAGTTTTGCTTGATAGTTTTCAGCTAGAAGATTCGAAACCCCATTTATTTGGAGATTTATATTTGAATGAGAATAATCAAGTTTTAATAAGCGACAGTAAAGCAAATACAGTTTATAAACTAGAACAAAATAAGCTGTTAGAATATATTACTAGCGATCAAATTCTTTCTTTACAGGGAATCACACAGATTAATCAGTCATATTACATGGCCGATTACACCAAAGGAGTTTTTTATGAACAGGATGGAAGAATAGAGTTAGTTAAAACCCCTAAAGATTTATCATTAAAAGGTACTGACGGTATTTACCAATACGGCAATGGGTTTGTTGCAATTCAAAATGGAGTCTTTCCAAATAGAGTTACTTATTGTGAACTAAATGGTGATGGTACTGAAATTACTAAGTTTGAGTATTTGGAAAAGAATCACCCTGCTATGGGCGAACCTACTCTTGGCTATATTTCAAATGGTAAATTCTATTATATCGCCAATAGCTTTTGGCCTTTAAATAATGATGGAGAAATTAATAATCCAGAGAATATAAACCCCATTATTTTGTCATTGGATCTTCCAGAAGAGAGAAGAAAGTCTGAACAATTTAAGGTGGTTGATTATGTCAAAGTATTAGAAAATCATTATGCTGAAGCCTTGTATTTTTATGAACATAATTGGTTGTCTTTTAGAAAATATGCAAAATCCCATGGCTACATATCAGATTACTCCATATTTCTTTCACAGGATAATCAAGAATATGATATTGTTCTAGAAACTTTTTACTCAGATCAGGAACAGTTAGAAAAAATCGAAACCCGGTTTAAAGAGTGGTTGAAAAACATAAAAGGACCCGATTTTCAAAACGAATTAAAACCTTCTGAATTTAGAGAGAATGTAAAAACTGAAAAACTAAGACTAGAAACGAACTCAAACACATTTAATTATTGGTTAGATAAATGTGAGGATAAAAATTACCATGCTTTTAATTTCTGGCTAGGAGACTGGGAAGTGTATAACAGAAAAGGAGGATATTTAGGACATAATACCATTACCAAAATTGATTTTGCCTGTGGAATTCAAGAGAAATGGACTTCTGGATCAGGAGCTTTTAAAGGAAGCAGCTATAACTTTTATAACTCATCAAATAAACGATGGCATCAAAGCTGGGTGGATAATCAAGGAGCTAGCTTATTGTTAAATGGAAAGTCATCAAAAAGTAAAATAATAATGAATTCTGATTCAAGCAAGCTAAACCAAAGCCAGATCACCTGGGAGTTATTAGAAAATGGAAATGTGACACAAAAATGGGATCAGTCTTCCGATTATGGTAAAAGCTGGAATGAAGTTTTCTTTAGAATCTATAAGAAACAATAGTTAAATATATCTTCCAATCAATAAATCTTTACTACACGCATTCCGTATTAAAAAGCTTAAGTTTGCAAATAAATTAAAGTATAGATTTATATGAATAATCCTTTATTAGAAGAATTTAAAACACCCTTTCAAACCCCTCCATTTGATAAAATTAAGTCTGAGCATTTTATGCCTGCAATAGAGGAGGCGATAAAAGAAGCTAAACAGGAAATAGAGGAAATCACTTCTCAAGACGAAACACCAACCTTTGAGAATACAGTTGAAGCATTAGAATTTAGCGGCAAAAAATTAAACTCCATAGCATCGATATTATTTAATCTGAATAGTGCAGAGACCAATGAGGAAATTCAGGCTGCTGCCAGAGATGCTTCACCTATTTTATCAGAATTTGGAAATGATATATGGCAAAATGAAGCACTATTCAAAAGAGTAAAAGCAGTTCATAATCAGAAAGATGAATTGGGTTTAAACCAAGAACAGCAAATGCTTATGGATAAAACGTATAAGTCATTTGTAAGAAATGGAGCAGATTTAAATTCTGTAGATAAAGCCCGATTTAAAGAAATTTCCAAAAAGCTTTCCCAACTCACACTTACGTTTGGTGAAAATGTTTTGGCTGAGACAAACGATTTTGAATTAGTTATTTCAGACGAAAAGGACTTAGGTGGCCTACCAGATTCTATAAAAAAACAGGCGGCATCCACAGCAAAAAGCAAAGGCCATGAAGGCAAATGGGTTTTCACATTACAAGCTCCAAGTTTTGTACCTTTTATGGAAAATGCTGATAATAGAGAGCTCAGAGAGAAACTTTATAAAGCATTCATGTCTAAAGCCAACAAAGGCGATAAGCATGATAATAAAGATATTATAAAAGAGATTGTTAGCCTAAGGAGCGAGATGGCAAACCTTTTAGGGTATGGAAGCTATGCGGATTATGTATTAGAAGAAAGGATGGCAGAAGGAGCAGATAAAGTTCAAAAATTCTTATCTGACTTATTAAATCAATCATTACCAAAAGCGAAAGAAGAAGTTGAAGAAATTAAAGCGTTTATTAAGAAGGAAGGTGATGATATTGAATTACAAAGATGGGATTGGGCCTACTATTCTGAAAAGCTGAAGAAAAAGAAATATGCGATTGATGATGAATTGCTAAGACCTTATTTCAAATTGGAAAATGTTTTAGATGGCGTATTCCAAACAGCTGAAAGATTATATGATATCAGATTTAAGGAAGTAAAGAATATTCCGGTTTATCATGAGGAAGTTACTACTTATGAGGTGACAGATTTAGATGGCAAACCAATAGCCATTTTTTACGCAGATTTCCATCCTCGTGAAGGAAAAAGAGGAGGTGCCTGGATGACGACTTATCGTGATCAATACAGAAAAGATGGTGAAGAAGTAAGACCATTAGTTTCAAATGTTTGTAATTTTACCCCCTCATCCCCTGATAATCCTAGTTTATTAACATTCAATGAGGTAACTACTTTATTTCATGAATTTGGTCATGCTTTACACGCCATGCTAGGTAATGGTCAATATGGAAGTTTAACCGGAGCGAACGTATATTGGGATTTTGTGGAATTACCTTCACAAATATTCGAAAACTGGTGTTATGAAAAGGAATGTCTGGATCTTTTTGCGAAACACTATGAAACAGGAGAAAAGATTCCTCAAGAGTATATCGACAAGATAAAAGCAAGTAGTACTTACCATGAAGCTTATGCTACGGTTAGGCAAGTAAGCTTTGCTATGTTGGATATGGCATATTTCAGTTTATCAAAAGAGGAAGCCGATACTATTGATGATGTTGCTGCTTTTGAGCAAAAAGCCATGGCTCCAACTGAATTATTTCCTAGTGTGGAAGGGGCTTTAATGAGTACTCAATTTGGTCATATTTTTGCTGGAGGTTACGCTTCTGGATATTACAGCTATAAATGGGCAGAAGTTTTGGATGCAGATGCATTCTCACTTTTTAAAGAAAAAGGAATTTTCAATAAGGAGGTTGCTCAATCCTTTAAAGACAATATCCTATCAAAAGGCGGAAGTGAACATCCAATGGAATTGTATAAAAGATTCCGTGGAAGAGAACCTAAAATAGAAGCTTTACTAGAAAGAGCAGGCTTAAAATAATAAGTAGCTGATTTATTTAATTCTGAAGCACGCTTGAAAGAGCGTGCTTTTTTATTTTATGTTCAATATTTGCCATGTATGGTTTAATTGAAATAATATAAAAAAAATAAAAATAATTATATCATATTTGTTTTGTAACAAAAATCATCTGGCCCAATACTATATTCCAGAGGTTAATAACCAATGGTTTAACAAAATTTTTGGCCCATTATTTGGTTTTAGCCAGTTCGCACTAATTTATTTATGATATGAAGAAGTTATTTACAATTCTATTAGTTCTTAGTGTTGTTGTAGCACAAGCACAAACAACCTATGAAATTAAACCAAAGCCAAAACCGAAAACTAATACCCCAACTTCTAAAACTACTGTTAAGCGATCAACTATAGATTTTAATAAAGACGATGGTGAGCCCAGAAGGGTCAAAGGAGAAAAGTTTAGTAGAAACTCTTTTTACCTTAATGTTCTAGGTTCATCGATCCCAGCGTCTTTTAATTATGAAAGAATTATAACTAAGAATGGATTAATAAATTTTGCAGCCAAACTTGGTGGATTTTACCTTCCCATTCCCCAATATGATGATTTAAAGTTAGCAAATGCTAGTTTCGAGTTTAATATGCTAGTAGGAAGAAAAAGTCACTTATTTACTATGGGCTTCGGATGGGCAGGATATTACGGGCAATGGTATAATGGTAGACAACAGGAAGTAAGAAACTACGGAATTCCTACCAGTACTTTTAACATGCACTATCGTTTCCAAAAACCATCTCATAGTGTATTCTTCCAGGTAGGCTTTACATCTACTACTCTATTAGGCTTTGCTACTGATGACTTGGTAGAAATGGCTATTGGTAATGCGGTAATTTATGGTGTGGATTTAATATTTGGTGAGAAACCAAACTTCACTGTACCTTCAATTGGAATAGGCTATTCTTTCTAGTAATTTCACTAGAAATTAATATAATGTCTAAAAACAAAGTTTTTATTGCTACCAGTATAGATAATTTTATTGCGGATAAAAATGGCAATATTGATTGGCTCCATTCAATCCCAAACCCTGATCAAGATGATATGGGTTATCAGCAATTTATGAATGGGGTCGATGCTTTATTGATGGGTAGAAATACTTTTGATACAGTTTCTGGTTTTGATATTGAATGGCCATATGAAAAGCCTGTTTTTGTATTAAGTAATTCTTTAAAACAGATACCTGACGAACTTTCCGGAAAAGTAGAATTATTAAAAGGAGGTTTAAATTCCGTTTTAAATACTATTCATAATAAGGGCTATTCTAATTTGTATATCGATGGAGGAAAATTAATTCAAAGTTTCCTAAAAGAGGATTTGATAGATGAAATGACCATCACCAAAATCCCTATTTTACTCGGTGAGGGAGTCTCTTTATTTTCATCACTAGAACACTCATTAAATTTTGAATGTATTAATACTAAAATATATTTAAATAGTATTGTGCAAAACCAATTTAAACGAGTAAGAAAATAGGTTATATTTTAAAGTATAAAAAAGCGGCCAATTAAGTAAATACCTGGGAAAAGTGACATAAACACAATGCACTTTAAACAGATCATAATAGTTGGGTTTCCTTTTTTATCATTATTCAAATTAGACATTTGCTTTTCCATAATATTAGTATTTTAAGTTTGATAGTGAGCTATGAGGCCATTATTACATACAAGTGTAATTTAATAATTTCTGTTTTCAAATACCTTAAAGACTAAATTAATTCTACAGATTATTTAAAAATTGCGATAAATAGGTATGACACACCTATTAAAAGTATTCAAAATAAGGGTTGATTAGGAATCATAATATTGGGGCATAAATCTAATCTTTATGCGAGTTTTACACATTATTGATTAATTTTGCAGCCCATTAGCATAAAAACATAAATCTCATGAGTCAAGCTGTACGTGTACGTTTTGCCCCTAGTCCAACCGGACCACTTCATATCGGTGGAGTTAGAACGGCTTTATATAATTACCTTTTTGCGAAAAAAGAAGGTGGGAAATTCATTTTAAGAATTGAAGACACTGATCAAAACAGATATGTAGAAGGAGCAGAGGATTATATTCACCAAACTTTAAAATGGTTAGGGATTACACCTGATGAAAGCCCATGGAATGATGAAGGTGAAGTAGGGCCGTATAGGCAAAGTGAGCGTAAGGAAATTTATGCAAAATATGCACAGCAATTGCTTGATGAAGATAAAGCATATTACGCATTCGACACTGCAGAAGAATTAGATGAAATGCGTGAGCGTTTGAAAGCAGCTCGAGTAGATACTCCTCAGTATAATGCGATTACTCGCATGCAGATGAAAAACGCCTTGACACTTTCCAAAGAGGAAGTACAACAAAAACTTGATGCTGGTGAGCCTTATGTTATTAGATTGAAGGTACCTAGAAAAGAAGAAATCAGACTAAACGATAAAGTAAGAGGTTGGGTAATGGTTCACTCTACTCAAATTGATGATAAAATCATCATGAAGTCAGATGGAATGCCTACCTATCATTTAGCTAATGTAGTGGATGACCATTTAATGGGAATCACGCATGTAATCAGAGGAGAAGAATGGTTACCATCTGCACCATTGCATGTGTTACTCTATCAGTTTTTAGGTTGGGAAGATACCATGCCAACATTTGCTCACTTACCATTATTACTAAAACCAGATGGAAATGGTAAATTAAGTAAGCGTGATGCCGAAAAACATGGTTTCCCAATCTTCCCAATGGAATGGAAAGACCCTGCTTCAGGAGAAATGTTAGCAGGCTTTAAAGAAGATGGCTACCTGCCAGATGCTTTGATTAACTTTTTAGCATTCTTAGGCTGGAACCCAGGAGGGGAGCAAGAGATTTTCAGTTTAGAGGAATTAATAAATGCTTTCTCACTCGAAAGAATCGGAAAAGCAGGAGCCAAGTTTGATATCCAAAAAGCGAAGTGGTTCAATGAGCAGTATTTGAAAAGTAAAACGAATGCTGAGTTAGCAGATTATTTAAAGAAAGATACTGAAGCTAATGGCATTGAAGTTTCACAGCAAAAACTAGAGCGTATTGTTCATGCATTAAAAGAGCGTGTTACTTTCCCTACTGAATTCTGGACCCAAGGACAGTATTTCTTTAAAAAACCAGATCATTATGATGAAAAGGTAGTGCGTAAAAAATGGAATGCCGATGTGGATAAAGCCTTAGGCTTATACGCAGATGCTTTAGAGAAAGTAGAACACCTTGATGCTGGAAATGCCAAGGCAACTTTTGCTGCTGTATTGGAGCAAGAAGGAATAGGCATGGGAAAAGTAATGCAATCTTTAAGAGTTAGTATTACGGGAGAAGCAGGCGGACCAGATTTGATGGATATTATTGAGATTTTAGGCAAAGAAGAAATAACAGAAAGGATCCGAATAGCGTTAGATAAGCTAAAGGACCAAATTTCTTAATAATGCCTAAAAAGAAAGACGATAGTAAAAAACATAAAAAACCGAATGTCAACCCAAAATTAGAAGGCTTTGATGTAAAAATTGATTCCTTCGGTGAGATTCAAACTAGTTTTGATATTGATAAGATTAATCAATTCCTTAATGAAGAAGTTGAGGATAAAAAGCTGAAAGATAGGGATGATTTAGAGGATATTAAAAAAGATAATGAAGAGGAGGAATAACTATTCCTCTTTTTTTATTTCTTCACTTTTAATAGGTATATAAATTTCTACCTCTTTCTTGCCCCAACTTCTTGCAGCTTGAACATCTAAGCCCATATAAATATCAATTTTACGGGTCCAGCGCTTATTCATTTTATCTTTCACCAAATATGGCCCTTCTAATCCTTCAATCAAAACTGTATCGTTATGTTCTAAGAGCTCTTCTTTAAGAAAATCTCTCGAAATCGCGATAGATTGCATACCTGGCTTCAGTGTATCTCCCCATGCTGCAATACTTGGGTTTCTTTTCTTGGTTTGGCTTTCAACAGAATTATAGGCAGTAGCGGTTACTTGAATTGTATCATACAGTTGAACTCCTTCTTTTTCAGTTGACCCTTCCGGATTTCCACAACCCACCAATAGAAACAAAAATACGAATTGAATTGAGCTACATTTAGATTTCTTAATCATCATAATTTAGATGTGTTTCCTATGTATAATTCGTGAAAACTAGATTTGTTTATTCTAAAAAGATATGCGTAAAAAAATTTTTTTAAATAAAGTGTATCTTTTCACTTACTTCTGAATTACAAGTATAAAATCAATCAGATAATTGGATAAACTTTTAAAATATAGTGAAAAAATAATACAAGATGCTTCCGAAGAGGATTGCATAAAAAGAGCTAAAGAAAATCCTCGCTGGTTCGAACCATTATACGATAAATACTATAATGCGATTTTTAGGTTTTTATATAAGAGGCATGGTGATGCAGCAATAACATCTGAATTGTGTTCAGAAACTTTTTATAAAGCGATGACAAAAATTCATCAATATAAAGATAAAGGATATCCATTTTCTTCCTGGCTTTATAGAATTGCTTTAAATGAATCAAATTTAGCATTTAGAAAAAAGAAAAATCAGAGAGTAATCCCGCTTGAATTATTAAAGTCTGAAAGTCTATTCGAAGAATTCCCTTTAGAAAGTTCAGATGATCAATTTCAATTATTGAAAATCGCAATTAACAGCTTAAAATCAAAGGAACTCGACATTATTGAGCTTAGGTTTTTTGAAGGCCTTTCATTTAAAGAAGTAGCAGCAGTTTTAGATGTAACAGAGAGCAACGCCAAGGTAAAATGCTACAGAATATTAGATAAGCTCAGAATAAAAATGAATGTAAAATGAGAGGAGGATATAAAAATATAGATCATTTAAAAGAGCTTTCAAATCAAGAAATCTCGAAGCATAAAGATTTCAAAGCTTTATTAAATAGAAGAACAGAACAGCTTCAGCATAAAAATAATGTGAGGAAATCAATGATAAGAATTGTCTCAAGTTTAGCAGTAGTTTCAATTATTGGCTCAAGCCTTTTCTATTGGAATTATGTCAAAAATAACGAGGAAATTAGCACAGAAAAAGACCAGATTGCATTAAAGAACAATATAGATTTTATGCAGAAATCTTTACCAAAACTTCCAAAAGCAAAGCAAAGCCATAAAGAGAAAATCTCACGATCAAATAACCCAATTAAGAGTAACAGTAAAAAAGAAACTGGGATTGTAAAGCAGAATATGCCAAAAGATGAAGAAGAAAAGATACAATTAGGCTATAAAAGAGCAATCCCAATTGTCGGTATAGATTCTCTAAATCAATACTTTAATGAAAGAATAATTTATCCGGAAAGTGTGGATAAATCGGAAGGAATAGAGGGGACAGTAAACGTAATCTTCGAGATTAGTAAAACAGGTGAAGCTAATATTATCCAGATTCAAAATTCATTAGGATCGCCATTTGATGAAGAGTGTGAAAGGCTAATATCGAATATGCCAAAATGGGAACCCGCTATTAGAAACGGCAAGCCCGTAAATTCTAGAGTAAGCATCCAATTGTCTTTCGAATTTGAACCGCAAAAAGACTAAATCATGAAAAAGCTATCAACCTTAATATTCGCCTTAATTATGGTGTTTTCAAATCAAGGCATTACTCAAAACTTGAAAATTAAAAACACTAATGAAATTATTGCTAATAATGTAGAGAATTCATTTTGGCTAGATATTGATAATAATGGTTTACATGAAGTTACTCTTCAGTTAAACACTAAAATGGACAGCTCTCATTTGATTGTATTTGATTGGCTTAC
This sequence comes from Marivirga arenosa, assembly GCF_030503875.2. Lineage (NCBI taxonomy): Bacteria > Pseudomonadati > Bacteroidota > Cytophagia > Cytophagales > Marivirgaceae > Marivirga > Marivirga arenosa. Next base: position 303,607 of record NZ_CP129968.2, on the reverse strand, counting down.
TTTTCAAGAAAGAAGTATCCAAATACCCAATCTAACAACCTTTCCGGTAAAAATTGAAGACCTTGATAATAATAACCAACTGGATGTAATTGGTTTTACAAAAGACAGTGCAGGAAATAATTCATTAGAGATTTTTACTCAAGAGAGCAGCAATTTTACCTCTTCTTTTAAAATCAAATTGGAAGATGTAAAACAGATTTACCTAGAGGACTGGAATAAAGATGGATTTAAGGATTTATTGTATGTGAAAAACAGTAATGATACCCTAAGTTTATCATTATTAGAAAATTCCAGTGGAGGCTTTTTAAATAAATCAGAAGAAATTGCAAAATTAATTCAAAAACCTGAGCTCCAATTTTTTGATTTTAATCTTGATGGTAGAAATGATATTCTGATTACTTCTTTTGATAGTGCTGCTCTTCAATCACCAGCAATCTTAATAAATTATAAAGATTCTACAGTTCGTAAAGAGACTAGTCTTCCAAAAGGAAATTATAAAAGTGTTTCACTTGGCGATTATAATCATGATGGAAAAACTGATTTCTTCGCAAATTATAGCGACTCAAATGCCGTTTTGAAATCAGCTGTTTTCATAAATGATAGTACCAATTTTATTGAGCATGTAATCTTTGATGTCTCCGGCTTTAATCCTCAAAAAAGCTTCCTAGCAGACTTCAATTCAGATGGCCTAACAGATATTTTTATTAGCGATTTAAGCCAATCTGCTTTCATCTTTCAAAAACCCAATAACGAATATGAACTTGATTCCATAGAAAGCTTAGATATTCAAAGTCTCAGCTTTTATGATCCCGATCGAGATGGTGATTTGGATATCACTTTTGTTACAGAAGAAGATTCTTCAGGCATTGTACTTTATGGCTGGGAAAATCAATATGGGAATGAAAACCTACCGCCTAAAGTTCCAACTTCTCAAACTGCTTTTCAATCTCAAGATGGGGTGATTATAGTATGGAATGATGCAGTAGATGACCATACAGTTACTGATAATATCACTTATGATGTTTTTATCGGAAGCAGTGATTATTCCACAGAGTTTTTATCGCCCAATTTTGATATCAACTCCAGTGATAGAATTAAAACATCAAGAGGGAATAATTCCTATTCAAATGAGCTGAAATTGGATAATCTACCATCAGGAAATTACAGTTATGGTATTCAACCTATCGACAATTCATTAACTATTGCTATCCCAGATGATTTAAAACCAGAATATTGCCCGGAAGAATGTGGCGGGAGGTATATGGCTTGCGGAAATTTTGAGATATGTGAGAGTGTAAATGAACAGATAATTAATACTTGTGTCGGGAGGACTATTACTCTTGGAGATAGCACAAAAACTAAATATTGGTATTCCGAAAAGAATGGCTATTTAGGTGAGTTTCAAGAAGTGGAAATCTTAGTTGAAAAAGAAGATACTCTTTATTTTAGAGATGTAAATTATTCAGATTGTAATAGCAATCAAATTTATGTTATTAACATAATTGATGAATCAGATTATCAATTGAATGATTTTGTTGTTTGTGAGGTTCAAGAACTTAATATTAATCTAGACCAAAAAGTAGATAGTATTAACTGGTATGAAAACAATAATCTTTTATCAAGCGATTTTTCTCTAAATATTTTAGTGGAAAATGAGACCGAAATAAATTATGAGGCATACGTAAATGAATGTAAAATTGAGAGCTCCTTTTCGATTACTATAGATCAATCTCAAGTAGAAATATTGAATAATACTTCAGTAATTAAAAGAGGAGGCCAAATTCAACTTCAAGCAGATGGTGCAGTGGCTTATGAATGGGCTCCCAACATTTATCTTAATGCAATTAACATTTCAAATCCTATAGCAATACCTGAAACAACTACCGCATACGTAGTGAAGGGAATATCAGCTAATGGGTGTTTTTCCTATGATACGGTAAGAATTGAAGTAATTCAAGAAGCTTTTATTCCAGAAATGTTCACTCCTAACGGTGATGCTCGAAATGATAAACTCAGGATATATGGTTTAGTAGATGTAAATGATTTTGAGTTTATAATATATGACAGGGAAGGAAATGTGGTTTTTAGAAGTCAAGAGCCCGATAAAATGAATACTTCAGGTTGGGATGGAACAAGGTTCGGGAATAAAGCAGAAGCAGGCATCTACTTTTGGCAAGTCCGTGGTTCATATCATGACGGAAACCTGATTTTACTTAATGGAAATCAGAAAGGAAAAATACTATTAAGTAAGTAATTGTCATGCGAAAAGTTATTATCACATTATGTTTAGGAATAACAGCAGGCAATTTGTTTGGTCAGAGCTTTATGCATTCTCTATTTGATTATGCTCCAAATCGAGTAAATCCTGCTTTTGCCTCAACTGATAATTATCAAAATGGAATTTTTATTTTCCGTAATCAATCGGCTTCTCAAGATGTAAACTTTATGTCATCATATGCAGAAGTGAACCAGCCATTTTTTAATGAAGATAGAAGATGGTCAGGAATATCAGTTTCTTTAATGAATGACCAAACTACAGGAAACAATATTTATAAACTGAACCAAGCTAGTGTTTCTTATGCCATAAGTGTTCCTTTAATTGATAAAAATGAATTGTCTTTTGGATTAAATTCTAGTTTTCAATCAAAATCATTAAATCGACAACAATTGGTAACAGGAAGCCAATATGTGGAATACTTTGGTTTTGATTCTAATCTACCTAGCGGTGAAAGCTCTGGAATAATCAATAAAAATTACTTTTCTTTTTCTTTTGGATTTAGTTGGCAAAAAGTTGACAGATATGGCAAAAAATTATTCACTGCAGGATACTCTTTACAAAATTTAAATAGGCCTGAAGACTCTTTCAATGAAAGCAATGTTAATAAACTTCCATTTGTTAATGTTTTAACAGGATCTGCTACAATTTTTGAAAACTATCAATGGCATTTAACTCAAGATGTGCTATTCAGGCATGCTGGCCCTTCATTTGAAATTATAACAGGCCCATCTATTAGGTATTCAATGGGTAACAGTGCAACAGAATCTATTAAAAGTATGCTCCGTTATTCAACAGCCAATAACCTGATGCTAGGAGCTGTTTATGACTCAAAAAATTATTCTGTAGGAGGTGCTTTTGATATTAATTTCTTTAAAAATAATATTAGTAATCATGGCACTTTTGAGGTCGTTTTTTCTATAAAGAGGCTTAGACGGCCAAAAAGGAAAAGTAAGCTGACCTATGGGAATAGAGAAAAGATTTCTGAAGAGAAAGAAAACACAATAGATAATGAAATTCAGGATAATGAATCAAAAGAAAGTGAAAAAGAAGAGGAAGATGCTATTAAAGTAGAAACCAAAGCAGGAACCATAACTTATTTACCCCATGAATTTGAGGACTTATCCTATGTATTCAAATTCGATTTTGATGACATAGAACTAACTGAAGAAGATGAAGAATATATTTATCAAATGAGTGAGCTTCTTAAACAAAGTGATAGAGTCAAAGTATTGATAACCGGCCATACTGATAATGTCGGAACAGAAGAGTATAATAAGAAACTTTCATTTGAGCGAGCAAAAATGATTGGCTTAATTTTACTCAATAATGGAGTTTCTAAAAGAAAAATTAGGTTAGTTTCAAAAGGTGAAACAGAACCAATTTCAAGTAATGAAACAGCTGAAGGTCGTGCCAAAAATAGAAGAGTGCAGATGCAATTAATTTATCAATAAATTTATTATTTTAGCTATCTAAACTTTAAAATTATGCATTCACAATCACACGAAGTAGATTATAAGATTTTAGGAGATGGCGTACAGCTGGTAGAAATAGAATTAGATCCTCAAGAAACCGTAATTGCTGAAGCCGGAGCCATGGTTTACATGGACAATGACATTCAGTTTGAAACCAAAATGGGGGACGGTTCCAACCCTAATGAAGGTTTTATGGGTAAGTTACTTTCTGCTGGAAGTAGGATTTTTACCGGTGAGTCGCTCTTCATGACTCACTTTACACATAGAGGACAAGGTAAAGCCCATGTGGCTTTTGCTGGTCCATATCCTGGTACTGTAATCGCAATGGATTTAAAAAACCATTACAATAATGAGGTAATAGTTCAAAAGGATGGTTTTTTATGTGCTGCAATGGGTACTAAAGTTTCAATTACTTTAAATAGAAAATTAGGGTCTGGCTTATTAGGAGGCGAAGGTTTTATCATGCAAAAGTTACAAGGAAATGGAAAGGCTTTTGTGCACGCTGGTGGAACTGTAATTGAAAAACAATTAAATAATGAAACACTAAAAGTAGATACTGGCTGTGTAGTAGCTTATGAATCTTCTTTGGATTTTGACATTCAAGCAAGTGGAGGAATAAAGTCTATGTTATTCGGAGGGGAAGGTATTTTCCTGGCTACTTTAAGAGGAACTGGTAAAGTTTGGTTACAATCTATGCCTATAAGAAAGTTAATTCAGGCTATTGCACCTTACAGTAAAAATTCAAGAAAAGAAGGTGGTTCCTTATTAGGGGAATTCCTCGAAAGATAAGGAATGAAGCATTAAAAAGGGGACTTAAATTGGTTTAAGTGCCCTTTTCCCAATAGGCCTATTTTTCAATTCTGATAGGTATTGATTTAGGTTGCTCAGGATAGATTAATAGAACAGGCATTCCAGTAATATTTTCAACGAAAGGCTTTAAAATATCATGGCTCATGTTTTTAGCATCTGTTAATATTCCAGATTCCAGCGCAGCTATTTTTATTTGTTTTTCCGCTTTTGCGTAGACTTGATCTACAAATTCAGCCGCTTTTTTATCATCTCTGCTTGTTCTTAAATCATAAAACTTACTGTTTTCCAAATTCACTTTATAATAGCAGATTTCGGTTTGTGGCAATAATATTGTTAACGTATCATTTTCAATCGATATATCTTCTTTTTTGATTTTCATGAGGTCTAAACAAGCCACAGCCTCACCTTGAGCAATTAAAATTGCTTTCTGGTCTTGGCCTCCAGGAATATAAAAGTAACCTAAATCCAGATACCTTTTAGCTATGTTTTCTACTTCAACTACCTCTTTATAGTTATATTTCACTAATTCAAGCTTACCTAATTTTTCAATCTGCTGAAGAACTAAGGTATAATCAGTATTTACTTTTTCGGGACTTGTGTAATTACCCAGTCTTCTTAACCAAAGAAACACTAACAAAATCAATACTACTATCCAGGGAATTATTCGAAGGATTGCTTTAAAGTTCATCTAGTTTTATTAAGTTCGTTTTTGCTTTTAACACATTATTGAAATGCATTTTAAAGATAGCCTTAATCTATTGAAAAAGATAACATTTCGGAAAGCTACAAACGCTTTTCTGCTATGGTGTAGCTATCATCTTTCTAAACATTCCAGACAAGCTAATATAAAAGGGAAGCCTATTTCAATTTCAATTGAACCTACTACTTCATGCAATTTAAGGTGTCCGGAATGCCCAAGTGGATTACGCTCATTTACTCGGCCAGTGGGTATGCTAAAGCCGGATGCTTTTGAAAAGATACTTGCACAGCTTAAAGATCATTTAATCTATATGTTATTCTATTTTCAGGGTGAGCCCTATGTGAATAAGAATTTTTTGGAGCTCGTAAAAATTGCTTCCAAGCATAAAATATATACCGCTACTTCAACAAATGCCCATTTTTTAGATGATGAAACCGCAAAGAAAACCGTGGAAAGTGGTTTGGACCGGTTAATTATTTCAATCGATGGAGCAAGTCAGGAAACGTATGAATCATATAGAATTGGTGGGAAACTTGATAAAGTATTAGAAGGTACACAAAACGTGATGAAATGGAAGAAAACATTAAAATCAAGTACTCCGCACGTTATTTTTCAGTTTTTGGTTGTAAAGCCTAATGAACAAGATATTCCAGCAATTTATGAATTAGCAAATAAATTGGGTGTTGATGAGGTCAAATTAAAAACAGCGCAGATTTATGATTATAAAAACGGCTCACCGCTTATTCCTGATAATCCGAAATATAGCCGCTATAAAAAAATGAAAGATGGTTTGTATGCTATAAAAAATAAATTGTTAAATCAGTGTTGGAAGATGTGGCATAGCTGTGTAATAACCTGGGACGGGCGGGTTGTTCCATGTTGTTTCGATAAAGATGCACAACATCAATTAGGAAATTTAAATCAAGAGAAATTTGAGGATGTCTGGAATGGGAAAGCCTATCAAAGCTTCCGAAATAAACTTTTAAAATCAAGAAGTGAAATTGATATTTGTACAAATTGTACTGAAGGTACTAAGGTATGGACTGATGCATAAAGCAATAAAGGCTTTCCGATAGACGTTTTACTGCAACTGATTTAAAATTCTTACATATTGGTCGAATTTGTACTAAAATACTTTAAAATTTCATTTTAATAGTTGAATTTAGTGTTTGGTAAAGTTATATTTACCAATTATTTATATATTGCATTGATATATAAGTGATTAAACAGTGTTTATTAAACGAATACAATAACAGGATATGAAAAAGTGTGTGTTTAAAATTCAATATGCTGTCCTTGCAGCGGCTGTGGCCGTTATTTCTGCATGTGGTGGCAGTAACAACCCTACCGCCAAAGGTCCAGGGGTGTTAAGTACTACAACAGGTTTGGAATACAATAGTGAAGAAGGCTTTCAGGTAGCTGAATTCCGTGGCCAACCTGATGGACCTAACTTGGTTTACATCGAAGGAGGTAGAACAGTTTTAGGTTCATTTGAAGAGGATATTCTTCATTCAAGAGATAATATAGAAAGAACAGTAACAGTATCTTCATTCTACATGGATGAAACTGAGGTTGCTAATATCCACTGGTTAGAGTTCTTACACTACGTAAAATTAGATTCATCTAGAGATTATTATGAATCTGTGAAACCAGATACTACAGTATGGGCTAAAAAATTAGCTTATAACGATCCTTATGTAGATCATTATTTAAGATACCCTGGTTTCAGATATCACCCTGTTGTAGGAGTTAGTTGGGAGCAAGCAACCGAATACTCTAAATGGAGATCTGTAATGGTAAATTATAAATTAGCTGAAGAGGCGGGAATTGAAGTCCCAGCGGAATCAGGTGGTAGAATTCCATTAGAAACAGGTGTTGTTTTACCAGATTATAGATTACCAACAGAAGCTGAGTGGGAATACGCAGCTACTGCATTAATTGGTACTCAATGGGTTGATGAAGTTCAACTTTATAAAAGAATTTATCCTTGGGATGGTCACTCATTAAGAAATCCTTATGGAAAAGAAATGGGTTACTTCTTAGCCAACTTTAAAAGAGGTAGAGGTGACTACGGTGGTATTGCCGGTAAATTAAATGATGGAGCGTTTGTAACAGATTATATTTACAACTATCCACCAAACGATTACGGTCTTTACAATATGGCTGGTAATGTTAATGAATGGGTATGGGATTTATACCGTCCATTATCATTCCAAGATTTTGAAGATTTAAATCCAGTAAGAAGAGATGGTACTTTAGATCCACAGTCTAACTACGACAATGGTGCTAATGATCCAAATACTATCAACTCATTAATCAACGACAACATTAGAGTTTACAAAGGAGGTTCTTGGGCAGATGTTGCTTATTGGTTATCTCCAGGTACAAGAAGATTTATTGAGCAGGATTCATCAACTGCAACAATTGGTTTCCGTTGCGCTATGATTAGAGCAGGAGGAAACAAATAATTGATATTCGTTTAATAACAAAAGAAAGGCTTACTCATATCGAGTAAGCCTTTTTTATTTTATAGTATTTAAAATTGAAGTGGTCACCCGCCACAACCTATAAATTTTTTGAAATCCATACCTTCAGGAAGCACGCCATTTCTTTCTTCATGATTTTCATTCTCCTCTTTTGGGCCTTGTTTATTTTCCTTTTGCTTATTTTTAATGTCTGAATTATTATTCTCTAGTTTCTTATTTTTTTCTTCTGATTTCATATTAATTATAACGGTATTAATATTTATTATGTTTTTTGATAGGAGTGATGGAAAGTTCGCTATCCAATAAAACCTTTTCTTTGTGCTTTTAGAGCCTTTTTGTATCTTTTACCTTATAATTAATTAAAAGTAACCTCAATATGCTCAAAAAGAGAATCTTTGTAGGCTTGGCTATCAGTCTAGCACAAATTTTATTGTTTTATGGAGTTTATCAGTTGCTCTTTTTATTTGAGCCTTTCCTTGGAGATGAAACGAAAAGAACTGTTTTTGAAAATCTATTCTTAGATTGGTTTTTTAATGATTATGTATTAGTATTTGCTCTTCTTATCATTTTACAAAATACCCTAATCATCATAACCTGGCGTAAAAACTGGACTCTAATTCTAAGAGTCATGACAAGTGTATTGCATGCTTTATTTTGGATTCAAAACATGGATACTCTATATAATGAGTCAATAATTTTAGGAATAACGGGTATTGTTTTAATCTGGCTAGGCCCAGGCTTTGAATCTATATTGATTAAATCATTCAATATTGAGCATCCTTATAGGGAACGCGATTATTATGAGGATTTAGATAAAAAGAAAGGCTAATCAAGAGGCCATTTCTTTGTATTGCATATTATGTAATTGATGATAGAATCCACCTTTATCAAGTAGTTCCTGGTGAGTTCCAGTTTCTTTAATTTCACCTTTATCTAAAACAATAATTTTATCTGCTTCTTGAATGGTAGATAATCGGTGAGCAATCACAATACTTGTTCTACCTTTCATCATTTTCTCAATTGCATTTTGAATCATTTCTTCGGTTTCAGTATCAACTGAGGAGGTAGCTTCATCCAGCACAATGATTTTCGGATTATACACCATAGCACGAACAAAGGAGATTAGCTGACGCTGACCAACAGAAAGTGTTGCTCCTCTTTCCATCACATTATAATTATACCCACCAGGTAACCTTTCAATAAACTTTCTTGCCCCTACTAATTCAGCAGCATCTTTTACTTGCTGTAAACTAATATCAGGATTACCTAAAGTTATGTTATATAGAATGGTATCAGAAAATAAGAAAACATCTTGTAATACCACTCCAATATTCTGACGAAGAGCATATAAATCAAATTCTTTAAGGTCCGTTTCATCTAAAGTGATTTTACCTTTTTGAATATCATAGAATCTACTTAATAGATTTATCACTGAAGATTTACCCGCTCCTGTGGCCCCTACTAATGCTACTGATTCTCCCTCTTTTACATCAAAAGAAATATTTTTAAGAACGGTTTCTCCCTCGTTGTAAGCAAACTCTACATTCTCAAAAGAAATATTCCCATTAATTTTTTCTGGAGCATAGTTTCCATTATTCGGAATATGCTCTTTATTATCTAATAGATTTAATATTCTAGATGAACTTACGATACCCATTTGCAAAGTATTAAACCTATCTGCGATCATTCTTATCGGTCTGAAGAACATTTGTATATATAGAATGAAGGCTATGAGCATACCCAATGTTATACCCGTTTCTGCTTCGTTTACTACCCCTTTTGCTCCATACCACACTAATAAGCCAATACCAGTTGCTTGGATAACTTCCGCTACTGGGAAATAAATAGAATAGTATAATACAGATCTTATATTGGCCTTTCTATGCTCATTATTTATCTTTTTGAATTCATCATACTCACGCTTTTCAGCAGTAAATATTTGTACAATTGACATGCCTGTAACGTGCTCTTGCACAAAGGAATTTAAATTAGAAACTGCATTACGTACTTCATTGAAGGCTACTTTAACTTTTTCTTTAAAAATATAAGTACTAATGAAAAGTAGTGGTAGTGTTGCCAATGAAACCAAAGTAAGTTTCCAACTCATGGCAAACATCATCCCTAAAATGAATAATATTTGTAGTACATCTCCAATCATGGCAGCAAGCCCTTGGCTGAATACATCAGATAAAGTTTCAACATCTGATACATTTCTAGTCACTAATCTTCCAATCGGAGTTTTATCGAAGAATTTTAAGCGAAGACTTAATAAGTGCCGATACAATTTTATTCTAATATCCCGGATTATGAACTGACCTAGCCAGCCAGATAAATAGGTATGACCGTATTGAACAAGAGCTTGCATCACTAATAAACTCACTAAGATAATGGTCATATTAATGAGGCCTTGAAAATCGCCTTGAGCTATAGGATTATCTATGGCTTTTTGGATCACAAAGGGTCTTGCAGGTGCTAAAATAGCTAGTGCCAAGGTAAGAAATACCAAGAAATAGAAACGCCCTTGGTAGGGTTTTACAAATTTATATAAACGTCTTAAGACATTTGTGTCAATTATATTTCCGCTTTTAATATTATCCTGCTTCACCTTTCGCTTTTATAAATATATATTATTTGGGTATAAAACTTTAGTTAAATACAATCCATGTGGAGGCACTGCTCTACCTGCTGCTTTTCTGTCTTTTGATTCTATAATTTGATTAAATCTATCAATATCAATTTTACCTTCGCCCACATCCAACAGTGTTCCCACTATTGCCCTCACCATTCCTCTCAGAAACCGATTAGCTTTGATATGAAAAACCAAAGAGTCAACCTCTTGTTTCCAGAAAGCTTCAAATATATCACAGTTAAAAGTAAAAACATCTGTTTTCACCTTGCTAAAACTTTCAAAATCCTGATGCTGTAATAAAAGTTTTGCCGCTTCATTCATCTTATCTAAATCTAAAGGATGAACAAAATGATAAGTTTGATCTATTGCAAATGGATTTTTGTGTCTCGTAATATGATATTCATATGCCCTACTTTCAGCATCAAAACGAGCATGAGCTTCTGGTTTTACAGCTCTAACATCCATTAAGGCTACGTCTTTAGGAAGCATTTTGTTGGCTTTATATAGCAATTGGTCAGCCGCTATATTTTCCTCAAAGTCAAAATGAAAAATTTGATCAGTAGCATGTACACCACTATCGGTTCTACCGCTACCAACTATTTCAGATTCTTTATTTAATATTTTGGAAAAAACTTCTTCCACTTTTTGCTGCACACCCATTGCGTTAGGTTGCTTTTGCCACCCATGGTAATTAGTTCCTTTATATGCTATTGTAAAAAAGTATCGCATGATTTAATCATGCAAATTTAAAGGAATTTGTAGCAGTAGCAGAATTAATGTAAGCTTTAAAAGTTTTTCATTTAAAGTTTCCAATTTAACCCAACATAAAAGTTTCTTCCAGGTGCTGGCTGATAATATCTTCCGCCAAAGGCATTAAGGTCATTCCCAAGGCTATATGTTGTGTCAAATAGATTTTCCATTCCGCCAAAGAGTTTGATTTTAGCCTGTATTGGTAATTTGTACTCAGCATTCAAGTTTACCAAATGATAAGGATCTGCAAATAATGTATTATCATCTCGCAATGGAATTTCACTTACATATCTATAATGAATATTTAGATTTACCTGATTAGTAATATCAAAATCAAAAACTTGATTAAAGGTATGTTGCGGAACACCGGTGAGTAAATTACCTGAAAAGTCTTCTTCCTCTTGTTGGTAATTATCAAAAGTAAATTCATAGAAATTATAACTTGTTCTGCTATTGATGTTTTTAATTATGGATTCTTCATTTTTATACAAAACAGCATTTATTCCAATTTCTGTTCCTAATTGATTGGTAGCACCCGCATTTCTAAATAAAACTACTCCATCAGGATTTGTGTAAGTGGTAATGGTTTCTCTTAAGCCAGCATAAAAAACAGTGGCATCAAACTGAATTTTGCGGCTATAATATTTATGACCTAATTCATAAGTTCTGCCTCTTTCAGCTTGAAGGTTCCGGTTTATGCTGCCTTCATTTGTTCTGATTTCATCCAGAGTTGGGCTTGAGAAGCCCTCACTTAATGAAGCAAAAGTCATATTTTGATCAGACCATTGATATTTTATGGCAGCACGAGGAATCAATTCATTATCAAAGTTTCTTGTAAACTGGAAAGGTTCTGCAAAGGCATTAACCACTCTATTGACCTGATATTCTAATAAGTTACTACTCAATCCAATTGTAAATTCCCACTTATCAATTCCGATTTGAGTTTGCAGAAAGAATAGTTTCCGATCAATATTTAATTCATCCGCAAACCTTATAGTATCCTTAACCCCATCTACATTTCCATAATTATTGGCTGAATTATCTGCGTATTGCCATTCCAAGCCTGCATCCCATTTCCATTCAAGAGTATTCAAATTCATGTCATAAGTCCATTGATGGCGCAATGCAAACTCTCTGTTTTGATCTTCCTTATAATCCAGTATAAATGGATTTTGAAACCAGGTATAGGTACCAGCAGCATTTGTAGATTGGCTTAAGTTTTCATTAAAAAAACTAGTATAGCCAATACCATAAAACAAGGTCTTTTGATCAATTGAAGAGTTTTGCGGTTCGCTCCCAGCTCTGGCTTGAGTAGGGTCTTCAGCAAATTGATCTGCATTTAAGCCACCAGGAATTTCGTAGAATAAATCATTATAGAGTAAATGGAGATCTAATTGGTTATTCTCATTGATTTGATATCGTGTTGAAAGCTGATAATTTTGTCTGTTTAATGAATTGTGATCCCGGTAGCCATCATTTTGTTGATGATCAAATGCATAAAAGGTTTTAAATTTTCCTGTTTCGAATTGACCTTTTATCCCGCCATTTAATTGATTGAAACTCCCAGCTGAAAGTTGAATTTCCAAAGGGCTGTAATTCGATACTGGAAAATTATTGATTTGCATTACTCCACCCAAGCCAGCTCCATACAGACTTCCAGCTGGGCCCTTTATTACTTCCAATTCTTGCATTTGAGTATTGCTTAATAGGTTTAAAGCGGTCGATCCATTAGCTTCTGTAAAAGGTAATCCGTTCCAATAAACTTTAACGTCCCTCACTCCAAAGGGGGATCGTATTGAACTGCCTCTAATGCTCACCCTATAGCTAGAAACAGCTCGTTGTTCTAGGTTAACGCCAGGCAAAGTATTCCATGCCATTACAGGATTATGTGGTGAAAATTTATCTAACTCTTTAGGACTTAAATAAGCAATTGGGGCTGATTGTCGATTGATTTTTTCGCCCTTGCTGAAACCGGTGACAGTTACAACCTTTAGAATTGAATCATTATTGATTTCATTTTCTTGAGCTATCGAGAATTCTGAAATGAATAGAAGTGTAATAACTGCAAATAAAAAATTACGCATAAATAGTTATGAATAGATTTAAAAGTAAGCAACAAGAATAATAGGGAAGAGTTTAGAAAGGCTTACCAGCTACCACCAGCGCCACCTCCGCCAGTCATTCCACCACCGAAGCCGCCAAATCCACCTCCTCCGAAGCCGCCACCTCCAGAATTGAAATCACCGAAGGTTCCGCCATGTCTTCTGTTGCTGCTGCCTAATAACATCATGAGGGTTAAAAAGTCAAGGCTTCCGCCACCCATATGATGCCTTCTCACTCTTCTTATTTTCGAGATAATGGTGATGAATATAAAGAAGAAAATAAGAAATGCACCTAAGCCAATTCCTTTACCAGCATTATTATCTGTTATTTCATCAGCTGAATATTTTCCCGCTGCCAAATCAAAAATAACGTCTGTAGCTTTATCTAGTCCGCCATAATAATTATCATTTCTGAAAGCAGGTTTCATATAATCATTGATGATAGTACTTCCAGCTCCATCAGGAACTACATCTTCTAAACCGTAACCAGTGTTGATAAACATTTTACGATCTTGTATGGCCACAGTAATTAACAAGCCATTGTCTTTACCCGCTTGGCCTATTTTCCATTTGTCAAATACTTGAACACCGAATTGATTTGGGTCATATTGCCCATAAGTTGGAACAATTAAAATCACAACTTGAGTAGATGTACTATCATTATAAGCCCTTAATTTTCTTTCCAGTTGTTGTTGCTCACCTCTATTTAAAGTTTGGGTAAAATCATTTACCAATCGTGGAGGATTAGGTTTGTTCGGAATTACATCTTGTGCAATGGCAACATTAAAAATGAATAAGGCTAAAATGGAAAAGTAAATGTTTTTCATGCTTTAGTTTTACTGATTTTCGAGCCTTTAAGTTACAATCCTTATTTGTCATTATGATAATTAATGCAAAAATTATTGGCTAATAAATTTAGCTAAACACTAATTAAATTAGTAATTTTATACTGTGAAATCAGATCAAAACATAAAAGGAAGAGGAGCACAGCACAAATTATCTAATTCATATTTAAAACAAGAATTCACAACAGAATGGGATGAGGGAATAGATGAGTACACTCATTTAGAAAAACCTAAAACTCAGATTTTTTATGAATACCCTAAGAAGATCATTAATAAAGTTAGTAGCCCTGATGTTGGGATGGAGTATTCAATAAATCCTTATCAAGGCTGTGAACATGGATGTGTATATTGTTATGCACGCAATTCACATGAATATTGGGGTTGGGATGCTGGTTTAGATTTTGAATCAAAAATAATTGTAAAAAAGAATGCACCATCATTACTTGAAAAGGAACTTTTACATAAAAATTGGAAAGTAAAGCCCATTGTATTATCAGGAAACACAGACTGTTATCAACCGATCGAAAAGAAACTAAGAATTACCAGGTCCTTATTACAGGTATTAGCAAAATATCGACATCCTGTAGGAATTATTACTAAAAATGTAGCCGTATTAGATGATCTAGATATTTTAATTGATCTAGCAAAAGATAATTTGATCAGAGTTATTTTTTCCATTACCAGTTTGGATGAAAAACTGAGATCCGTATTAGAGCCCAGAACTGCATCAGCCGCTAAAAAACTAAATGCCATTAAGGTTTTGAGTGAATCAGGAATTCCTGTTTCAGTTATGAATGCTCCTATTATTCCTGGCTTAAATCACCATGAAATACCAGAAATAATAAAGAGGTCAGCCGAACATGGGGCAATAGATGCAGGTTATACAGTGGTGCGTTTAAATGGTAGAATAGCCGAAATTTTTAAAAAGTGGTTAGAGAATTATTTTCCAGAACGCTTTGATAAAATATGGCACCAGATACAAAGTTTACACAATGGAAATGTTAATGATTCGAATTGGGGTCAAAGAATGAAAGGGAATGGAAATGAATCTGATATAATCAAACAACTATTTTATATGGCAAAAAGAAAGCATATGAATTCAATTCAAAAAATTGAACTGAATACACATGCCTTCAGAAGGGGAGGGGCTTACACTTTATTTTAGCTAACCTCCAAAATGATTTTTCCTATATGTTGGCTGCTTTCCATCAATTCATGTGCTTTTGCTGCATCTTTTAATGGAAAGCTTTTATAAATCACAGGTTTTATTTCACCTGATTCAATTTTTGGCCAAATATATTGCTTTAATTTTTGAGCAATTTTGCCTTTAAACTCCGGAGACCGTGCTCTTAAAGTGGAACCTGTTATGGTTAATCGTTTCACCATTAATTTTTTCATATTGATGGTAGATTCAGCATTTTTCATGGCATTAATAATTACTAATCTGCCATCAGGGTTTAATATATTAAGGTTTTTGGCTGTATAATCACCCCCAACCATATCTAAGATAACATCAACTCCTTTATCCTTCAAAACCTCCTCAAAATCTTCTTCTTTATAATTTATAGAAATATCTGCCCCTAATTTATCAGTATAATCACACTTTTCCTTTGTACCCGCAGTGGTGTAAAATGTACCTCCCATACTTTTCACCATTTGAATGGCGCTTACTCCAATACCTGATGTTCCACCATGAACTAAGAAGGACTCTCCCTTTTTGAAATGGCCTCTATCAAAAACATTTGACCATACAGTAAAGAAAGTTTCTGGAAGCGAGGCAGCTTCTCTAAAGTCTAATCCTTTTGGAATAGGAAGACATTGTAATGCTGGAGCTACCACTTCTGTTGCATATCCGCCACCCGCTACTAAAGCACAAACCTTATCGCCAACTTTCCAATCATTTACATCTTCACCTATGGCTTTTATTATTCCCGCTACTTCCAAACCGGGAATGTCATCAGGAGCACCAGCGGGAGCAGGGTATCCCCCCATTCTTTGAAAAACATCTGGTCTATTGACTCCTGCAGCTTTAACTTCAATTAAAACTTCTCCTTTTCCAGCTTTAGGGCTTTCTTTATCTTCAATTTGTAATACTTCTGGTCCTCCGGGCTTTTTGATTGTAATGGCTTTCATATTATTGGTTTAAATAGGAAACTATTTTAATAGAAGTTATACGGTCAAATTTAAAATTGTTGTGGAAATATTAAATATTAGAATGGATATCCTATGCCAAAATTCCAGTTGATATTTTCTTGTCGCCAGCTTTTGTTTCCTAGTTGAAAACTATCTTGCCATTCAAAGCCTGTAGGTGTTGGTTTTCTTATTTGTGCGGCCACATCTAATCGAATAACAAAAAACTCAATATCAAGTCTTAAACCTAAACCAGAGCCTATTGCCATTTCATTGATCCAGTTTGAGCTAATTTGACCATTTCTGTTATCATCATTTCTTAGCCACACATTACCGGCATCAGTGAATACAGCTCCTTTTAGATATGAAATAAGGGGAAAGCGATATTCAATATTAGCTTCAATTTTTATATCTCCAGCTTGATCAAAAAAGCTAGTTCCGTCCGTTGTATTTGATGGCTGATAATTCCCTGGTCCTAAGCTTCTGATAGGAAAGGCGCGAACAGAATTTGGTCCTCCTGCAAAATACTGCTTAGCATACGGTAGACTTACTGAATTGCCATAAGGTAATCCTAAACCTGTAAATACTCTGCTCACTAGCCTGCTTTCTTCTCCAATATTTTGATAATGTCTTAGGTCAAAATCAAAACGTGAGAATTGTGCATATGACTGGCCCCAAAATCTTTTATTATCTCCTTTTACTCCTCCTAAATTTTGGATTAGGGCTAAAGTGTTGCCAGAAAAGTCTGCGCCAAAAGCAAAGTAAAAACGACTTGATCTTTTATTATCAATCAATTGATTTAATTGGAAGTTATAAGTTAAACCTGGTATAAATTGCTGTTCAAAACTTCTTGCTAGGAAAGGATTTGCTGACAATAGATTTAAGAAAGCACTGCTTTCATTACCCACATCTATATAGTTAATGGAAATCGGATTTAAATTATGAGTAATGTATAAATTAGGACTCCATTCAAATCCATAAACTGCTAAAAATGAATTTAAATTGAACCACTGTGATCTGTTGAGTAAGTCATAGGATAGTTTAAATTTTGTGGAGGGAACAGAATAAATAAAGCGATCCTTTAGAGGAAATAAAGAAATTAACCTTGGTACTATAAGTTCAGCCGCCACTCCTGTTTCAATGCTGTTAAGGCCAGTTGAGATATTACCCCTATTTATTTGCGCTTCATAGCCTACTTTACTGCTTAGGCGAAGTGCTTCTCCACCCTTAAATAAGTTTCTATTTAAATATTCAAAGTTTAAAGAAGGACCTACAAAATTATTTGATTTACTAACAGCTTGAAGTTCCGACCGAAAGGAACGTTTGCTCAATGGAGATAAATAAATGCTGGCATCAAGGTTCCCTATTCCATTTTCAATCACGCTATCTTCTTGGTATCGGATATTG
The DNA here is from genome assembly GCF_030503875.2 of Marivirga arenosa. Lineage (NCBI taxonomy): Bacteria > Pseudomonadati > Bacteroidota > Cytophagia > Cytophagales > Marivirgaceae > Marivirga > Marivirga arenosa. Next base: position 285,998 of record NZ_CP129968.2, on the reverse strand, counting down.
ATAAATCTGTAAGTTTTTAGTTGATTTAAACGTTTATTGGTCCACCTTTCGTTAAGAGGATTATAACTTTCTCCTTCTTTCATAAAAAGGTAGGGATGCATTCTATCTGCTCGAAAAAAATTATGGGATTGAATAAATTCTATTCCCTCAATTGAAGTGGTATCATTTAATTGGCTGCTATCATTTGAATTTAGGGAATAATTAGGATAGATTTTTATATCATCAATTTTATAAGGAATTAAAGCTAATTCTGAAACTGATTTTTTCACGCTTAGCTTTAAGTTAGCATGATGTGGTAAGCTTGTATTTAGAGTGTCTGCTTCAAAAATCAAATTATCAGCAGTGAAATAATAATATCCATTAGATCTCAAATAATAAGAAACCTCATCACGTGTATTTTTCAACTTTTGAAGTGAAAAAGGGGAATTTGCTTTGATTGGTTTTTCTTCACGTAAAAAGAGCGTTATAAGACTATCAAATTCATTTTTTCCAATTCTTTCATATTTAACATCACTAATGATTAATCTATTAGCGACTTTAACATCATATTGAATTAATGCAGTGTTTTTATTCTCTATTACCCGATGATTGATTTTATTATTGTAGTAGCCTAAGTTTTCCAATCGATTGTTTATCAACTTTTCTACGTTATTTATATTTACATCCTTGAGTAAAACTTCTTTTTCCCCAATTTTTTTATTGATCCATTTTGCTAAGAATTTAGCGCTGCTATCCTGAACTTTTTGGTTGGCCCATAAGCCGATTCTCATTCCACCAATTTTCTCGTTAGGTTTTGGTCGATTTACTTCAGCCAAACTGTTAAGTATCTCCTGTTTAAAATTCACCTTATCTGTTTGCTCTAATTTTATTTTTCTTCCTAGATATAGCTTTTCACCTTCAGCTAATTTTTTAGTAGTATTGCAAGCAATGAATGCAACACTTGCGGATAGAAAAAGGGCGATATGGATAAGCTTTATTTTCAATTATCTTCTTCAGAATTGCTTTGCCATAATTCATTAAACTTCTCAAATTCTTTACTGAATTGAATTGAGATTCCTGTAATAGTAACTTTTCCTTCAATTAAGCCTTCAAATTCATTTTTGCGGTAACCTTTCAGTCTATATCTACCATCTTCAGTCAATAAATATTCTACTAAAATATTACCAATTATATCCGTAGCTTGTTGATTAGTTCTTTGTTGTCCTTCCAGATCAACCTGACTTCCAACTTCCACTCTAAATCGGTTATTAAATAGGTTTTTACTCAGGCTTAAATCTAGCTGAGTTCGATCTTGAGCACTGCCGCTTTGGTAGTCTTCATAGGAATTTAAATCTAGGTTTAGGTTAACGCCTTTTACATACTGATTGCTTAATTTGTTGAGTTGATTACTTAAAATTTGACTGGCACTACTTCTAGCTATAGCTTCTGAGTTTGTGCCATTACTGCTACTTCCAGTAGGAAAAAATTGATTGAGCACTAATAATGAAAACACCTGTTTATTCAGTCTATTTTCATCAGCATTAATGAACTGAATTTGTTGATACACATTTCCTCCTAATGCACCTTTACTATTTTGAGGCATGTCTAATCCAAATGAAATTTCTGGTTTCGTTAAATTTCCATCCACAAAAAGCTGGACTAGAAAAGGCAATCTTTGTTTATATTGAGTTTTTATTTGTGAGGATGCAGAAGAAATTTGGTCTTCCATTAAAGTATTTACCGCTGTTTCAGTTTTATATATAGCAGTTAAATCCAAGGAAGCTTCATAAGGATCACCAGACCAACTGATTCTACTGCCAGATTCAATATCAAATCTTCTTTTTACTAGATCGTATAAACTTAATTGATAATACCCATTATCCACTTCCACATTACCGTTTAGGCTTATGGCGCCATTCTTACGCATGCTAAAATTTAAATCTGTATCGCCAGAAACAGTTAGATAATCACCTCTTTGTTGATCAACAATCACCTTGAATTTTGCATTTTTATCTGTTGTTATAAAAGCATTAATATCAAGTCCTTCAATATCAGAGTTTCTGCTTAATTCTTCAGATTCAGATTTTAATGTATCAGAGGCTTGGTATGCTTTTTTAAAGCGTACTATTCCTTTTTGTTCAATTATATCTATTTCACTTTCAGGAATAATATAGACTAAATCCGTTTTTTCATTAAGTCCAATATTTGCCTGAAGTTTTGATTGATTTAGACTTCCTACCCAATTTAAATCTGCGTTGAAGAATGCCTGACCATAAAATAAATCACTTTCTTTTTGAGTAGTATTCAACAACTGAAAGTTTTCAGCTTTTAGCTTTAGGTCGAAGGTAGGATTAAAAATGTTTTTAGTTGTAAATCTTCCATTTAGAACTAGTTTGTTTTTCTGCTGATCCAGTATAGTAAAGTTGTTCAATACTATTTTTTCGTTTTTTAGATTTATTTCTTCATCAGGTAATTCGTATGCCATATTAAGATATGGAAAAAATAAGGAAGCGGATTCAAATTTTAAATTTCCACTATAATCAAAATTTTCTGTATTACCTTTTATGTTGAATTTACCGATTAAGTTTCCACTTGTTTCTCGAATTAAACCTTCTGAAAAACTTGCTAAAAATGGTAGTGAAACACTGTCCATATCTAATTTAATATCAAAAGTTGGTAATTCATCATTCAAATCTAGCCATCCTTCAGATCGTAGACTTACTTCACCTACAGAATTGACATTAAACTGATACCTGTTTTCCTTATTTTGCTGTGCATTTACATTCAATACCCCAACAGCAGTATTGTATATTTTCAGGCTATCAATTTTTAAATCTGAAGTAAAAGAATTTAGATCTTTCAAATTATTGAGGTGGATATCTCCATCTAAAATTCCATTTACAGGACTTTCCTCTGCATTGATAATGGCAAAAATATTTTCGATTCGAAAGTTTTCAAAGTCTAAGTTAAGTGAAGTAATAGCATTATTGATTGTAGTCTTTAATTCAAAATATTGCTTATTTCTTTCGAAAATCAGGTTTTGAATTTTAACACTGGAGGCATCAAAATAAATCTCGTTTTCGGGATGTATTTTCCATTTTTCAGCATTGAGAATTAAGTTTTCATTTTTGATAGACCAAAAAAGTGAATCTGTTTTTCTAAGTGCTACTGCATTAACAGAGAATAAACTATCAGCCATCTCATCTTGCATAAACAGATTAAAAAATGCTTTTTCAGGTGTAATATCAGTGCTTAATTGAGTTGGAAAAATACTGATATCACCTGAATTGATTCTTTTGAAATTTGTGTTAATGTGAAACTCATCAGCTGAATTATCAAGCTTTATTGAGAGACTATCTAAATCGATATTTCCATAATGAAACTTTTCGATACTTAAGTTAAAATCAATCAATTCATTTTCGCTATTATATTTCCCTTTCCCTACCACAGGCTTAAAGTTTACATCAGCGGGTAGAAGAGAAGAGATACTTTGATTATCTTTTAAATTCAAATTAAAAGATAAATCCATTGGGTTTTCAGTATTATCTACTTCAAATATTTTAGCCTTTTGGAGTTTTGATGCCTCTAAATTGTAGTTAGATAATTCCTGAAAGCTATGGTTAAGTTTTATATCAATAAATGATTCATCTAAACTCAAATAAGCATAAGAGTTTATTGTAGAATTATTCGTTTCAAATAATAAAGGAGGAAATGAATAGCTTTGGTTTGTACTAGTGATTTTTGTATCTGTTATATTTCCTGTTATTAACTGATAAGCACTATCCAGTTCAATATTTATATCTGTTTTTGTAGCTGCAAAGACAGCACTATCAGCAATGCCAAAAGCGAATAGATCTAATTTCTTTATATCTGCATTAATGTTTAGCTTTTGCTTTACCGTATCAATATATCCAGTAGTTTTGAAGGACAGGTCGGCTATAGCATCTGAATAATCAGTATTTAAAATGAATTCGTTCTTAATGAGAGAGGCATTTAGACTTATACTTTCCATTTGATTAGATAAATAACTGAAATTATTAATAGCCATATTCAGATTGGTATTCATATCTTTTGGAATAAGTCCTTCACCCTCAACTTTTAAATCAATATCTGCTGTATTAAATTTTACGGTATCCTGAAGCCACTTTCCCAATTCTAGTTTTGATAATTTTATTTGGGCCTTATAATCACTAGGAGTGTTCGTATTGTAATTCCCTTTAATGTCTATTGAACTTTTCTTATCAAGAAAAGCAATTAAATCAGTACTTATTATACCATTTTTATAATTTCCTTTAGCGTTTAATTCTACCTTTTTAGGATAATGGTCAGGATACTTAAATGGTATCAAATCATTAAAATCTGAAATAGAAGTGTTAAGGTTAAGATTTTGAATCGATGCAGAAAGGTTTTCTACATTTTGCCAATTATTGATTTCAGATTTGATAGATAGAGAACTTTCTTTCCCATATAATAAATGCAATTGCTCTACATCTAGTGAGTTTTCATTTCCTTTTATACCACCATAAATTTTGATTGGTGATTTTGATAATGCTATAATAGTGCTGTCTTTGGCTAAGTCAGGAGAAAAATAATAAGCATCTCTAATATTTAAAGAAGTAGGTAACTGTACTTTTAAATTAAAATCTGTTTTATGAAAGCTTCCTTTGATTAATGAATCTATAGAATTGTACTTTACTTTTAAATTTGATTGTAATATAGAATGATTGGTTTCTAAGTTAATGTCACTAATTGAAATAGTATTATTATCTAGTATAATCCCTCCTGATAAGGTTTTTAATTGAAATTGATCTTGATCTTTAGCATTGAATTGGAATGATGAAATATTAATATTATTCGGTTTGTAACGGCCTTCATCTATATGAAAACCTATATTTTGGTAGGCTAAATAATCAGGATTAAAATAAGGACTAGGTTGAGAATTAGGAAATGATTTAATAATTAAATCCGCTAAATTGAAATTAAATTTGTCAAATTGAAACTGGTAGTCAGGAAATTCGAATTTGGAAGGAGCCTTATTTTTTTCAGAAGAGGAAGAATCATTTGTTTGACCTAAAGTCATATGAAAATGATCAATCTGGTTATCAAAACTTCCTATAGATAGGGAATTAGTTTTTAGATTCAATTGAGCGTTTTCTAGCTTAATGAAATTAATAAAAGAATTGATATTTAAGCTATCAAAAGCGGTATTATACCTTAAATTAATATCTCGAAAATTAAGCGTACTTAACTTAATCTTAGGTAGAATAACTTCAGATGTATCATTCACTGATTCAGAAAAGGGCTTAACTTGAGAATAGCCTCCGTTGAGCCCAGAAATTACAAAATTATCAACATTAAATTCCATACTATCTAAATTGAAATCACTAAAAGCAAGCTTTAATTTTTTCAATTTTAAATAGGTTTTCAATCCCACTGCAATGTTTTTATACCCTAAGTCAATATTATTTAAAGTGATATTATCAACAATAATAGAAGTGGGGGATGTGTTTTCACTCTTTTCATTCTGCTTAGTATTTTGCTCGGAAGAAAAGGCTTCAATTATGAATTGATAATTAAAGCTGCTATCGGGTAATTGATTATATACTCTTGCAGTTAAACCGTCAAGTTCTAAAGATTTAACATATATATTTCCATCTATTAATGGTTTCCAGGCAAGATCCACTAAAATTGATTTTGCATATAAAAGGGTGTCATTCCGTTGGTCTTCAACATATATTCCTTCTATCTGGGCAGCACCTAAAAATGTAATGTATAGTTTATTAATCTCAAACTTTGTGTGCGTTTTATCGCTCACATAATTTGTAGCATAATTGGTGATTTTTTGCTGAACTGATGGAATTCTTAAGGAAAATATGAAGACCACAAATAGCAATACAATGCTAGCTACTATATATGATATGATCTTTGCGGTTCTTTTCAAGTCTGATTAAAATACAATCTTAATGAGTTATACGAGTATTTCCTAACGAGAACAACTATTAGAAGATGTATTGTTTAAAAAAGGGATTCCCGATTTACGTAAAACATTAACGCCCAAAATATTAAGGCGGTCCATAATAAGATTACCAGTATTCCGAAGAACCAATTTTTTTGATTAGTAAACTCATGTTCTTTTGCCAAAGCACGGCAATACGCCATTACATCTTTGGGAATGAGTTTGATAATGAAAAAAATTAAAATTGGAAGAAGAACAAGGTCATCTAAAATTCCCAGTATAGGAATGAAGTCAGGAATTAAATCAATTGGGCTAAAAGCATAGGCTAAAACAAAAATGATTAATGCCTTTACATACCAGGCAACTAAATTCTTAATCAATGCAATTTGTAAAGCACTTATTTCATTAAAGAGTTTATTCGCCCAAGATTTTAATTTTTTAATAGAATTTCAATTTAATAATCGTATTCGTAATCAGTCATCATCATATTCAGCTTCTTCTTGTTCCTCATGTTCTGCTGAGAAGTCAGCTCGAATTTCAGTATGTCTTATTTCTCCACCGCTTGTTCCTGTTTTTTGAGCGTAGAATAATGTCACTATAGAGAAAACTAATGTTACTATTACAATGATTCCAGAAAATGACTTTTGCTTCCAATTAGCCCAAAAACCAATTAGGGAAATACCCCCTAATACATACATCATAATTGAAAAAGTTTCTGCTACTTCCTCATGTTCATGAATAATATCATGACTTATATTTCCCATTTCTTCAACTATTTCTTCAGCTTCTTCTCCTGTGTTAAATGCAAAAAGTGTTAAGATTGCAGCTAAAATAAATAATAAATAGGCCGTCTTTTTTAAGATATCAGACTTAAAAACAATCCCTCCGACCATAACGAATAGAGCAATGATAGGAACTATAATGGGGAAATGATTGACTACTAAATGCCAGTGTGCAGAGTTCATAATTTTAGTTAAGTAAATATTAATTACGGAAATTTAACTATTATAATTTAAAATTAAAAAATAGGCTGACTCAGCTCTAATTCATTTTATAAAAAAGTAATTTCCTTGATTTAAAACCATTGTTTTGTTGATATTATTGCTTTAAAACTTTATTCCAGTTGATATTCCAACCCAAGGTAGATACTTTGGAAACCACTCAGTTGATTCAGCTAGGCTAATCAAATAGCCCGTAAATCTAAAATAAATTTTATTTGAAGTAAATTGATATCCGATTCCAGTATTAAATTCTAATTCTGTTTCCCGTGATATTTCTGTCTCTTTCACATATGTATTTCTATTTGTAAACAGAAAATTAGATATCCCTACTGTGAAATATAGTTTGTGATTATCTTTTCCAATAAAATAGTTTCCGTAAATCATTTGAGAAGTACTAATATCAAGATATTTACCGGTCTCTGTCGCACCATTATTATTTCTGCTAATTTCTCCTCTTTGAAAATTAATTATGCCCAAACCGCAACCAATAGCAAACTGTTCACTGATCAAATATTCGTAATTGAACGAACCCATTAAAAATGTCCGACCACCAAGTTCAAGATGCACGTATTGTTTTCTTATGTCATCCCCATTTACATATTGAGACCTTTTTATATCTGTGGTATCTTGAGCATTTAAATTATGAATTATCAAAACTAGAGACAGGGCAACATAAAACTTTCGAAAATCAATTAAGTGTTTTGTCATGATAATTGCTATTCATCATTAAGTCAATCATATCAAATGTTTTTCACCGATAACGGTACTTAAGTTGAAAAGATCATTATAGGCTTCTTATATGTTTTTTTTGTAAAGATTTAATATTTATTATTAATAAATTTATGCAAATTAAAGAAGTATTTCATTTTGAAATGTTATGAAAAAATTAACTCTATCGATTCTTCTATGGTTTTTTCTTTGCTCTTTCAGCCTTGCATTTCAAATTCCGGATAGCGTTGAGGTTGAATTGAACCAAGTAGTGGGAGTGGAGAATAAGATTAACTTTTTGCTTGAGTATGCAGATCAGGCCCTAAAGATTAATAATGGGCTTCATTATCAGCTAGCAAATGAAGCTAAAAGGCTTGCATTAACAACTAATGACGAGAACCTTATAGCGAAGGCCGAAAAGCAAATAGGGCTTAATATTCAATCCCAAAATTTGCTTGATTCGGCCAGGAATCATTTCCTTCTGATGATCGATAAGTATGGTGAAGCATTAGAAGACAAAATTCTTGCTGGATTGTACATTGAAATAGGAGCTACTTATTACTATGAAGCGAATGATAAAATGGCCATTGAATATTGGAAGCGAGCTAATCGTATTATCGAAAAGCTAAACGATACAAAGTTGCTAGCCAAGTTAAGCAATAATATAGGGGCCACCTACGGCTACTTGGGCGACTATAAAAATGCAATTTATTATCTAAAAAATGCGATTAAGTATAAGCAGCAGCTAGGCGATAGCGCTTCTTTAGCTTCATCTTACCATAACCTGGGTATTTATACTTCAGAGTTGGCTTCATATGATTCGGCTCGCTATTATTTTTATAAGTCTCTTGAAATCAAGAAAAAATATAATGACAAGAAAGGCTTAGCGAAAACCTATAACAGTTTGGCAGTACTATTTAGTGATGAAGAAAAATACGATTCAGCTTTGTTCTATAATTCTAAAGTATTGGCTTTGGATTTGGAAATTGGTGACTCAATAGCCTACTCGATTGATATTGGTAACAGAGCAGGATATTACTTGAAAACATCAAGGTTTAAGGAGGGGATTCAAACAGCAACTAAATCGATTCAACTTCTAAAAGATGTAAAAGCCAAAAGTGATATGTATAAAGTCATTGCACAATTATATGAAGGTGCAGGTCAATACAAAAAGGCGACTGAAAATTGGGCGAATTATGCGGAATTAAATGATTCCATTATCAGTGCTGAGCGTGCACAATCCTTGCAGGAATTGCAAGTACAATTTGATACAGAGCTAAAAGAATCAGAAATAGCTAAACTGGAGAGTGAAAATAAGATCCAGCGTCTTCAACAGCAGAAGGATAGGCAGTCTAAAATCATGCTTATTGCTATTCTTAGTGCAGTAGCTATCATTGCAATACTGTTATTTCGAAGTTTCAAAAAAGAAAATAGTGCAAAGAAACTGCTTGATCAGCAGAATAAAGAACTCAAAGAGCTCAACTTCACTAAAGATCGACTCTTTTCCATTATTGGACATGATTTAAAAAGCCCCTTAAGTTCGTTTCACACCATTACGAAAAGTCTAACTGAAAACTGGGACAAGCTAGAGAAAGAACAACTGAAATCGTTCATTGAAAGCCTGCGTGACTCCTCCAAAGAGGTGCATGAAATGATGGATAATTTACTTCGTTGGGCGCTTTCACAAACGGGTCAACTCAACTATAAACCACAGCTATTAGAACCAAATGTAGTGGTAGATGATGCAATTAAACAATTAGAGGTTGCCATTCAAGCCAATGGTCTTATCCTAAATAGGAAATATAATTCTTCAGCAAGTATTCAAGCGGATCAAGATTATTTAAAAATAATTTTACGAAATCTCTTAAGCAACGCCATAAAATTCTCCTCTATGGGTAAATCCATAGATTTAATTATTGATGAAAACGAGCGCTACAGTACCATAAGTATCAAGGATTATGGAGTTGGTATGTCGGAATCTGAAGTAGCCCTCATTTTAAGTGAAAACGGGTCAGTTCATGATATTAAAAATTCCGATAAAAAAGGTACTGGATTAGGCGTAACCCTGTCAAAAGAGCTTCTACAGAAAATGGGTGCTAAAATGGAAATAGAAAGTGAGCAAAATTCAGGTACAACATTTAAATTATTATTCCCCAAAGCCGCATGAAGGAGCATTCTGTTTTTATTATAGACGATCATAAAATTGTAAGGGATGGCATTAAAGCAATCTTGCTTGGGTTTCCCGAGTTCTCCGTGGTAGGGGAAGCGACATCTGGTACCGAAGCCAAGGTAAAATTAAAACAGCTAGAGCTACCTTCTATCGCGTTTGTGGATTTACGTTTGCCAGACTGTAACGGATCCGTTCTCATTAAAGACTTGATGGCAATAAAAAATGACTTACGGTGCATATTACTCACAGCAGAGCCTAATGCACTAGATTTAAAAAGAGCGCAGCATGCAGGAGCGTATGGTTTTCTGGGTAAAGACATTGAATCTGATGAGTATATAAGAGCACTGTCAACTGTCGCATCAGGAAAGAGGTATATTTCACAATCTTTTAGCAATTTGCTCATTGAAGACAATGCTGACCTCAGCATTCGAGAACTTGAAGTTCTGCAACTCATTTCCGAAGGACTCCCCTACAAGCAGATTGCAGACCGCCTATCAATTAGTTCTCGTACTGTAGAGTCTCACAAAAATAATCTCCTAAAAAAATTGGATGTCACGACCCCGATAGAACTTGTGAAGCAAGCCCTAAAGATCGGTTTAATAAAGGGATAATTATATAAAAAATTAAAACAATAATATATGTTACGGGAATTCACCTAGTAAATCTGTGAAAATACCCGATTGAATTGAGCCTATTTTAGTAAGACATTAGCAAGACGTTAAAATCTTACTGTTATGGGAAAACTATTTACACATTTTAGACTATTACTTACGGCCTTATTTATTTCTGTAATACATTTTGCTTCAGCGCAGGCTCCTAGTTCCTCCACTCCAGCTGATAATGCTACCAATGTTAGTGTTCAGCCTGGATCTTTTCATTTCCAATGGCAACAGCCTTATCAAGTATCTCTGATACCATCTAATTTGGATCAAGTTTATTTGAGAAGATCAGATAATGCCACTAATATCACTACTTTCAATTATGATAATGATACTAGGTCTTTAACGATGACACCTTTTTTGGGCCTTAGTACTGCTAACCTAGCAAGTCAATTAGATCCGTTTACCACTTACGAGCTTATTGCTACAGGATTTGACAACATTAACTTCGCAAATGTAGTGGGTGTGTATGACGAGAACACAAGAATAAGAGGAGGGTGGAGTCCTAATGATGGCTCGCTCGTTACATTTTCCACTGGAGCTGACAATATCAACCCTAGCTTAACAAGAAAAATTCCTGTTGCTTCTGATCCTAATGTTTCACCATCTACTACACAAATTTCTTTAACATTCGATGAGGTAGTGGTTGCCGGTACTGGTAATATTGAATTAAGAAGGTTTAGTGATAATGTGGTTATAGAATCCATAGCCATAGGCGCTGCTACTTTTTCACAAAATATTAGTCCTCTACCCAGAACTACCGTCACTGTTCCCCTAACGGCATTGACTAGCAGTACGCAATATTATGTACACATGCCTGCCGGTGTGATTAAAGATGATAGTAATAATGATTATGCGGGTATCACAGATAAAAGCTATTCTTTCACTACAGGAGTGGGTGATACAAGGCCTCCGGAAATAGTTGATTTTATTCCAGTAAACGGTGCGCAAAATATTAGATTAACTCAAACTTTTATTGGCATTGACTATGATGAGCAAATTTCTGTAGGCACAGGACAAGCAGAGTTGCGTGATGCGGCTAATAACCTTGTGGCCTCTTTAACTCCCTACATCGGTAATGGAGAACTAAGGTTTTCATTAACGTCAACCACTTTAAATCCCGGAACTACATATTCACTTTACCTTCCGGAAGGCGTAGGAAAGGATTTAGCTGATAACCCGACACCAGAACTCACTTTAAATACCTATCAATTCACCACCACTATACCGCCTACTATCACTAACTTAACTCCTGCAAACAATGCAACGGGGCTTTCTACCTCCATTAATAGCGTTACGGTTACCTTTTCAGAGCCAATATTCTTCGATCCGAATGGCACGGGTGGAAATGTATGGATTGATAAAGATGGAAGCTGGATAAAGCTTTATGTTATGGATGGATCCGACCCAGATATAGAATTTGATGGACTGGATATGCACATCAATAACTTACCGGCTTTAGACCCTAATACTACTTATCAAGTGAGAGTAACAGGTGCGCTTACTACTTATATTGATGCAGACGGTAATGGAATTCCAAATATACCCGCTGGTGAGTGGACTTTTACAACTGGTGCGGGAGGTGACGTTACGCCACCAACTGTATCTAGTAGAAATCCATCAGCTGGTGCACTAGACGTGCCTGCAGATGAATTATTTACGATAACTTTTAACGAGGACATCCAGGCACCTACAAGTACGAATTCAGGTTATATTAGAATAAAAAGGCAAAGTGATGATACACAAATAACTGTTATTTCATACAGTACTCAATCTATAACAAATGGCTTTTTATCTGTCACTAATAACGCTATTTCATTTAATAGGGATAACCTTCCCGTAGGTACTGCTTGTTACATCTCAATTGATGATAATGCCATCAAAGATATAGCTGGTAATGGTATTACAAACTTAGATAATACCACTAGCTGGGCTTTCACAACCTCCTCAGACAATCCCCCGCCTGCTATTCTAACTAAAACCCCGGCAACTACCACTAATAATGTTCCATTAAACCAAACATTTACAGTTACTTTTGATCAGAATATTATATTGGAAGGAGGCGAAATTATCGTTCTATTGTTGGATGGAGAAACTCCATATTTCTACAGAGAGAATGATGCAAATGTGAGCTGGGTAGATAATGTACTTACATTTACATTCCCAGAAGGTAGACTTGAAAACTCAAAAACCTACAACATTAGATTAGCTAATATTCAAAATGCAGCAGGTAATGAGATAGCTACCACTCCCGAGGGAGACTGGGTTTTTACTACAGCTGCGCCAGATGTTACGAAACCGACAATCGACTCAGCCGTGCCGGTGAAATCATCCAATAATGTGGACGTGAATTTGGGAACTATTGTCCTGACTATGACTGAGCCAGTGAATAGAGGCATTACAGGAACTTTTACCCTGCGCGAGTCGAGTGTAGGGGATCCAATTGTTAAACAATGGGCGGTAAGCAATGCTCCTGATTTGACCGTTAGTGGAAATACTATTACCCTGTCGGGAATACCAGAGATGCAGTCCGGTACCATGCATTATCTTCAGTTTACTGGATTCAGTAATTCCATTACTGATGATGCAGGTAATTTTCTGGATAGCTGGACTTTGAGTATGGTATATAACTTCGTCACCGCTGATCCTCCTGCTATTGTTAATATCCCTGATGCTAATTTTAAGTCGTATCTGGTGGGAAATAATTCCATTAATACTAACGGTGATACAGAAATTCAGGTGTCTGAGGCAGAGGCGTTTACTGGGCAAATTTCTGCCGGAAATTTGGGGATTAATGATTTAACGGGTATCGAAGCTTTCCCCAACTTAACTGAATTGTATGTAAACAATAATAACTTAAGCAACCTTGACCTTAGCAATAACCTGCTATTGACGGATATAAATGTGAATTATAATGATTTATCGACTCTAGACCTATCCAATCATGCTAATCTTATCACGGTCTTTGCGAGAGCAAACGCTTCATTGTCTGCCTTAAATTTGTCCGCTTCTAGCAGTACAATAGAGAGGATAAACGCACGTGAGTGCGCACTAACTAGCTTTGAACTTGACGGTGCAATAAATCTTACAAGTGTGGAGTTGGGCTATAATGCACTAACAAATGTTAGTATTACTAACTCTAGTATTTCTACTTATCTTTTTCTTAATATAAATGACCTTACAACGGTAGATTTTACAGGTACTAATGTTTTTGATCGTTTCCTGATAAATGGGAACACCAATTTAACAATGCTTGATATTAGCGATATGGTAGATGTTCAAATTGTAGATGCTAATGGAACCTCCATTACCGAGTTAGACCTTTCATCTAATGTTAATTTAAGAACGATAAATGTAGCTAATTGTAACTTGTCTTCACTAACCGTTAAAAATGGGAATAATTCTAATATTAGCTCATTTAATGCGAGGGGCAATGCTAACCTTACATGTATTAATGTTGATGATGTCACTCATTTTGAAACTAATTTTTCTGGGAATGTAGATGCAGGGGTCAGCTTTTCTACTACATGTAATAATGATGTTTCGCCTCCGGTAGTAAATTCTACTTCACCATCCGATGAAGGCACATTTGCGCCATTAAGTGGAGGAGGAGGTATAGTATTCAATGAAGCAGTGCAACAAGCGGCTGGAACTATTGAACTCTATCTCGCTGATGGGACATTGGTAGAATCCATCCCAACTGGAATAAATGATACGCGTCTCGGACAACCGGCAGATTTTAGAATTACCTGGGATTTCAATACTGATTTAGTTCCATCTACTGCTTATTACATTTTAGTTTCAGAAGGTGCTTATGAAGATTTGGCCGGAAATCCTTTTGCCGGCATAGGGATTGGGGAGCTTGACTTTACTGCCAATGCTAGACCATTGATTGAAGCATTGTCCCCAGCAGACGATGCAACTGACATAGCAATTGATGCTTCACTTACCTTAGATCTTGATGAGGATATGTACGTGGATGGTGCGGTACAGTTGGTCATCAAAGACTTTGCTTCAAATAACATCTTTGCGTCTTTCGACCTTGCTGCCCTAGATATGGGAGAAGGAGCCGGCACCTTCCTAAACGGGATCATCACGGTTAATCCTGCTTCAGATTTTGACAACAGTACTCAGTACTATGTGGTCCTAGAAGGAGCGGGAAGCTTAAGGAGTTCATTCAATGCTGAATCTTTTATCGGGCTACAAAACAAGAGCGATTGGAATTTCACCACGGTTAACACAAAAACAGATCAGACCATCACTTTTGACGCCTTAGCAGCCAAAACATTTGGAGATACAGCTTTTGAGCTGACGGCAACAAGCAGTTCCAATCTCACAGTTTCCTATGCAAGCTCAAATACTTCGGTAGCCACTGTAGATGGAAATATGCTAACGATTGTAGGGGCAGGGAGCACCATCATTACCGCCTCCCAAGAAGGTAATAATGACTTCAATGCGGCTGCACCAGTACAGCAAGAGCTGATCGTGAATAAAGCAGCACAAACGATTACCTTTGAGCAATTAGAAGATCAGCTACTTGAAGATCAGAGCGTGGAAGTAATAGCCACTTCAAATGCTAATTTGGAAGTAACCTTTGAGGTCAGTTCGGGCCCAGCTACCCTAAGCGGTAACACCCTTACATTCACAGACCTTGGCACTGTAGAAGTAGTAGCAAGCCAGGCAGGCAATCAGAATTATATGGAAGCTTCAGCGACCATGAGTTTTAAAGTGATTTCAGCATGCGAAAGTTTCTCTGCATCAGCCTCAATCATACAGCCTATTTCATGTGCGGATGCATCAGATGGTAGTTTTGAACTTACGGTTAGTGGAGGAAAAGCACCTTTTACTTATGAAATGGAAGGCAGCTCACAAAGTGAAAATCTATTTCAAAATATGAGCGCAGGAACCTATGAAGTAACTATTATGGATGCAAATGGATGTAGCGCTATAGTTTCGGTGGAACTGATTGCTCCTGAAGCGCTAGCGATTACAGCAGAAGTAGAGAACAGCACGAGTATATTCGGAAACGGAAGCATAAGCATAACAGTAACGGGAGGGACAGGCCAGTACACCTATGCATGGTCGAATGGGGCAGCAACGGCAAGTTTGACGGAGCTAGAAATTGGCGAATATAGCCTAACGGTAACTGATGAAAACGGATGTAGCCTAAGCGAAACTTTCACAGTAGGTGGAGTAACTGCAAATATTGAAGAAGGGCAAGCGGAGTGGTCTTTTTATCCAAATCCAGCAATAAATAGCTTGCAAGTGCAACACTCAGAGGATGCAACTCAATTAAGCATCTATGACTTAAGCGGAAAGCAGTTGTTAGAACAAAAGTTAGAAGGTAAGTCATCTGTAATAGAGGTTTCACAGCTTCCAACTGGTGTTTATCAACTCAAAATAAACGGGAATGCACCTAAAAGATTTATTAAAAAATAATACGAAAATGAAAATGAAATTAATATACACAGGATTGAGTTTTTTGGCTATAGGGCTATTGCTAATGGCCTGTAATTCAGAGGAGCCACTAACGCCTATAGAAGAAGCACAGCAAGAATTATTGGAAGCCATTCAAGGCACTTGGACGGCCAATGAAGTCCGTAAAGATGGAACATTGATTACTGATTTCGAGGGTTTTACGCTAACGATCAGCGATAAAAGCTATACCACCACCAATGGTAGTCCAGTGTGGCCTGGCAGTGGGAGCTTCGACTTTAGCTCAGTGGAGACTGAAAATGAATTTATTCGTCAGGACGGCAGACTGTTCACAGTTTCTCAATCAGGTTCAGCCTATTTAGTCACCATTATTTATCAGGAACAGAACGCAAGGGGAGAGTTTGGCACTTTTGAATTTGTTATAGAGTAGTAAGACGAAGTGAAGAAGTGTGTAAACAAAAAACCTCTAGCCATAGGCAGAGGTTTTTTGTTTTTTTAATGTTTAAAGATTTGAGAATATAGTCAACGTAATATCCTTAGAATTTTAAACTACCTCCTTTTGACCTAGCCTTATAATGTACAACGCTCATCATTAGGTTTCACGAAGTAGGGATACACTATTTTGGCTTGTAAACACGAAACAAATGCTTAGTTGTTGTGCGCTATTTTTATGTCAATCAGTTTTTGATTTAATAAGCTTTTTATAATAGAATAGTTCTGGGTCTCCATCATCTAATCCGTTAAGTTTACCTGCAAAAGAAAAATTAGCTTTTGTAAGTGCTTTTTGCATTCGAGTATTTGAACTATTGGTAGAAGTAAATATCTTATCCGTTCTACATTTTTCACACAACAAATCAAATACTTTTCCACCTATTCCTTTTCCTCTATATTTTTCATCTATGATTATCAACTCTATCCAACCTTGGTCAAAAAAACGGTAATCAAAAATCAAGAACCCAATCACTTGATGATCTGATAAAATGAGAAAGCATTCGTCACGTGATATTGCTTTGGTGATTTTTTCTTCCCTGTTCAGCTTGATGTGTTCGTTCTTGTCAAGCCTATAATCAATGTCCACTACAATTAGCTTCTCTTTGTTAGTTGCTTTTCTCAATCTTATGTTTTCCATATTGAGAATCTAATCGGTTTTTTATTCGTTAAATTCTTTAGGATATTCAACCCTTCCATATCCTCCTTTCAGTCCGTTTTTAACCAATTCAATTACCATACAATTCTCTTTCGGAACTTCAAATGGCAATTGTATTCCGTATATATCCGCTTGTTTATAACCGAATCTTGGGTAGTATTTTTCATGTCCTAAAAGAACGATTGATCTATACCCTAATTCTTTTGCTTTTTTGTGTGATTCCAGTATTAGTTTTCCACCAATTCCATTTCCTTGAAATTCAGGTAAGACAGAAACAGGTGCCAACGCCAATGAATCAAATTCATTAGAATCGTTATTGATTTTAAGTTTTGTCAATAGAATATGGCCAACTATTTGTCCGTTAATTTCCGCCACCATTGATAGTTCAGGAATGAAAGCGTCTGATTTTCTTAATCTTTCGACCAAAAACTGTTCAGTGTGGTCTGCGAATTCAGCATCTTTAAAAGCACTTTCAATTACGCTAAAGACTTCCTTATGATCATATTTTGTTTCTTGTCTTATTATCATTTCCAATGTCATCTTATACGCACTACGTTCTTGTATATGAAAAGTAGCGGATTCATGTACACTAAGCTTTTGGACTATAAGATAATTAATTAAATACAAAAGCGGTTCAGGTAAACACCTAAACTGCTATTTTTTATATACGTAGTTGGAGTTAGTTTTTATCTATTTCCAATTAAGACTCTTTTCAAATCTCCCTTTTCTTTAGATAATAAAAAGAGTAAATACGGTGCGAATATAATAATCCCTAGAATCATTGCTACTATCGCAATTACAATTGAATTAATTGAAAAATTGTTTCTCCAAGCTACCCATAATGCTGAAAGTATCAAATAGCATTGAAAATCCAATGCAAATTGCCCCATCCACGTCAAGGAAGTAGCAAATTCTATAGCTCTTGCTAAAAAATTTCCACCATCATTCTGAATTGCGATAACTGTATATATTAATAGTCCAAGTGTCTGGATTATTAAAAGTCCTTTTAAGAATTTCTGCTTTTTACCTACTTCCATTACGATTATTGTTTCGGTAAAAATAAAGAGCTTAATGGTTAAATTTTAGACGCTACCGTCCAATGGGATTTTTCTATCTTATTGCTTGAGCTGTAAAACCATATTACGAATACTTGCGAAGTATTCCTCAAGCCAAGATTCATTCAGAGTTTCATCTGTAATTTGAAGATAAAAGTTTTCTAAACTGAGCATTAGCACCATTTGTGCTAATGAATTGTTTTCTGACAAGCCTATTACTCTTTTCCAAATAGGAAGAATCGCAGGAATTGAAATCTGATTGGTTAGATTGAAGCAATTTTCAAAATCTGGGTTTTCTCTATGAATTCTTAATTGTCGATTAAATAATAGGTCAAGTTTATGTTCAAGAATAACTTTTATTAGTTCTTTTTCATTTTTAGAGTTTGATTCCTTAGCAGCAACAATTTTGGCTTGGTGTAAGTGAAAAGTCAGTACTCTTTCCAAAAAGATTTCTAAATCCGCAAATAAATGATAAAAGGAAGATTTATGCTTGCCAACTTCTTTAGATAGTCGTTCTACTTTAAGTCCTCTAGGTCCTTCGTAGGCGAAAAACCGATAGCCTTTTTCTATCCAAGATTTTTCTATTTCTTTCATTTCGATTTAATTACCGCTATCGCCTACATAAAACCTGTTTGCCAATGTAAGCTATGAAAAGCTAAACTAAGCAATTTATGCGGTTTCCACCAAGGCTCACTGTTGATTAAAGTGAAACTGTCCACCTACGGTAGGTCCAGTGGGTCGGTAAAAATCAGTCCGGCCGATGATGGCAGAAACTTGAGTTGACTGAATAACTAGAAAAGCTAGTGAGCCCTACAATGGTCAGTCCCTCGTTGATGAAGCTGCCGCGAAGTGAAAGCATAAATTGCTGGCTAATTACTACTGACTTTGCTACAGGGTGCTGAGCAAATTGGTTTTATGTACTGTTGTGTGAAGTTTTTAATAGAAGTGAATAAGGTCTTTCTCAGATAAAAGCGAGTCTAAACTAATTGACTGTCCTAATTGTAGCTTTAAGTTTGGCTTGATTTGCACACTGTATGTTGTATCTGTTGATTCTAAATCTTTAGAACCACCTTCATGCTCAACTATTCTTGTCTTAGTGTTCTGAATAATTGCCATTTTGGAATCAATATTTACGCAGTAATTCCAATTGTCTGTGTCTAGGCTACCTGAAGCGTTAGATTTTGTATTTATTATAAAATTAGCTTTCTGTAAAATGTAATTGTCATTTTTAAAAGCATAACCTAGGCTGTTTTCTTGAGAGGATAATCCAGATGGCCTGAATTTTTGATTGATGATCAGGTTTAATGAGGAATCTGTCGTTATAAAAGTATTTGCTGCATCTGGAAGAGAAATGGTTTCTCTCATTCTCCAGTTGTTATTTGTTTGATTATAAATTGAAATTTCTAAATAATAGCAGCCTGAATCGAACAAAGATAAACAGGGAGATTTATCTTTTGTCTCTTTGACTATTGCAACATGATTTATTGAATCATTAAATATGTTCAACTGAAAGTAACTGCGATATGGCTTATGATTAGCAAGAAATTCACTTAGATTTCCAATGTTTGAACTTGACTCTAAAGTTTCAGACTGGTTTAGACTATCATCAGCTTTTTTTGAGTGCTCATTATTTGAACAAGATGCAAATAGGCCAAAAAGAAAAAGTGCTATGAATCTATTCATTCAAATTTGTTATGGGATCAATTTCACACAACGCCACTGTATAAATTCGTGGCTGATTAAAAGTATAAAAATTTGCGTTAACTACCGAGGCAATCCGCAGGATTGGCTTATTAAATTAATTTTCACCAGATAAGGCAATTCTGCGGATTGACGGGCTTTCTACAAAGAGCTGAAGCAACAATAACCTACTAACAGCCATGATTTATGACAGAATGTTAGCGGTTTTTTCTATTTACGATGCTTTTCCCATCGGTTACAATCAAAATCACTTTTGATTCTTATAGTGTCACTTGATTGCTGTGGTCTTATTATTTTATAGATAAAGCCATTTGCTTCCTTTATAATATAATCCCCCTTTTTAAAATATGCTTCAGGATAGTCAATATACCATGAGGAGATTGAGAATATAGAATCCCGTGATTCAACAATGGCAGTAAATAAATACCTGTTATCTTTATCTTCATAGGTTGAGTCAATTTGACCTTGAAAATAGACTGACTTATAACTTTGGCAGTTATTTTTATTAGTCGCTATCCAGTCATTTCTATTCTTAGAATCTTTAAAGGCAGAATACACTACAATTGTTATTGAAACTACAAAAAAGGCTAAAAAGAATTTATTCTTCAGTAATCTGCCAGTCAAAGTAGATGGATAGTGCTCAAACCGCTGTTTTCTTTTAAATCTCAATTCTGAATCTTTATTCTAAATAACGTTTTATAAACTGCTTAAAATCAATAGTTTGCATTTATTTGATTTTCATTAATCCTTCCAATTTCTTTACTCACCCGTTAGCTTGCGAAGTCAATGGCTAAGCTAAATGGGGAATTACCGCTAACGCCTACATAAAACCTGTTTGCCTATGTAAGCTATGAAAAGCTAAACTAAGCAATTTATGCGGTTTCCACCAAGGCAGAATGTTGATTAAAGTGATGTCCTTATACAGCAAGCCTGCCTGCCGGCAGGCAGGTCCAGTGGGTCGGTAAAAACTTGTCCGCCCGATGATAGCAGATACTTGACTTAACGGATTAACCTTAAATGCTAGTTGGCTCTACAATGCTCGGTCCGCCCGTTGATGAAGTGGCCACAAAGTGAAAGCATAAATTGCTGGCTAATTACTGCTGACTTTCCTACAAGGTGCTGAGCAAATTGGTTTTATGTGATGTTACAGGCTGTTTATTCTAGTTGATTTGGCTGACTTCTACATGGTCTTCCTCTATACTCAATAAATAGCTTTGATCTTGAATGTTCATTTCGAACTCCCCATTGTTTAGCCACTTAGTAAATTCAATATTCGTAATTTCTCCACTCATTTTCAATTTACTAAAAAGGTCGTACAGATCAATTTGATGTTTTGCAACTATTCTTTTACAGCAGCCTTCATTGCCAAAAACTACAGTCTCCACATATAAACTATTATAGATTTCTGAAGTTGTAATGACTATTCGGTAGGCTTTAGCATCTATGTCATTAGTAGATACAGTTAGCCATTCTATTGGTCCCTCGTTTAAAGAAGTAATCCAAGCGTAGTAATCTTTCTCAACAGGCTCAAGGTCTGCTTTTACTATCTGTCCAGATGCAGAGTTGAAAGAAGTGATGAAGAGGGTGATTATGATTAATATTCTCATATTGCTACTATGGCCTGTAACGCGAAGCTAAAATGCGTTTGCTACACTTCGCTGATGAAATACTAAAGTAGCGAAGCCAAACCATAACCACAATTATTGAAAGAAAAAAGAAGAGACACATACTGGCTACTTGTTCTAAATGTAAATAAAATAGACGTTTGGCTTTGCAGCAATTTACCTATTCACTTTGCTAGAAGCAGTAAGCAAATGTTAGTAACTTTTTCTTTCAGGAGTTCCTCCATTGCTATTTTTGGTAGTTCATCATAATCTTTTGGTCTTCCAAGCTTAGATTTTAGTTCTTCAGAAGTCAAGTCTGAAAACTTTTGCTTCCAGTTATTAATTTGTTCTCTATAAATTTCTTGATTACGGTCGATTTCAATTTGTCTGTTGACATACCATGGTTTAATGGTGGGCCAGAGCGAATATTTTATTTCAGTTGGTTCAATCGGAAGTTCTGAATGCGATAATACAATTGAACTTATATTAAATTCCTTGTTATCAGGTGTTATTAAAGTGAAAAATGAATAGTTAGACCATGGGGTTTCCCAACGATTTCTATTATCGACTTTGTTCTTATGATAAATTGGGGTATTAAGAATAATAGTTAGTTCATTCAATTTGTAAGTAAATCTCAAGTCTTTTTGAATTGTAATTTTCTTTTCTTCACAGTCTATTAGGATTGAAAGATTTCTGTTAGAGAAATAGTGAGTTAGATGCATTATTAGATTTGGAATAACTCCTAATACAAGGAAAGATGAAATCGTTACTGGAACTGCATATTCTACGGCTTTTTCCCAATTCCAGCCATTTCTGTAATGAGCTAGAGGTATAGCTAGAATACATAATATTGGTAGCAAATATAAATACCTAATTAAGTACTTATTTGACTTTAGAATGTCACTTTTTGATATTTTATATAGTCTGCTCAATAGTGAGGATTGTTACTAACGCCCGCATAAAACCTGTTTGCCAATGTAAGCTATGAAAAGCTAAACTAAGCAATTTATGCGGTTTCCACCAAGGCTCACTGTTGATTAAAGTGATGTCCACATACAGTATGTCCAGTGGGGCGGTAAAAAATGGTCCGCCCGATGATGGCAAATAGTTGAGTTGGTTGAATGACTTTAAAAGCTAGTGAGTCCTACAATGCTCGGTCCTCGGTTGATAAAGTTGCCACAAAGTGAAAGCATAAATTGCTGGCTAGTTACTGCTGACTTTGCTACAAGGTGGTGAGCAAATTGGTTTTATGTGATGTTATAGCCATTTTAAAACTTGATAGGAATTACAAAGGAAACCCTAACGAGCTTATCATCATCGACTTGGGCTGGAATAAATTTTGGTAAAGATTTGATCACTTTTATTACTGCCGCTTGTTGTTTATCAGAATTAGGCATGGCTTTAATTACCTCCGTATTTTCTACATTACCATCAGTGCCAATAATTACATTTACTAATATTTCCCCCTTTTCATACTTTCTAGAGAATTTTAAATTATTCTGTATGTGTTGAAGAATTTTTTGCTGTGTGCAAGTTTTTATTTCTTGTTCAGATTCTAAATTCTCACAACCATATGCCATAAAATCCTTTTCATTTATTTGACCATTAGGCATGATTAGGGTGTACGGAATTCCATTGACATTGAGTCCCACAAAACCTACTCCTTTTTTGTAGAATAAAGAATAAGTAGTTCCTTCTCTTTCAGAACTCCTTGTTTCTACTTCTAAAAGACCATTAAAATCGCAAAACGGAGTAGAGAAAGAACTAGTTAAACTAATAATCTTATATGACCATTCATTTTTAGTACTATTCCACTCTTGTCCAACTTCAGGGGAAGCTGGTAAATCTTTCGATTCATGTCCTTCTTCTTTGTTATAGTGATAGACTGCTCCGTTTTCTGTTCTCCAATAACTTTCTTTTACTTTTCCATTTTTATAGGTTTCCCTTTTAATGAGATAGAATTTCCCATTAAATTTTATGCTATCATTTAGTATCAAAGAAGTCTTTGACGCTTTGCCCTCAGAATATTTATATTCTAATTCAGGCTCAATTGGCCACCATTCTCCATTACTATTTTCAAAGCATGGCGAGTCCTGAGCCACAGCTCCAAAAGCAATTAAAGTAAAGAAGGTTAGAATTAAGCAAATTTGTTTCATTGAAAATATATTTGGCTATAACGCCACTGTATAAATTCGTTGCTGATTAAAAGTATAAAAAATTCAGTTAACTACCGAGGCAATCCGCAGGATTGGCTTATTAAATTAATTTTCACCAATAAGGCAATCCTGCGGATTGACGGGCTTTCTACGAAGAGCCAAAGGAACAATTACCTACTGAACAGCCATGATTTATACAGGATGTTAGGCTCATTTTAACTCATATTTCACCTTTAAAAATGCCCGCTCGAAAATTTTCTAAAACTGTTTTAACCGCAATAGCGATACATCTTGCAGATTCAAAAGCATATTTGATAAATGACCAGTCACTTGAACCGATTGTCTCAAAATAATATCTAGACTCTACAAAAATGTTAGAAATAGTGTCTAGAGACTGATTGAAATCTTTAAAGTCTACTCCGTCAAAAGGTTCTTTTTCTGGTTTAGGCGGTAATCCCTTTGATGATTTTATACCAATTTCCACCATCAACACATTTTTAGACTTTTTGCATTTTCCATATTCTGTCTCTATTGCCATCTTTAAAACAGGATGTATTTCATTATATAAATCCGTCAAGTTGTGACCGAATACTACACCATCCTTTCGCCCAGCTATCATCAAGCTTTTAAGATATAGTTCAATTGAAAGTCCAATCAAAACATTGGCAGAAATCATTTTTCCTAGTGGAGAGTTATTTTTGTCCTTATTAAGATATTTCTGAATTTCCTTGTCAATTTGAAGTGCATGGTTAAACATTTCATTTGCTTGTTCCATAGCAATTGGCAACGACTGAATATTTATTTTTTTATTTCTCATGGTTAACTGAAGTGTAAATAAGTTTTTATTTTGATATCAGCATTCCTGAGTTAGGGAAATTCCACTCATAGATGAAATTTTGATCGGTATGAAAGCTATACATTTTTCTGTACTTCCTAACTCTAAAGTCATAGATGTCCAGTATTAAATATGGTTGCTTAAATAAAATACCAGTTAATTTTATCGACCAATTTACTATATCTCTCTGATTCTTTTTATCGTAATTGTAATAATCAAAATTTAGAACTGCCTGAATCGTATCCTTTTGGTCTATCAGCCTTTGGTATGCCTCTTTTGGAATGCTGAGTTCGCCTGGTACATATCCAACCTGATATTTTTTTTCCATGTTGTCGGAAAACCAAATTTTAATGTCCGCGAGCTGTCCTTCTACAAGTTCTTTGTTGACCTGTATGATACAATTTACTTGAACCTCTTGTCCGAGTGACTCGAAGCTTGTAAAGAATAATGTTAATATAATGATGAGTTTTGCTGACATTTAATTGAGCCTAACGCCACTGTATAAATTCGTGGCTGATTAAAAGTATAAAAATTTCAGTTAACTACCGAGGCAATCCGCAGGATTGGCTTATTAATTTAATTCTACAAATAAGGCAATCCTGCGGATTGCCGGACTATCTACAAAGAGCAGAAGTAGCAATAACCTACTGAAAAGCCATGATTTATGACAGAATGTTGGGTTCCGTTATTTTTTAATAGTAAAAGAGTCTTCTATTTTCTTGATTTTTGCCTGATTTATAATTTTCCTATCGAGCGAGCATATAGATGAGACTGAATATATTTTATTATTAGCCTCAATAAATAAAATATCTATAAATAAAAGAGGTATTCCTATTCTTCCTGTGTATTTGTATCTTAACGCTTCGTAGTCTTTAAACTTTAAATCAGACTTTGATTCAAGTTGTAAATCTTGGATGCCATTAGCTTCTTCGAGCGATTTTTCATGTAACTTGATAGTTTCTTTTAATGAAACTGAATCTTGTGCCGAGATTAAAACAATTGATGGAAAAATCATATCTTCTTTGATTTTTTCAACAAGAACAACGCTTCCAGATGTATCAGCAATTAGCCAGTTATTTGGATATTTAAAACTGTAGTGAAAGGTCGAGTCGAAATATGTTTCTGTGTGAAAAACACTATCAATTTTTGCGTATTCATGAACATCATCTTCAAAAAAGAACCTCATCGTTTCGAATCTTAGAGAATCAGCTTCTTCTGAATATTCAAGGATAATTTCATTCTTGGATAAATTGTTTTTATAAGATAATTCTATATTAGTTGTTGCGTCAAAAGTATAAATATCGAATCTGCTTAATTTTAAACCCGGTGGTTTTTTTCCTAAAAATCTCAATCCTTTTTTTCTGAATTCATCTAAATCTTCAAATTGCTTCAGCCAAAGCGATGAGTTGTAAATTGAATCGAATTCTTTTTGGTTTATCAATTCAATCTCTTTAGTTGTAATAGCATTAAATGCATCTCTGTTTGTATATTCAATTATACCAAATGTAAAATACGATATTTTAAAGTCCTTATTATCAGTAAGCTTTAATTCCCAAGTATTAAAACAGGTCACATTCTCAAAAGTCATTTGACTTCCTGCCATAATGGATTTAGCTGAAGTCGACATGCTATCCGGTAAATGTTTTTCCACGATTGAATATTCTAACAGGTCCCCATAATATTGATCTAAAGAAATAAAGTAGTTTGTGAATTCTTGCAATGTCATTACGCTACTTGAATATTGATCACTTGTAAAGCTATATGCTTTCTTGTAGTCTTTCTGCTGAATTATTTCAATAAACTCTTTTAAAATTTTTACTGCAGAAACCTTAACAGGAACAGAATCCTGCTGACCATACAGATTTAGTGACCACGTTAACAATATTAGGACTGATAGACTTTTCATTATATGCTGTAATAGAATTTGAATGGACACTATGGAACCCAACGCCTACATAAAACCTGTTTGCCGATGTAAGCTATGAAAAGCTAAACTAAGCAATTTATGCGGTTTCCACCAAGGCCGAATGTTGATTAAAGTGATGTCCTTATACAGCCAGTCCAGTGGGTCGGTAAAATAGGGTCCGCCCGATGATGGCAAATAGTTGACTTGAATGAATAACCTTAAAAGCTTTTGAGCCCTGCAATGCCAAGTCCGCCCGTTGATGAAGCCGCCACAAAGTGAAAGCATAAATTGCTGGCTAGTTACTGCTGACTTTGCTACAGGGTGGTGAGCAAATTGGTTTTATGTTTTGTTGGCAAACGTATTTTACTCCATCAAATGCCATTTTGAAAGTTTCCATTCAGGATCTTCCTCCATTCTATAATCAAACGGTCTTGGATGACTGCCTGAATCAATGATTTGCTTTAATTCTTTATCTGCAATTTCTGGATCGTGTATTTTCCATATCATTTCACGGGTACCATTCCATGTAAATCGACCTATAAATAGACCATTAGGTTTATCTTGGTTTTCACCCTTCAATAACTCTTCAAGATGCTCACAAAATGTATCTGTTTCTTCTCTTTCCTGAATCGATGGCATACCGTTCTCAATGAGTTCATTGTATTGAAGTACAATTGAAAGATGCCAAGGAAAAATATGTTTGTGTTCAAAGTCCTTAAGGGAGGACGTAATAATTCCAATACCTGGTAGGTCGTCTTTGTTAAATTCTATAGTTGAAAACACTTCTTCAGGGAATGATACCCTGACTTCAGATGGTTGTAAGCCCTCTTCAGAATTCTTGTCCGTACTGCCAAAAAGTTTATTCCAGATTCCCATGCTTCCAAATGTTTGCCAACGCTAAGCATATGGCTTTGTGGCGGTTTTCGAGGTGCCTTCTTGTCTGTCCTCAACACACTTACTTAAATGTACAAAATTTTCTTTTACTGCTTCACCCGCCATAAGCTATATGTGGTGTTACCTGTATTTTATTTTATAAAAACTCTAGGAACTTGCGGTAATCCACACCATTCTGCAATACTATTATATTTGCCCGCAAGGCTCCTGATAATATCAATTCCAGTTTCAGTAGTTTCAAGAACTTTTGCTAATTGTTCATTCCCTTCAGATACTGAATTAAGAAAATTTCTCAACTTCTGCATCGCAGTCGAATTTTTCACAATTTCAGAGTCGGTTTCTTTTTCTATTGCAGTTAGAGAACCCTCCAAATTTTGCAGTTCTATGTATTCTGGACTTGAAGTTCCAAGAAGCAACTTTAAGTCGTTAATATCTGATATAACAGAAGTCACGGTTTGATTATTGACAACTTTATTATCTAAAGTAATAACAGGTTTGAAATCAATATGAATTGGACTTTTATTAGCTAACCCTTCACTTAGTATATTCATTAATTTATCAATTTGTCCTGTTTGCACTAGCATAATGTCTTGCTGAGTTTCTACTCTATACCTTGCTAATCTTAATTCGTTTTTTAGTTCTAATATCAATTTTTCATTTTTGGTAACTTCTTCTGGCGTTTTCTGTCCTGTAATAACAAGCTGATATTCCTGCAGTGCTCTTTCGATAACTTCTGTTTCTCCATCACCCGTTTCAATGATGAGTCTTACAATTTTGTCTTTCTGTTCTATTTTAATTTTTGCCTCTTGGTCAGGATATTGTTCTCTGATATAGGTGCCAAAGTAATTTAGAATGTTCAAACCAGCTTGATAATATTCAGGTGGAAATTCTATACATCTATCAATTACTACATTTTCATTTGAAATTAGAGGGTCAGATTCTAATTCATGAATTTCTGTTTCAAATAATTGACCTTGGTCAGTATAACCAAGTATTAAAAAAGGATAAGAGTGACTTAAAGGAGTAAGAGGAAGGATTTGCTTTTGATATTGTTCGAATGACAACCTTTTAAAGAATCTATCTTCATGTCTAGCACCAAATTCTGCAGTAGGTACTAATAAAATAGGTATTTTTGCTATGTCATATTTACCTGCTAAAGTAGTCTGCTGAAAAAGCCACCTGTTAGCAAAATCTATATGTCCAAATGAAATATAGGCACTAACGTCATTTTTAATTGGCCCTAAATTGCCGATAAAGATTCGCTGTCCATCTTCTAGGTAAAAAGATGTATCCGATATTATCCATTCTTTTTCTTTAAGAAGCTCATTCCAAATATCCCTATGACCAATAAAAGTCCGTTCATTTGCTTGTCTCATTGAAACATAACTGCTTATAAATTGAGGCAGTACTTCTAATACCTCCTCCAATTCATTCGGATGTTCATTTATTAAATCTTGCCAAGCATTTTTATAGCTTATGACTTTGCTTATTATCATTTTTTGAAGGTTAATTTATTCTGATTTACATTTTACCTAGGTGGTGAAAATAACATTTTTTAATTTATGATTTGCTATTATTTATTGTATCCGTTAGCTATCAAAGTAAATATCTCCCAATACTTAATTCTGACTAACGTTTATTTAAGTTGTTGAAAATCAATTTCTCCCAATCATTTCACTTTTTTTATTAATTCTTTCAATTTCTAGCATCACCGTTAGCTTGTGAAGTCAATGGCTTAGCTATATGGGGAATTACAGGTAGCGCCTGTATAAAACCCGTTTGTTACACTAGGCTATGAAATACTGAAAGTAGTAATTTATGCTATCTCCGCAAACTGATACACTTCATTAATTGCAAAAGATTAGAATAATTAGGCGCCTTACTTGACCAACGCAGTATCCTTGCTTGCCAGCTATGAAACGTAAGCATAAATTACGGGCTCTTTAGCACTCAATTTGCTACAAGGTGGTGAGCAAATGGGTTTTGATACTATGTTAGGTAGCGTTTCTAATTTTCAACTAATGCTTTTAAACTCAAAGCGTATGATGTTAGAATATAAATCGCAGTTATCCAATTTCCCAGAATACTGATAACGAAGGATTCATTAAATCTCTTTAACGCACTTCTATATCTCTTGGGGCTTAGAAAGAACATTAGAAATAAGATGTAAACTGCAATAGGGATTGTATATACTAGCCAAGGTGTCTTTACTGGTGTCTGATTCAAAATGTAAATGTAAATACAGAACATATAAGAAAGAGTCGAGGTGCTCGCCCAAAATGCAGCTCTATACTGAGGTTTACTCGCTCCAAAGCTCAAAGCTTTTGAAAATTTAAAAAACCTAAAATAAAAATATTGAATGATAGTTGTCATTATGATTGAGTGGGAAGGCAGTGCTACCTAACGACCGTATAAAACCCGTTTGCTTTACTTGGCTATGAAATACTGAAAGTAGTAATTTATGCTCTTTCCACAAACTGATACACTTCATTAATTGCAAAATTTTAGAATTTCAAACTTGTTTGCCTTCTATTAAAAGCAAGCATAAATTGCGGACTATTTGGCACAAACGTGGCTACAGGGTGGTGAGCAAATGGGTTTTTATATTATGTTACCAGCTATTTTATTTAATCATCAGATAAAACCTATTTCCTTCTGGGTCTAATAGAGAGATATAATCTAATTTGTTTGGTAAGGAGCATATTTCCAGCTTAGGATCGCTTTCTTGATACCAAAAAATATAATTTGAAGTTGTCTCACTAAAATCATCGGATAGGTGATTATTACTTTTTAGTTTTATAAGGTAGTTCCCAGCTTCTTTTATCTTCGTTGGCATATTTGCACTCAGAAAATCTATATAATAATAGCCTTTATATAGATGTATTCTGTCAAGTTCTTGTAAGTGTTTAAACCCTTTTGAATAGTTGTTTTTAAAATATTTGAAATCTGCGCTATCCAGTTTTGCTTCTATAGAGGTAATATGTCTTTTATAAACTACATCACCTTTAAGATTATATGCAACTAATTGAAAGGGATTCCACAACATGATGTTAGTGATACCAATAATATATTGTTCATCATCAGAAACCTCAATATGTGTTAAAGCCGGAGAGGGTGATTTAAATAAAGTGTCACTAGATTTCTTGTCTATGGCCATTACATAGGCATAGTTGTTTTCTGGTGTAAATGGATTTTGATCTGTAGAAATCATTTTAAATCTACTTTCTCTTGTAGAATCTGACCAGTTATGATAATGAATAATCCGTAAATTTTCCGTCTCAACTTCAAAGGAAATAATTAGATCATAACCGAAAGGATCCGATTTACAGAGAGTTGATGCCATCAATGCTATAGAAATAAGAATTATCCTGTGCATATACGATTATTGCTGGTAACGCCTACATAAAACCTGTTTGCCGATGTAAGCTATGAAAAGCTAAACTAAGCAATTTATGCGGTTTCCACCAAGGCCGAATGTTGATTAAAGTGATGTCCTTATACAGCCAGTCCAGTGGGTCGGTAAAATAGGGTCCGCCCGATGATGGCAAATAGTTGACTTGAATGAATAACCTTAAAAGCTTTTGAGCCCTGCAATGCCAAGTCCGCCCGTTGATGAAGCCGCCACAAAGTGAAAGCATAAATTGCTGGCTAGTTACTGCTGACTTTGCTACAGGGTGGTGAGCAAATTGGTTTTATGTTTTGTTGGCAAACGTATTTTACTCCATCAAATGCCATTTTGAAAGTTTCCATTCAGGATCTTCCTCCATTCTATAATCAAACGGTCTTGGATGACTGCCTGAATCAATGATTTGCTTTAATTCTTTATCTGCAATTTCTGGATCGTGTATTTTCCATATCATTTCACGGGTACCATTCCATGTAAATCGACCTATAAATAGACCATTAGGTTTATCTTGGTTTTCACCCTT
Source organism: Marivirga arenosa (assembly GCF_030503875.2). Classification (NCBI taxonomy): domain Bacteria; kingdom Pseudomonadati; phylum Bacteroidota; class Cytophagia; order Cytophagales; family Marivirgaceae; genus Marivirga; species Marivirga arenosa. The sequence continues at coordinate 254,862 of NZ_CP129968.2, read as the reverse complement.
CAATAACTCTTCAAGATGCTCACAAAATGTATCTGTTTCTTCTCTTTCCTGAATCGATGGCATACCGTTCTCAATGAGTTCATTGTATTGAAGTACAATTGAAAGATGCCAAGGAAAAATATGTTTGTGTTCAAAGTCCTTAAGGGAGGACGTAATAATTCCAATACCTGGTAGGTCGTCTTTGTTAAATTCTATAGTTGAAAACACTTCTTCAGGGAATGATACCCTGACTTCAGATGGTTGTAAGCCCTCTTCAGAATTCTTGTCCGTACTGCCAAAAAGTTTATTCCAGATTCCCATGCTTCCAAATGTTTGCCAACGCGAAGCTAAAATGCGTTTGCTATACTCCGCTTATGAAATACTAAAGTAGCAAAGCCAAACCATAACTACAATTGCGGAGCAGTAAAAAGACAGGATCGCTGTGTCTGTATACTCTTTGAATGAAACTAGATGTTTGGCTTTGTGGTGAAATACCTGCTCACTTCGCTAGAAGCAGTAAGCAAATGCATTTTTAGCAAATGTTAGGTGTTTTATTTATTTTTCTACTGAAGAACCTTCCTAATTCTTGGTTGAAGAAACCATATTCCTACGGGCCATAGAAAAAAAAGTAAAAATTCCTTTTTCTGCTTAAAATTGCCTGTCTGTTTTCCTTCAGAATTTCTTAACAGAATAGCTAATTCATCGGTCACATAAATGTAGGAAAATCCAAAATATCCCAAAATTGGAAGTACGATTATACCCTCGTCAATTTTTATACCTGCCAACGATAGTGAATATATCGACAGCATGAAAATACAATTAAAAATATAGAACCAATTCGTCTTTTTGTTAGCATTTTCTCTTAATTCCTCCGCAGTCAGAAGAAAATATGAAATAATGAATATAAATATTCCTGCGGTAAAAAGCTCTGAAATCAATTCGTCTTTTATAATCTGGCTACCTATTATTAGTGTTAGAAATACTATAAAAATATGCCAGTTACTGAGTCTTTTCATTTTTTGCAATCCTTATTACACCTAACGCTTAGGCTATGATGAGTGGGGCTTAGAAATTACTAAGCTTGACATCTGCATAACATCCACAGCAATTAATAAATTTACACATTGTGGCTGACTTACCAATTACCGTCAAAATTTCTTGACTGATGAAACCCCATTCATTCATAGGTAGTGTTATGCATATCATTTGTGTTCTTCACTAATATAAAAGGTTGTTGTACTGTCAGTCTCTTCAGTAATGACATAAACAGCTTCTTTCGTTCTTTTCAAATGCATAATTAATGACCCATCAGGTTTAATACGTTTCTCAATAGTGTCATTAGGGGTATATTTGAATTCTTTAAAATAAAAGAGCTCCCGATTCCCATTGGAATAATCGTAGATATATTCCTTAATTACTCTATTTAAAGAGTCATATGAGTAATCAATAATGCTTGCTTTTCTTTTAGGATTCCTCTTTTTATTTAAGTATTTAGTTTGAATACGTCTATTAAGGTCGTCATAGGAATGTTCAACTATGGATGTTTGGCTAATTGGGTAAAAATAATTTCCGTTTTCATCCAGATATTTAATTTTTACTAAATTATTATTCTTGTCATATTTATTTTTGACTGATGGTGCTTCACCCATATGTGACGTAAGTTGGTGATTTCTATCTCTCCTTTCTGTTAAAATTAAGTTGCCTATAGAATCATAAGTATAATCAATAATAGGATATTGCATAAGAAGTTTAACCAGTCTTCCATTTTCATCAATAGTCCTTTCTTGAATAATTCTGCCCTGATCGTCTTTAATAATTTGTTTAAATACTAAAATACCAGGATATGATTCTTGAAACACTTTTTTTCTTAAGTAGGAAGGCTCTTCAATCAATGTATCATTTCCGTTCGATAATTTTTTTATGACCCTTTGGGTTTTTGACTCACAGGAAATAATTACTATGAATAAAATGATTAGATTATATTTCATGTTTTTATGCATAACGCCTACATAAAACCTGTTTGCCTATGTGGGCTATGAAAAGCTAAACTAAGCAATTTATGCGGTTTCCACCAAGGTACACTGTTGATTAAAGTGATGCTGTACTTAGTCGAGTCCAGTGGGTCGGTAAAAAATGGTCCGCCCGATGATGGCAGATATTTGAGTTGCTTGAACTACTTTAAAAGCTAGTTAGCCCTACACTGCTCGGTCCGTCCGTTGATGAAGTTGCCACAAAGTGAAAGCATAAATTGCTGGCTATTTACTGCTGAGTGTGCTACAGAGTGCTGAGCAAATTGGTTTTATGTATTGTTGGCAACAGTTTTTTATTCTACTTGATATGTGATTTCTTTTTCTAATATTAAATCATCTGATAGGTCAAGTCCTTTTTTATCATACATGTTAACTTTAATAGTATGTTTACCTATGCCTTTAGGATCTATTTTTATTTTAGCTTTCCCATTAATGATATCAAGAGTGTCACTATCATTAAGTACAATTGTCATGAACTCTTCACTTTTAGAAGAAAAAGCTGCAAATATAACTTCAGCTTCGAAGTTTTCCTTAGTAGTGAATACTTTCTTTGTAGGCACAACCATCAGTTCAAGCTGATCAAACATATAAGATGCTCCTGCTTCCATTGAAATATTTTCCAATATCGCTGTCTTTGCTTTTGTAAGAGCAACAGTACCCGCTAGCTTTTCATATTTTCTAGGAGCCTCGCTTAAGATAATTTCCCAATCACTATAGTTGTATTTTGATAGTCCATAAGATCCTTCTTTGAAGGAATCGAATATCTTTTTTATCTCATTTCCATTTTTTAAGTCGCTTATCGCTTTATCATATAATGAGTCTAAATTTTTCAATTTACTCTTTACGAGCAATTCCTTATTTGTACTTTCTGCCAACAAATTAGAAACTGCATTTGCTTTTCTTTCGAGTCTTTCAAGCTCGTATTTTTCCTGAGCGAGTAAATATTTTTCCAAAGATGCTTTGTCCTCTGTGCAAGAGATGAGAACTGATAAGATTGTGATTAAAATGAAATGTTTCATTGATTGATAATTGTTGCCAACGTTATGGCTATGATGAGTGGGGCATAGAAAGAACTAAGTTTGCCATCTTCTCCAAGCCACAATAACCAATTGTTTTTTAATAAATTTACTAATTGTGGCGGACTTTCCAACCACTACCAAATTTTCCTGACTGATGAAACCCCATTCATTCATAGCTGGTGTTGTATGCCGTACTTATTTTAGCACCCTCTTGAATAGTACCATATGTTTGGTAGTCCATTATCGCCAATAATTTTTATCCATCCTTCCAATTCTTGAATAATATTTTCCTTTTCTGGTAAGTCTGTGCCACAAGGATGCTCCTTAGTAGTGATAACTTTAACTTTTGTCCAAAGTCCATCGTGCTCTTTTGTTGGAGAAATTTGTTGTGTCTCGCCTTTCAATGTTTTAATTATTCTCGAGTCTGTGTTAGGTCTTTCTCTTAAATTTAATCCAGGGTCATTGGCATAAAAGCCTAATAGGTTTTCAACATTGTCGGCAAGAAAAGTTTGCCAGTCGACTAATGCAAACCCTGCTTTCTTAATATCATTTTCCTTTAACCATAAGTCCTTTTCGTCATATCTAAATTTAACGAATCCGTTTCTTCTCTCAGAATATGGTAAAGCCCAGATTTCATATCCAATTTCTTCAAAGTGCTCTAAATCAATTTGGGTATCTGCTTTGGTTCTGAAGTCGACAAGGTAAATTCGATAATTTGACTGGTCGCCAGTATTCTGTCTCACATCTCTTGTCAACTTTCCTACAATGTCCCCATCGGGCAGGTTGTAAATTGTGAATCCTTCTTTTGGGGCATAAATACAACAGATTTCTTGGTTGTCCTTTTCTTCTGGTAAAATAAGTCCATTCTGAATTACTTGTCCAAAAGCGATTTTAACTGACAATAGAAAAATTAGGATAAGGTGTCTAGTCATTTTGTGTAGGTCTGTGATTGATATGGCATACAACGCCTACATAAAACCTGTTTGCCGATGTAAGCTATGAAAAGCTAAACTAAGCAATTTATGCGGTTTCCACCAAGGCCGAATGTTGATTAAAGTGATGTCCTTATACAGCCAGTCCAGTGGGTCGGTAAAATAGGGTCCGCCCGATGATGGCAAATAGTTGACTTGAATGAATAACCTTAAAAGCTTTTGAGCCCTGCAATGCCAAGTCCGCCCGTTGATGAAGCCGCCACAAAGTGAAAGCATAAATTGCTGGCTAGTTACTGCTGACTTTGCTACAGGGTGGTGAGCAAATTGGTTTTATGTTTTGTTGGCAAACGTATTTTACTCCATCAAATGCCATTTTGAAAGTTTCCATTCAGGATCTTCCTCCATTCTATAATCAAACGGTCTTGGATGACTGCCTGAATCAATGATTTGCTTTAATTCTTTATCTGCAATTTCTGGATCGTGTATTTTCCATATCATTTCACGGGTACCATTCCATGTAAATCGACCTATAAATAGACCATTAGGTTTATCTTGGTTTTCACCCTTCAATAACTCTTCAAGATGCTCACAAAATGTATCTGTTTCTTCTCTTTCCTGAATCGATGGCATACCGTTCTCAATGAGTTCATTGTATTGAAGTACAATTGAAAGATGCCAAGGAAAAATATGTTTGTGTTCAAAGTCCTTAAGGGAGGACGTAATAATTCCAATACCTGGTAGGTCGTCTTTGTTAAATTCTATAGTTGAAAACACTTCTTCAGGGAATGATACCCTGACTTCAGATGGTTGTAAGCCCTCTTCAGAATTCTTGTCCGTACTGCCAAAAAGTTTATTCCAGATTCCCATGCTTCCAAATGTTTGCCAACAATTGTGCAAACGCTATTATTGCGTTTATATATTATTGGCACTAATCTAATGGATTTTTTATTGTATTCATATGAGTGTTTACTACATGTGTGTAAATTTCGGTAGTTTTTAGGCTGTTATGACCTAACAATATTTGTATACTTCTTAAATCAGTCCCCTGTTCAAGCAAGTGTGTGGCAAAACTATGTCTTAAAGTATGGGTTCTTACTTTCTTTCGAATTCGTGCCTTTTTACATGCTCTTTTTAATATAGCCCTTACAGAAGTGGCTGAATAAGGTTGTTCATCTAGGCCTTCAAATAAGAAGCGTTTAGGTTTGTATTTCTTATAGTATTCTCTCAGTTCTTTCAATATATGCTGACTTAATAAGGTATACCTATCTTTTCCTCCTTTTGAATTCTCTACTCTAATCATCATTCTATTACTGTCAATATCACCAATTTTCAGATTAGTTAATTCACTAACTCTCAAACCAGCAGAATAAATCAATCCGATAATAGTCCTGTGCTTTAAGTTTTTAATTTGATTTAAAATGAGCTGTACTTCCTTCTTTGATAAAACTAAGGGTAACTTTTCTTTTTTTTGAGGACGTTCAATTTCATAGAACCTGTTGGGCATAGCAAGTACAACTTCATAATAGAACTTGATAGCGTTGATTGTCTGATTAAGCATGGAATCACTCTTGCCAGATTGAACCAGAAAACATAAATAATCTCTGATTTCTTCTTCTGCTAAATCATTTAATGGTTTGCCTTGATGATAATTCATAAAGCTTTTGAATAGGTTGATGTAGGTGTTTGCTGTACTCTTTGCATATTTTTTTAAAGCTAATTTCTGTAAATACTCTCTGGGAATAGCTGTGTCTACCCCTATTTCATTATCTGGATTTAGCGGGAAACTAAATTGATTCTCTTTACTGACAGGATTTTTAAGGGCTGCTTTTTTATAAAAGTATTTACCATCCACATAGGCTACCCCCTTGAAGGTTTGGTATATTAAATTAAGGTATTCTTTTTTGTTAGGGATGTAAGCTAAACTACTCGCCTGATGCCACTTGACATCTGGTAATTGCTTCACCAAGGCTTGCAAAACTTTGTCTGGATAGAATTTTAAGCCGATCATACGCTTGCCTTCTACTTGTAAATGTCGCAAGCTTACCATTTTATCAAGATTTCGCATAAATCAATGTTTTTCGATACAAACACAGCCAAAATTGCATTTCAATCAAAATTTAATGGTAGATTTAAACGTTTATTAAACGTTAAGATCTACGGATATGAAGACTTGTTTGAATTGCGGAAAAGAGTTAGAAGGAAGAGCGGGTAAGAAATTCTGCACTCCTTATTGTAAGTCCAACTACCATTATGAGCGAAATAAGCAGAAAGAAAGCAGCTTATTTAAAAAGATTGATAAGCAATTAAAACTGAACAGAAGGATATTAAAAAACTACAATCGGGCAGGGAAAGCAACCGTAAGGGCAGAAGAACTATATAAACACGGCTTCGACCCAAAGTTTTTCACCCATTATTGGAAGAATAGTAAAAATCAGGTTTATCTTTTTTGCTTTGAGTTTGGTTTTCTTTCCTTCAAAGATGATCAGGATGTCAGAAAATTTACCCTTATCAAATGGCAAGATTATATGGAAAATTAGATTTTAGATACTAGAACTAAGAGTATAGGAACTAGTTAACTAAATATCTCTAAGGGCACGTTTAGTACTTATAAAAATTATTAAAGTCAATCGAAACCTGACAGGTTTCAGTAGCAAATTTCATTCAATTTATAATTTTCGGTGGTCGTAATGATTTTAAACCTGACAGGTTTAGAATATGAATTTACAGCAAAGATATCCCCTTGAGGACATAATAGTGGTGTCAAATTGATAAGAATCTAGAACCTAGAATCTTGTAAAATGTAACCTAATACCATACTCTAATCTTAAAATCGGACTAAACCTGTCAGGTTTCCAGTTTAAACATAACTTAATACGAATATCAATACTAATAATGTCAAGTTAAAACCTGACAGGTTTTTGTGTATTAAAGCTAATAGTTAATTAACAATATTATAAATTCCTTACCAACCAAATAATTGGGGTTATTAAAAGCTATCCCCTTGAGGGGATTATAGGGGTGTATAATCTAGATTCTATAACCAAGTAATGAGATACTTGGCTTTTCCTGTGGTATAAAGTAATAAATAATCTGAAAGGTTAAGAGCTAAAAAAACCCTGAAATTCTCATTCCAAGGTTTTAAAGAATTTATAAATCAGTCTAGAATTTAGATTCTAAAATCTAGCATCTTATTTTCTACTATAATTCGGAGCTTCACGAGTTACATGTACATCGTGTGGATGACTTTCCGCAACACCAGCAGCTGTTATTTTAACAAACTTCGCTTCTTTTAATTGCTCTAGGTTTCCAGCACCGCAGTAACCCATTCCGGCTTTTAATCCACCCACCATCTGGTGCAATACTTCCGCTACCATTCCTTTAAACGGTACACGTCCTGTAATTCCTTCTGGCACTAATTTCTTAATATCATCTTCCGCATCTTGGAAATAACGATCTTTACTTCCCTGCCCCATGGCTTCAACAGAACCCATGCCTCGGTAAGATTTGAATTTTCTACCTTCGAAAAGAATCATTTCACCAGGTGCTTCTTCAGTACCCGCTAATAATGACCCAATCATTACGCTATCTGCGCCTCCGGCTAATGCTTTTACGATATCACCAGAAAAACGGATACCGCCATCTGCAATAATCGGAACTCCAGTATCCTTAATCGCTTTATAAGTTTCATATACGGCTGAAAGCTGTGGTGCGCCTACTCCGGCAACCACTCGGGTAGTACAAATACTTCCCGGTCCAACCCCTACTTTTACCGCATCAGCACCTGCTTCTACCAAAGCTTTTGCAGCTTCAGGAGTGGCAATATTTCCTACTATCATGTCAAGATTAGGATATGCTTTTTTGATTCTTGCAGCTGTATCAATTACGCCTTTACTATGTCCGTGGGCGGTATCAATGGTTACAACATCTACTCCAGCTTTCACCAAGGCATCAATTCTTTCTTCAATATCATCCGTAACCCCAACGGCAGCCCCAACTCTTAATCTGCCAAACTCATCTTTGCAGGCATTAGGCTTATCTTTTTTCTTCAGGATATCTTTATAGGTAATTAAGCCCATCAAGATGCCTGATTTATTAATGATCGGTAATTTTTCGATTTTATACTCTTGTAATACTTCTTCAGCACCTTCTAAATCAATTCCTTCCTCAGCTGTGATGAGGTTTTGGCTGGTCATTACTTTTTCAACCGACACTTTATTGTCCTTTTGAAAACGTAAATCTCTGTTGGTTACAATGCCTAATAGTTTTTTGGAAGAATCAACCACCGGAATACCTCCAATTTTGTTCTCACGCATAATTTTTAAGGCGTCACCTACTGTGCTATCAATATGAAGGGTAACCGGATCTAATATCATTCCACTCTGAGAACGCTTCACTTTACGCACTTCCATAGCCTGTTGCTCAATGGTCATGTTTTTATGAATGAAGCCAAGCCCTCCTTCCAATGCAATAGCAATGGCTAAATTGTGCTCAGTTACGGTATCCATGGCAGCGGAAACCAAAGGGATGTTAAGCGTTATATTTCGGGTTAATTTTGAGGAAGTGTCAGTGTCTCTCGGTAAAACTTCTGAATATCCTGGAAGCAATAATACGTCATCGTAAGTTAAAGCTTCGTAAACAAATTTGGATGTGTCTAAGCTCATAATGCAAATAATTAGCTGTGATTATTTGCAGGGCAAAAGTACGAACATACTTTCATTATCCGAAATTTGTTGTTATAATTATTTTGTAAAAAATCAAAAAAACCTGGAACTTTATGAGTTTACCCCTTCTATTGCTCCTTTCGGCCCTTATTCTACTATTTGCTTATTTTACCTACGGTAGATTTATTAGTAAAAAGTTTGAAATTCGGGATGAGCAGCCTACTCCAGCCCATACTCAAAATGATGGAGTAGATTATGTTCCTTCCAATAAATTAGTGGTTTTAGGGCATCATTTTGCTTCCATTGCGGGGGCAGGTCCTATTGTAGGGCCCATTATTGCAGTAACTTTCGGTTGGATTCCAGCAGTGATTTGGATTTTATTAGGGGGGATTTTTTTTGGTGCTGTGCATGACATCGGAAGCATGGTAGCCTCCTTGCGCCATAAAGGAAAATCAATTGGGGTAATCATTCAACAATATATTGGGCAAAATGGGAAAAGACTATTTCTGATCTTTAGCTTTTCTACCCTGATTTTAATCATAGCTGTTTTTGCGGATATTATTGCCAAGACTTTTGTAAAAAACCCAGGGGTAGCTTCTACCTCTGCTTTATTTATAGGCTTAGCCTTAATTTTTGGCTCATTGAATAGAAAGTTGGCACATAAAAAATCAGCCTTTCTTTGGCTATCTATAATTGGGGTTTTCTTCATGTATTACTTTGTAATATTAGGGAACAGCATTCCTTTTGAACGGAATTATGTGTTTTGGGTAGGTTTATTATTAGCCTATGCATTTGCGGCATCCGTTACGCCTATGTCTGTTTTATTACAACCACGCGACTATCTCAGTAGCTTTTTATTATATGGTTTGATCATTCTCGCCATAGTAGGAGTGGTAGTGGCCAATCCGGAAGTGAAAATGGACCATAATATTGTATTTAATAGTGAGGATATTGGGTATTTATTCCCGGTTCTTTTTATAACAGTCGCATGTGGTGCTATAAGTGGTTTTCATTCTTTGGTAGCATCAGGCACAACTTCCAAGCAAATTAATAAGGAATCAGATGCTAAGGTGGTAGGCTATGGTGGAATGCTGATTGAATCTTTCCTGGCTATCATTTCTGTTTGTGCCGTTATGGTGATTAGTAGAACAGATTATGTAAACAGTCTCAGCACTGATGGACCTGTTAATATGTTTGCTGATGGAATGGGGTTTGTCATTTCCTCCTTAGGAATTGAAGAAGGCTTAGCGGTTAACTTTGTAGCGCTAACCATTTCTGCTTTTGCTTTAACCACTTTAGATACCTGCACCCGTTTAGCTCGCTTTACGTTTCAGGAATTTTTTGAAGAATCAGATAATAAATCAGTTCAAAAGCTTACCCAAAATAGGTTCTTATCCACAACGGTGGTGGTAATCCTTTCTTCTTTATTTTTGCTATCGGGGGAATTCACTACTTTATGGCCCATTTTTGGTTCAGCTAATCAGTTATTAGCAGCTTTGGCGCTTTTGGCGGTCTCCGTTTGGATGATAAAGTCGGGCAAGAAAGTAGGCTTTTTGCTGATCCCAATGTTTTTCATGTTTGTAGTTACGCTGAGCTCACTATTTGTTTTGGCTTTTCAAAACTTCGAAAAAGGAATATATAGTATATCCATAGTGGCTACTTTACTTTTTGCCTTGGCAATCGTTTTACTAATACTGGCGAAAAGATGCTTGAAGAAAGAAGATGAGAAGGTAGGGGCATGATTTAATTTTGCTTTGAATGCTTTAAAATCCAGTTCTTGATATATTCAAAGTCAACTTCTCCTTTTGAAATTGAAATAACTAATTGATATTTTTCATCTTGACTAGCATATATGTCATGTTTACTGTTCATCATTAACAGCCTAGCTAAAACATAGCCTGTCCTTTTATTACCATCTGAAAAAGGGTGATTTTTGACTATACTTTCTAGGATTGCAGCCGCTTTATCAATTACATTAGGGTATAAATCTTTGGCATCAAACGTCTGATAAGGGCGGTTTAAGGCAGAGTTTAATAATTCTTTATCTCTTATACCATCTGATCCTCCAAATCTTTCTATTAATATTTGGTGAATTTCCAAGGCCTCCTTTTGAGAAATCACTTTGCTAACTTTTCAAGAAGCTGCTTATCTTCAGACAAAATAGTTCGAAGATTTTTGACAGTATTAAAATTATCGGAAGATTGATTTTTCACAGCTGTCAAAAATTCAAAGACTTCTTGTAAAGCTTCTTCAGGAATATTTTCCAGCATTTCATTGATAGCTATTTTTACTTCTTCTCTACTCATAATGAAATATACGAATTTAGATTCTTAATTGTTAGAATTTACTTAACAATAGACACGGTATAGTTTTAGATTAAACAATCCCATTTTCATTGATTATTTCTTTAGGAATTTCTTGAGCAAGATCCCATAGCTCACTGATTTTATCACGCTGAAATTTGAAAAAATGCGCCAATATATAGCCAGAATCATTAGGGTTTTGCTTTATTAAAGAATGTACTGCCACTCCTTCTTCATCTGCCATCGCCCTTAATATGATTAATTCTTTTTGGGGGTTTTGGTTAGCATCTTCTTGCATGCCGGTTTTTAAAGAAGATATATCCTTTTTGAAATAGGGATTATGATGTTTGAGATTTGTTGAAACATAAAGGGAGAAAGCATTTTCTACATCACCGCTAGCAACCATTCTTAAAAATTCGACTGCTATTTCTTTTTCTCTTTTCATATCGGACTAATTAATTCTTTAAATTTATTGAATATACTTTTCAAAAAAGAAAAGAGTAATTGAAATCTATACTATGGAAAACCAAAAACAGCTTTTTAACCTCCCTGAAAATATCCATTATTTAAATGGGGCCTATATGTCTCCAAACTTAAAAACTGTAGAAGCAGCTGGAATTCTAGGGATTCAAAGGAAAACAAATCCTACCTCAATTTCTGAAGAGGACTTTTTTAAACCTGCAGAGAAGGTTAAATCCTTGTTTGCCGAATTGGTAAATGCTCCGGCTCAACAAATAGCCTTAATTCCCTCTGCCTCCTATGGATTAATGAATGCTATTCAAAATGTTCCCATCAAAGAAGGGCAACATGCCATTACTGTGAATGAGGAATTTCCAAGTGATCACTTAACCCTAAGGCATTTTTGCGAAAAATATCAGGCTGAACTAAAAGTAGTTTCTCCTCCTGATTTTGTTGAGGGCAGAACTGAAAGCTGGACCAATCAAATTATTGAGTCAATTACTGAGGATACTGCCTTAGTAGTCATGTCTTCTATTCATTGGATGGAAGGATTGAAGTTTGATTTAAAAGCGATAGGAGAAAAGTGTAGAGAAACCAATACCTACTTTATTGTAGACGGTACCCAGTCGGTTGGGGCACTTCCGATGGATGTAGAAGCGTTTCACATTGATGCCTTAATTTGCGCAGCCTATAAATGGTTACTAGGACCCTATTCATCTGGCTTAGCCTATTATAGTGAAAAGTTTAATGAAGGCATTCCGCTTGAATATTCCTGGATGACTCGAAAGGATAGCGATGATTTCAGTAAATTAACAGAATACCCAGAGGATTTTGGCCCTAATGCGATGCGCTATAATGTAGGAGAATTTAGTAATTTCATTGCTCTACCCATGATGCAGAAAGCATTAGAGCAATTATTAGAGTGGAGGCCTGAAAGTATTCAAAATTACTGTTTTGAATTACTAAATCCACTCCGTGATTTATTGGATCAAAAAGGGATTGAAAAAGAAGTAGACAATAGGATGAGTGCCCATTTATACGGCTTATTTGTTCCAGATACTATTGATCTTCCCCAATTAATGAATAGCTTAAAATCAAATAATATTTTTGTTTCGGCTAGAGGCAGCAAAATAAGAATTTCACCAAATGTGTATAATGATGCTGAGGATGTAGAAGCTTTAATGGGTGTTTTGCAGAAGCATTTGTAATTTTGCTGATAGAGCATGAAGGGCTAATGGCAAAACAGAAAATATATACTATTAAAGAGGGAAAAGCCAGAGGGGCAAAATATTGCGCTGGTCAGGAAAGAAGTCAACAGCAAGTACGAGATAAGTTGTACGAATGGGGTTTGTATGGTGATGAAGTGGAGGAAGTATTATCCTGGTTAATTTCTGAAGACTTTGTGAATGAAGAGCGTTTTGCTCAAAGCTATGTAAGGGGTCATTTCAAATTAAAGAAGTGGGGAAAGCTTAAAATAAAGCAAGGCCTGGAGCAAAAGAAAATATCATCATATTGCATTAAAATGGGTATGAAAGAGATAGACCCTCAAGCCTATGAAGACACCATTACTAGCTTAGTGGAAAAGAAATGGGATGCTTTAAAAGAGCAGAACCTCTACATTAAAAAGCAGAAAACAGTACGCTATTTATTGCAAAAAGGATTTGAGGCCGATTTAGTTTGGGAGGCCGTAAATCAGCTTAGCGAGGACTAAGTTTTTGGAATCGCTTGATCACAAATTCGCCTACTTGAGAGCCAATTTCAAGTCCTACCTCATTATCGGTTCTGAAATGTACTCCACCTTCAAATCTAGATTCTGAACATTCTTCTGCCAATAATTCAAACTCCTTATGATCAAGAGGGAAGATATAACTTAAGGCTTCAGCAACTGAACCCGCTACCGTAGTATGACCAGCAGGATAGCCCGGAAAGTTAGGAGTATCGATTAAATACGGTTTAAACCCTGGATCGTATTGAAATGGACGGATAGTCCAGTAATGATATTTTCCATCCCATGCGACAATGGTAGCCTCATATCTGGAGGCATGAAAAAGAGCTGAGGCATAGGCGGCCTGCATAGGATTAAGGTCATATTCCAAAATTTTTCGTTCTAGAAGGTCATCCCAAACGGGTTCGGTGCGCCACTTCCAGGCAATGTTACTTCGCTTATGATTTTCTTGGAATTCCCTTAATTCTTGCATTTCAGCTTCCCAGTCTGAAGGTGGAGGCCCCGGCCTGAATTGATCATTGCTATCTAAAGTTAGAGGCTTCCATTTTGCTTTCATAGGATCCCATTTGCTCGGTATGCCTTTCCATTTATTCTTTCCAATAGGAACCTCTCCCTCCCAAGTATCTGCTGTCCGATTAGTTTTAGCGTAAGCTATATATTGAGCGGCAACCTTTTTTCCCACCTCAATACTTGCATTAATTTCTTTCGCATATAGGGTGCCGCTTCTCAAGCGATTTAATTTGAAAGATTGAAGGCAACTGTCCACCTTATATGATTGATCTGGAAAGTAGTAGGAAATGATTTGAGAAGCAGCTCCTGCTGCTGCACTCCATTCGCAAAGTGAAGATGTATTCTTGTTTTTAGCAAACAATTTTACATCTGGGTTTAGCTCAAAAGGCCTTTTGCTAGTTCTATCAGTTGAATAATTGTTTATGGTTGCTAAGGCATCATAAATAGCTAAATGCATAATAACCACCCTTGCCCCATTCTTATGGCCCTTATGTGCATTGCTAATGTCCATTAAAAGTTGATGCCATCTATAATTAGGGTAGGCAGAATTCCAATATTTAATCTCTTCCAAGTCCAGTGAGCTGAGTGCGCTTTGCAATTGAAAAATGCTGTCTATTGTTTGCTCATTTGGCTCTTTCCCCTCCATAAAAATGGAGCTGGTAAACATAAAAGGTGTATAGTTATTATGATTCTTTTGAGCGATTATAGATTGTGGGCATAAAAAGTAAACGCTCATAGAAGCAATGAGGAGGAAGGTTTTTAGAGGGTTCATAGTGCTTTTATCCTGTAGGTTCAAAAGGAAGGAGCTTTCCAATCGTACACAATAGAAAAGCTCCTAAATATTCTTTCCTTAAATGATCATTCCGGCTCCCACTGTTTGCTGTGAGAATTCATCTATGATAATTAAAGAACCAGTATTTCTATTTTTTCGGTAAGAATCAAATAATAAAGGCTTAGCAGTTTTGATTGTGATTCTGGCAATATCATTTGCTCCTACAGCTTTATCTTCTTCATTCTTTTCTAAAGTGTTTACATTCACCTTATATTTCACTTCTTTAATGATCGCTCGAGCCTCATTTGTGGTATGCTTCACGGTATATTTCCCTCCTAATTTTAGGGGATCAACATTTAGCCAGCATACCATTAATTCAATTTCTTGTGCTTTAGTTGGCTGATTATTTACCTTAGCCAGCATATCTCCACGGCTGATGTCAATATCATCTTCTAAGGTCATCGTAACTGACATAGGTGGAAAGGCCTCTTTCAACTCCCCATCCATGGTCTCTATGGATTTGATTTTAGTGGTAAAACCAGAGGGTAAAACCACTACTTCTTCTCCTTTACGGAAAATTCCACCGCTTACTAAACCTGCATAGCCTCGGAAATCATGATACTGATCAGATTGTGGTCTGATTACCCATTGAACGGGGAACCTACCGTCTATTAAATCTCGATCGGATGCAACCTGTACATTTTCTAATGTCCATAATAAGGAAGGACCTTGATACCAGTCCATATTTTTAGACTTATCTACTACATTATCCCCATTTAAGGCAGAGATCGGAATAAATCGGATATCTGGAATTTCAAGTTTTGCATCAAAGCTTAAATAATCTTTCTTGATTTGCTCGAATACTTCTTCTTTATAATCAACCAAGTCCATTTTGTTGATACAAACAATTACATGCTTGATCTGTAATAAAGAGGCAATGAAAGAATGTCTTTTGGTTTGCTCAATTACTCCTTTTCTTGCATCAATTAAGATAATGGCTAAGTTCACATTTGAGGCACCCGTAACCATATTACGAGTATATTGTACGTGACCCGGAGTATCTGCAATAATGAATTTTCTTTTTGGAGTTGCGAAATAACGGTACGCTACATCAATGGTGATTCCTTGCTCTCTTTCGGCTTTCAAACCATCAGTTAATAAAGCAAGGTTAACGTGTTCGTCACCACGATTTTTACTTGATTTTTCTACGGCCTCAATCTGATCTTCAAAGATTGATTTTGTATCGTACATCAATCTACCGATCAGGGTACTTTTACCATCATCAACACTTCCTGCAGTTGAAAAACGCAATAGGTCCATGTCTAAGTAACCCGCAGTGTCTGTAGTGTTTTGTTCTTTAGTGTCTTGCATTTATAAATGTCTTTTCAATAACTGTATCAATTTTGTTGGAGAAGAACCTAGCATCCAGAGTCTAGAATCTAGATTCTTAAATCTAAGATCTACTTCTAAAAATATCCTTGTTTCTTTCTTTCTTCCATTGCTGCTTCCGATCGCTTATCGTCAGCTCTTCCGCCTCTTTCCGTTTGTCTTGCAGCCGCTACTTCTTCAATGATTTTATCTAAATCATCTGCTTCAGACTCTACAGCACCTGTAATCGTCATACAACCTAAAGTTCTGTATCGGATAATTTTCTCTTCGTATGCTTCTCCTTCTAATAAAGTATTGTAAGGAGATTTAGCGATTAATACACCATTTCTGTTTACTACTTCTCTTTTGTGAGAGAAATAAATACTAGGCAATTCAATTTTTTCTTTTTTGATGTATTGCCATACGTCCATTTCTGTCCAGTTACTGATGGGGAAAATA
This sequence comes from Marivirga arenosa, assembly GCF_030503875.2. Classification (NCBI taxonomy): domain Bacteria; kingdom Pseudomonadati; phylum Bacteroidota; class Cytophagia; order Cytophagales; family Marivirgaceae; genus Marivirga; species Marivirga arenosa. The sequence continues at coordinate 238,644 of NZ_CP129968.2, read as the reverse complement.
CGGAATGACTCACCTGGTGCTTTTTTACCATTGTATAAATTCCACAATTCCGGGCGTTGATTTTTAGGATCCCACTGGCCGAAATCATCTCTGTGGGAGAAGAACCTTTCTTTAGCTCTCGCTTTTTCCTCATCTCTACGGCCACCACCGAAAGCGGCATCATACTGACCTTCTTCCAGTTTCTCTAAGAGTGTGATGGACTGTAGCGTATTTCTACTAGGGTTTACCCCTTTTTCTTCTACTGCTGTTCCTCGGTCAATAGAATCCTGCACTAAGCCAACATCAAGGTTTACATTATATCGCTCTGCTAAATTATCACGAAATTCTAGAGCTTCCGGAAAGTTATGACCCGTGTCGATATGTAATAATGGAAAAGGGACTTTAGCTGGCCAAAAAGCTTTTTTCGCTAAATGCACCATGGTAATAGAGTCTTTTCCACCGGAAAAAAGGATAACCGGCTTTTCGAATTGAGCAGCTACTTCACGAAAAACGTAAATAGCTTCTGACTCTAGCTGATCTAAGTGTGATAAATTGTAAGATGACATATCTTTTATTCTATTTTAATATTTTATTTTTTCGATTATAGCCTTCACTAATTGCTGATGGCTTTCTTCTAAGCTTTGATTAGCAGTGTCTACTGCAACATCTGGAGCACTGGGTTCATCAAAAGGAGCACTGATACCCGTAAAATCTGGAATTTCTCCTTTTCTGGCCTTGGCATATAAGCCTTTCACATCTCTCTTTTCACAGACCTCAACTGGGCAATCTACATATACCTCTACATATCCATCACCGATGATTTCCTTTGCCATTTTCCGAAGATCTTCCGTAGGGCTAATGAAAGAACAAATAGTTACCAAACCTGCATTCATAAATAGCTTAGCGGTTTCTGCCGCTCTTCGAATATTCTCAGTCCTATCTTCCTGGTTAAAGCCTAAGTTATTATTAATACCAGTTCGCATATTGTCACCATCTAAAAGCTGTGTTAAATAGCCTTCTTCATGTAAGCTGTTTTCTAATGCTCTAGCTAAGGTACTTTTGCCTGAACCCGATAAGCCCACCATCCAGATGACGATAGACTTTTGATTTAGCATTTTCTCTTTATCCGAGCGGCTAAGTATAGTATCGAATATGGGATAAATATTTTCCAAACTCATATAATTTTTGGCAAAGTTAATAGGATAAAATTATACTAATAAGCATTTGTTGCGTAATTTTGCAGCTTCCCAAAAATATTTAAACTCTATTGGGTTTGTAGGCTAATAGAGGAGGATTTTTAATAAAAAAAAATTTGGAAATTCCACTTTGGAATTGAAATTCATTAGTTCACTTATGCAAATTGAAAATTTAGTAGAAGAAGTAAAGGCAATAGCTTTAAATGCTGGGGCTGCCATCATGAAAATTTATGCTGATGCAGACCTTAGCCAGGTAGTAGATTATAAAGCGGATGATAGTCCCTTAACCTTGGCAGATGAGGCGGCAGATAAAGTGATCAAAAAAGGATTGGAAGAGCTTTCTGTTCAATATCCAATCTTATCAGAAGAGGGTAAAAAGATGTCCTATGAAGAGCGTAAAGAATGGGATACTTTTTGGTTAGTGGATCCTTTGGATGGGACAAAAGAATTTATCAAAAGAAATGGTCAGTTCACGGTTAATATTGCCTTGATAAAAAATCATTTTCCAATTATGGGAGTGATTTATGTTCCTGCTACAGATACTTTTTACTACGGTAGCGAAATAGGTGCATTCAAAGAAGTAGGGGGAGAAAAAACACAGCTGAAAGTCAACCAAAAGAATTCGGATAGAATTGCCGTAAGAAGTGCTTCCCATGCATCTCCTGAAGAAGATGAGTTGCTAGCAAAATATGATGTAAAAGACAGCATTTCTAAAGGAAGTTCTTTGAAGTTTTGCATGGTGGCTGAAGGTAAAGCAGATATTTATTACCGTCATGGACCTACTATGGAATGGGATACAGGTGCTGGCCAAGCTATACTTGAAGCTGCAGGTGGTAAAATATACAAAGGCAATACAGAGGAGGAACGTTTCAATTACAATAAAGAAAACCTATTAAATGGGAGCTTTCTTTGTTTAGGATTTTAAAAATAGATTGTAAGAGTCTAGATCCTAGTATCTAGACTCTTGATTCTATAATATTAGTTATCGTTAATATTCATTTCTATTTTAAAATCTACTTCAATATTTTCATTGACTTTCACCATTCCGAAGAATTTCTCTGGAGCTTTAAGGCCAAAGTCAGTTATGCAGATTTGCATGGTGGTAGTGCAGGCTAATAGTTTGTCTTGAAAATTATTTTGGATGTCAACAAAGTAAGTTTTTTGTTCACCAGCCATTTCGATTATGATTTCGGCAGTGTTATGATTTATGATTTTCTGAACTTGAAAAATGATATAAGGATATTGCTCATAGTCGAGTAGATCGTGAAAATCTTCGGTCATCTGGCTGTTTGGGCAAGTAAAGTTGATGACTTTTAAAAAAAGAGCCTCATGCTTAATAATAAAATTTTCTCCTTTTTGTTGATAGGTAATTTCGAGTTCTTCAATTGGCAATTCAGCGGAATAAGTACATCTAAATTCATTTACATTAGTGCTACCATGCACTTTTACGAATGAATTTTCACTATTTATTTTAATACGTTTTTGTTCAATTTGAGCAAATAAGCAACTAAAACTAAATAGCGATATTACAATATTTAAAAGTAAACTTTTCATGGGGTTGAATTCATAAGTTAAGTTGTAACTTTCAATATATCAACTATTTAATACTTTATGTGAATATAAAAAAGCGATGAAGCTTTGCTCCATCGCTCTTTAACTAAACAAGCTGTTCGAATTAGAAACTAATAACAGCTTCTACCATCACACCATTAAACTCAGCGCCAGCAAATCTTCCAGTCCATGCATCACCATTGTATTGTTGGTTTACATATTCCACTTTAGTCATGATGTTGTCGGTTAAGAACCAACCACCACCGAAGTTCAATCTGCTAATATTCATATCCTCAGTAGCTGCTTCGTTCATTTTACCATTTACAGTGTTGTAACGTCCACCTACGTAATATCTTTCATTTGCTCCAAATCTGTACAGGGCTTCACCTGCTACTTGAGTCATGGCACCATCGCCTTCGCTTAAGCCGCTAGCTACTTCATAAATTCCGAAGAACTCAAATCCTCCTGCTTTAATGAATGGGTTGATTTGTATCGCAGATAACTTAGCGAATCTTGCGTTAAATCTACCATCGAAGTCACCTCCTTGAGCATCAACTCCTAAATCTGGATTACCAGTAGTGTGCAATACATTGTAGTATCTAGATCCACCTCGGTCACCACCGTATAACCAAGTACCTGTACTTGTACCACTATTTACATACCAGCTACCGGTTAAACGTGCTCTGAAATCATCACTGATTTGTTTGTCGAAACCTAATTTAGTGTAAAAAGAAGGTTTATTGTCAGTGCCTCTTGTTACATTTTGGTTTAAGTTACCATTGGTTAAACCAACAACCGCTATTAATCCGTTTTTCTGAACTGTTACTTCACCGAAAGCTTCAGTAGAGAAGGCATCCATAATATAGTTACCAACAAATGGGTTATAGATAGCTCTTGCATTATCGGTTCTTCTAAAGTGAGCATCACCATAGTTGAACTCATCCAAACCTACTGTGATGGTAGTGTACTCCATCAAACCTTCCATAAAACCTTCACTGATGAAGTCTAATTTATCAATTTGTAAGTGTCCACCTTTTACCCATGCTTCAGCGTGGTGACGAGCAGATAGGTAAGTACGTAAGTGTAATCTTACTCCATCATACATCTGAACATCTAAGTTGAAGTTAGCAGTAGGTAAATTGAAATTGTTGTTTAAATCCTTAAATTCTAAACCAGATCCAGCTTCTGCAGCATTTGATTGGCTTAGTCCTTGAAATTGCATGGCAAAATCACCACCAACTCTTACTTTAACTCCATCATATTCAATGGAATCAGCTTTACCAGTCTCGAATACATTTAATCCATCTTGGCCAACTGGTCGGAAAAACTGTAGGTTTCTACTATTCTGTGCGAATAGTACTTGTGTAAATCCCATTAATAGGGCAATCATCGTAAATCTTAAAAAAGTTTTCATGGCTTCTTTTATTTATAGGTTATCTTATTTAGTTGTATTGTGCATTAAATTTTATGGTTACCTCATCTCCGGTTTTTATGGTTCCGAAAACTGCAGTAGGAGGATCAATTTCAAATATTGACATTTTAAAAGTGATGTCTCCATTAAAAGCGATTCCATTTTTAGTATCCGCTTTTACCTTCATGTTTACTGTTTTGCTTACGCCCCCTATGGTGAGTATGCCTTTAGTATCCATGGTAGTGGTGTTGCCTTCAACCTTCACATTGTCCATTGATTTGAACTTATAAGTGATGATTGGGTGATCATCTTCCTTTAGGGCTTCATAGGTGTTATCGTCCATTGCAGACTTCCCACTTTTTAAGCTTTTCACTGGAACATTGAAACTTAAGCTGTTGATAGCTTGCAAAGCATTGTTTTCAATTTTAACATCTGCTGTTCCATCAAACTCTTCCGCTTCAATTGTCCAATCATGAACTGTCGAAGTACCGTCAATGCTGAGTTGAGTGTTTTGCTCATTTACTTTTAATTGCTGTCCATATACATATGGTGCAAAAATTATCAGCATTATAATCATTAAACTTTTCATGGCGTTTGTATTTTTATTACGATGTAAAGGTGCTAGGTAATTCTCTTCTAAACCCTGACATACGTCATGAAATTCTATGATTAAATGCTATATCGGCTTGTTTAGGATGTTTTTGTAATATTTGTTACAACATATAAACTAAAGAATGATATGAAAAAGCGCTAATGCAGAGCTAAGAACAATGTGTATTTATACTTTTGATTAAAGCAACAATCAATTTATATTGCATAAACAAGCCTTAATTCTTTACAAAATGAAATTCATTAATAGAATAGTTGACTTTGGGGTAGATTCAAAACTTGAAGATTCAATCAACACCAAAATAAAATTAGCTAATATTTTAAATTTAGCTTTAATCGTAATCATAGCTTTTTATTCCGTTATCGCAGCTTTAGTGGTACCTGAATTAGTGCCTTATTGCCTATACGGTTTTGCTGCCTATTCACTAAATCTTTTCTTATCATATTTAAGATTCAATCTGTTGACAAGATTTATTATGTCAATACTCCCAGCATTGGTTATAGGTATGTTACATGCGGTCATTATGCAAGCAGGGGATAGCATTATGAAGGAGGTATATGCCTTTCAAATTGTAGGTTCATTAATAGCCTTTAGCCTGTTTGATCATAAAAGGATTAGATTTTGGTTACCTGCTTTTATTATAGCGGCTATTCCGATATTATATATACATGAATGGAATGATTTTTTTGATGTAGCTTTTGATAATTCCCCATTTCAACAAGCCTGGGTTCGTAATTCTGTTTTATTTGGAGCATTCTTTTTAGGAGGCTTTTTATTCGTATTTCTTCAGCGATTAAATCAAAAAGAATTCGATAAGGCTCAAGAATTGACTAATAGATTTGCTGTAGAAAATAAAAAAGCATTAGAGAAAGAAAAGGAACTGGAACAATCATTAGAGAAATTAGAAGAAGCACAACAGGAAGAAAAGAAGAGAGCATGGGCTACAAAAGGCTTGGCTGAAATTGGGTCTATATTACGTGAGCAGGAAGATTTAAATGTTTTAACAGATCAAATTATTTCATTTATTGTAAAGTATCTAGAGGCTAATCAAGGAGCTTTGTTCTTAATAGATGAAAAAGAAGATAATGAAGAAGTTCAACTCTCGCTTAAATCCGCTTATGCGTTTAAACGAAAAAAGAAAATTCATCAGAAGGTAAATGTTGGAGAGGGGTTGATAGGTCAATGTTATCTCGAAAAGGATTACATCTATCTTACAGAAGTACCAGAAAATTTTATAAATATAACCAGTGGCTTAGGGGATGCTAACCCTCGTTCAATTTTAATAACGCCTTTAATGGTGAACGAAGAAGTATATGGTGTTTTTGAAATTGCTTCTTTTAAAGAAATAGAGCAATACCAAATAGATTTTATGTTAGAAATGGGAGAGAACATTGCCATGCAACTCAATAGCATTAAGAATAATGAAAAAACTAAATTGCTATTAGCTGAAATGCAGGAACAATCTCAACAGTTGCATTCTCAAGAGGAGGAAATGAGGCAGAACATGGAGGAACTTCAAGCTACTCAGGAACAAACAGAAAGACAGGAACAGGAACTAAGAGCTGAATTGGAAATGGTTCAAAAGGAAAAAGCTGCTTTAGAGGAAAAACTACAGCAGAAGGAGTTAGAAGTTCAGTCCCTAAAATCATGATTTATCTACCATTCATCTAGAAAAATAGTAAGGACATCAATTTTAGTTGTATGTATTAATTTTTAAAATACTTTTGTAAAAAAAACTTATCAACGTGAACATACTTACTGCAAACAATCTTAATAAGACATTTCATGAAAATGTTGCGCTGCATAATGTAGATTTAGAAATACCGAAACAGTCAATTTTTGGGTTGCTAGGTCCAAATGGAGCAGGGAAAAGTACTTTTATCCGAATTGTGAATCAGATTATAAATGCTGATTCTGGTCAAATTCAAATTAATGGTGAAAATTTATCCCCTAAACATGTGGGAACCATTGGCTACTTACCTGAGGAAAGAGGGCTTTACAAAAAAATGAAAGTTGGCGATCAGCTTCTTTATTTGGCCCAACTTAAAGGACTTTCAAGAAGGGATTCAGTTCAAAAAATCAAAGCTTGGTTAGAACGCTTTGAGGCTTCTGATTGGTTAGACAAAAAGATTGAAGACTTATCAAAAGGGATGCAACAAAAAGTACAGTTTATTTCAACTGTAATGCATGAACCCGAATTAATTATTTTAGATGAGCCTTTTTCTGGTTTTGACCCTATTAATGCAAATTTGATTAAAGATGAAATTTTAAGCCTTAGGGAAAAAGGAAGTACCATTATATTCAGTACACACCGAATGGAATCCGTAGAGGAAATGTGTGACTATATTGCTTTAATAAATAGATCAGAAAAGATATTGGATGGTAAAAAATCAGAAATCAAAAATAATTTCAAATCCAATCAGTTTACACTAATCCATAAAGGAAACAATATTTCAACTAATGAAATATTTAACATTGAAAACACTTCTGATGCAGGCGAAGGCTATCATAAATCAATCTTAAAACTTGTAGCTGAATCAAATTCAAACCAACTTTTACAGGAATTGATTAACCAAAAGGTAGAAATCGTATCCTTCCAAGAAGAAATCCCTTCCATCAATGATATTTTTATTCAATTGGTAAAAGGTGAAAAACAAAATTTAGCTACTGCATAACCTTAAAACACGAACTAATGAGTAAAATTGGCTTAGTAATAAAAAGAGAATTTGATAGTAGAGTTAAAAAAAGAAGCTTTTTACTAGCTACTATCTTAATACCACTATTGTTTCCTGCTATTATAGGAGGAATGATCTATTTCGCCATAGAGGAATCTAAAAATGCGGAACAGCAAAAAGTATATTTTATAGATGAAGGAGATAACTTCAAATTTGAAAATGATAAAAAGTATGCTTTTGAAAAGCTTAACATTAGCTTAGAAGAGGCTAAAACTATTTTTACAGAAAGTGAAGCTTATGCCTTAATCTATTTGCCACAAATTGAATTGGCAAACCCTGAAGGCATTGTAATGTACGCTAAAAAGAACCCAAGCTTACAGGCAAGTTCTTATTTTGAAAACAAAATCGAATCACAAATCCGAGATTTAAAATTAACGGAAAGTGGTATTAGCGAGGAGGAATTAGAAAACCTGAAAACGAACATAAGCTTAAGTACCATTAATGTTTCAGATGATGGTGAAGAAAAAGCCAGTAGTGCAGGAGTTGCTTATGGTATTGCTTATGTATTTAGCTTTTTGGTTTACATGTTTGTGTTGATCTACGGTACACAAATTATGCAAGGAGTTATTGAAGAGAAGTCCAATAAAATTGTAGAAATCATTGTTTCTTCTATTAAACCATTTCAGTTGATGCTTGGTAAGGTAGTAGGGGTTGCATCTGTAGGATTATTACAGTTTACTATTTGGGTAGTATTAATCTTTGTGCTTTCTTCAGCGGTATTTAGCTTTTTCGATTTAAATCCAGCGGATATGCAAACTGCACAGCAGAGTATGTCAGGTATGAATGGGACATCGCAAACTCAGCAAATGGTAATGGAAAATTCAAAAGCAGGGGAGATCTTGAATATTGTTTATGATATTCCATATGCTTATTATATTTCTGTATTTGCCTTTTTCTTCATTTCAGGTTATTTATTATATGGGGCGTTATTTGCGGCAGTGGGTTCAGCGGTTGATAATATTTCAGATGCTCAACAATTTACCATGCCTATCACTATGCCTATGATAATAGGTTTCTTAGGAACCTTTATGTTTGTAATGCCTGAGCCTGATGGAAATGTTAGTTTTTGGCTCTCTATAATACCATTTACAGCACCAGTAGCCATGATGGCCAGAGTTGCTTTTGGTGTTCCGGCATGGGAGCTAGCATTAAGTATGGGATTAATGATCGTTGGCTTTTTATTTACAATTTGGACCGCGGGAAGAATATACCGAATCGGTATATTAATGCATGGCACAAAGGTAAATTATAAAACCCTAATTAAATGGGTAAAAACCAATAGTTAAATGGAATTAAGATATTGAGTAGGAAAAGCAAGCTGATTAGTCAGCTTGCTTTTTTTATTAATATATAGTTTCCTCCAATTCTTTTTTAAATTGAAACAGAACAGGATTTATATCTCCATTTTCATTTTTAAAGGAGAGTTCTATTTGTAACTTATTATCAATTAGAGATTTAATTTGAAGGAATGAACCATCTTCTCTATAAAAATATCCATCCTTTAAAGAGCCCACAGATTCAAAATTACAAATGCTGGGCCAGTACTCATTTTTATCACCGTTGCATGAAATTAAGTTTTCAGATATTAATAAGGAGAAGCTGTAATTAATTGATTCTTGCTTAGAACTATCATTAATTTCAGTACAATTCCAATTTCCTTGTAATTCTTCTAAAATGTTTTTAGAATTAATTTCCATATCAAATATTATCTAAAAAAGCTTTTCCTAGCTTGATAGCCATAATGATCTAGTTTTCTTTTTGTTAAGCTTGTATTCTTTTGATAGTTAATCGATTGATTTTTTATCTGTGTAGATATTGATGGCAAGCTTACTTTTTTCATATCAATATTGCCAGGTGAATTAGTGGGCATCCACCATAAGGCAATTATTGATATAACTAAGAAAAACTTCATCCCCTAAAATTTTTATAAATATTGAAGGAAATATATACTTAGTCAATACCTAAAAGTAGGTATTCTTTAAAAAGATTGGTTTAATTGAAATAGAGACTGATTACTCAGTATAAAATACTCTTTTTACTCTTTCACTCACATTGGTTAAGATCTCATAAGGTATGGTATCAATAGATTTAGCCATTTTTGTAATGTTGGGCTCATCACCAAAAACAATAACTTCATCACCAGCTGCACAATCAATTTCACTTACATCCACCATTGTCATGTCCATGCAAACATTGCCAATTACTGGGGCTAATTTCCCGTTAATCTTTACCATTCCCACTCCTTGACTAAACTTTCTGTTGAAGCCATCTGCATAACCGATCGATATGGTAGCAATTTTCATATCTTCAATTGCTAGGCCTTTTCGTGAATATCCTATTGTATCTCCTTTCTTAATATGCTTCACTTGAGAAATTACGGTTTTCAAAGTAGAAACGGGCAATAATTCACCAGGATGTAAACCTGTAGTGTCAATTCCGTAAAGACCCACCCCTAAGCGCACCATATCAAACTGATAATCTGGAAAGCGACTGATGCCTGGGCTATTTAAGAGGTGAAGGATAGGCTTATATCCTATGTAACTGATGATATCGTCAGCGGCTTTTTTAAAAGACATAGCCTGTTGAGCAGAAAAACCATTATGTGAGGCTTCATCCGAAGCAGCTAAATGGCTAAATATGGAAGAAACATGGATATGAGGATTTTTCTTTAGAATAGGTATTAAATCTTCAATTTCAAAAGGTTCAAACCCTAGCCTATGCATACCCGTATCCAGTTTTAAATGGATTTTAGCTTTATAATCAAAACTTCTGGTATAATTCACATAGTCATTTAACAAACTAAAACTATATATTTCAGGTTCTAAATTATAGTGATGAAGTAATTCAAATGAGCGTGGATCAGGATTCATGACCATAATAGGGAGTTTAATTCCATGCTGTCGTAAAATAACTCCTTCATCAGCGTAGGCAACCGCTAAATAATCAACATTATGGAATTCAAGCCAATTTGCGATTTCATGGCTACTACTTCCATAAGCAAATGCTTTTACCATTACCATGGTTTTAACATTAGGTTTTAGCCGTGATCTGTAAAAGTTCAGGTTGTGAGTAATTTTATTAAGATCAATCTCTAAGACTGTTCCATGAATTTTTTGCTCTAATCGCTGAACTATGGCTTCAAAGCCAAATTTTCTAGCACCCTTAATTAAAATCACACTATTGTGAAACGGATGGGTTTGTTCATAATCTAAAAATTCATTAGTTGAATTAAAGAGTTCTATTTTACCATGATAAAAGCTTTTTAATTGCTGAATTTCAGATCCAATACCTATCAATTGGTCAATATTTTCATTTTCAATCCTTTCGGCTAATTGTTTGTATAAGATATCTCCACTTAAGCCAGTTTGAAGTAAATCAGACAAGATTAAAACTCTTTTCTGATATTGTTTTTGTTGTGCAAAGAAATGCAAAGCAGTATCCAGTCCTACTAAGTCATTATTGTATGAATCGTCCACCAAATAAGTGTTATTTTTCCCTTTTTTGGTTTCTAACCTCATTTTTAAAGGGCGGATTTCATTTAAAGTATTTTGAATGATTTTGATAGGAACGCCTTCATGAAGAAGCAATAGCAAGCAATGTGTTATATTTTCTAAAGATGCATAATCTTTAAAAGGCACTGTAAAAATGAAGAACTCCTCCCTATATGGTATTCTAATGGCAATTCCATTTTCTCTTTCTTCGGTTTCAACAAAGTAGTTGGACGTGTTGTCTTCAAAAGACCAACCTATAAATTCCTTATCTTCCAGATTGGGAAGATTATGTAAAGCATTAGATATTTCTGGAAAATCTTTACAAAAAATAATAGTTTTACTATCCTTAAATAATCGAGCTTTTTGATGTGCTTTTTCTTCTAAGCTAGGAAAACCTTCATCATGTGCTGTGCCTAAATTGGTGTAAATACCAATATTAGGTTTTATTATAGCTTCAAGCTTTTCCATTTCATGCATTTGTGAAATGCCAGCTTCTATAATGGCATAATCTTGATAATCGTTAATGTGCCAAAGTGAAAGGGGTACACCTACTTGTGAATTATAGCTTCTAGGACTTCTATAAACAGAATAAACAGATTCGATTAACTTAGCTAACCATTCTTTGACAATGGTTTTACCATTGCTTCCTGTTATTCCAATAAGTATGCCCTTAAATTTAGCTCTATTTTTACCCGCAATTTGTTGTAAGGCTTGAATAGAACTCTCAACTTTAAAAAAATTAGCCTCAGCAAACTCAATATAGTTTACATCCTTTTCAATTATAAAATTTCGGATGCCCTTAGAATAAAGCTCTTGGATGAATTGGTGGCCATCATGTCTTTCACCCTCAATAGCTATAAATATATTTTTATAGCTAACAACAATATTTCTACTGTCGATAAAAATATTTTCAATACTGTGATCCTGATGGAGTTGAGTAATTTCTCCTTTGGTTAGATTGGGCAGTAAAGAAAAATCAAATTTCAAGGATGTGTAACGGTATGTTTTAAGATTCAAAAAAAGCTTGCTTGAAAGTTTAATGCATCTCTACATTTTTAAAAGGCAACTATAGCCTTACACTTTCAAACAAGCTTTAAATATTAATTTCCTGCGCCTTGTGGCTTTGCAGTAAGATTTTCTAAAACTTCTTTTAACGGAACTCTTACACCGTCTTTATATGGAACAATCCAGGCTTCTTTAACGCCCATTTGCCTAAGTGCTTTTTTGAATTTATCGGCTTCCCAATAATCTCTGAATCTCCCTAAAGTAATTCTTTGCAAACCTTCTTCAGTATCTTCACCGCTGAAATTTGGATTGTTTTTAAAGTATTCAGACATGTCGATGTTTTCAAAAGCGCCAACTTGAACTTTAAACCAAGTACCACTTTCATCTAAAGCTGCAGGTTCGCTATTATTAGCTTCCTTTGCTTTTTTTGCCATCTCATTAGCTCTTTGTCTTTGAGCTTCAGCCATAGCTTTTGCTTCTTGTGCTTCAGCTTTTGCAGCTGCGATCTCAGCATTTTTATTGCTAAGTTGTCCTTTAAGGTTTTCAACTTCTGCAGTTAAGCTTGCTACTGAGCTTTTTAAACTTTCGTTTTCGTCCACCATAGCTTTCATTTGCTCTGGGTTTTTCTTAAGCTCTTTTGCTAAGCTTTTCATTTCTTTCTTTTCTTCCTTGCTCAATTGAGCAGAAACTGAAAAAGCCATGCAAAAAATCATAAGGATGGCGATAAAACTGATCTTGCTTTTCATATCAATGATTCCGTTAATTCTATTTTATATAACTAAAGTAAGTAAATAACTATAATAAAGCCAAATTATACTATTTTAATGTTTCTTAAGGCTTCCAATCATATCTTCTGGTCTTACCCATTCATCAAATTCTTCGGCAGTTAAATAACCTAAATTCACTGCTTCATCTTTTAAGCGAGTACCATTTTCATGAGCTGTTTTAGCGATTTTAGCCGCTTTTTCATACCCAATTTTAGTATTTAAGGCAGTTACCAACATTAAAGAATTATCTAAATGTTCTTTAATTCTTTCATAGTTTGGCTCAATTCCTACTGCACAATTATCATTAAATGATACACAAGCATCACCAATTAATCTTGCTGATTGAAGAAAATTAGCAGCCATTACTGGTTTAAACACATTTAACTCATAATGACCTTGAGTACCCCCTATTGTAATGGCTACATCATTACCCATTACTTGTGCACATACCATGGTCAAGGCTTCTGCTTGAGTAGGGTTAACCTTTCCTGGCATAATCGATGATCCAGGCTCGTTTGCAGGAATTATAATTTCGCCAATTCCGGATCTAGGGCCAGAGGCTAGTAATCTAATGTCATTTCCAATCTTATTTAAAGAAACAGCAATTTGCTTTAATGCTCCATGTGATTCTACAATCGCATCGTGAGCTGCTAAAGCTTCAAATTTGTTTTCTGCTGTTCTGAAAGGTAAACCAGAAAATTCAGCTATTTTTTTAGCTACTAATTCAGCATAACCTTCAGGAGTATTAATACCAGTTCCTACAGCAGTACCGCCTAGTGCAATTTCAGATAAGTGATCTAACGTATTTTTTAGAGCTTTTATTCCATGATCTAATTGAGACACATAACCAGAAAATTCTTGACCAATAGTCAGTGGAGTTGCGTCCATAAGGTGAGTTCTTCCTATTTTAACTACCTTTTTAAATTCTTCTGATTTTTTCTTTAAGGTATCTCTTAATTTTTCAATACCTGGTATGGTAGTTTCTATCACCATTTTATAACAAGCAATGTGCATGCCTGTAGGGAAGGTATCATTTGAAGACTGTGATTTGTTCACGTCATCATTCGGATGAACAACTTTTTCATCTTCATATGTTTTACCTGCTAATATTTGTGATCTGTTTGATACTACCTCATTCACATTCATATTAGACTGAGTACCTGAACCTGTTTGCCAGATTACTAATGGGAATTGGTCATTATGTTTATTGTCTAAAATTTCATCACAAACTTTAGAAATCAGATCTCTTTTTTCTTTACTTAAAACTCCTAGTTCATGGTTAGTATGAGCAGCAGCTTTTTTTAAATAAGCAAAACCATGAACAATTTCTAAAGGCATGCTTGCTTCAGCACCAATTTTAAAATTGTTTCTACTTCTTTCGGTTTGGGCACCCCAGTACTTGTCAGCTGGTACTTTTACTTCGCCCATTGTGTCTTTTTCTATTCTATATTCCATAAGTAGGTCTGTTTTCGATTAATGCCGTAAAATTACAACTAATCATAGGAATTGCTATGATTAAATAAGAAAATAGACAGACTAAATAATTCGAATAATGATAAAACAACTATAAAAAATCATAATATATTCGCTTTATCCTTGATTTTAGTCTAAATTTGCATCAAATCAATAAATCTGAAATGAAAAATCTTTACGAAAGATTGATGGTTAGCCTATTCGTATTATTCATTTGTGTATTGTCAATCGGCTATTGTCACCAGAAAAAAAACGGAAATATTGAAAGCGGACTTTCATTAAAAAGCATGAAAGATTTATCTACTTTTTATGCTGCCACTCCTCAATAATTAAACTTCTAAGATTAAATTATCTTCCATCCTTCCATTTTTCAAATCTCCCTTTCTACGTAAAAAAGCTTTCGAGAGCCATTGAACCTATGTTTTAAAATTTATTTAAATCTGATCTAAATAAATTTAGGTTTTTATTTGTAACCAATCTAAATAAAATTAATTTTGCGTCATCATTAGAATCAATCTAAATACAAATATTAATTTTGCACAAATGAAAAACTTGAGATTACTAGGATTAACATTATTAGCTTCAATATTTTTAATAAGCTGCGATGATAACACAGAAGGAGAAAATGATTTGTCATATGAGGTACCTTCTACCTATGATTTTGAAAATGTAAGCTATACGGGCCAAACTCAAAGACTTGATATGTTAGATGAGCTTACTGTTTATATGAAAACCGCAAACAATGGAGCGGTATTAGATGCTCAGAAAATGCTCGATATGTATGCCAATGAAAATGGTGCTTTTGAGGAGGCGTCTTTAAATGAAGCGGATTCAAAAGAATTAGAAAATAAAACAGTAGAAGGCGAAGTATCAAGATTTAAAACTTTTATTAGAGATTTTGCAGCAGCAACAGTGGAAGCTAATGGTGGAGTTGGTAGTAATGGAACACCTGGAGTAGTTGTTTCAAATGATGGGTCTGCGCAATATTTCTTCGATGAAAATGGTTTTGAACACATTCAATTAATTGAAAAAGGGTTAATGGGAGCTTGTTTTTATTTTCAAGCTAATTCTATTTACCTAAGCCCAGGTAAAATGGATGTTGATAATGAGGAAATTATTGAGGGCGAAGGAACAGCAATGGAACATCACTGGGATGAGGCTTTTGGTTACTTAGGTGTTCCAACTGATTTCCCTACCAATAATGATGGAACTAGATTTTGGGGTAAATATTCCAATGGAAGAGATGAGTTATTGAATACGAATGAAGCTTTAATGAATGCTTTCATTACAGGTAGAGCAGCCATTTCAAATAAAGATTTAGATACCAGAGATGAGCAAATTGAAATCATTAGAAATGAATGGGAAAGAGTTTCAGCAGCTACCGCTGTTCATTATTTAAATGGTGGAATTGCATCCTTTGCTGATGATGCTATTAGAAATCACGTAATTTCTGAAGCATGGGCCTTTATTTATTCTTTAAAATTTAATCCAAATAAAAAATTAACGAATACAGAAATTGAAGCTTTATTAGCGCTTTTAGGAACTAATTTCTATGAGATAACTACTGATAATATCAATGCAGTTAAAGCAACTTTAGTTTCTACATACGGATTCGAAGAAGTTCAAGATCAGCTATAAAACGTAATATGAGACACATTAAATATTTATTCTTCATATTTTTGTTAACCTTATTCACCGCCTGTGATGATAACACAGGTAGTGAAAAGGTTGATTTTGATAGAGAAGCATTTTTAGTCAATATGGCTGATAATGTAATCAAGCCGTCAATTTTAAATTTTGCATCAGAAGTTGAAGGAATTTCTGTGGCTAGCAGTTCATTTGCTACTAACCCATCTTTAGAAAGCCTTAACGAATTAAGATCAGAATTTAAAGAAGCTTGGTTAGCGTATCAACACTTAGCTTTTGTACATGTAGGCCCTGTTTCAAGTGTTAACTTAAGGGATAGAGTTAATATTTTTCCCACCAACACGGAATTGATTGAACAGAATATCAATAATCAAGACTATATAATTGGTTCTGCATCAAATGTAGCAGCTAAAGGATTTCCTGCTATTGATTATTTATTATTTGGAACTGGAGCTAGTCAGGAAGAAGTTTTATCTTATTTTGGAGATCCAGATTTAGGAGAAAGCAGACTGAAATACTTATCGGATGTTATAGCGGATATTCAAACTGCTTCGAATATTGTATCAGAAGGCTGGGATCCTTACCGAGAGACATTTATTAGTAACATTGGAACGGATGTAGGAAGTGGAACTAGTTTGCTAGTAAATGAATATAATTTTCAGTTCGATATTCGACTTAAGAATGCTAAAATTGGTTTTCCCTCTGGTGGTAATCCTAGAACTGGCGGTATAGTAAGTCCCCAAAGCGTTGAAGCTTATTTTTCTGGCTGGTCAGGTGATTTAGCTAAAGAGTCAGTAAAGTCTTCAATTGAAGTGTTCAAAGGACAAGCTTTTAATTCTACAACTGATGGCTTAGGAATGGATGATTACCTAGATGCCCTTAATGCAATTGATAGAAATGAAAATCCTTTAAGTACTTCGATTATTAATGAGTCGCAAGCTGCATTAGATTTAATGGAGTCCATAAATGCTCCTTACAGCGAACTAGCAGCTAATGAAGGAAGTAATTTGGTTGAGGTTTATAATCAATTGCAAATAGTGATTCCACTTATAAAAGTTGATATGACCTCAGCATTATCAGTTTCCATTACTTTCCAGGATAATGACGGTGACTAACTGGTCATTAAAATATCGTCCTAATCAATTGAAACATATTGCGCCACTAGCTACATTCCGTGTAGCTTTTGGTGTTATGATGCTAGCTTCTATTATTAGATTTTGGGCTAATGGTTGGATAGCTAAACAATATATAGAGCCAGACTTTTATTTCCCTTATTATGGCTTTGAATGGATAAAGTCTTTAGGTGATCCGGGAATGTACATCTTGTTTGCATTAATGGGTATCTCTGCTATCGGAATTGCATTTGGAGCTTTTTACCGATTTAGTGCATCCTTATTTTTCCTGTCTTTCACCTATGTAGAGCTAATTGATAAAACGAATTATCTTAATCATTACTATTTTGTAAGCATAGTTGCCTTTTTACTCATTTTGGTACCAGCAAATCAAGCCTATTCTTTTGATGCCTGGAGAAAAAAACAGCAGAGTTTCTATGTTCCATCCTGGACTATTGATGTCATCATTATACAATTATGCATTGTTTATTTTTTTGCTGGGCTAGCAAAATTGCAATCAGATTGGTTGATTGAAGCCTTACCCTTAAAAATCTGGCTACCTTCTAGAGTAGATACTCCATTAATTGGTTGGTTGTTTGATTACAAATTCACAGCATATGTTTTTAGCTGGTTTGGTGCCTTTTACGATTTAACTATACCGTTTTTCTTACTTTGGAAGCGCACTAGAGTAATAGCTTATTTAACGGTTATTGCTTTCCACTTTATGACTGCAGCCTTATTCCAAATCGGAATGTTTCCATATATAATGGTATTAAGTACCTTGATTTTCTTTTCTGAAGACTTTCACAAAAGATTATGGAATAGGTTTTTTCAAAACATTCAGGTTCCAGAAATACAATCTAGTAAAAGTTACAAACTTGGTATATTGAAATATTTCTTAATTATTTTTTTCGGAATACAGCTTCTTTTACCATTTCGCTACACACTTTACCCAGGTAATCTTTTTTGGACAGAGCAAGGCTATAGATTTTCGTGGAGAGTTATGCTAATGGAGAAGGTAGGATACTCAGAATTTACAGTAGAAATTCCAGACCTGAACAAATCATTTAAAGTGATGCCTCAGCAATATTTAACAGCTGTGCAGGAAAAAATGATGAACACCCAGCCAGACATGATCTTACAATTTTCTCACTTTTTAAGAGATATATATCAAGAAGAATTTAATGCTTCTGCAAAAGTTTTTGTGGAAAGCTATGCCGCAGTGAATGGTAAAGGTAGTCGCCCCTTTATCGATCCAAATATAAATTTAGCGAGCATAAAAAGAGGTTATCAACATAAAAATTGGGTACTACCATACAATCAATGAAAAAGTATTGTATACATATCATTTTGTTAATCGGTATTTTTCAAAATGCTGCAATAGCGCAAGGTTTAAAGGGTAAAGTAAGTGATTCAGAAAGTAATGATGCCATTGAACAAGCTGAAATTTTTGTGCTCGATAGTAACCTTAAAGCAGTTACGGATAAAAAGGGAAATTATAAATTAGAATTACCTTCTGGAGAATATAAAGTTGCGGCCTTCTATTTGGGAAGACAAAGCGAAATCAAAGAAATTAAGATTGAATCAGGCTGGAAGACCATCAATTTCTCATTAAAACCTCTTCTTGAAACTTTAGATGAAGTGAAAGCTTATGGTAAAAAATCTGAAGTGTTTAATGTTACTCGATTAAATCCAGTTGAAGGGACCTTAATATATGAGGCGAAGAAAAATGAGGTCATCAACATTGATCAATTAAATGGAAATTTAGCAACCAATAATGCTCGTCAAGTATTTGCCAAGGTTCCAGGTTTAAATATATGGGAAAGTGATGGTGGAGGCTTACAATTAGGAATTGGAGGAAGAGGACTTAATCCTAATAGAACATCTAATTTCAATACCAGACAAAATGGATATGATATTTCTGCAGACCCATTAGGCTATCCGGAAAGTTATTATACTCCACCCGTTGAATCTTTATCTAAGATAGAAGTGGTTAGAGGGGCTGCATCATTACAATACGGTTCTCAATTCGGAGGAATGATCAATTTCCTTTTCAAAAGAGCACCTGAGGGAGACCCTTTTCAATTTCATACCCGAAATACTGTAGGCTCATTCGGTCTTTTAAGTTCTTACAATAGTGTTACGGGTAATACTGGGGATATGGATTACTTTGTTTTCTATCAAAGAAAACAAGGAGATGGTTTTAGAGATAATGAATCCTTTGAATCCAATACGCTATTTGCCGATCTAAATATGAATTTGACCGATAAGCTGTATTTGTGTTTTGAATTCACTCACATGGATTATTTAGCGCAGCAAGCAGGAGGTTTAACCGACCGTATGTTTGAGCAAGATCCAACTCAATCGGTAAGAGAAAGGAACTGGTTTGCTATTCAATGGAATATTCCAGCTATGATAGTGGACTATAAGTTTAATGAAAAGACTAAAATTAACTGGAAAACTTTTGGATTGGTAGGTTCTAGAAAGGCTTTGGGTAATCTAGAACGTGTTACTCAAGTTGATTTTCCAGAAGAAGAAAGAAATCTTTTGTGGGATGATTATGAAAACTTTGGTTCTGAATTGAGGTTTTTGCATCGTTATGACCTATTTGGCCAAATTCAAGCAGCAGCAATCGGTGCCAGATACTTTAAAGGAAATACGCAACAAAGACAAGGCTTAGGCCCTGCTGGTTTCGAGGCCGATTTCAGATTCAATAATCCTTCAGAATTAGAAGACCTAGCATTTAGATATCCATCAGAAAACATTGCTGTTTTTGCTGAAAACATAATAAATGTAAATGATAAATTATCCATTACACCAGGTGTAAGATGGGAATATATAAGTACAAATAGTACTGGTTATTATAGGAATTCAGTTGAAGATTTAGCTGGAAATATAATATTTGATACTACAATTTACGAGTCTAAAAACCTTGATCGCTCTTTCATATTGGGTGGGATAGGAATAAGCTACAAAACGGAATCTGATTTAGAAGTATATTCGAATATTTCAATGAATTATAGAGGAATTAACTTCAATGATTTAAGAGTTAATAATACCAATATTTTGGTTGATCCGAACCTAAAAGATGAAAGCGGATATAATGCTGATTTAGGATTTAGAGGAAATTATAGCGATTTCTTAAATTTTGATTGGAGCTTATTTTATTTGGCTTATAACGATAGATTAGGTGCATTACTTCGATACGATGATGCTATAGATGGCTTTCCTAGAATTTATAGATTTAGAACTAATGTGGGTAATGCAGCTATAGCAGGTGTTGAATCTTATACAGAAATGAATTGGAGCAAATTTTTAAATCCGAAGCCTATTCATGAATTTTCCACCTTCTTAAATGCAGCCTTTATCAGAGGTAGGTATGCTGAAGATAATCAGGAAAGTGCTATAGCTGGAAACAAAGTAGAATTAGTTCCGGAGGTTAATATTAAAACAGGATTAAATTATGAATGGAAAAGTTTCTCCTCAACACTTCAATTCACTTATTTAAGTGAGCAATATACTGAAGCAACTAATGCAGAAAGAACGGCTACAGGAGTAGATGGTATTATCCCTTCTTTCCATGTTCTGGATTTAAGCGCTAAGTATAAATATAAGTTTGCTCAGCTGGAGGCAGGAATTAATAATTTAACTAATAATTTCTACTTTACGAGAAGAGCAACAGGTTATCCAGGTCCTGGCATCATACCTTCAGCAGGAAGAAATTTTTATGTAACGCTTGATCTTAAATTTTAATAATAGACTATTTCTGCACCAATCCTGCAGTTAGTACAGTATGCCATAAAACCACACCAATACTAACGGAAATATTCAAAGAGTGCTTGGTACCAAATTGAGGAATTTCTAGACAATGGTCACTTTTGTCCACTACTTCCTGTTCTACCCCGAATACTTCATTTCCAAAAACAAAAGCATACTTTTCATCTTTTTGAGGATTGAATTCTTCCAAGCTTAAACTTTCTTCAGCCTGCTCAACGCTCATTACTTTATAGCCCTCTTTTTTAAGTTTTTCAACCGCATCTAAAGTATTTTCTAGGTGTTCCCATTCTACTGAATCGGTTGCTCCCAATGCTGTTTTATTAATTTCTCTATGAGGAGGCTTAGCAGTTATGCCACACAAATAAATTTTTTCGATTAAAAATGCATCAGAAGTTCTAAAGGCTGAACCTACATTATTCATGCTTCTAACATTATCTAGCACTAAAACAATGGGGTTTTTAGGAGTTTCTTTAAATTCCTCTACTTCTAATCGATTTAATTCCTCATTGGCTAATTTCCTCATATTTTATCATCTTTGAACTGCAAAAGTAAGAACATTTCCCTAAAAGCATGGCGAAGACTAAAGAAGCGAAGGAAACTCCTTTAATGAAGCAGTATAATCAGATAAAAGCAAAGTATCCTGGTGCACTTTTGCTTTTTCGTGTTGGTGATTTTTATGAAACATTTGGGGAGGATGCTGTTAAAGCTAGTAAGGTTTTAAATATCATTTTGACTAAAAGGGCGAATGGGTCTGCATCTCATATTGAATTGGCTGGTTTTCCTCACCATGCTATGGATAACTACTTGCCTAAATTGGTTAGAGCAGGCCATAGAGTTGCTATTTGTGACCAATTAGAAGATCCAAAATCAGTAAAAGGAATTGTGAAAAGAGGAGTGACTGAACTCGTAACTCCTGGGGTCAGTTTTGACGATAATGTCCTTGAAACGGGAAGAAATAATTATTTAGCCTCTATTCACTTTTCTCAAAATTCTTTAGGCGTAGCTTTCTTAGATATTTCCACAGGAGAATTTATGACGGCTTCAGGAAATGCAGCCTATATCGATAAACTACTGCAAGGATTTCAGCCTTCAGAAATTATCTATTCTAAAGGCGCAAGGAATCATTTTGAAGAAAAATTTTCCAATGATTATAATGTTCATCTTTTGGAAGATTGGATTTATGCATTTGACTTTGCCTATGAAAAATTAACCAAACAATTTAAGACAAACTCCCTCAAAGGTTTTGGGATTGAATCACTAGAAGAAGGGATTATTGCTGCTGGGGCGATTCTTCATTATCTAGAAGAAACAGAACATAAAAAGATAGAACATATCGCTTCCATTTCCAGAATTGAGGAGGAGAAGTATGTCTGGATGGATAAATTTACGATCCGAAATCTAGAGCTTGTTTATCCTCAACAAGAAGGAGGAATTCCATTAATTCAGGTGTTAGATAGAACCTTAACGCCAATGGGTTCTCGCCAAATTAAGAAATGGATGGTGTTGCCCGTTAAAGACAAAGCGGTAATAGAGGAAAGGCTGAAAGTGGTAGAAGCCTTTTATGAAGGTGCTGATCTACGAGAGAAAATATCTTCTTCATTAAAAACCATGGGAGATGTTGAGAGGCTTATATCTAAAGTCGCAGTAGGAAGGGTAAACCCAAGAGAACTCAACCAGCTGAAGAAAGCTTTAGGATTAATGGTGCCTCTAAAACAAGAACTTCAGAATTCAAATGTTGAAGTCTTAAAAAAGTTAGCAGATCAAATAAACACTTGCGAATACCTTTATGAGTTAATTGATAAGCAGTTGATGGAGGATGCTCCTTTATTGACTAATCAAGGTAATTTAATTAAGGAAGGAGTTGACGAAGAATTAGATGAATTAAAGAAAATAGCATTTTCAGGTAAAGACTATCTATTACAGCTTCAAAAACGAGAAATGGAGCAAACAGGCATCTCTTCTTTAAAAGTTGCCTATAATAAAGTCTTTGGCTATTATTTAGAAGTAACAAATGCCCATAAAGATAAAGTACCTCAAGAATGGATTCGAAAGCAAACTTTAGTAAATGCTGAACGCTACATCACTGAAGAGCTTAAGCAATATGAAGAGAAGATTTTAGGTGCTGAAGATAAAATGGTAGTCATTGAGCAGAAGATATTCCAATCCTTACTGCAAAATGCAATGGATTTTGTAACCCCTATTCAACAGAATGCAAGAGTTATAGCTCAAGTAGATTGTCTATTAAGTTTTGCAGAAATATCACTAGCCAATGAATACGTAAAGCCTAGTATTTTAGAAGATTCATCTTTAGATATAAAATCGGGGAGGCACCCTGTTATTGAACAGCAATTGCCACATGGAGAAGAATATATCCCCAATGATGTATTTCTAGATAATGAAAGTCAACAGATTATGATTATTACTGGGCCTAATATGGCGGGTAAATCAGCTTTGCTCAGACAAACGGCACTAATTGTGTTAATGGCGCAAATGGGCTGTTACGTTCCTGCTAAATCAGCTGAAATTGGCATGGTAGATAAAGTTTTTACCAGAGTGGGCGCTTCTGATAATCTTTCGAAAGGGGAGTCAACCTTTATGGTAGAAATGACTGAAACGGCTAGCATTTTAAATAATTTATCGGATAGAAGTTTGATCTTAATGGATGAAATTGGTCGAGGTACTAGTACTTATGATGGCGTTTCCATTGCCTGGAGTATAGTTGAATTCCTGCATAACCATCCGAAATTTAAAGCGAAGACTTTATTTGCTACTCATTATCATGAGCTCAATCAGTTAGCCCATGATTTTCCAAGAATTAAAAACTTTAATGTATCAGTTAAAGAAATTGATGGTGAAATTATCTTTTTAAGAAAGTTGAAAAAGGGAGGCAGTGAGCATAGTTTTGGTATCCATGTAGCTCATATTGCCGGAATGCCAAATCCTGTTGTCCTCCGAGCAAATGAAATTATGCATCATTTGGAAAAAGATAAAATTCGTGAAAGAACAAATAAAAAAATGAATGAAGTTCCTAAGAATAATTATCAGCTAAATATGTTTGAAGCAGACCCAGCTATGTCAGAAATTAAAGATTTGATTGAAAATATTGACATTAATACCTTGTCCCCAGTAGAAGCATTATTAAAGTTAAATGAACTAAAAAGTAAGCTGAAATAGATCTGTTGAATAAAAAAATTAAAAAGTTAAACAAAACTTATCCACAACTTATCCACAAGCGCTTAATATTTTTCAAATAGTTAAATGCCTTTATATTTTATTTAAACCCTTATTTCGTGTGTAAACATATATTAGTTTACAAATGTACATTTCTATTAAGGTATAATTACTGATTACGTTTAGTCTATATATACAAAACCATACAGGACTAATGTTGTTTAAGGATTTGTATGGAAAAAGTAATAAACATTCAACAGGCACAAAAGGTAAAGCAAGACCCAATAGATTTTCTTTCAAATAATGTCGTGCTTTTATCTTTTAATGAGGATTTTGATGTCCTTTCTGCCAATGATACTTTCCTTAAGGCTACTGGTATTAGAAGAGATGAACTAGCAGGTTTAAATTTCTTTCAACACTTATGTGAAGAATTACCTGAATACATTAAAGATGAGTTAACCTATTTGGTAAGGCAGCAAAAGTCTTGGAATGGAAATTTTGCTTTTCCTAATAAGGTAGGAGAAAGTATTTCTTGGTATCATACCAATATAATTCCAACTCGAGATTTAAATGGTCAATATATTGGCTTCAATTTGATTGCAACGGTTGGTAAATCTCAGCAAAGTTTAATTACAGAAAAAGAGACCACGGATAGTTGGATGAAAGCAATTTTTAATGATGCTGATGAATCCAATATTCTAGTTGGTTTGGATGGAAATGTTATTGAATTCAATGCTACTGCTTATGAGTTTATGTCATGGTATACTCATAAAGAATTAAGATTAAATGAGTATTTACCATTTTATTTTAGCGGTAGTTTTACTAAGACCTTTGAAGTTTTATTTGATAAAGCTAAAAAGGGTCAAAAACAAAAGTTTTGTCGTTCATTTAAAAATTTAAGTGGCTACGAAAAAATAGTTGACATGGAATTAAAGCCTGTTTCTGATTCCACAGGAACAATCATGGGCGTAATCTTAAATACTTCCGATATAACAGAAGAAGTAAATCTTGAAAAGAGAATTAGAATATCTGAGAAGAAGCTTGACGACATAGCCTTCATTAATGCTCATGAAGTAAGGGCCCCCTTAGCTTCAATTTTAGGCTTACTTAATTTACTTGATTTTGAATCAGTAAACGAGAGTAGTAAAAGAATTTTAAATCACCTTAAAAAGTCAGCTTCTAACCTTGAAAAAATTATTCATAAGGTTTCGGAAAGCACCTATATGTCAAATTCTGACGAGAATAAATCAGCTTAAATTTAAATTATAGATAATTATATTATGAAACTATATGTAGTAATACTGCTTATAATATTTTGCACGTTTGGTGTTCAGTCACAGAATCTCGATAGGTTTAGAATTGATTGTGCAGATGAAGTTGATTTGCCTTTATATGATGGTGAATTATCAAACGAAGAATTAAAAGACCAACCCTTCTCTTTAGGATTTAGATATATTGAGAATGATGAAATAAAATATCATGATGAACTAATTATTTACAATTGTAATACAGGAAAAGTAAAATTAACAGCAGAGTTTGATAAAAATAGGTTAGTAAATGATTTTGTGGTTTATGATGCGACTGGTGAACTAAAGAAAGAACTTAAGCTGCTAAAGAACTTTGAATCACCATATGTAGATTTGAATTTTGAATTTAGATTACAAAAGGTGGCAGCTTATCCTTCCGGAACTGCAAAAATTTATGATAATGGTAAGCTTATCAGAACTATTGACTTCAGCTCTAATGATCAGTTACCTTATGTAATTAATTATAGCTTTGATGGGAATAAAACTTCAGAAGGAAAAGCAGAAATAAAAGGATTGTTAGATAGTGATTGGAAAATTCAAAGAATAGGGGTTTGGAAGAATTATAAGGATGGAAAACTATTAACTGAAAATACTTTCAATAAAAGAGGACAGCTTAATTCTGAAAAGCTGTTTGATAATGGTAATTTAGTAAGTGAGATTACCGTTTTGAATCCTACTACTAAAAGCATAAAAAAATATTATGCCAATGGTAATCTTAAAGAAAGTGGAAAAGAAAAGGAAGGTTCAAAAATTGAATTATGGAATACTTACCGCAAGGATGGTTCAATTATTAAAAAAATAAATTATGCTAATGGTTTAGCGGATAACGTCCAAATATTTGATGAAAATGAAAATCTAATTCAGCTAAAAGAATTAATTACTGATCAAGAAGATATTCCAAAAAGTATTCAGGATAAAACAAAGGTTTATGAAACCGAAAAATATTTTACTAATGGTAAGCTAAAATCATATGGTCTAACCCAATCCAGTAAGCTGCTGGGAATTCATGAATACTACAATGAAAAGGGTGATTTAATCGAGATCAGCGAATATGATGTAAATGGTAATAAAATAAATAGCATTGATGCTAAAACGTATTCAGCGATAAGTAAAAAGAAAAAGCAAATATTTAGTGAGATATTAGTTTTAAATACAACTCACCCTCAAAACCTAAATCAACTAAAATCCATAAAAACCCTATCGGATTCACTGTATCTAGATTATGACAGTGTGATTGGTGAATATAATTATAAAGATGATTTCGATAAAAAACTCACTTATTTTATTGAACAAACGAAAGAATTTGATGATTTATCAAATGACTTAGAATGGTATGATACCCTTTATTCTTCAATTTCTCAATATAATGATAGAAACTGGAAATACTCATTTGAGTTAGTTGAAAAGGAATTACGGTTACAAAAAGAGTTTGCTGTTTATAAAATGAATAGAAAATTTGAATGGATTAAAGATAACTTCACTTCTACTAAAAAGACCCTTTTCGGCAGTAAAATTATTGTAAAAAATAATCAAGATGAGGTATACGAATCGATAAGTGAAGAACTGTTTCCAACATTAAATGAACAAATACTAAATGCAACTGATAAATATAAAGTAATTTCTACCTCACAGGAATTTGAAAGTCTGGTTGAAAAAGCAGCTTATATAATAGATAATCCAGATGAAAAATTCCGTCAGTCGCTAAAAAATTCAAAGACGATCAACGACAAAAAACGTTTGTTTTTCTCAGCAAAATGAAAAAAATTTTAGTCTTTTTTCTTTTTAGTAGCTACTCAGTCCTGCTTTTTGGGCAATATAGTGAAACCATTGCAACTGCTCGTCCAGGTGCCGCTAATGGTGCAGGTACTGTAGGAAAGGGAGTTTTACAATTTCAAACAGGAATTCAATATGATGAAGTAAGAGATGTTAGAGATAGCATGAATTACAGGGTGGAAAACACCTCAGAAAATTTAGTAATAAGGTTTGGATTGAGAGAAAGGTTTGAAGTGAGTACCGTAATTAATCATATTAATTCTACGGAATTTTTAGAAGATGGCTCTGAATCACTGTCTAGAAGCGGCATTAATACCAGTTTGATTAGAGCTAGAACAACAATTAACGACCATCTTGCCTTGCAAGTAGGAGTGAGTACTAGAATAAGAAGTGAAGATTATAAAATTGATTTTTTAGCCCCACGCTTTCGAGTAATGTATAGTACTCCCTTCGGGGAATATGCAGGTTTAACTACCAATATTGGAACTTATTGGAATGGAGTAGATGGAAGGCCAAGAGGCTTTTATGTCTTTAGTTTTTCTTTTGCCCTTACAGATAATATGTCGCTTGTTGCTGAGAGTTATGGAAACTTTATAAAGTCACAGATTAATAATTATTTCGATATTGGTTTGGGCTACAACTTAAATAAAGATTTACTAATTGATTTAAATGGGGGTTGGGGCGCAAATTATCCATACAAAAGCTATTTTTTAACTGCAGGGATTTCTTATCGAATTATAACACGCTTTAGACCTGAAGAAATGATGCCTAGTGAAGAATAAATAAATATGAAATTTATTTATTCTATCATATTGTATTTTGTAGGAATGGCTGTATATGGTCAAGGATTGCAACAATTAGTATTTTCAGGTGGGAAGAATTTTACAGGTAAAGATGTACTTCAGCTAGAGTATGGGCTAAATATTGAACGTTTAAATAATAATATTAACCAATACAATCAGCAAATATCACAATATGGCTTAATAAAATATGGAGTTCTACATAATTTAGATATAGCCTTCAGCTATAACTTTTCAAGACAACAGCTCTTTGTTTCTGATCAAATGAGAAGGTCTAATGGCTTAAGCAACTTCACAGCAGGGTTTAAGAAAAAAATCAGCCAAAACTTTTCTTTAAAATCTGATTTGGGCTTTTCTAGAAATGAATTTGACAAGCTAGTAGGAGCAGCACAAATAACGGCTATTTCTGAACATAATATAGACAGCTATCTAGCTTTGGAAAATAATTTAGGATTAAGCTGGTCTTCAGGCAGCCCTAGAGCTAATCTGGTTTATCTTTCAGGAATTACTTTTACTATACCTTATCCATTGGATATAATTGTGGAATATTATGGTCAATACGGAAGGGAAAGCTGGGATAATTATGCTAACCTAGGAATAGGATATTATTTTTCAGCTGATATTATGATAGAAGCCTATGCTGGCTTCGGAAATACAAATGATCAGGATACCACTTTCGTTTCTTTAAATCTTTATTGGAGATTGGTTCCAGCACGATATAACAAATAAAATTCGATTGTTTATTCCCTAAGAACTATTTTTAAAATCATTTCGTTTTTATTTTTACTAAAGATTAAAAAGTAATAGTCCTATCTTTGTATTTCATTTATTAAAGTAATTATAATGGCAGTTGCAGTTAAAGAAAACTTAAAACACAGGAAAAAAGGAACCTGGAAAAAAGAAATAAGCTTTGCTATAGTTCATTTATTGCCGCTTGGTGCAATATGGACTGGGGCTACTTGGTTCGATTGGACAGTTTGTGCATTTTTATATGTCTGGAGAATGTTTTGGGTTACAGGAGGTTACCACAGGTATTTCTCTCATAGAAGCTATAATACATCTAGGTGGTTTCAGTTTTTAATTGCATTTTTTGCTCAAACTTCAGCTCAAAAAGGAGCCTTATGGTGGGCTTCTCATCACAGGCATCATCACAGAAATAGTGATACTTTAAAAGATCCACATAGTATGCTACATTTTGGATTTTGGTATTCTCATGTGGGTTGGATTATAGGTTCTGACTTCAAGAAAACAGATTTTAAAGTCATTAATGACTACAGCAAATATCCTGAACTAAGATGGTTAAATAAAAACTATCTGGTTCCTCCTGTGATATTGGCTTTAACCGTAATGGCTTTGGGTGGTATAGTAAATGGAGGAAGTATTCTAGCTATGTTTACATCAGCTGGATTTTCTACTTTATTTATAGGCTTCTTTTTAAGTACCATCATACTTTATCATGCTACATTCTCAATAAACAGCATTATGCATAAGTTTGGGAAACAACGTTATGAAACAGGGGATGAGTCAAGAAATAGTGTTTGGTTAGCCTTATTAACTTTAGGGGAAGGTTGGCATAATAACCACCATTATTACGAAAGTTCTGCACGCCAAGGATTTTTCTGGTGGGAAGTGGATCTTACTTACTATGGGCTTAAATTTATGTCAATGTTAGGTTTAATTTGGGACTTGAAACCAGTGCCAAAATATATCAAGAAATCAAAAAATAGAGCAGAAGCAAAAGCTTTAAAAGAACAGATGAAAAAGCAAGTAGCATAAATTTTTAAATTTTTTTTGAATTGCTATTGTATTTTAAAAACTGCCTATTAAATTTGCAATCCCAATCGGGGAAAAGCGAGAGTAGCTCAGCTGGTAGAGCGCAACCTTGCCAAGGTTGAGGTCGCGAGTTCGAACCTCGTCTCCCGCTCAAAAAGAGAATAAGTGAGCATTAGGCTCACTTATTTTTTTGACACAAACAAGACATCTCAGCCGGGATGGTGAAATTGGTAGACACGCAAGACTTAAAATCTTGTGAGCATTAGCTCGTGCGGGTTCAAGTCCCGCTCCTGGCACAAAAGCTTCTCAGTAATGAGAGGCTTTTTGTATTTATAGCCCTTTCTGTTTTTTATAGTATTAATTTACCTCTCTAAGTTTTTAATAATTCTACCTGTTTTTAAAGCTTTTGAATTTGATTCAAATGAAATTGAAGTTTTAAGCCCTCTGGGCTAACCTTTCTTTGACCAAATTTTATTTAATGTTGAATTATGAAACTCTAGTCTCTTTTCTGGGTTTTGAGAATAACCAATATGGAATTTATTAATTTTTGAAGAGAATAGGATATAAACAAAAAATGTGCTCATAGTCTAATATAAACAAAAGAGCATAAAAAAAGCCTTACATTTCTGTAAGGCTTGCTCCTCTTCTTGGACTCGAACCAAGGACCCTTCCCGATGAATCGGGATCAGATGCGCAAGTTTGGAGACAAGCTAATGCTTCCACCCATTTTCAATAATGTCTTTGATGATCGCTTTGCTTTTTAGTTTTTTTATTTTTCGCTCAGCTTTTAGAGCTTCTGTTTTTGATTTAAATGGAATTGTCGTTTTCAGCTCCCAGGGTTGACCTCTCTTTGACCAAATTTTATTTAATGTTGAATTATGAAACTCTAGTCTCTTTTCTGGATTTTGAGAATAACCAATATAGAATTTATTGATTTTTGAAGAGAATAGGATGTAAACGAAAAATGTGCTCATAGTCTAATATAAACAAAAGAGCATAAAAAAAGCCTTACATTTCTGTAAGGCTTGCTCCTCTTCTTGGACTCGAACCAAGGACCCTCTGATTAACAGTCAGATGCTCTAACCAGCTGAGCTAAAGAGGAATTTTCCCGTTTGGGAATGCAAATATGCATGGCGCTTTGATTATTTCCAAATACTTCCTTAAAAAAAATTAAAAATATTTTAACGAGTAAAAAATGGCACAGCCAATGAAGGTAAATTCAATAAAAGACGCCAAAATGACATTATTATATTTCAATATTCAACAAAATATGACATAATGGCTTATTTATAAAATTTTAAGCAATTGGTATAGAATTTTCTATAGTGTTTATGAATTTGATTTTAAACCTTAAAACAAAAAATTATGACACTTATAAAGTATAACCCAAGTTTACCTAATACTGAAAACAGAAGCTTTTCAAGTTTATTAGACAGATTCTTTAATGAATCATTTAACGGTATAGGAAAAGAGATGCAACACTTCTCTCCACAAGTAGATATTGCAGAAACTAAAACTGCTTTTGAAATTGCAGTTGCGGCTCCTGGAATGAAAAAAGATGATTTTAACATTAACATGAATGATGGTTCAATTATCATTTCTGGAGAGAGAAAATTTGAAGAAAAAAAGGATGAAAAAAACTTTCATTCAATAGAAACTCAATATGGTTCATTTTCAAGAACATTTCATCTTCCAGAAAACATAAAAGAAGATAAAATTGAAGCCACTTATCAGGATGGAATTTTAAATATTACAATTCCAAAAGATGAGAAAAAGGAATTAAAAAGAACCATTCAAGTAAAATAATCAACACTTAAATAAATTATTAAGGGGCTAATGGCCCCTTTTTACTTTTTAAACAATATGATTAAAAACCACAGCGTTAATTGTGCGTTTTAGATGTAAATTAAAATGAGTTATAAGATGGAAAAGAAGCAGTTTTTTTTAGGAATTATTTTTGCCTCTATCCTTAGTGCTGTAATATCAGTGGGAGGCTATGTATATTTTAATCCAAGTCCATCAGCAACGGACAATAAAAGTTTTGAAGAAATTCAAGCAGACAATACACGCTTTTCAAGTTTTTTAGATGAAACAGAATACAATGTACCCGAAGGCATCAATTTCATACATGCCGCTGAAGAAGTAACCAAAGGAGTTGTGCATATTAAGGCTGAAGTTGAACGTGATATGCCTAGATCAAGATCACCATTTGAAGAGTTATTTAGAGATTATTACGGAGACCGAGGCCAGCAGCCAAGAAAAGGTCAATCATCAGGTTCAGGAGTGATCATTTCCCCAGATGGTTATATCGTTACTAATAATCATGTAGTGGATAATGCAACGGAATTAGAAGTCGTATTACATGATAATAGAAGCTATACCGCACAAGTAATCGGAACTGACCCCAATACGGACATCGCTTTAATAAAAATTGATGAGGAGGATTTAAATTTTGTTGAATTCGGGAACTCCGATAATACTAAAGTAGGTGAGTGGGTACTAGCAGTAGGGAATCCTTTTAATTTAACATCAACAGTTACTGCCGGTATTGTGAGTGCAAAAGCAAGAAACATTAATATCTTAAACAGACAAAATCGCTATGGAATTGAATCATTTATTCAAACTGACGCTGCGGTGAATCCAGGTAACAGTGGTGGAGCTTTAGTGAATTTATCTGGGAAATTAATTGGGGTAAATACAGCTATTGCGACTCCAACTGGAAGTTTTGCAGGTTATTCTTTTGCCGTTCCTTCTATTTTGGTTCAAAAAGTTGTAAATGATTTAAAAGAATACGGAGTTGTACAAAGAGCTGTTCTAGGAGTAAGTATTTTAGACTTAAATGACCCTCGATTGGAAAATAAAGACTTTCCTACAAACTCTGGTGTATTTGTAGCGGCTATTAATCCAGGCAGTGCAGCCGAAGAAGCAGGTATGGAGGATGAAGATATCATTATTAAAATTAATGATAAGGAGGTTACTAATGTAGCGGAATTGCAAGAGCAAATTGCTCGTTATAGTCCAGGTGAAAAAGTTAAGGTTACTTATTTGCGTGATGGAAATGATCAAACTGCTAATGTAGAGCTGAAAAACTTAATGAATAGCACGGAGGTAGTAAAAGCTAGCACAGCTAAAATGTTAGGTGGTGCAACTTTTGAAGACCTTACAGCGGAAGAAATGGAAAGATTAGACATAAAAGGTGGAGCAAAAGTAGTAGAAGTAAAAGAAGGAAAATGGAAGGATATAGGAATAGAAGAAGGATTCATTATTACTGCAGTTGATAAAGGTGCTGTAGCCAATACTGAAGATCTAATTGAAACTTTACAAGGAAAGCAAGGTGGAGTTTTAATCGAAGGAATATATCCTGATGGTACAAAAGCCTATTATGGAATGGGATGGCAATAAATCCTAACTTTTGTAAATAATTTTGAAAGGCACTCCAATAAGGGTGCCTTTTTCTTTTGTTATCCTTTAAAAAAAGCCAATTTTGTGCAATTAAAATTTGGGAAGGCAGGTCGAAATCAATGTATTATGGTTAAAAACCTGTTTTAAACTGTTTAAACACCTAAAATACCTATAAATATTATTAATTGAATACTATGGACATTAAGAAAACATACGGCTTAGAGGAAGCCCTTAAAAAATTAGGAGTTAAAGAACATAATGGCGGTACTTCAACAGGAAGTAACTGGATGGAAGGAAGTGGAAAAATAAGCTCTGTTTCTCCAGTTGATGGTAAAGAGATAGCATCTTTAGGCGTAACTACTGCTGAAGATTACGAAAAAACAATTCAAGCTGCTTCTGAAGCATTCAAAACTTGGAGCAATATGCCTGCTCCAGAAAGAGGTGAAATCGTTCGTCAGTTTGGTAATAGATTAAGAGAATTAAAAGATCCATTAGGTAGGTTAGTATCTTATGAAATGGGTAAATCACTTCAAGAAGGATGGGGTGAAGTTCAAGAAATGATTGACATTTGTGATTTTGCCGTTGGTTTATCTCGTCAACTATACGGCTTAACCATTAAATCAGAGCGTCCTGATCACGCTATGCAAGAGCAATGGCATCCATTAGGAATTACCGCTATCATTTCTGCATTCAACTTCCCAGTGGCGGTATGGAGTTGGAATACGGCTTTGGCTTGGGTTTGTGGGAATGTTACCGTATGGAAACCATCTGAAAAAGCGCCATTGACTGGTATTGCTTGTCAAAACATAATTGCTGAAGTACTGAAAGAAAATAATATGCCGGAAGGGGTTTCATGCTTGGTAAATGGTGATTATAAAGTGGGTGAAATGATGACTAAAGATTCAAGAATTCCATTAGTATCCGCTACAGGCTCCATTAGAATGGGTAAAATCGTAGGTCAGGAAGTGGCTTCAAGATTAGGGAAATCCATTTTAGAATTAGGCGGTAATAATGCTATGATCATCACCAAAGAAGCAGATCTTAAAATGACCTTAATTGGTGCCGTTTTTGGTGCTGTAGGTACTGCTGGTCAAAGATGTACTTCTACTCGTAGGTTAATCATTCATGAAGACATTTTCGATGAGTTGATTGATAAAATTAAAAATGCTTATTCACAATTAAGCATTGGTAATCCACTTGATGAGAAAAACCACGTGGGACCTGTAATTGATAAAGACTCTGTAAATAATTACTTAAATGCTATTGAAAAAGCGAAAGCGGAAGGTGGTAAAGTTTTAATTGAAGGAGGTGTATTAGAAGGTGAAGGATATGAAAGTGGGTGTTACGTTAAGCCGGCTGTAATTGAAGCTGAAAATCATTTTGAAATTGTTCAAGAAGAAACTTTTGCCCCCATTCTTTATGTGATGAAGTATAAAGGAGATGTACAAAATGCTATTGACATGCAAAATGATGTGAAGCAAGGGCTTTCTTCTGCCATCATGACTAACAGCATGCAAGAAGCCCACAGGTTCCTTTCTTCTAGAGGGTCTGATTGTGGTATTGCAAATGTGAACATTGGTACTTCAGGTGCCGAAATTGGTGGTGCATTCGGTGGTGAGAAAGAAACCGGTGGTGGCCGTGAGTCTGGATCAGATGCATGGAAAGCTTATATGAGAAGACAAACGAACACCTTGAATTATGGTAATTCTTTACCACTTGCTCAAGGGATTAAATTTGATATTTAATTTTTTCTGAAAATGCACACAATTATTCGTGTGCATTTTCTATATTGAAATGTTTTTAAAAAATATTGATTTTATTAACTTGGTTTAAAATATAAATTGTTCAATATGAGTAAGTATAATTCTGTGATGTTAATCGATGACAATGAAATCGATAATTTGATTAACCAAAAGATGGTTGAAGCTGCTGGCTTATCAAAATATATTTATACTCACACAGGTGCTAAAAGCGAAATTGAGTTCTTAAAAAATATTGAACAATTAGATGATAATATAGTGTCTAACGTATTACCAGATATTATATTTTTAGATATTGATATGCCTCTAATGGATGGCTTCCAATTCTTGGAAGAGTTCAATAAATTGAAAGATAGCACTAAAGAAAAGTGCAAGATTGTAATGCTTACTTCATCTATAAATCCACAAGATGTTAGCAAGTCTAAAAAATATGATGCAGTTAAAAAGTATTTGAATAAACCATTGTCACAGGAAAGCTTAACTGACTTATCACTCTAAGTGAATAAACAACATTGATCAATAAAAAAACCATTTGAATTATTTCAAATGGTTTTTTTATCGTAAAAATATCTTGAACTATACCACTAACTTTTTGATGATGTCATCATTAAATTCCAGCAATAAAGTAGGAGCAAAGTGTTGTTGTGGCTCTACGGTTTTAAATTTCTTCACTAGTTCACTAATTTTCTCTTCTTTATTTCTTTTGGATTCGCTTAATGAGATTTTCATGATTTTATTCAACACCTGAATATTCATACAGTTCTCTTTTCCGATAATACGGATTTGACGCTGAATACTGTTGATTAACTGATTGAATAATTCATAATCACGCATTAAGCAATACTCTAAAGCTAAAAGAGTCTTTATCTCTAATTGTGCATTTTGGTATTTCTTTAGACTAACATCATTCAATAAGTTATTTAACCATTTAGCGGCCTCTTCATGTTTGTCATCAAAATGGCAACTTAAAGATCTGTAAGTAGCATAAGTGATATATTGAGGGATATCATCTTTATCAGCTTCAAAGTCTTGAAATAAAGCCGCATTCTCCTCTGATAACTTGATTTTATCTGGGAGTCTTTTTGATCGCTGTAGTTTGGTAATTAAAAACTGAGCCGGATAGGTAAATAAGTTAAAGTTAGATAAGAATGCTGCACATGATTCATTTACTTCTTCAAAGTAATTCTCTGCTTTTCTATATAATCTGTAGTGATTATAATATTCAAGTTTCAAGAATTCATAGACTAGTTTTAAATGAAAATAAATTGAATCTAGACTGTATAATTCAAAAATACCGTCAGCTTTGGCTAATATATCTTCAATAGGATCAAGGTCAACGTCTGTTTCATCCTCTTCTACAAATAGGCGGTGGAAGATGTTAAGACAGTTTTTATATATGAATAATCTGTGAGAGTCATAAATCTGACAGGTATTCAACATTTCCTTATTTAATAAAACCAATTCAAGTTTGTTAGTTTCATCACCTGTAAGTGAGTAGTTACCAAATTTAATAAAATAGCTGCTTAAAAGGTCCTCCGCTTTATCAACCGCGAGCATATACGCTACATGGCGGTTATACAATTGGCTATACTGAAAATATTCCTCAGTATTTTGATGTAATTTCTTTAATGCTTTATAAACAATGGTTAACTCATTAGAAAGATCATAATCAATTAATTCTTTCTCCAGCTTTTTTAAGGTCGCAATGGCGATAGCCTTTTTCTTGGTGAAAATGATTTCATTAATATTGGCTACTTTCTTTAGAATGTCCGTTCTAGGGTTTTCCATCTGCTGAAGCAGATATTCCTCAATTTTTTGGTTAAGTCTAGACCTTAAAGTGTAATAAGCATTCGTATTCACTTCAAGTTCTTCCATAATGGCATGATCACTTGAAGAACTTTCACGCATCGATTTTAGTAAATACGCAGATTTTTCTGCGCCTCCTGTTGATAAACTTTCATGAACTGCCTGATAATCAGCATCTGAAAGTTGCATGATAATATTCTTTAGTTTCGCCATAATTTTTGTTATTCAGCTATTTTATACCAATTCTAAGGAAAGTTAATTATTTCGATCAAATTCACATAAAAAAGTTCAATTTTTATCAGAAAACCTTACATCAAACTGCTTATTTCTTCAAATTTGGTCTTTTTAAAAGATGTTTTAACATTAAAATGCTATTTCAAAATCATAATGATTAAATTTAAATACATTACATATTTAAGCATGAAATATACAATCCACTTCATTTTTTTTCTTGTTTTAATTTCCTGCAATTCTGTGAAAGAGGATGCTTTCTTTGTTCAAATAAATAACTTGGAAAGTATAAATGGGAATCCTGATTATATGGATAGTCCTTTTTTAAGTGCGGGGGAAAGAATGTATGTAGTGGGCCATCAAAATGGAACATTTCCAGATTTAGGTTGGCATATAAAAGATGAAATGGGTGGTGTTTGGCTTCCTCCTATCAAATTAATGGATGGTTATAGCCTTTCGATTAAAAAGGATACCCAACAAATCTGTCTGAACGAAGCAGTCAATTTTGAAAATTATCCCGTTGGAGCATCGCAGAATTTTAATTTGGATGAATTAGGTATAGCGATACGTC
Organism: Marivirga arenosa; assembly: GCF_030503875.2. NCBI lineage: Bacteria > Pseudomonadati > Bacteroidota > Cytophagia > Cytophagales > Marivirgaceae > Marivirga > Marivirga arenosa. The sequence continues at coordinate 201,296 of NZ_CP129968.2, read as the reverse complement.
AGTTTCATTTTGTACCAGAGGAAGAAAAGGGACTTATAATAGCTTTGAAATTGCAGAATAATAGTAGCGAAGCAAACAATTTTCAGCTTAATATTCACAATGCTGTTGATTTACTGCCCGTTTGGTTATCAGATTCGCTTCAACTTAAAAATGGAAAGGATAAGGGTAAATGGATCATGAAGCCGGGTGTTTATACGGCCAAAGATGAATCAAATAAATGGTTTGTAGCCTTTGGAGGTAAGGGGTTTAAGCCCTCAATGAATAATCAACTATGTGATAGTGAATCTAATGGTTTAGGATTTAATCAGACCTTAAGTAAGTCCATAAAACTAAAAGCAAATGAAAGCCAAGTTATATTCTATGCTATAGCTGGCTCTTATGAAAGCAGAGGGGAAGCCCTTAATATCCATAAGAAGTTGTTGAAAAATAGGCTGCAGTTATTAGAAGAAAAAATAATAGCCTACCAAAACATCAAAAACTTTAATGCTCTCAATACAAATGATGAAGGATTTAATCAGATGTATACCTGGTTGAAATATAATTCCAAATGGTTGATGCAAACTGTGCCCGAACTCGGAACAGGCATTACGGCTGGTAGTCCCGATTATCCTTGGTGGTTTGGTACAGATAATGGCTATGCGGTTCAAGGCTTACTTGCTGCAGGCATGCATAAAGAAGCGTTACAATCTATCGCCCTCACTTTAAAATTATCTCAAAAAGCCAATGGTGATACTGGTAGAATTATGCATGAAGCTTCTACTAATGGTGTCATTTTTAATCCTGGTAATTTAAATACCACTCCTAAATTTGTTAGCCTATTATGGAAAGCCTATGCCTGGACTGCAGACTCAAAAATTCTAGATTATTATGAATTTATCAAAAAGGCAGTAAAATGGGTGGAGCAGCAAGATAAAGATCAAAATGGCTATCCGGATGGTGCTGGTATGATGGAAATTCATGGATTAGACTCCGAAATGATTGATGTTGTGAGCTATCAATATGAAATGTATATAGCAGCAGCAAATTTTGCCAAAGTTAAAAATGATATGGTTTTAGCCAATGACTATAATCAAAAGGCAATATCCCTTAAAGAACGAATCAATTCGGATTGGTGGGTAGAAGAATTTAAATCTTATGCGGACTTTCGATCATCAAAAGAAAAAGCTATTCAATTAACTGAAGATGCTATAATCAGAGCGGATAGTATTCAAAAACCATGGTCCGTTGAGGAATTAGAAAATACACTGATCCAAATAAAGGCTGATCAAAATGAGGGGAATTCACCATATGTTGTATTCCATAATTGGATAGTAAATACACCTATGGAAGTAGGTGCTTCTGATCCTGATAAGGCTGAAAAAGCGCTTAAATCTGCAGAGAAATATAGCAATCGATTTGGTATGTTTGTTACAGGAATTGATAGGGATGAAAAGCAAGAAAAAGCCTCAAAGTGGAAATCATTCAGTTATGTGGGTGCTGTAATGACATTACCAACCGGAGTTCAAGCCATTGCGGAAGCAAAATATGGTAAGGCAGATAAATCTTTAGAATACCTGAAGAAGTTAGAGAATTCATTTAGCTATGCCTTAGCTGGCTCTATGTATGAAGTAAGTCCTGATTTTGGAATGATGGCACAAGCATGGAATATTTACGCTGTGGCAGTCCCTGTGGTGGAAGAGTATTTTGGGATTAAACCGGCTGCATGGAAAAATGAAATAACAATAAAACCTAATTTACCTTTAAGCTGGGATGATGTTAGCCTCAATCAAATCAAAGTAGGAAATAATTTGATTGACATTCAGGTAAAAAGAATTGATAATACCCTGGAATTTAAAATATCACAGTTGCACAATTGGAAAATTAATTTTGAATATGCTGAAGCTAAAAGCATAAGCTTTGATGGAAATAAAACAGTTAAGGAAAAAATTGAACTCTTTGACAGAGTTCATCATATTAAAGTAGAAATGTAAAATAAATTAGTTGATTAGGTTATTAATATGAGCTTGCCTTAGTGGTTTACTAATAAACCCTTTAACTAAATCATATTCTTCAGATTTTATTTTATCTATTTTATTATTAGATGAGCTTAAAATATAAACGCAAGTATTCTTCTTTGAAAGTAGATTACTTGCTTCATCCAAAAACTCCCATCCATCCATTAAAGGCATATTAATATCTAGGAATATTCTGTATTTACAATTGGAGGAATAATTTTTCTGTAGATATTGATATGCATTCTTAGCATCAAAAAACTTAATGGGTTCACTAAAAGAATCTTGTTTTTTAAGAAGTTTTTCAACCAACAAAAGGCTTATTTCATCATCATCTATTATTAAATTGTGAGCGCTCATGATTTATCATTTTTTAGATTTATCTCTTGAGATTTACTGACTATCTCACGGATGATTTGATCTAACTCATCAGCAGATTTAATAATATAATCATAAAAAGTGTTTTTTTCAATCTTATCAAAATTATCTCCTTTCATTGCTTCAACCAAACCCATTATTCTAGCCAATGGGGCTCTAACAACATGCGATTGTGTCCAAGCAATTTCTTTAAGCCTTTTATTTTGTTCTTCAATAGCAGCTATTTGACGGTTTTTCTCAGTTACATCATTCAAAGAAATAATTTCAGAGACTTTGCCTTTATAGATAAAACTATTCGCGCTTACCTCAACTTCTATAATTTGACCCTTTTTTGTAATATGATTTTGTAAGCCTATGTATTGGTTTTGATGGTTTCTTTTCAATGAAGATAAAGAATTTTTAAAACTCAATTTCGATTTTTCATCCATCAATTGTGTAATGTCAAGCGCCATGAATTCTTCAATAGAATATCCATAGTTTTGGAGTGCAGCTTCATTAACATCCAAAATTTCAAAGCTGTCTCTTTCAAACACAAACATGGGTGAAGGGCTGAGTTGGAAAAGATCAGCATAGCGTTTTTCTGATTCTTTTAAGTCAACTAAAATCTTATTCCGCTCAATACTATAAATTATACTCTTTTCAAGTATAGTAGCATTTAATACATCCTTTAATACATAATCAGAAGCTCCTAAGGCTAAAGATTTAATAGCAAAATCCATGTTAGGATAGCCAGTTAAGATGACGATGGGTTTATCTTTAGTTAAAACTTGGATATCATTAATTAGTTCTTCTCCATTTTTATCAGGCAAGCTTAGATCAAGTAAAATGATATCATATGATGTAGTATTATTAAGGAGTTTTTTGGCTGATTTAAAATCATCAGCTTTGTAAAGCCTATTAAGAATTGCAGCTTCATCAAGAAAATCTTCTATTAATAAAGCATCTCCAGGATTGTCCTCGATTACTAAGATGTCATATCGCCTCTTTTTGGTTTTCATCCTAAGATTTTACATTAGGAAGGCGAACTATGCTAAACCAGAAATGTTCAATTCCAGCTACTGCTTTCATAAATTCATCAATATCTACTGGCTTACTTATATAACAATTAGCATGATTATCATAAGCTTTGTTGATATCTGTATCAGAAGATGAAGTGGTTAGCATGATAACTGGAATATGTTTTAGTTTTTCATCATTCTTAATTTCCAGTAAAACTTCATGACCACTCATGATAGGCAAATTTATATCTAGTAATATCAGGTCTGGTTCAAGTGCTTTGGAATAGCCTTCAGACCTTTTTAAATAATCAATGGCTTCTTTACCATTTCTAGCCACATCAACTGTATTAATGAATTTACTATCTTCTAATGCTTCTTGTGTTAAGATAATATCTCCTTCATTATCTTCTACTAAAAGAATATGAATGTTTTTCATTATTTAAATTATGGTTTAAAGGTTAATAGTTTCAAGCTGCAACGATAACATCTTGCGTTTAAAAAAATTCCATAATTATTAAACGTATTAAAAAAAAGTACTATTAATTCAATGAAAATTACACAAAAATCTTTAGAAGAATAAATTTAGTATACGCAAGAAGTTACATTTTTTTGAGGTTACCTAAACCTTCGGAAGGGTAAAGTGAAAGGTAGTGCCTTTACCTATTTCAGAATCGACCCAAATTTTACCATTATTGTGATCAATTATCTTTTTCACAATAGCTAAACCTACTCCGCTTCCAGAGTATTCATGTTTATTGTGGAGTCTCTGAAATATATTAAAGATTTTGTTAAAGTATTTTTCATCTATACCAATACCATTGTCTTTTACTGTAAACTCCCAGTATTCTAATTTGTCTGAGGCATCAATAATAATTTTGGGTTGAACACCTTCCTCAATGTATTTTAGCGCATTTGATATTAAGTTTTGAAATAATTGGATCATGGGCGCATTATGATTGATAATTGAAGGAAGCTTTTTATAATATATCTTAGCATCTAGCTCATCAATCTTTTTACGGTTTAATAGGCAAACTTCATCAATTATTTCATTGAGGTTAATCTCTTTCTTTTCTTCCTCATGCTTGCCAATTCTAGAGTAATCTAATAAGTCGAGAATGATTTGGCGCATTCTTTTGGCACCATCCACAGCAAAATTGATGTATTGAATCCCTTTTTCATCGAGCTTATCACCATATTTTTTTTCAAGCTGAGTTAAGAAACTGGAAACCATCCGTAGTGGTTCTTGTAGGTCATGCGATGCTACGTAGGCAAATTGTTCTAATTCAGCATTTGATTTTGATAATTCAAATGTTTGCTTTTGGAGTTGTTCGTTTACTTCAATTAAAGATTTTTCATATTTAATCCGATCGGTTATATCTGTAGTCGCACCGATCATTCTAATTGCTTCACCAGATTCATCTCTTACAATAAAGCCTTTATCGATAACATGGGCATATTCTCCTGATTTAGTTTTAAACCTGTATTGATCTTTCCAATAATTGTATTTTTTATTATTGATTGCTTTGGATTGTGAGTTTTGCACTCTTTCTAAGTCGTCAGGATGAATGTTTTTCAGCCAAAATTGATCGTCTTTATCTGCATTATAAGTTTTGTAACCAAACTGCTTTTCAAAACCAAAACCTGATCTTACAGTCTTATTTGTTTTAATATTCCAATCCCATATAGCATCATTGGTAGCTAGTGCTGCCTTTTCAAATCTTTCGTTTGAGTTTTTGATTTTTTCCTCCGATGTTTTTTTGGAGTTTATGTCTTGAATACTACCATAAATCTTTACTGTTTGACCTTCAATTCTTTCAGCATTTCCAATAATTCGGATCCATATATTATTTCTTTTTTGGGTTTCTACTAATAATTCTAAATCGAAATTATCGCCCTTTTTAATTAACTGATCGATTGAATGCTCAATTAGTTCTCGGCTTTTGTCAATATAAAAACCAAAACCAGATTCAACAGTAGGTTTAAAGTCGTGCTCAACTTCTAAAATTTCTTTTGTAACAGATGACCAGTAAACATCACCATAAGGTTTTTCATCTTTTATCTTTAATTCCCAGCTACCTATTCTTGCAATTTTAGCAGTTCTGTCGGCAAGTGTTTCATAATACTGAAATTCAGTAGCGTCAATTGTAATGGCATCCCAAATAATAGTACCATCAGTAGTTTTTTCAGGATTAGCAAAGCAGTCGTGAAATTTGATTTCACCGTCTGGCATAACATATCTCCAACGCATATTAAAACGACTGAGGTTTTGTGCGGACTTCTGTATTTCTTTAATTACTGCTTCAAAATCTCCTCCTAGTTTTACGCCTTTCCACAAAACACTTATATCATTCATTGCCTCTTGTGGTGTTAAACCCCAGATTTCTTTAGCTCCTTGACTCACATAATCAACTAACTGAGTACCATCCGTTTTTAAATGAAAACGAAATAATACTCCGGGGATATTATCAGAAAGTTTTCTTAATCTTTCTTTTGCGGCTTTTTCCGAACTAATATCTTGGAAGCTACCGTAAATTCTCACACATTCTCCACCTACTAATTCTGCATTGCCTATTGATCGAATCCATTTTTCTTTACCTTTGGCAGTGATAATTTTCGCTTCAAATTTATAAGACTCACCTTTTTTCAATGCTTTTTCAACAGACTCGGTCACCAAGTCTCTATAATCAGGATGATAAAAGCTAATGCCAGTTTCAATTGAAGGCTCAAAGCTTGGAGGAACATCATGTATTTCCTTTGTTATAGGCGACCAATAACTTTCTTGAGTGACTAAATTAAATTCCCAGCCCCCAACTTTAGCCAATTTTGAAGCATTATCAATACTTTCTTGAAGTTTTATGATATCAGTAAAATCTCTTGCATAACTGAAACTAAGATTATCCGGCCCAAAGCCAGCTGATGATTTCCATGAAATCCATTTATACTCCCCAGATTTTGTTCTATACCGATTAAGAAAATTATCAGTAAATTTTCCTTCCTTAACTATGTTGTCATATTCGTTTGTTGTAGAAAGTAAATCATCAGGATGTATGAAGTTTTTAAAAGGTTGAGATTTTAATTCATCCGCTGTATAGCCCAGTAAATCGCAAAATGCAGGATTAACTTTTGTGAAATAACCTTTAGTATTTGCGATAACTAAAATATCAGGGGCACTTTCGAAAAATAGATTTAATTCTTCTTCCTGTTGCTTTCTAATTATTTCATCTGCTAAAAAATTTTGTAATACTTTAAAATTGGTAATAGTATGTGATCTGTCCTCTATTTTAGATTTATGAAGAAATAAAACCACACCAATAATTGACTGTGCCGAATATAAGGGGTATGCAACTGCATGGTTGATATGTGTTTTTTCAATTGCTTTTTTTTGAAGATAAATATCCGTCTCATCTAAATTATTCCAAACCATTATTTCACCTTTTTGCCAGCAATTTCCCGCTAATCCTTCACCTTTTTTTAACTCTTGTAACTCGCAAAATTCATAATAGGTCTCAGCAGTTTTATTTCGTGCGTAATGAGACATAATTCTGATATGATGATCATCTTCACTTGTAAGCCATATTTCTCCTGCTGAATAATCTGAAAATTCGGATAGATATTTTAAACTATTCCTTAAGCTACTTTCTAAATTATCTTCTTTTTTAAAAATACGATTAAGTTGCTCTTGGATTTCTTGCCGTATACTTTCTAGTTTAACCTGCGTTTTTTCCGAAATAATTCCAATCAATCTGGTGGCTTTTCCCTTTTCATCTCTTACCAAATAGCCTACATCTTTTACATAAGCATATTTCTCATTGTAGTCTTCAAACCTATATTCACAGGACCATCTTTTCTGTTTTTGATCTGAAAGAAAAATATCTATACTTTGTAATACTTCATCTGCATCGTCTGGGTGAATCCATTTTGCCCAATCATTTAATTTAAAACCCTCATTGCTTTTATGTCCAAAAGCTCTCTCCAGGCCCTCTCCCCAAAATATTTTGTCGTTTACAATATCCCAATCATAAATTACATTATTTGAGGCCTTGTTAACTAACTCAAACCTTTCCTTAAATATTTTAAGGTCATTCTCCGTGCTTTCTTGTTCAGATAAGTCTTGGAAAATACCTATTAGTTGTTCTTTAGAATCATTCGATAAGTTTAATAAGTTAGCTTTAGCTTTTACTTTTAGATATTTTCCACTTTTGGTAAGTAGGTGAACAGTAGTTTGCTTTGTCTTTATTTTTTTTCCTGATTTGAAAAATTCATCTATTTTTTCTTGCTCATCTGGGTGGACTAATTCTTTAAATTTTTCGAAAGTAACCTCAAACTCATTGGGTTCATATCCCAGCATATCGAATAAACCATCAGACCAATTAAAGCATTGCTCTGAATAAAAGTATTCCCAGCTACCCATATTTGCTAATGATTCAATTTGCTGATTCAACATTTTATTTTTCTGATGATTTACATTCATACAATGCTCTTTTAATGAATTTTATTTCATTTATGAACCTTTATCGTATTTCAATATAATGAAAATCACTAAAGTTTGTAAGGATTTAAAAATGAAAATTAATGATTTAAAAAATGAGCACTGAAAATATAAAAGGGCTAATCGATTAGTTATCAGCAGTATACTTTTTAACGCTTGCATGAAAATTGATCATATAAATTGCCATAACGTAGAATGGAACCATTACAATTCTATAGCGGGATAGCGTACCAAAATTATAAGTGGAAATACCCACACCAAAGGCAAAAATTATGGCAAAAATCAAGCAAAATAAAATAATTGGAGACTTAATACTTTGAGTAATATGGACGAATCTGTTTTTATAAAAAACCCATATAGTTAAACCTAGTAGAAATAGAGCCTCTAGTGCTGAGAGTAACATTAAAGGATTGTTAACTTCCCAAATATAGGGTCTAAATAACGATACATTAATAGCTTGAGGTGCTAATCTAATCATACTAGCATAAGTACCATCTAATTCACCCAGAGCATAACCAGAACCGGCATCTCTTCCTGTCCAATAACGGATGTCATAAGCTGTAACCTGAGCGGTTTCAGCAAGCTGATCAAGCGCATATCGATTGTTGTCTTCACCTGCTTTTAGAGCAACAAAATACGCTGCAATAGCCCCAATAGTAAGTAAAAAAGGAGCAACCATTATTCTTAAGGCTAATGACTTAATTCTTCCTATTCTGTAAAAGAAAAACCAAAGAATGAGCGAAGGCATTAGACATAAAAATATGTATAGTTTTATAGAAGTAATTAAATAGATGGACAAAAGTAGGAGTAAGGTATTAAAAACTACACTCCTTCTTTCAAAGAAGATTTGGATAAAAGAATATACCAAAAAACCGCTTGCTCCTAAGGTAATGGTATCTTTTAATATTCCTGAGCCCCAAAAGAAAACAGTAGGAATGAAAAATATAGCAATTGCAAATTGGAGCTTTAATTCAGGATAAATTTTCACAAAAGATTGATACATCAACCATAAACCTAAAAAGGAGAAAAAGGCAAAAAGTAAAGCTACTGCTGCATATGAATTGTAGGTAAGAAATCCAAAGATTGCTGCAATTCTAACAATCATATAAGATGTAGGGTCTCTATACATCCATATTTTGGACGAATATTTAAAGGTTTCAGGATCGAATTCGCCATTGGCCGTTAGCAATTTAAATCCTGTGGAAAAGTTATCGTAAAAGGCATTTACTATATGGGAAGCACCATGAGTGTAATAATTAAAAGTATCACCACCTCCGTAATAGAATTGATAAACCAATCCTACAGCTATCGCTCCCAGCATTTTAAGTAATAATGCAGGGTAGAAATATTTTTTAGTTTCATCAGAAGTGGAAACCTCTCTGATGATGTAGCCAATTAAAAGTAGAACTACTAAAGTGACTGGCGCTATAATTAAATCAACTAATTTCAATGGTTTAGTTTTACAACTCTCTTAATTTATTCCTCGCACTTTTAAAGACTCCCTGACTACGATCAGCTTTTTTCTTAGTCTTTTTATAATAAAATTCAGCTAATTCGGTATCACCTTGCTTTTCCGCAATCAATCCTAAATGGTATATACTGTATAAGTAATAACCAGCGTCTTCTTCATTTATGCTTTCCGATGAAATCATAGCGCGTTCATAATACTTTTTAGCCTCATCTATATTTCCTTTCCTTTCGTAAATCTGCCCAAGGAAAAAACCTGCATAACGACCTGAAGTTCCTCCATAACCAATTGCACCACTATCCAATCTTTGGAATATCTCTAAGCACTCTCTTTCCGAATCTTGAATTTTCCCTGCGGTATACAATAAGCGAGCATAAAATCTGTGAAAATATGCATTCTGTGGATAGGTTTCGTGTAGATATTCAGATAATTGCAATCCTTTTTGAAGTTCTCCTTCATCTAATGCCAATATTCTCATTAAAAAATATTGTGCTTCAGTTCGTGTATAAAATGCGTTTTGAGCTACTTTGGTGAGTTGTTCTACTCCTAGTTTTTTATCACCGTCATCGAAAAAGCGTAATACCGGTTTAAGAATAGGGTAATTTTCTGGCACCCATTCTACGTAATAATTATATAAAGCGTCTCCAAATAAAAATTCCGGACTTAAGTTCCTATTGCCTTTGCTTTCTTCCATATAGTTCAGCGCATTTCTGGCAGAGAAAGCGGCTTTTGTCCAGCTTTGATTATCTGCATAAAATCGCCCCTTGAAACCATGGATTGCAGCTAGAAAGAAAGTCGCTTCTAAATTATCTTCATCTGCTTCTTCCATTTTCTCAGCATAATATTGAGCAGTATCCAAATAAGCAATTAGTTTTTCTCCTCCTTCATAAGCTGATGGCTCAGGAAGAATTTTCCACCATTCATTTAAGCCATATAGAAAGTAGGGAAGTGGATGATTAGGAAAGCGATATTTTAACCATTCAAAATCTTTCTCAACCTTATCATGCTCGGCATTATAAATGGCATTCACAGATTCGTTTACTTCAATTTGAATATACATATTATTAAGCAAGATGCTGCTGTCTTGCTTCATTACATATTGGGCATTTAGTAGGCCTGCAGAACCTATTAAAATACTTAAAAGAAATAATTTTCTAATCATTTAATTAATGGTATAACTACAAAATTAAAAAAGCTCGACAGAAATCGAGCTTTTAAAATTTAATTTATATTAATTACTTAATGAGCCATTTGTTTTTCTTTGATTTTTTTAATCTGTCTCCTTAAAGCTTCTGTGGCACTATCTATAGCGGCTTCAAATGAGTCGCTTTTCTCTTTAGCGAACAATTGATTACCAGGTATATTCAACTTTACTTCCACTATTTTATTTTCTCTTTGAGAGTCTTTATCCAATCTTAAGAACACTTCTCCGTCAATAAACCTATCATAAAAGGTTTCTAACTTATCTATTCTTTTTTGAATAAAGTCTAACAATTTTACGTCTGCGTCAAAGTGGATAGAATGCATTTGTAGCTTCATGATTTTTTGTTTTAAAGGTTAAACTTACGCTTTAGGATGCGCTTGATCGAATACTTTTTTAAGCTTGTCAAGCGAGTTATGGGTGTAAACCTGAGTGGCTGCTAAGCTACTATGTCCTAGTAAATCTTTTACAGCATTTAGGTCTGCACCTTTGTTTAATAAATGTGTTGCAAATGTGTGCCTCAAGACGTGAGGGCTTGTTTTACTAATGGTGGTGACTTGGTTGAGATATTTTTTAGTAATTCGATTTATCATCATAGGATAAGCATCATTTCCATTAATAGAAACGATTAATGGACCGGCCTCGTTGCCGATAAACATTTTATTTTTATGTGAAATGTAATTATTTAATCGCTCCAGAATTTTAGAATGAAACGGAATAATTCTTTCTTTATTTCCCTTACCTAATATTCTTATGGTTTTGGATGAAAGATTGAAATCAGAATATTTTAAATTCAATAATTCAGCTAATCTGATCCCTGTTCCATAAAGTAATTCCATGATCAAAGCATCTCTGCTACCTTCAAAATCATCAGGAAATTCAAGCAGATTTAAAAGATTATCCATTTCCTTTTCCTGAACAAATTGCGGTAAATCTTTGCTGACTTTTAAAGCCTTTATTTTTTGAGTAGGGTTTTGTTGTATAGCTTCTCTCGAAATGGCAAACTTATAAAAGGTTCTTAAGGATACTATTTTTCTATTTATGCTTTTGGGTTTAATTCCTTCTTGCATAAGTTGAACCACCCAGGCTCTAATGTGTCTATGTTCTGCTTTTAAAAGATCGTGTAATTGAGATTGATTTTCTAAAAATGATTTGAATTGTTTTAAATCATTTTCATAGGATAAAAGGGTGTGTTTGCTGTATCGCTTTTCATATTCTAAGTATTTAAAGAAAGTATTCAGCATATATATTTTTCCCTATTAATAATTAATACGATCTGATACTTAAACTTAGGCAAAAAAAAAGTTAGTACCCAAATCGTAATGCTTACGAGTGAATACTAACTTAGTAAAAAGATTTATAAAAAGCTATAAATTATTAGCTTTCCATATCCCTCATTTTTTGCCTATAAGCGGCACGGATAACTTCTTTTCTTCTTGCAACAGAAGGCTTTACAAAGTGTTGACGAGCACGTACTTCTTTTAAAGCACCTGTCTTTTCAAACTTCTTCTTAAAGCGTTTTAAAGCTTTATCAATCGATTCGTTTTCTTTTACGTTTACTACGATCATAATTTACACCTCCTCTCGTGAATATTCTCTTAAAACTCAGGCTTTTGTTAATCAAGTAATTAGCCTTTTGTTTTAAGGACTGCAAAGGTAGAATAATGATTTTGGAAAACCTAATACCTAACTCTTTAAAGAGTTTTCATCTTTTATAATTGTCCCGTCATTCGAAAAAAATCGTACATACTTATCCGAAAAGCTTCTTTTTGTTCTGAATTTTCGAATAAAGGGATTTTATTATTCTGGTAGGTTGTGAAAATCTCCACTTCATCAATCATTTTATTGTAGAGTTTTGCAGAGAAGATCATTTCATCCTTTCGTTTTTCTCCCTCCATAGAAATTTTACCACTTTCTTCTGACTCTATGGATTCCCAAATGACTTCAAAATTAGCTTTGTTAATGGATTTGGTCATTTCAATTATAGGGTAAACCCTATTGACTCTCCAGTTTACGACTAGTGAAATATTAAAATAGAAATCTGAGGTGTCTAATTTTCTTTCTTCATGTCTATAGATTCTCCATCCACCCTCCTCCATTACTTGTAAGTCATAATTGGTTTGCCTCATATTTCTAAAGAATATATAGGCATCATCAGCATAATTAAATCGTAAACCATCAAGCTCAATTTTTTTAGAGGTGTTAACTGAGCAGGCGCTAAAAAGTAGAATAAGGATAACGAATTTCTTCATGTTTAAGAAAACATTAAAAACACCCTTAGGTTTGGATTTTACTTATTTCTTTGCTCTGTAACCTTTTGGAATCATAGGATTACCTTCATCATAGGCATTTATATATAAGGTGTCAGCCTCTGATTTATGTTCTCCTTGTGGATAAAGAACCCATATGTCTAATAACCCAAATTTCTGATCTGCTCCAATAGTTCTACTATTTAAGGTTTTAAAAGGACAGCAACTTTTAAGTCTTTCATATTTGATCTCTCTTCCATCTTCCATTTCTAACGCATTCAAAAATCGTTCTCTGTTTTTCCCACCTTCATAAGCATTAGTTACTCCAACAAAAATTGGGCTTTTGGGGCTTCTACCATAAGCTTTATTTTCTGCAGTAATGGATAGAAACAGGGTAGAGTCATTTACCATTTCATAGCTTTCTGTGGTATTTTTTTCAGTAGTATATTCAGGATAATCAGCATCAAATTTGCTTGGCGGTGGCTTGCAAGCGAATGCTATTATCCAAAATAATAAAATAATAGCTGTCTTACTCTTCAATAAATAGCTCATCTATAGAATTATTTTCGGTTAAATCTTCTAACATTTTTTGGTTGATGGGATTAACTGGCATTGAATTGATATCCTCAAAAGTAATTCCTAATCGCCTTGTAGGCTTTAATTCATAAATATCGTAATCATGAGCAGCACCTTGCGTCCAATGAATTTTTTCATAATCTCTATTCTCTAGCACATACCATTCATTCACCTGTTTTACAAAACCTGTTTTAAATTTTGAATCATAGGCTTGCTGCATATTTGCTACTCCAAATATTCTGCTTGCGTTATTACCTACTGCTGCATCTCTAATATAATGAACATAGTATTTTTGATCCATAGAGTTTTTCTTCCACTTTATTAAATAATGAGATTTAATACCCTCACTGATTAACTGAGCAGTTAAGATGCTTTTCTCTTCTTTCTTTACTAACTCTTGAATCTTTTCAAACTGCACAATAGCAAAATCTTCCTTTGAAATAATCATTTTGGCTACGGGATTAATAGTATTTTTATACTGAAATTTTGAAGAATCATTATCAGTAGTAATTTCTAAGTATTCTTTACCATTATTTAGAAAGCGATCGGTAATTTCAAAAATATTTTCTTCAATAAAACCCTCATACAACAATCTTTCAGGACGCTCCTTTCTTATCTTTGAGATTTCTGAACTTAATAAAAAGTCATTTTGGTCTTGATTATACGGTCCCATAGGCTTGGTAGGATTTGCTTTGTTAACCGTATAAGGTCCTAAATCCTGATATAGCCAGTTTTGAAGTGACTGCCTCCAGCTTATATCTCTATTGTCCTTTGTTTGCCGTTTTCTTAAGATTTCATACCGGGTGTCTTCCGATTGCTTGTTTATTCCTCTTTCACTTAAAAGCACTATGGCATCTAACATTCTTGCATAAGAGGTATCTCGAATCGTAGCTTCTCTATAAAATGCGATCTGTGAATGCTTCCTTTTAGGATAATTTTTCCGAATGTTTTTAATTGCTTTTTCTACATACCAGGTAGCTGAATCAAAAGTGCCTTTCACCACTACTTCACTCATAGAGATTCTGCTATTTTTTAATTCAAAGATTTGAATACCCTCAAAAGATAAGTCCGATAAGGGCAGACTTTTTCCTTCAAATCCTATAGAAGAAAAATTGATATTGGTAAAACCAGACTTTATTTTTAAGCTAAAATATCCCGAGTCATTTGTGATGGTCCCATAATTACTTTTATCCAACTGAATATGGGCATATGGGATTGGTTCTTTATTTGTATTAAGTAATCTTCCTGATAAGGTTTGGGCTAAGGTATAGGAACTAAGCGTCCAAAGTAATAAAGTAAATAGTTTAAGCTTCATGTTAAAGTTGAGTAAACATTAAACTAAAGGATTAATATTTAAATTAAAAGATGTTTTTAATAATTTCCTTTGAATAAATTTTGCCTACATCACTTCTTTGTATCGAAAGCAGCTGACTAAATGATCATTTACTAATCCACAAGCTTGCATGTGCGCATACATAATGGTGCTTCCTACAAATTTAAAACCTCGTTTTTTTAAATCTTTACTTAAAGCATCTGATTCAGGAGATGTGGCAGGTGCTTCCTCTAATGATTTTAACTGATTGATAATCGGTTTATGATTCACAAAAGACCATATGTACTGGTCAAAGCTCCCAAATTCTTTCTGTACTTCTAGAAATTTCTGCGCATTGGTGACCGCTCCATTAACCTTTAATTTATTTCGTATGATACCAGGATTTTGTAAAAGTTCATCAATTTTAGATTGATCAAACTGCGCTACTTTTTCGGCATTGAAATCAGCAAATAGCTTTCGGTAATTTTCCCTTTTCTTCAAAACAGTTGACCAGCTTAAACCCGCTTGTGCCCCTTCTAAAATTAAAAATTCAAAATGTGTTTGGTCATCGTGAACAGGTACTCCCCATTCTTCATCATGATATCGGATGTATTGGTCAAAGCCTAAGCACCATGGACACCTCTCTTTTTCATCAGTTAATTTAGTGGACATAACTTCCGGCATTTATATCTATGGTAGTACCTGTGGCATGATCCATCAGTCCTGACATAAGCATGGCAACTGTTGGTGCGATATCCTTTGGTTCTGTTAGTTGATTTAAAGCGATATCATTTAAAGCAAAATCTTCTCCGTATTGATCGATAAATTGTTGTGCCATATCCGTTCTGGTAAAACCAGGCGCTACAGTAAAAGCTTTTATGTCTTTTTTACCAAAGGCTCTTGCAATAGATTTGGTTAATGAAACTACTGCTCCTTTTGATGCTGCATAGGCAAGGTAGTCAGCTGTATCACCCCTGAAAGCAGCCCTTGATGAAATATTTACGATTCTACCTCCCGTACTTTGTTTCTCAAATTGGACAATACTTCTCTTACAGATTAAGCCAACTGCATTTACATTCACATCCATGGTTTTTAGCCAATCATCTGTCCATTCAACTGCATTTTTATGAATATCAGACGAGATGGCGATACCTGCATTATTTACCACCCCATCTAGCTTTCCATCAAAATATTCTAAGGTTTCACTGAATAAGCGGGCCACCTCCATAGCTCCGGATAAGTCAGCTTTTAATAAGTGAACACTGCTTCCCAATTCTTTCTTAAGTTTTTGAGCAGCTTCTTCATGGCGGTGATATTGCGCCACAACATTGGCACCACATTCTACTAGTGTTCTAGTATTAGCAGCGCCAATACCTCTGGTTCCTCCGGTTACTAATATGTGTTGATGAGTACAGTCGATTTTCATGATCAATAGTAAAAAGTTAAAGAGAAAATCAAGTTAATAAAAAATATAATCTAATGAACTGGAAAATGAATTATTGGGCTGGGCTTGCTTCAAAATATGAGATTTCACCATCTTCAATTTCTAAATTAATTTGAAGTGGATTACAGCAGACCTCACAATCTTCAACATAGGATTGTTTAGAGATGCTACTATCCACCAACATGCTTATTTCTTGAAAACAATGTGGGCATTGAAAGAATTGCTCTATCATATTTTGTACTTTTGTTAATAACAGAATATTAAAAACAACGTTTTCAATTTTATGAAAAAATTAACCTTAACATTCGCAATATTATTTTCAATCAATCAATTTGTAAATGCTCAAGTAGGAGAAGCTTTTCCTGAAATGACAGGAACGAGCTTAACAAATGATGAAGTAACTGTTCCAGCCGCCACTCAGGATAAAATGACCTTGGTGGGTATAGCCTTTAGCCAAAAAGCTGAAGATGATTTAAAAACTTGGTTTCAACCCGTTTGGGAGCAATTTATTAGAGAAGAGGATCCTAACGCATTAATTCCGGTAATGAAGCCTGATGTAAATGTAGTTTTCATCCCCATGTTTACAGGAATTAAAAGAGGAGCATCAAGATCTGCAATGAAAAAAATGCAAGAAGATGTTGATCAGAAATTACACCCACATGTAATTGTTTACAGCGGAAAAATGGGGGATTATGAGGATCAATTAAATATGGACGATAAAGAGCTGCCTTATTTTTATGTAGTCAATAAAGCAGGAGAGATCATATATGCAACATCGGGGAGGTCATCCTTAAAAAAACTGAATGAGATTGAAGAATTGGTTACGGATTACTGAAATAATTCCACAAATCAAGAATAATTTGGTAAATGCCCATTACCGCTAATATTAATAGTAGAAATGCAACGAACCCCTTACTAAAAGGGGTTTTTTCTTTCTTTTTCATTTATGAAATTACTTTTAGGGCTCCTTTTAAAATTTCAGCATTGATCTCTTGCTTTTCGCCTTTCAGCTCACCATCCACTTGTAGTAATTCTTCCTCTTTACAATGGATATTTACTTTTTCTACCCTAAAGATTTCTACATAGGGAGAATTTTTAATATCACCCAGAAAAGATTCTAAGGTTAAACCCAGCAAATCTCTAATTGGTATAGGTTTAAAAACCACAAGTTCAAAGCTTCCATCATCTAGTTTGCTGCCAGGATTTATTACAGCTCCAGTGCCATAACTAGAAGCATTAGCCATCACAATCATATCTGCTTTTATATTCTTCTTTTCCCCCTTAAACTCTACAGTAAATTCAGAAGTAGTTTTATCCATTAATGAGCTAAAAAAGGAGCGGGCATAGGCTAACATTCCTCTTTCACCACCTTCTTCAAAATCTCTAATCATTTTAGCATTAAAGCCCAAATCGCTTAAATGTAAACATATATGCTGGTCATTTATTTTTATTACATCCATTGAAATGGTTTTTCCTCTGAAAATCAATTCCAAACTGGATTCAATATCTTCTTCAATTTTTAATTCATAAGCTAAGCCATTAGCAGAACCAAGAGGAATGATCCCTAATTGGATTTCACTATTTAATAGTAATTCTGCTACTAAATTTACGGTGCCATCTCCACCACATGCTACCAAAGTATCAGCTTGATAAAGGTCTTGTTCTTTCTTAATTTTATCTAAATCATTTTCGCCAGTGGTATAGAAAAGCGTATATTCCTTTTTATTTTTATCACAAGCTTTAGCTATAGTTCTTTCTAGTTTGGACTTGTCGTTATTTCCAGATTTTGGATTTACTATAAAAAGTAGCTTTTGTGGGGTCATAAATAACTAAATGTAGAAATTATTTTACGCACTCTAAATATACGATTTGCCCTTTATTTAAAACGATTATTAGGGATTATTTCTCCCCCAAAGATTGTTCCTTTTATGGGCTATGGCACCAATGAGTTTCTTTATCTTAAAGGAGGGGTAGTAGAAAACCGCCCTGAATTTTATTCAGAAGCAACCGATAAAAGAAGGAAAAACTTTAGAGTGATGTTGTCTCGCTATTTAAGTAGTCCTTTACCAGATATGAAAGTGTGGATTCATTTAAATGGTGAAGTGTATCACTCTGTAACAGACGAGTATGGTTATTTTAGTAGTTGGATAGATCCTATTATAGATTATGAACCGGGTTGGCATTCCGTAAATTTTCAAATTAGGAAACCAGACTCTGATGAAATAATTTGTGAAACAGAAGGTGAGTTTTTGATAGTTGGAGAGCAAGCTGAATTTGGAACTATTTCTGATATTGATGATACAATTTTGGTTTCGCATGCTACTCAATTATTCAAAAAGCTAAGGTTAATTTTAACAAAAAATGCTAAAACGCGACTACCTTTTGAAGGGGTTGCTAATTTTTATCAGCAGTTAAAAGCTAATGGAAATCCTTTCTTCTATGTAAGTAGTAGTGAGTGGAATTTATATGAATTTCTTCAGGATTTTTTCAATGTTCGCAAAATTCCTAAAGGACCATTTTTGCTTCAGGAATATAAATCAGGATTTCGAGATTTGATTTTCTCAGGAGGAGGTAGCCATCAACACAAACAAGATAAAATTAAGCGTTTGATGAAATTATTTCCACACTTAAAATTCATTTTAATTGGGGATAGTGGACAAAGAGATACTGAAATCTACAGAGAAGCATTAGTCAATTATCCTGACAGAATTTTGGCGGTTTACATTAGAAAGATTGGTAAGAAGGATAAGTTTGATCAAGAAACTATTCAGGAGTTCAAAAAGAGAAAAGTACCATTATTGCTTTTGGAAAATACTCAAGATGCAATAGAGCATGCTAGGAAATTAGGCGTTATAACATATTATTAATCAGTATTGTAACTTATATCACAATCGTATGAAAATGTAAAACCCATAATTGAACAAGTCGTTATATCTTAAAATTCAAACAAATAAAAAATTACTAAATTATGGGACTTAAAATAGGAGATACCGCACCAAACTTTCAAGCGGATACTACAGAAGGAAAAATTGATTTTCACGAATGGTTAGGTGATAGCTGGGGAATATTATATTCTCATCCGGCAGATTTTACACCAGTATGTACTACTGAGATTGGTAGAACAGCACAGTTAAAGGATGAATTTGCTAAGCGTAATACTAAAGTAGCAGTAGTTAGTGTGGATGATGTGAAATCTCACAATGAATGGAAAAAAGATGTGAATGAGACTCAAAATACATCTGTCGAATTTCCAATTATAGGAGATGAGGATAAAAAAGTAGCGAATTTATATGATATGATTCATGAGAATGCTTCTGAAACCGCTACTGTTCGTTCAGTGTTTTTTATTGGACCTGATAAAAAGATAAAGGCAACAATCGTTTACCCAGCTAGTACTGGTAGAAACTTTGCTGAAATTTTAAGAGTAATTGACTCGCTTCAATTATCAGCAAAATATCCAGTTGCTACTCCAGCAGATTGGACACCAGGTAATGATGTTATTATTGGTCTTGGTGTTAAAGATGAAGAGATTGAAGAGAAATTCCCTAAAGGACATAAAATAATAAAGCCATATTTAAGAACTACTCCACAACCAGAGTAAGATTAAAATTCAATAAAAAAGGCGCTGATTCAGCGCCTTTTTTATGATAAATTAAGATTTTTTTATTCTTCATATCCCCAATCCACTCCCGTTTTCAGGTCTTTTATAATCAGCTTGTTAGATTTTAATATGGCTCTGATTTCATCTACCTGCTCATAATTTTTATCAGCTTTCGCTTTTTTATAAACCTGTAATAATGAATTGATGATGGGTTCAAGGTCAGTTGGTGCTTCTTCCTCTAATCCTAAAATCTCAACCATAAAGTCTTGATAAGTTTTAGCTAGCTTTTCAAAAACATCCTGCCCTAATTCACCAAATTTTAGCTGGCCAGTGTGTAAAGAATTTATCTTTTTAAGCAATTCGAATAAAGCTGCTATTGTTTTGGCGGTATTAAAATCATCATTCATTGATTTGTAACACGCATCACAGGCTTGCTCTATCTGACTAATTGCTTTTTCATTTTTCTTGCCATCATCAGTTTTGAATTCTAAACTTCTTATAGTTTTTAATCCATTGGCAAGTCTTCTATATCCTTTTTGAGCAGCCTTTAAAGCCTCATTGCTAAAATCTAAAGTACTTGAATAATGGGTCTGCATCATAAAAAAGCGGACAGTCATAGGCGAATAGCCTTGCTCCAACATTTCATGATTTCCTGTTACCAATTGAGTAGGTAAAAATGAGTTGCCTAATGACTTACTCATTTTCTGGCCATTTACTGTTAACATATTAGTGTGTATCCAATAGTTAACTGGTGATTTTCCAGTTGCGCCAACTGATTGGGCAATTTCACATTCATGATGCGGGAATTTTAAATCCATACCACCACCATGAATATCAAAAGTTTCACCTAAATATTTGGTACTCATTACAGTACATTCTAAATGCCATCCCGGAAAACCTTCTCCCCAAGGAGATGGCCAGCGCATAATATGTTCATCTGAGGCTTTTTTCCAAGTCGCAAAATCTAGAGGGTTCTTTTTGTCATCCTGTCCGTCTAAAGTTCTGGTATTACTTAATAAATCCTCAATCTTTCTACCACTTAAAATACCATATTCATGCGCCTCATTATATTTAGTAACATCAAAATAGATAGAACCATTTACTTCATAGGCCCAACCTTTTTCTAATAATGTTTTATTGATTTCAATCTGCTCAACTATATGGCCCGTTGCGGTTGGCTCAATATCAGGTGGTAAAATGTTGAATAAATGCATTACCTCATGGAATCCATTGGCATATTTTTGCACAATTTCCATAGGCTCCAAATTTTCTAATTTTGCCTTTTTGCCAATTTTATCTTCTCCATCATCTGCATCATCAACTAAGTGGCCTACATCCGTGATATTTCTTACGTAGCGCACTTTATAACCTAAATGACGTAAATAGCGATTAACGACATCAAAACTCATAAAAGTTCGGACATTTCCCATGTGGGCATCACTGTAAACAGTTGGGCCGCAGACATACATTCCTACAAAGGGAGGATTAATAGGTTTGAATATCTCCTTCTGTCTAGTAAGCGAATTTTGTATCTTTAGTTCTTTGTCCATAAGGCAAAATTATAAATAAGATTCTCTTTTTGGGTACACAAACAGGATTGAATTTTTATTTTTATACTAATAATATATAAATCTGTTGACCAACACTATTTGTTTTGCTCAATTATTTACTCTAAATTTGCAACAAAGTTAGTAAAACAACATGACGAGGGGGCTTTTAAGTCCCCTCTTTTTTATCGTGGAATGAGTGGTTTAGAAGAAAAAATACAATCTTATTTAGCTGAGATTATCACAGAGCCAGAATATTTTATTGTGGATATTGTGATAAGTGGAAACGATAAATTGAAAATCGTTGTATTGGTGGATGGAGACAATGGCGTATCAATAGATTTTTGCGCTAGCGTAAGCCGACAACTTGGTCATAAGATGGAAGAAGATGAAGTGTTGGAAAAGGCTTATGTGTTAGAAGTTTCATCTCCAGGTTTGGATCATCCATTAATGAATGCTAGACAATATCAGAAGAATATTGGAAGAAAGGTAAAGGTTGATACAAAGGAAAGTAAATCGATAAGAGGCGAATTACTTGAAGTTAGTGAAGACTTTATTCTTGTAAATCAAGAGATAAAGGAAAAAGGAAAAAAGAAAATTAAACATGAGGAAACGAAAGTTCCTTTTGACATTATAGACAAAACAAAAGTCTTGGTTTCATTTAAGTAACATGGACACATCAAATTTAATAGAATCGTTTGCCGATTTTGCAAGGCAGAAAAATATCGACCGTCCAACCATGATTCGAATCTTGGAGGATGTATTCAAAACCATGATTCGTAAGAAATACGAAACGGACGATAATTTTGATATTATTATTAATGCCGATAAGGGTGACCTTGAAATCTGGCGTTTCAGAGAAATTGTTGATGATAACTCAGAAGATATCTGGGATCATGATAAAATTAGTTTAACTGAAGCTAGAAAAATTGAGCCTGATTTTGAAATTGGTGAAGAAGTAGCTGAGGAGGTTGAACTAGAGCACTTCGGAAGAAGAGCCGTTACTACAGCTCGTCAAACATTGATTCAGAAGGTAAAAGATCTTGAAAAAGATATTTTATTTAACAAGTATAGTGAATTAGTAGGGGAAATTATCGCTGGTGAAGTATATCAAATCTTAAGCCGTGAAACTTTATTAACAGATGCGGAAGGGAATGAGTTGGTATTACTAAAATCTGAGCAAATCCCTAAAGATAGATTTAGAAAAGGAGATTCTGTTCGTGCCGTTGTTCACAGAGTGGAAATGCAGAATGGTAATCCTAAAATTATATTATCAAGAACTTCTCCGGTTTTCCTTGAGCGTTTATTCGAGCAGGAAGTTCCAGAGGTTTATGATGAATTGATCACCATCAAGAAGATTGTAAGAGAACCAGGCGAAAGAGCGAAAGTAGCCGTGGAATCTTATGATGATAGAATTGACCCAGTAGGAGCTTGTGTGGGGATGAAAGGTTCAAGAATTCACAGTATAGTAAGAGAATTACAGAATGAAAACATTGATGTAATTAATTATACTGAAAATATGGAGCTTTATATTCAGCGTGCATTAAGCCCTGCAAAGTTAAGTTCTATGAAAATTGATGAAGAGAATAAACGAGTTTCAGTATATTTGAAACCTGATCAAGTTTCTTTGGCTATTGGTAAAGGAGGTCAGAACATCAAGCTTGCTAGTAAATTAGTAGGTATGGAAATCGATGTTTTCCGTGAGTTATCTGAAGCGGAGGAAGAAGATGTGTTGATTGATGAATTCAATGATGTTCTTGAAGATTGGGTAATCGAAGAATTGAAGAAAGTTGGGCTTGACACTGCCAAAAGAGTGTTAGAATTAGGAAGAGAAGAGTTAGTTAGAATGACTGACTTAGAAGAAGAAACAATAGACGAGATATTTAAAATATTTAGTCAAGAATTTGAGTAAGATCTTATTGATTACTCAAACTCAATAATTTTTTAGCAGAATACAAAGCATTTATGTCAGAAGAAAAAATGATGCGACTCAGCCTTGCGGCAAGAAAATTGAATGTAGGATTATCTACAATCACAGACTTCTTGGGCAAAAAAGGTTATGAGGTGGATAGTAAACCAAACTCCAAAATATCAGAAGAGCAATTTGGTATGCTCGCAAAAGAGTTTGCCTCCTCTGCACAAGAGAAAGAGGAAGCATCCAGTCTGTCCATTGGTAAAAAGCATAATAGCAATGTGGTCATCGATTCAGAGGCAGAAAAAAGCAAAGAGGCGGAAAAGGAAGATGATGAAGACAAAGTATTGATCAAAAATGCTGGTGAATCAAAAGAAAAGCCAGCAGCAGAGCAAAAGCCTGTAGAAGAATCATCTGCTAAAAAAGAGGAAGAGAAAAAGGAAGATGACGTTTACAGATCTGAAAGCCATAAACTTTCTGGCCCCAAAGTATTAGGTAAAATTGACCTAGATGATAAAAAGGCTAAGAAAAAGGAAGAAACTCCAAAAGAAGAGCCTAAGAAGCCTAAAGAGGAACCTAAAGAAGAAAAGCCAGAAGTAAAAGGTGAAGAGAAGAAAGAAGAAACTCCAAAAGAAGATAAAAAAGTTGAGGCTCCTAAGGCAGAAAAAGAAGAGCCAAAGGTAGAGGAGAAAAAGGAAAAAGAGCCAGAGCAACCTAAAGCTGAAGAAAAGAAGGAAACTCCTAAAGAAGAGAAGAAAGAAGAAGCTCCAAAAGCTGAAAAACCTAAAACTGATGAGAAATCTGATAAAGAATCTAAATCAGTGGAGGAACAAAAGGATTCCACGATTTCAGCAAAAGCAGATTCTCTTAAAGGACTTACTGTATTAGGTAAAATTGAATTACCGAAAGAGAAAGAGAAAAAGGGTAAAAAAGGCGTTAAGCCAGTTGCTTCTTCTGATGATAAGAAAGAAAATAGAAGAGGAAAACGACCTAGAAAGAGAATCGCCAGCAATAAACCACAAGATGCAAGAGCAAAAGGTGGTGGTCAAGGCCAAGGCGCAAATAGAGGTGGCGGAAGCGACAGAAATAGAGGTAGAAAAGGTAGAGTAGAAAAGGCTGAGCCTACGGAAAAGGAAATCCAAGAGCAAATTAAACAAACGATGGCTCGTTTGAGTGGTAAATCACCAGGAGCTAGCGGTAATAGATCAAAATATAGAAAGGAAAAGCGTCAAACTCAGGCTGATAAAAGAGAAGGAGATCTTCAACAGCAAGAGCAAGAAGCTAAAATCCTTAAAACAACAGAGTTCATATCAGCAAATGACTTGGCATCATTGATGGATGTAAGTGTAAATGATGTTATAGGTAAATGTATGAACCTTGGTATTTTTGCTTCTATTAATCAAAGATTAGATGCAGAAACCATCACTATAATTGCGGATGAATTTGGCTATGATGTTAAATTCACTGAAGCAGATGATGAAACGGAGGTTGTTGAAGAAGAAGATAGACCAGAAGATCTTACAGATAGAGCTCCGATCGTTACGATCATGGGGCACGTTGACCACGGTAAAACATCATTACTAGATTTTATTAGGGAATCAAAAGTAACTGCAGGTGAAGCCGGTGGTATTACACAGCACATTGGTGCATATGATGTAATGACCGATTCTGGTAAAAAAGTGGCATTCTTAGATACTCCAGGTCACGAGGCCTTTACAGCTATGCGTGCTCGTGGTGCTAAGATCACTGACGTTGCCATAATAGTGGTAGCTGCTGATGATGCTGTGATGCCTCAAACGAAAGAGGCAATTAACCATGCTCAGGTTGCAGGCGTACCAATGGTAATTGCTATTAACAAAGTAGATAAGCCAAATGCTAACCCTGATAAAATTAAGGAAGAATTAGCAAACATTAATATTCTAGTAGAAGACTGGGGTGGTAAATACCAGTGCCAGGAAGTATCGGCCAAAACAGGAGCTGGTATTGAAGACTTATTAGAGAAAGTATTATTAGAAGCTGAAGTACTTGAATTGAAAGCAAATCCAGCTAAATCTGCTGTAGGTACTGTAGTAGAGGCTGAGTTAGATAAAGGTAGAGGTTATGTAACTACTATAATGGTTCAAGCAGGTACCTTGAGAGTAGGAGATGTGGTATTAGCAGGTGCTCATTACGGCAAGGTGAAAGCAATGTTTGACCACAAAGGTAAAAAAGTGGATGAGGCAGGTCCTTCAACACCAGTATTGATGCTTGGTTTAGATGGAGCACCACAAGCAGGTGACCGTTTTAACGTTATGGAAAGTGATCGTGAAGCAAGAGATATTGCGAATAAGCGTGAGCAAATCCAGCGTGAGCAAAGCATGCGTACTAAGAAGCATATTACGCTTGATGAAATTGGCCGTAGATTGGCAATTGGTTCATTTAAGGAATTGAATGTGATCATCAAAGGTGATGTGGATGGTTCAATCGAAGCCTTATCTGATTCATTGTTGAAGCTTTCTACTGAAGAAGTTCAAGTTAACATTATCCATAAAGCTGTAGGGCAGATTTCAGAATCTGATGTATTATTAGCTTCTGCATCCGATGCGATTATCTTAGGTTTCCAGGTTCGACCTTCTCAAAATGCTAGAAGAATAGCAGAGAATGAAGAAATCGAAATCAGGTTATACTCTATCATCTACGATGCGATTAATGAGATCAAAGATGCAATGGAAGGTATGTTGGCACCAACTACTGAAGAAGTAATTACGGGTAATATAGAGGTTCGTGAAATCTTTAAAATCTCTAAAATCGGTACTGTTGCGGGTTGTATGGTAACAGACGGTTATGTGAAGCGTAATAATAAGATCAGATTAATTAGAGAAGGTATTGTGAAGTACGAAGGAGAAATTGATCAATTGAAGCGTTTCAAAGATGATGTTCAGGAAGTGAAGAAAGGATATGAGTGTGGTATTAGTATAAAAGGCTATAACGACATCAAAGAAGGAGATATAATCGAAGGTTTCGAAGAAAGAGAAGTAAAAAGAAAGCTTTAATAGCTAATTCAAATCATATACAAAGCCGATTGGATTAATTTTCAATCGGCTTTTTTTATATCTATTGTGGATTCGAAACCGTATGAATACTATGGATCATTTAGAATTGAATTCTCCAGAAGATATACCCAATACTTTCATCGATGCCTGGAATGAAAAAGATGCCAGGAAATTAGCTTCTATTTTTGATGAGGATGCAGAATTTATAAATGTTACTGGGCTATGGTGGCATGACAGAGAATCTATATTTCAAGCTCATGATTATGGCCTGAAAGTCATTTTCAAAGACTCTACCTTAACTTTAAGAAAATCAAAAGTAAAATACTTGTCTGATTCTATAGCTGTGGTAAATGCCAGAGTCCATCTAGAAGGACAAACTAATGTAAATGATGTTCAAGCTCAAGATCGAAATACCATTTTCACTTTTGTTGTACATCAAAATGAGCAGGGCTACTGGACTTGCGCTTCAGCTCAAAATACGGATGTTGTACCCGGTAAAGAAACACATATTATAGATGAAGAAGGAAATATGAAGGCAGTGGATTATAGAAAGAGATAATCAGCACTTTAGTATAATAGTCCAAGCGGACGCTTGAACTATTGTGCTTTATAAACCCATTCTCTATTGGTTCAAGCGTTCGCTTGGACCATTAATAGGCAGATTACCGAGAATCTACTTGAATTGATTATTAGGACTTAAAAATCATAGCCAGCAGTTAATAATATCGAATGATTATTAATGCCTATTCTACCATTTCTTCTTGGTGTTACAAGTAAAGCATCGTAAAAATCAAAACCCGTATGTAAGTCAATACCTACACTCATTCCCATAACAAGATTCTGCTTAAACCCTAT
Organism: Marivirga arenosa; assembly: GCF_030503875.2. Taxonomy (NCBI): domain Bacteria; kingdom Pseudomonadati; phylum Bacteroidota; class Cytophagia; order Cytophagales; family Marivirgaceae; genus Marivirga; species Marivirga arenosa. Next base: position 174,243 of record NZ_CP129968.2, on the reverse strand, counting down.
TACAATACCATATTCCGTTTGTGAGGATAATAAATCCACCTTTTTACTAGGTGCCCACTGTCTTAACATGAACCCTGCTGAAACGGATTGACTGTAACTTAATGAATAATGAAAAGTAATAGGAAACTCAAATGCAAGATGTCTTTGAATAGCTGTGTCATCTAATCTATGTAAAGGATTACCTCGACCATAATAATAAATTCCATCAAGTGGTGATTCGCTTTTATCACGATAAAAGATATTATATCCTAAGCCTATCTTAAATCTATCATTAATAACAGGCTTGGTGATCATACCACCTAGGCGAATGGCAGTTGCGGGATAATTCTCTGTGTGATAACCTGTCACATGAAATGCCGTGAGTCCAATTCCTATTTTTGCTGCGAATTGAACTGGTTTTACTGGCTCTGGTTCCAATTGTGCATTAGTGATAATCGGGGAGCACAAGAAAAGAATAAATGCTAAGGTGGTTTTCATAGGTTGATGTTTTAAGCTTGTTTCTTTTATAGTTAACTGTTTCCTAATACAGAAATTGTGAACTGAATCACATTAATCATAAAATTATACACTTCTATTTCATCTCCAATCTTTTTTGGTTCAAGCGTCCGCTTGGACCAAGCTCATTAAGATGCTCTTCCACAAAGCATATTTACCCTTGGCGTAAAAAGCGTTTGCATCTAAGCTTAGCTTTTACGAGATTGATTCAAACTTAAATTTTACTATGAGGAAACCTTCAATAAAACTATGGATTAGCTTCTTGTTAGCCTTCTGCTGCTATTTTACAGTAGTTGCTCAACAAGTAGACTTAGAGAAATTAAAAGGCATTGATGTTCGCAGTATCGGACCAGCCGGTATGAGTGGACGTATTACAGCCATTGATGTGGTGAATGATAATCCACAAGTAATGTATGTAGGCTCAGCTTCTGGTGGCCTTTGGAAATCAGAAAGCGGAGGAGTAGACTGGAAACCAGTCTTCGATGAAGAACAAATTTTATCAATTGGAGCAGTAGCTATTCAGCAGGATAATCCGGATGTGATCTGGGTTGGGACTGGTGAAGGTAACCCAAGAAATAGTTCTAATGGAGGTTATGGCTTATACAAATCAATGGATGGTGGTAAAAGCTGGAAATTGATGGGCCTAGAAAAGACTCGTAATATTCATAGAATCAGAATTGACCCTAGCAATCCCAATACGGTTTATGTAGGTGCTATCGGTTCACCCTGGGGAGAGCATCCTGAAAGAGGTGTTTTCAAAACCACTGATGGTGGTAAAAGCTGGACGAAAAGCTTATTTGTAGATAATAAAACAGGTGTTGCGGAACTGATTATGGATCCTAATAATCCGAATAAGTTATTTGCAGCAATGTGGGAACATAGAAGAAAGCCATGGACATTTACATCCGGTGGTCCAGGTTCTGGTTTATACATGACAGTTGATGGAGGTGAAAACTGGAAAGAATTAACGGATGAAGATGGTCTTCCAAAAGGAGATTTAGGAAGAATAGGATTAGCGATTTCTGCTGCAGATTCTAAAACGGTTTATGCTTTAGTGGAATCAAAGAAAAATGCTTTATATAAATCAACTGATGGCGGTTATAAGTGGGAAATGATCAACTCAGATATGGGTGAAATTGGAAACCGTCCATTTTATTATGCCGAATTGTATGCTGATCCCTCTAATGAAAATAGAGTGTATACCATTTTCACTTATGTAAATGTGAGTGAAGATGGCGGAAAGTCATTTAAAGAATTAATGCCAGCTTACGGTACTGATGTAGGGGTTCACCCTGATCACCATGCTTGGTATATTCACCCGAAAAACCCTGATATGATGTTAGATGGAAATGACGGGGGATTAAACATCACTTATGACGGAGGAGAAACCTGGAGATTTGTACAAAATCTACCAGTAGGACAGTTCTACCATATTAATGTAGATAATGATTATCCTTATAATGTTTATGGGGGTATGCAGGACAATGGTAGCTGGATCGGGCCAGCTTACGTTTGGAAAGCCCAAGGTATCCGTAATTCTTATTTCCAGGAGTTAGCCTTTGGGGATGGTTTTGATGTAGTACCTGATCCTGATAATTCAAGATATGGATTTGCACAATCACAGCAAGGTTTTGTAGTTCGCTACGATAGAGAAACTGGCAATAATCAAATTGTAAGACCAACGCATCCTGAAAAAGATGTTTTATTAAGATTCAACTGGAATGCAGCTATTGCTCAAAATCCATTTGATAATAGCTCAGTGTATTTTGGAAGTCAGTTTTTACATAAGACTACTGACAAGGGACAAACTTGGGAAATTATCTCACCAGATTTAACAACCAATGATCCAGAAAAACAAAAGCAATTTGAAAGTGGGGGATTAACCTATGATGCTACAGGGGCTGAAAATAATACTACCATTACTGCTATCGCTCCATCTTCATTGAAAGAAGAAGTGATATGGGTGGGTACCGATGATGGTAACATTCAACTAACCCAAGATGGTGGTCAGTCATGGAATAAGGTAAGTACCAATATTAAGGGATTCCCTGCTGAATCATGGGTAGCTCAAATCCAAGCTTCTACTTATAATGCTGGAGAAGCATTTGTGGTAGTGAATAATTATAGAAATTTCGATTTCAAACCTTATTTATTCCACACTACCAATTATGGTAAAAGCTGGACTAATTTAACTTCAGGTGATGAGGTATGGACTTATACGTTAAGTGTAGTGCAAGATCCTGAAGAGCCTAACTTAATGTTCTTAGGAACCGATGGAGGTTTGTATTTCAGTATCAACAAAGGACAGAATTGGCAAAAATGGACCAATGACTACCCTAATGTACCTACTCGTGATATGATGATTCATCCAAGAGAGCATGATTTAGTAATTGGAACTTTTGGTAGAGCAATCTATGTGATGGATGATATCCGTCCGTTAAGAGAACTGGCTACAGAAGGTAAATCTGTATTAGATCAACCCTTAAAACTATTTACTCCACCTACAGCCTATCAGGCGGTAAACCAGCAGCCGAGTGGTTCTCGCTTTGGAGCGAATGCCCTTTTTAATGGAGAAAATAGAAACTCTAATGCCATGATTTCTTATCTGATCAATAAGCCTGAGCAAAAAGAAGAGGAAGAGGATAAGAAGGAGGAAGAAGAGGAAAATGATGAGAAGAAAGTTTCTTATGACTCATTAAAGTTGAAGGTTTATACTATGGATGGAGAGTTGATCCGTACATTGAGAAATAAGACACCTAAAGAGAATGGCTTACATCGTATGTATTGGAGAATGGATGAGGCAGGAAGCAGAGGGCCTAGTAGAAGATTAACGAAAGAAGATGCAGAAGAAGCAGGTGGGGTAGATGTAATGCCGGGTAAATACAAATTGGTTTTACACTTTGGTGAACATAAAGATTCTACTGAGATAGAAGTTCAGTTCGATCCGCGTTTAGAGGTAGATAGAGCAGACTTGCAAGCACGTTATGATTTCATCAAAGAAATTGAGGAAATGCAAGTAACGGCTTATGAGGCAAGCCAAAGAATTTTGGAAGCTAAGGAAACTGCTGATCACTATATCAAATGGATGAAGGAAAAAGATAAAGAAGCCTTCAAAGAAGAGATTAAAGCAAGCAAGGCTATTAAGGATTCCCTAGAGGTATTGTTTGAGCCATTTGTTGGTGAAGACTTTAGCGAAAAGCAAGGTATTATTAGAACTCCAATTCCAGATATAGGCGATAGAATTGGAAATGCGTATTATTATACTGCTGCTAGCTTTGATAAACCGGGTGATACTCAGAAGCGTTTGAAAAAGCAGGCTGAGGAAGCATTAAAGCCTGCTATTGAAGCCCTTAATAAATTCTTCGCAGAAGACTGGAAAGCCTATCAAGAGAAAATCAGCGAATTAGATCTTTCCCTTTTTGAAGAGTACGAAGCAATTGAAGTAAAAGAATAAGTTAAATTTTAATGATGATGTAAAAGCCTGTGGTGGAAACGCTACAGGCTTTTTTGTTTTGTATACATTCAAAATAATTTTATTACATTTATGATATCAGTTCATCTACAACCAAAACCTAATTCAACAATTTTTTTGGAACTAGAAGGACATAATAGATATATCGTCACCAAGGGGTAACTATATCTCCGATATTGGACGTATATGTGCACCAAAGGTGCACATATACAGTTGTTGTGCCACATTAAAAAACAATGAATGAATGAAATTTATAATACACAAATTGAAGATGGACAGGAATTACCAATACTAAATGGCTATGACTTCTATTTCAAAGACTTTCTAACTGCATTAACGCAAGTTGATAGGCAATATTTAATTTGGCAATATGGAATCAATCAACAGATGGGAGAACGAGTGTTTGCTTATGAGTTTTATTACCGTTGGCGAACTATAACAGAATCAAATACCTATGAAAACCTGATCTTAAATGGTGAAATAAGAAAAGATAATTCTATCCTCAGACACCAAAGTTTAAGTGAAGTCTATCCAGATTTCGTTCTCCATGAACAACAAAATACCCTCAATCAACAATTAATAGCTTGCGAGATTAAAACACTTAGAGCCCTTGAACACTCAAATGGTAAAAAGCAATTAAAAAAAGATATTATCAAACTCGGTAAATACGTGGACGAACTCCAATTTCGATATTCAATTTTTATTCAAGTTCTGAATAGCAATAATTACCTTCAAAACAAACTTATTCCTTATCTGAGACGAAGAGAATCAGACTTAAAAAATATAGATAGGATAACATATGTGATTAAATATCATGACCGAATACAATTTGACCTTCTCAGTAACTTATTAGCATAATTTAAAACTATGATAAATCTACAAATAGGAAAACCATTAAACATTAAATTTCCTATCGTTTATAGGTATATGGACAAGCAGTTTATTGACTTGTTCTTTGATGAAGGTAAATTGCGAATCAGCTCGTTTGATAAGTTTAGAAAATATCCTGATGAAATTCGTGGAGATAAATCTGAAGGTGGCGGTTCAATAACAGGTAAATCTGACAAAGAAGGATTTACTTTTCATTTAATGACTCGTGTAGGTAAAAATGGATATATGCTTTCGACAAGCCTTCTTCATTCTCAAAGTATAATGGATGAATTTGAAACTGACGGAGTGTTTAGAATAAAAGACCCTATCAACTTTGCAGCTGCTATTTCAAATAGTATTTTAGGAAATGACCAAGTATTTGTAGGGTTTTGTAACTATCAAGATGGACGCATAATTGAAAAGGAAATTAAAGGACTTTCTGCGAAGGACTTTACGAATGAAGAAGGGAATTTTATTATTGGTGGACCAGGAATGGCTAAACGAACCAACGAGATGATTGGAAATGGTATCGATCTAATGTATCTAAAGGACAACAAGTATCAAGTTCAATCTGAATTTCGATTTGTTTGGACAATAAGAAATCAGTTTTTCGAAATGAACGAATTCTTAGACATAGAATGCAAGGAGGCTATACAATATTGCGAAAGAATAAAATAAAAAACGTGGCACAACAACGCATATAGCTTATGGCGGGAGAATGGCTGCCAGCAAGGCTTTCTCTCCATAGCCAGCTTTGGTCTCGCTGGAAGGGAAAGTGCTTCTAAACCGCCACAAGCCATATGCAAACCGTTAAAAAATAACGATCACTATAAACCTCTTTTCATGGTAATAATCTCATTAAATAGAGAAGGCAATTATTTTTTATATATTTAGAAAATTCATTTGACTAAAATGCCTTCACCATGAGATTAACCATAATTGTCTTTTCGCTTTTTTCAATGTTCCTTTTTAGTTGTCAATCAGATCAAAAGGAAAGCAAAGTAAATTCTCAAACAGAAGCTCCAAAATTTACAAGCGATAAATATCAAGATTTGGTCTCATTATTTAATGAATGGAGGGAGTTTGAACAGCCCCCACTGTTGAATGGCGCACCTGATTATACAGCTGAAACTTTCAATCAGAGATGGTCAGAATTTAAGGACTTACAATCAAGCTTAAACTCTATTGACACTAGCAATTGGTCAATTGAAAATAAGGTAGATTGGATGATCGTATGGGCTGAAATGAATGGATATGATTTCAATCATAGAGTTCTAAAACCATGGGTTCGTGATCCCGCTTATTATAAAGTGCTATGGACCTACAGAAGTGATGTCCCCGCTCATGAAGGTCCCACTAATCATGCAGTTATCGATATATGGAAGTATGAATTTCCCTTATCTCAAGAAGCTAGAGAAAGTCTGCTTCAAGATTTAAAAGTAATTCCTGTACTTAATACTCAAGCCCAAAAGAACTTAACTGGAAATGCTAAGGATTTATGGATTGCTGGAATTAGAGATATCCGGAACCAAAGCAAAGAACTTAGCGACTTAACGGAAGAGCCTAGCCTAAAAGATGACGCTGAATTTTTACAGCTTATTGAAGAGGCTATTGCTTCCACAGATCAGTTCGTGAAATGGCTAGAAGCAGAATCTAAATCGAAAACAGGTCCATCTGGAATTGGAAAGGAAAATTATAGCTGGTATTTACAAAATGTTCATTTAGTCCCCTTAAGCTGGGAGGATGAAGTGATGATTCTAAAACGCGAATTAGCTCGTGCCTGGTCTTCATTGAAATTAGAAGAACACAGAAATAGGAACTTACCGAAGCTGCAGGCAGCAGATTCACCAGAAGCTTATGATAAAATGGCGGATGAAGCGGCCAAAAGTTTAATGTCTTTTTTAAAGGATCAAGATATTGTAACGGTGAAGCCTTACATGGAACCCGCTTTGCGTGAGCATTTGGGAGAATATGTACCTAAAGAAGAACGCAACTTTTTCTTGATCGGAGAGCATTATGATGCTCGCCCGCTTTACTCTCATTTTTACCATTGGTTTGAGTTAGCAAGAATGGATAACGAACCCCATCAAAGTGAAATCAGAAAAGGGCCTTTGTTATATAACATTTTCGATTCAAGAAATGAGGGTACAGCAACAGCCGTTGAAGAAATGTTCATGCATGCAGGTTTATATGATGATAGCCCAAGAACCCGAGAAATTGTGTACATAATGATTGCGCAGCGTGCAGCAAGAGGTCTGGGCTCCTTATATGCTCATGCTAATGAAATGACAATGGAAGAAGCGGGTGCCATTCATAGTGAATACACTCCACGTGGATGGATGAAAACTGAAAAAGAATTGCTCATTTTTGAACAACACCTTTATTTGCGTCAGCCAGGCTATGGTACCAGCTATATTACCGGTAAATATTTACTGGAAGATGTCATGGCGGATTATGCCAGAATTCAAGAACTTAAGAATAATGATTTTGAGCTAAAAAACTTCTTTGATACTCTCAATAGTATAGGAAATATTCCAATTTCATTAGGCCATTGGCAGATGACGGGCTCAAATCAGCATTTAGATGTTGTTTATGAAAATTGGAATTAACCTTATGCCAAGAGAGCTTTCTTTTTACAATCGGTTAAAAATTTACTTTAGTATAGCTCCTTTTATTTTTGGAGAAGTAGCGTTGATTTTTGGTATTTCTGCTTTAATTCATGTTGAAGGGAGTTCAGAAAATTTGGTAATTGGAATAATCTTACTAATTGTAGGTTTTTATTTTACATATAGAAAAGTTAAAACTATAATAAGAGGAATTAAAACTATTAGATATGGCCATTCAGTAACTGCTAATTTATCATACATTTTAAATTCATCCTTTGTACACAATAGCCGAGTAGTTAAAAATTACTTTTTCAATTATAAGGTGGATGATAAAATTTATACGTATGATTTTAGCTCAGCTTATAGGAGACATTTGGAAACAGGAGATAAAATGGAAATTTATTATCTGCCTTCTAACCCAGAATATGCATTTATTCCGGAGTTGTATAATGTTAAGATAAAATAACTTCTAATATTTTGATTGAGATTCATTATAGGTTGTAAAAGAATGGAAGAGCAATTACCTGTGCCATTAAGTGAATTAGTGCTTTTAAATCTATTCCTAGGTTCCATATCCTATGTACTGGGTATTGTTTTTATATTTATGGTATTAAGAGCAAATCAATTTAACTGGAGTAAATTTCTTCTAATATCAATAATAACCATTTTTTTATCCGTTATTTATTCATTTTTCATATGGATTTATTGGCCTTTTCAATTTGATATCATCTATGGCCCTTTCCATCTTCCAACCTTAACACGTGTTTTCCATAGCTCCATAATCCTACTAAAATTATTTGGCTATAAATTAAGGTTGAGAAAGAAGGACTGAATTTGTTATTATTTTTTTAGATTATTAACTCGCGTTTCCAGAATCTAATAACGCACTTATTTCAGAAGCAATATCTCCTGATGGTCTTTCAGCATTAGAATCCACAATGTTACCTTTCTGATCTATTAGAATAAAACGAGGTATTCCTATAATACCATAATCTTTAATTATAGTAGATTTCCAAGCACCATCAGCATAAAGGTGGTGCCCTCCTAATCCTTTTTCTTTCACCATTTTTATCCAAGGCTCAGGTGACTCATCAATACTAATGGAAACGAATGCCACTTCTTCCTCCTCAAATTGCGCTTGAAGCTTCTCCATATCAGGGTGTTCTTTAATGCAAGGTCCGCACCATGTAGCCCATACGTCTATATAAACTACTTTTCCTCTGAAATCTTTTAAGTTTACAGTATTGCCTTCAGTATTTGCATAGGTAAAACCTGGAGCAGGCCTTCCTTTTGCCAAATTATCTAGAAATGAGAGTTGCTTTTTAACTTTTCTTAAACGGTCTTCCGATGGATTGAGCGCTTTCCATTCGGTAAGTAAAATATTTCTATCTTCCGTTTTAAGTTGAATTATGCTTCTGTCGACTAAGCGAAATAATAATTCTTCTTTTATTGCTTCATTTGGAATATCTTTTATTTCCTCTACTGATGCCATAATAAAGACACTAACATCTTGTGGGCCTTTACCTTCAAAGCGCCACATCATATTTTTTGAAATTCTTCTTTGTATATAAGGGATATAATTTTTGTATATTAAGTTAGATGGATCATATAGATTTAGTGAATCTTCATAAGAGAAATATTTGTCTGATGGTGTGAACTCTTCTTTAAGAAATTGCGATCTATAAGCAGGGTAGGATAAGAGACCAAAAGCTAATTCCCATTTATTACTTCCTAAATACCACTTAACAAATGCTTCATCATCAACTTCAGCATTTTGTAATGCATTTTCTTTTTCCTGAAAATTTCTTTGATAAGCCACTAAAAAACTGTCTTCCTCTAATTTAGTTAATTCAATCAACGATTTAAGACTATCATTCATCAATTCCATAGAAGCTAAAAAATTATTGATTTTAGCACCTTTACCTGTATACTTTAGCGTTTCATCAAATTTATTTGAATCAACAGTCAAGCTTAAATCATCACCGGGTCTTATGTATAAATTGGATATTTCTTTTCCATGATGAAAAATAACACTTTGAACAGTATCGATAGGTAGAACAGATGAAAAGCTGCCACTTGAATCAAGATTAACATAAATTGTAGTATCCATTAATTCAAGTGATGCTTGCCCTTCTTCTTGGTTAAAAATTTGCCCAATAATTTTTGTTGATTTTTTTTCTGGTTGTTGGCTACAGGCTACTGCAATTAGCACCAAAAGAGAGAGAGAAAATAAGTTGATTCGATTCATGTTTATTATTTATTAATTAGGAATAAACCAAAATATACACCTAAATTGTTGAATCATAAAAGCAATTACTAAAAAATTAGTTGAATCAAAAAAAAATAGCAGCAGCACTTTCGAACTACTGCTATATTAACTAACCAAAATCTAAGATCTTTTATTCTACAGTTACGGTAAATGTAGCTTGTATATCAGTTTCACCACCTGCATTAGTTGGATCGCCACTCACTGCATCTGTAGCAGATTTATTACTGAAACATTCTAAATCAAAATGGAAGCACTGATTATTTTTCAATAATTCATGCTTCTCAAATTTTAGATATTCGCCAGTCTAAACTTTAGTTCTAATAATGAAAAGCGGTATTCATGCTAAACATTATTTTCTTTCTACATTACGATTTGATTGTAATACCATAGAAGCTAATACGGCAACTGATAATGTTGAAATGATAAATCCAAGAGACAATTCTGTTGGGATTTTATAGATATCCGCTAAGCACATTTTTACTCCCACAAATACTAAGATTACCGAAAGGCCATACTTTAGATAGGTAAAATATTTTTCTACTCCCGCTAAGGCAAAGTATAAGGAGCGTAGTCCTAAAATCGCAAAAACATTGGAGGTGTAAACGATGAAAGCATCATTTGTAATAGATAAAATAGCGGGAATTGAATCAACTGCAAATATCAGATCTGTAAATTCTACAACAATAACTACTAGAAATAGAGGGGTAGCCCATAGTACTCCTTTTTTCCTCACAAAAAATTTATCCCCTTCAAAATCAGGCGTTATTTTGAAGAGTTTACGAGCTAAGCGAACCGCAATATTTTTATTCATGTCAGGTTCTTCATCCCCAGATTTTAATATTCTTATTCCTGTTACAATTAGAAAAACACCAAAAACATAAATCAACCAATGAAAATTATTGATCAATTCTACACCTGAATAAATAAAGGTGATTCGCATTACTAATGCACCTAAAATTCCCCAAAATAATACTTTGTGTTGGTATTTATTGGGTACTTTGAAGTAGGAAAATATTAGAACTATGACGAAAATGTTATCTACAGAAAGTGATTTTTCTATGACATAACCTGTTAGAAACTCGTAAGCACTTTTTTGCCCAAGATAATAATAGATGAAAACATTAAAGGCGAAAGCCAAAGTCACCCAGACAGTGGTCCAGATTAGCGCTTCTTTCACTGATACATCATGTGATTTTTTGTGAAAGACACCTAAATCTATAATAAGCATGAGGACGATAAAAATATTAAAGCCGATCCATAAAGTTGTTTGATTCATTTTACTTTAAGTGTTAGATAGTCTATTGATTACGAAATTTTATTTTAAACTAGGGGTTCTGTAGGATCGATCCTTTCTAAGCCAGTTTTTCAACTCTTCGTGCTCATCCACTGTAAGCCATTGTTTCGTTTTTCTAAATTCTTTAGTAAATAATTTTTTACTGAAACGGACCTTTGAGAGTATCATCTTGGAATACTCAAGCATAGTTATTTTCATCTTTCTTAAAGTTAAAAGGGTAATTATTTAGATTTGATTGGCTGCATCTATTTTGATAAGATAGAGCATATAGAACCAGAAATATCGATCTGGTTTTTAAAAAAGAAAAGAATTATATGAGGAGGGATTGGTGCAATAGGTAGCGAGGCTTAGCGCAAATAAATACTTCAGTTACTTTAGGAAAAATTGATATGGAAGGTAAGTACACATATTTAGTATCAATACATTCTCGAATTGATATTTTTCTTTCTTCACGAGCTGTTTTAAGAGGTATATTTTCTTCTTGAAAGCTTATACTTTCTTCAGTTAGTTGCTTAGGAGCCACTTCTTGATGACTAAAAGAGACCTCCAATCCAAGAGGAATTAATAGAATAGTAACTAATATGTAATTTAGGATTACCCTCATGATAGTAATACTATTAGTTTCATTTGTTTTGCTATCAAAACGATTTTATTTAAGTAAATGTTTTAGTTTTGAAAAAAATCATTCTAACGACAAACCAAATGCCTAGTAGTTCCCGTTTTTGAATAAAAAAAGCAGCAATCCTCTCGAATTACTGCTTTATTAACTAACCAAAATATAAAAAAACTACTACTCAATTACTACTGTAAATGTTGCCTGAATATCGGTCTCACCACCTGCATTTGCTGGGTCACCATCTACTGCTCCTGCAGCTGATTTATTAGGTTCATGTCTTAATTCAACAGTTAATGAACCATTACTTGCATCTCCTGTGCTAAAAGTTGATTCGATTCCTATTGGGTTTCCATCTTCATCCGCATCATCATATGCAAAATCTAGATTTAATCCATTAGCAATTGTAAAGAAGAATTGGTGTTCTAAAGCTTCTTCAGAAACTTCTTCAGTGATATCTTCATTCTCAATATCATTTCGCACTTCGATTTCTACATTATAATCAGTATTGGCAGATAATGAACCATTTGTAACAACTGGTTCAATGTCCCCATTTCCGTCTTCATCATAAAGTCTGAAAGTAACAGTTTCACTACCATCAACGGATTCAAAAACCATTTCTAAAGTAGTGATTAGTTCTTCTTCATTTTCTGGTTCAGGTTCTTCTGTATTACATTGTGAAAAAAGCACTACTGCACCTAATAGGAAAAAGTTTCTTAAGAATTTTAAATTTTGTAAAATCATGGGTTTAAAAGTTAAAGGTTAAAAGATATAATTAATTCGTAATTCAAAATTTCTACCCGTTTCAGCAGCGTAAAAACGCAATCGATTGAGGTAGTCTGTGTAATTCACATTCATTAAATTGTAAATGCTAAAGCCTACATTAAGTTGGGTATCGCCAAACTCTTTGGAAGTATCAATTGAGAAATTGCTGATAAAATAGCCTTCAGGCACGGGTACAGTTCCTCTTTCATAAGCTTCAGTTTCTGTTATAGGAGCTCTAAACTGTTCAAATACTTTAAGCCCGCTTAAGCTAAAATCAATTTCTCTAAACCCTAATCGGTCTGTTATTCTCCAGTTTAGGCTGTTTTCCCATCGATCTGCAGGCATAAAAATCAATGGTAAATTGTTGCTTAAATCATTTCCTCTAATAATTGAAGCCTTAGAATTAAGACTGAAATGATGAAAAAATTCATAGCTTCCAATTATATCGGTACCGTATAAGGAAGCCATGGTTTGACGGTATTGATATACAGGGAAGGCTCCTCTAATAGTTAAGCGAGGTTCTTCTGGCTCTAAATAAATGTAATTATTGATTCTACTAGCATAGGCATCAATATTCAGTTTTAGTTTTTCATTCCAATTAAACTGAAAGCTGTGAATCCATTTTAAAGAAGTCTCTGGTAATAATTGATCATCGCCTTCTTCTATAGCCGCTACGCTATGATGCAAGCCTTGGCTGTATAGCTCATTGATGCTAGGTGCTCTTTGGCTCCAGCTCAGATTACTTTTATACTTCAAATGTTTGCTGAAATCATACCCACCGCCAATTATTCCAGCAAACATATTATACTGATGGGTAGGGTTGATTAATTCCTTGTTCTCATCAAATTTTAATACATCAAGCGCAATGATGTCGTAACGAAGACCTGCTTCAAGGTTCCAGTTGTTTTCTATCCATGATTCGTTTAGGAAAGCGCCAGCTTGAAAACTTGAATAATTAGGGATAAGGGGAGTAGTTCCAGTACCCGGAACATTTTTGTTGTTTTGATATTCATAATCTAGTCCTATTTCACCACTTAAATTGTTCCAAATAGGGTCATGATGAAACTGAAGCTTCGCTATATGGCTATCCAATTGTAAATCAACCGCTGCAATTTCGCTTCTTCCCCCTCTTCTTACATCATATTCTTTTCTAGCATTTTGCTGGTAAGCATATATAAAGTCAAAATCCCCATAGCTGGATCTATCTAAATGGACTTTTGCTTTTAGTAATTGATGTACTACTTGCTGTTTAGGGTTATTGATTTCATAAGAAAATGCTTCTGTAAAAAAAGGAGGCCTTCTATCTAAAGCTTCGAAGAAGTTATCTACATTTCCGATATGGGCTCCTCTTAAAATACCTATTTCGGTCGAAAATCTGCTGTAAAATAAATCAACCTGTAAATCTTTTTTAATGTAATTGGCTGCTCCTGAAAAATTAAGCTCTTCACTACCGGTGTTAGTAAGGTTATAATCTGCTGTGTGTTGATCTCCTGATTTCCTCGCAGAAGATTGTACTCTCCAATTTATGGATTCTTCTTTGTTTAAAAAGATACTTCCGGATAGCATTGCTGATCCTATTCCGCCTCTACCATTTGTAAAGCCTACTAAGTCAAGGCTTCCATGTAAAGCAGAATCAGGCAATAATGGTTCTGGATCTAATAATAATGCCCCGCCTATTGCTCTCGGTCCATATTTAACCGATGAAGCTCCTTTCACTACCGTAATTCTGGAAGCTACAAAAGGATCAATCTCAGGTGCATGATCTATCCCCCATTGCTGGCCCATTTGAGAAACTTCATTATTTACTACTTGAATTCGGCTTCCAAATAAGCCGTGTATCATTGGTTTATTTATTCCAGGGCCTGTTTTTATATTGTTTACTCCCGGAAGTGTACTTACAGATTCTGATAGGGATTTTCCTTTCAGTTTTTTAAGCTCCCGAGTGGTTAATACATTCTCAACATTTGTTAGCATTACTTGTTCTCTTTTATGAGAATGTACGCTTACAGCTGACAATACATTTTCTTTAGGGATAAGATAAAAATCTTGTTTTATGTCTGTGGAATTAACTGTAATAAGGGTATTCCTTTTCTCATACTCTACTTGGCTTATTATAAGTTCATAACTACTATTACAATCCAAATTGATATTAAAAAAGCCTCTTTCATCAGTTTGGGTTCCAGCATTAAGTTCAGGAAAATATAAGGTGGCAAAACCAATAGCTTCATGTTCTCCTTCAGAGAGCACTCTGCCCGATAAGTTAACTTTACAATCATCTTGTGCTGAAAGCAAAGTAGCCGAACTTAACATCAGGCTTATCATCCATAATATTTTCCCTAAACGCAACATTGTTGCAAATATATAAAAGTTGCGTTAATAAAACTCTCCTTTAAAAAATTCTTTTGTCCTTTGATGTAATTTTACGCCTCTTGAAAGGATGAAACACTATTTTTTAGTAGGTTTGAAGATAATAATGCTTTGAAATCAAAGCTATGAGTTGGTATTATACTAGTTTTTTTAAAAGTATAATTCTTATCGAGTTAAGGTTTTAATGCAAACAATAAATTAAAAACATGAAAACTATGAAGAAACTATTAATCATAATCATGCTATGTGCACCCTTTATGATGCATGCTCAAGAGCAAGATTATAAGGAAAGGTTTGAGCAATTAGGAACTATGTTGCCTACTCCTAATTCATATAGAACCGCATCTGGGGCTCCTGGTGAAGACTATTGGCAGCAAAAGGCGGATTACTCTATTAAAGTTAAATTGGATGAGTCATCTAATAAAGTAACAGGTTCAGAAACGGTTACCTATTACAATCAGTCACCACATCCTTTAAATTACCTTTGGTTACAATTAGACCAAAACATGAGGGCAGAAGGATCTGATAGCGAATTAATCAGTACGGCTACGTTTTTCAATGACACTATTCCTGGTAAATATTTAGAGCAATATGTAGCGAATGGTGGTAATTCTTATGATTTCCCTGGTGGTTTTAACATTCAATCTGTTAAAAATGCAAATGGTGAAGCGATGGATTATTTAATCCAAAAAACCATGATGAAAATTCGTTTGCCGCAAGCCTTAAAGCCAGGTGAAAACATCTCTTTTTCTGTTGAGTGGAATTATTTCGTAAATGACAGAATGAAAGGTGGAGGAAGAAGTGGTTATGAATTCTTCGAAAAGGATGGAAATGCGCTATATACTATTGCTCAGTTTTACCCAAGAATGGCAGTTTATAATGATGTTGAAGGATGGCAAAATAAGCAGTTCATAGGCTCAGGTGAGTTTGCTTTAACTTTTGGGGATTATGATGTTGAAATTACAGTTCCTGATGATTTCATTGTTGGTGCAACTGGTATGGTTCAAAACGCGAAAGAAGTATTGACAAAAGATCAGTTCAAGCGTTACGAAAAAGCTTTAAAATCTACTGAACAGACTTTCATTGTTACGGAAGAAGAAGCAATTGAAAACGAGAAAGAGAAATCTAACAAATATGAAACCTGGAAATTCAAAGCTGAAAATGTAAGAGACTTTGGTTTTGCGGCTTCAAGAAAATTCATCTGGGATGGACAAATGGTTGAATTAGAAACTAAAAAACCATTTGCACAATCTTTCTATCCTAAAGAAGGAAATCCATTATGGGAGAAGGAATCTACTAAGGCTGTTAAAAATACTTTAGAGCTATATTCTAAAAGAACTTTCGATTACCCTTATCCACAAGCCACTTCAGTTCATGCAGCTTCTATCGGTATGGAGTATCCAATGATCTGCTTTAACTTTGGTCGTCCAGATGAAAACGGTGACTATTCAGTAAGAACTCAATTAGGAATGACTTATGTAATCGTGCATGAGGTAGGTCATAATTACTTCCCAATGATTGTGAACTCTGATGAGCGTCAGTGGGCATGGATGGATGAAGGCTTGAACTCATTCTTAGAGTCAAACGTAATGTTCGAATACTATCCTGACTTACCTTACAATGATAATATTCCTCAAGCGGTAACAGGTTATATGAAAAGTAGTAAAGATGCTCAAAGAGCCATTATGACAAACCCTGAGCAGGTATTAAGATTGGGCCCTAATGCTTATTCTAAACCAGCAGCAGCCTTAAACTTATTGAGAAATACCATCATGGGACCTGAGCTTTTTGATGAATCATTCAAAGCCTATGCGCAAAGATGGATGTTCAAGCACCCAACCCCTGCAGATTTCTTTAGAACTATGGAAGATGCATCAGCTGTTGATTTAGATTGGTTTTGGAGAGGATGGTTCTATACTACTGACCATGTTGATGTAAGTGTTGATGAAGTAAAATACTTCCGAATCGCACAGGATGAGTCAGATATGGAGAAAAATGCTAAAGCACCGAAAGGTGATTTAGGTGAAAAAGAAGAAAAAGAAATGAAAACAGACTTTAGTGAAGGTCCGGATTACATTACAATTTCTGAAACGCCATCTTTCTGGTATGGTGAGTACCGTAATAAAGTTGATGACGAAGCAATTGAAGCAAGATACGCTGACAAGCATTTTTATGAAGTAACTTTAAGTAATAAAGGAGGGCTTGTAACGCCATTAATCTTCAATATTGAATATAAAGACGGAACTAAAGAAGAGAAATATATCCCAGCGGAAATCTGGAGGAAAAATGAAGGTAAAACTCGTAAGATGTTAATCCTTGATAAAGAAGTTTCGAAAATAGTATTTGATCCAGAAGGGGAATTAGCTGATACAGATCAAACTAATAATGTTTTCCCTAAAGCAGAGGGTAAAACTAAATTAGATGAGTTTAAAGAAAAGGGCGAGTAAAATCCTCTTAAGTTAAAATTTGAAGCCATCTCATTTATTTGAGATGGTTTTTTTGTTTTTAATCTATCTCCTAGAGGGGATATTAGGGGTGTATTGTTATTTTTAATCTTTTTTCTTGATAAAAAAGATAGAAGAATCTGGACAATCCGCTACTAGCTAGCAGACAACCCACATTCTACCGCTGGCCCGTATTTTTTTCTTTCCCACCCACTGAAATAGGTCTAAGCGGACGCTTGAATCAGCTGCAAGATGAAATAGACAACATTAAAATAGCGCAAGCATTCGCTTGTGCTTTAGATAGCATATTTTATGAAGTGGTTTTTTACTGAATCAATTCCTTATTCCCATCATCCAGACCATGCTCAAATTGTAAAGTGATATGACCAATAGAAAAATGGCTTTGCATTAAATTTTCTATTTTTTCTTGTATGGCATGGGTTTCACTTACATTCAAATCATCATTGAGGTCAACATGAGCTTCCATATGAATGGTATACTCATCCAACTGCCAGATATGAATATGATGAATATTCTTTACTTCGGTTAACTTTTCTACTTTCTTAACTATCTCAGGAATATTCACACCTTCCGGTACAAATTGCATTAATATTTTTGCAGAACTCCATAAAAGCTTCCAAGAAGTTGCAATTAGGTATATACCAATTAGGATGGATAAAATACTATCAACCCAAGTAATTCCATAATATTTCATGGCTAAACCTCCCCCTAAAACGGCTACTGAAAAGAGAGTATCGGATAATAAATGCAAAAAAGCAGATTTCATATTCATGCTGTGTTTTGCATCTGAAGCCAAAAAGACAACGCTTAATCCATTTGCTACAATTGCTACAGCTGCTAACCAAATCACCAATTCATTATTTATTTCTAATGATTGTGCAACTTGAAGCCTCTGAATACTTTCTACAATAATGTAAATAGCTACTGCAATGATGACTGCTGAATTGACAAAAGCGGCTAGTACTTCGGCTCTTTTATAGCCAAAAGATTTACTATAGGTAGCTTCCTTACTGGCTAAAATAATGGCTACTAAACTTAAAATAAGAGCGGCTACATCACTGAAATTGTGCATAGCATCGGATATCAATGCCATGGAATTTCCCACTATACCCCCAATTATTTGAGAAGCTGTGATGATAATGTTTAATAAAATCACCCACTTTAATCTGGTCTCTCTCTTCATAAAAATGAAAATATATATTTTTCCACAATTATAAGAGCCAACGGAGATTAAAAGCTATAAGTTAATGCAACAGAGATGCTATTGCTGATAATTCTGCTATGATAATTTTCTTTCTGAAACGGAATTATACTTTGTATTTGTGATTGAGGTTTAATTAAAACCCTAAATTGATTATAGTGATATTGTATACCTGCTGCCAAGGAAAAACCAATACCAGATTGTTGATCTGTACCATAAGCATCAACATCATTAGTCTGAAGGTTTAGTAAAGGCCCGGCTTCAGCAAATAGATATTTTAAAATATTGGCATGAAGTAAAAAAGGAACATTTATGGTTTCAACTTTAAAATCCCATGTCTGAAGTTCTCCTGTTGAGGAAATATTTCTCGTTTGCATCCAGTTTTGTTGGTATTGTAAGCCTGAATTCAATGAAAAATGATCACTCATTTGATAGGAATAAACCAAACCTATTTTATTCCCTTGTATATGATGATAAGAGGAAGCACCAGCTAACATAGCAAATCGGATAGCACCTCCATCACAAATATAATCGTAAGATATACCAACCGAATGCTTTTGCGCATTTACATAAGATAAGCCAATAAAGCTTAATAGAATTAGGCTGAAAAGTTTTTTCATTGATTTGGTTTAACGTCCAGTTTACAGACACATGTAATTAATAATTGGTTGGCTATAAAAAAAGCCTCAGCAATTTACTTACTGAGGCTTCAGATCATTTCAAATAGTATTTATTTATCCAATTCTAATTGTAAAGATTGGGGAGTAGTTTGTAATTCACCAATTTCAATTTTAGAGTCTCCCTTAACTGTAATAGTGGCTTTGATGAAATCTTCTTCATTGGCTTTATAGATATTGTCTACATATTTCTGAGGATTTCTATCAATATAAGGGAACCAAGTAGAGTGAATTTGTACCATCACTTTATGGCCTTTTTTGAAGGTGTGTAAAATATCTTGCAATGCAATTTCCACCTCATCCTCTTCATTTGGTACAAATGGTTTAGGATTTGCAAAACTATCTCTAAATCTTCCTCTGAATACTTCCGCTCTTACTAATTGCTGATAATTTCCCATTACAATATTATCAGGATTGTGTTCATAGCTCTCATGATCTGGAGGATAAACATCAATTAATTTAACAATGAAATCAGCATCAGTAGAAGAAATTGCCACTTTTAATTTGGCGGCAATTTCACCAGCTAAAGTTAAATCCTCATCTAATTCGTCAGATTCCCATACCAATACATCTGGTCTTCTGGCGGCATGTCTTTGATCATCCGTCATGTAAGGACGAGGAGTAAAAGTTACGCCTTCAGTAAATGAAGTATAAGGTACGGGTTTAGCAGGATCAGAAACATAGCTAAATTCATCATCATTGCTTCCTTCACCGTTTATTAAAAGCTTTCCATTTTTAGCAAAACCTAAAGTTGTTTTTGGAATTTGAGGAGGCCAAACGTCAAACTTTTGCCACTCTTTTAAGCCAGTATCAAACATATAAGCTTCTGGTAAATCTGGTTTGCCTTTGCCATCTCTTAAGAAATGATTGAAAAAGGTTCTTTCAATTTCCTTTTGATAAAAGGTAGAAATGCTATCTCCAAAGTAAATATGATTTACGGCTTGAAAACCTTTTTCTCTTGCCCAATCGCCATGACTCCAAGGACCAAACACAATGGTATTGTAAGCATCTGGGCTTGTCTTTTCTATCGTTTTATAAATGTTCAGCGGACCGTATAAATCTTCCGCATCATACCATCCACCTACAACCATTACAGCATGGTCAATATCATCTAAATGAGGGATAATGCTTCTTTTCTGCCAGAACTCATCATAGTTTGGGTGCTCAACGGTTTGCTCCCAGAACTCATTATCAAAATGAATCTTCTCTGTAATATTTTTAAGTGGCCCTAATTCTAAATGATAATCATAACCATCAGCTGCATTTGCTGTTCTCATTCTCATTAAAGCTTCTCTATACCATGATTCAGTTGTAGGCTCTTCTGTTTGATAGCCGAAAACTGGATAAGCAGCAGTATAGGATTGTAAATAAGCGCCATTATGGTGAAAATCATCAAAGAAGAAATCTCCAATTGGTGCTTGCGGAGAACTAGCTTTTAATGCCGGGTGAGCATCAGGTAAAGCAGCAGCTGTATAAAAACCAGGGTAGCTGATACCCCATTGGCCTACTTTTCCATTTGTTTTGCCTTTAAGGTATTTCAACAACCATTCAATAGTATCATAAGTATCAGAGCTTTCATCAGCCTCTTTTTTATGCTTATTACCTGGAATGTTAGGAGTCATATTGGTCCATTCGCCTTCCGACATCCATCTTCCTCTTACATCCTGATAAACGAAAATAAATTTATCCTCCATTAAATATTTTGAAGGCCCCAAAGAGCGCTTGTAGGCATCTGGCCCATAAGGCGCAATGCTATAACAAGTTCTTTGCATCATAATAGGATATTCACCTTCTTCTTTTGGGGTGTAGATGGCAGTGTAAAGTCTGGTGCCATCACGCATTGGGATGTAGACTTCTTCCTTATCGTAATTTTCTTTTACATAACTGCTTTCATCTTTTTTTTCTTGAGCTTGTAGACTAGCGCTCGTCAAAAAGCAAAAGCTAATTATTAATACTATGTATCTCTTCATTTTGAATAAAGTTTATTTTTGGAATCTTAAGTTAATAAATAAGTCTTTTAGATGAAGATTTAGCTTTCAAATTTTGATGGGTGGTTTAAATGTCATTTCCACCTATCACATTCCCAAAACTGTTTACAGCTAGAACCGTTTGTTTTGTAGTTATAGCAGTAAATCAAGAGCATGAATCAAATATTAGCAGTTCAAAACCTGACCAAAACTTACCAATCAGGTGAAAAGTCATTAACCGTATTGTCAGATATCAATTTTGAAATTGAAGCAGGCAGTAGTTGCGCTATTATCGGACCATCAGGAAGTGGGAAAACCACTCTATTAGGCTTATGTGCAGGTTTAGATGAGGCCGGCTCAGGTTCCGTTGTCTTAAATGGAAAGCAATTAGAAAAACTTTCAGAGGATGAAAGAGCTGCTGTTCGAAATGAAGCAGTGGGCTTTATTTTTCAAAGCTTTAATTTACTGCCAACCCTTACGGCTTTAGAAAATGTGATGGTTCCGCTCGAATTACTAGGCAAAAAGAATGTGAAGGAGGTAGCCATTGATTTACTTCAAAAAGTTGGACTAGGAGATAGAATGGATCATTATGCATCTCAATTATCAGGAGGGGAACAGCAAAGAGTTTCTATTGCCAGAGCCTTTGCCAATCAACCGAAGATATTATTTGCTGATGAGCCCACTGGAAATCTAGATGAAGAAACGGGAGCTACCATTGAATCCTTGATTTTCGATCTAAATAAAGAATTAGGCACCACTTTAGTTTTAGTAACCCACGACAATGAACTGGCAGAAAAAACCGACAGAATTCTGCAGTTAAAAGGAGGTAAACTAATTAAGGATACTGCTAAATCAACTTCTCAAGACGCTTAAAACCCATTCTCATGCAAAATTTTAACTGGTTATTGAAAATGGCTTGGCGCGATAGTCGTAGAAATAGATCGCGACTATTTCTATTTATGAGTAGTATTGTACTCGGTATTGCGGCACTTGTAGCCATCAATTCATTTGGAGATAATCTTACTCAGCAAATCAATTCGGAAGCCAAAGAATTATTAGGAGCAGATGTAGAATTAGAAAGTCGCAGCCCCTTTCCTGATTCTTTATATCAATTTCTTCAAGAGGAAAATTTAATACTTTCCGAGGAAAGAGCCTTTGCCAGCATGGTGTACTTCCCCAAAAATGGAGGAACTCGATTAATTAATGTCAGAGCAGTAGAAGAAAACTATCCATTTTATGGAGCCATTGAAACAACCCCATTAACCTCTGCTAATAGTTATAATGCAGCACAAAAAGCATTAGTAGATCAATCTTTAATGCTGCAGTTTAATATCAATCCAAATGATTCTGTTCGAATAGGAAATTCAGTCTTTTCTATTGCAGGGGAGATCAATAAAACGCCTGGCCAATCTGCCATTACCACTACAGTAGCCCCACCTGTATTTATTCCATTTTCCAAATTAGAAGAAACAGGATTGATGCAAAAGGGGAGTCGCATCAATTATAAATTATACATCAAATTCCCTGATGGAATCGATGATCAAAAATATTTCAATGAGGTTCTGAAACCTCGCTTAGAAAAAGAGGAACTACGCTTTGATGATGTGGAGGAAAGAAAACAAGAATTAGGTGATGCTTACTCTGATCTGACCGGTTTCTTAAATCTCACTGCTTTTATTGCCTTATTATTAGGCTGTATAGGTGTGGCGAGTTCCGTGCAAGTTTATGTGAAGGAGAAAGTAAAGTCAGTAGCCATTTTAAGATGCTTAGGGGCCTCTTCTTTACAGGGGATGTACATTTTCTTGATCCAGATATCAGTTATCGGATTGATAGGCTCCATCATTGGGGCAGGAATAGGAAGTAGCATCCAATATTTTTTGCCGCAGCTTTTTGCTGATTTCTTACCCTTTGAAATCGAGTTGAGTTTCAGCCTTAGTTCCTTCCTTCAAGGCATTCTGATTGGTCTTTTAGCCAGTATCCTTTTTGCTTTAGTACCACTATTGCAAATCAGGAAGGTCTCGCCTTTAAACGTATTAAGAAGTTTAGGTTGGGGTAAAACTTCAAAAGCAAGTCGATTTGTCTACCTATTAGTAGTACTCTTTGTATTTGGGTTCTCTTATTTACAACTTGAATCTTTAAAGGAAGCCGCAGTATTTACGGTATCTCTATTGATTGCAGCTTTAATTCTGATGGGTGTAAGTCGCTTGATCATCTGGGCTGTGAGAAAATACTTTCCTGAAAAGACCGCTTTCACCACGAGACAAGGTTTAGCGAATTTATATCGACCCAATAATCAGACCTTAATATTAGTTGTGACCATTGGGTTGGGTACTGCATTAATTACCACCTTAATGTTAAGTCAGGAATTGCTACTCGATAAAGTGAAGCTAAGCAGCAGTGAGAATCAGCCGAATATGGTACTTTTTGATATTCAATCAGACCAGGTTGATCAGGTCATTGAAATTACTGAAAAGGATAGCCTTCCTGTGATTCAAGAAGTACCCATAGTAACCATGAAGCTTCACAGTTTGAAAGCTAAATTGGCAGATGATATTAAGGAAGATACCACTTCAGAGGTACGTAACTGGGTATTGAGAAGAGAATATAGGGTAACATATAGAGATAGCTTAATTGATTCTGAAACCATTTTGGAAGGGGAGTGGAAAGGAAAAGTACAAAACCCGAATGACTCAATTTTCATTTCACTGGATCAAGGCTTAGCGGAAGATATGAAGATTGGGCTAGGTGACCCACTAACTTTCAACGTACAAGGTGCATTAATTCAGTGCTATGTAGGAAGCATAAGAGAAATTGATTGGCAGCGTGTACAAACAAACTTCTTGGTGGTTTTCCCTGAAGGTGTATTAGAACAGGCTCCAAAATTCCATGTATTGCTAACGCGTTATGAAAAGGTAGAGAAGTCTGCTCAATACCAGCAAAAAGTTGTGAGCAAATTCCCCAACATCTCTATTATCGATTTGGACTTGATCTTAAAAACAGTGGACGAGGTCTTAGGTAAAATCTCCTTTGTGATTCAATTTATGGCTTTCTTTTCTATCATAACCGGGATTATTGTATTGATAGGAGCGGTTAATATCAGCAAGTTTCAGCGTATGCAAGAGGCAGTATTGTTAAGAACGATAGGTGCCAGTCGTAAACAAATCATACGCATAAATTTTATGGAATACTTTTTCTTAGGGAGCATTTCTAGTTTAACCGGAATCATCATTGCTTTACTTTCTGCCTGGGGATTAGCGTACTTCAGCTTTGAAACGGTATTTGTACCAAACTTGCTTGCCGTATTGATCACTTATTTAGCCATTACAGGATTAACCGTATTCATTGGTTTAACCAATAGCCGGTCAGTAGTGAATAAACCACCTTTGGAGATATTGAGGAAAGAGGTGTAGATTGATAAATTCAATTATAGATTGCACCCTACAGGAATTTGAATGATGGCAGACAGATAATAGATTTGGCTCTGATAATCCTCAAATGCATAACTCATTCAATGAATGATTAGGAAATAATGAGAAGAATCGGACCAGCTATTCATTAAAAACAAAAAGCGATTCAAGTTTGATCTTAAATCCATTTGTAAAATTAGTAGTAAATGGACTTAAGGTTAATAGTCATTTGTGTTTCAAAACTTAATTTTCAAATTCTTCTACATCATTTAAAAACTCCAAGGCTTTCTTTGTTTTTGGGTCTGTAAATATTTTGATGGTATTTCGTACCCATTTTATATGGAGATTTTTATAAGACAATTTATTTAAGAACCAGAGAAGTGGAATGATCAAAAGAAAGTTGATCACTAAATAGCGAATCACAAAATCCTGCTCTAAATGAATATATATATCAAAACCCAGAAATACATCAAGTCCCACAATTGCATATGACCACCAAACTGGGGCCGAAAGAAAAATCAATTTTAGAAACAATAATCCATGTGAATTTACTAACTCGATTTTTTTTCTGATCTCAATAACTGGTTTTGAAAAATCGATTTGCTGTAATAATACTAGCTGACCAATACTGCCTATCAATGCTATCAGAGTAAATACATGAAGGATGATGCCACTTATTACCAAATGAGTTTGCCCCAAATTATTCGCTACATACCATCCTAGGAAGATAGCTAAAGAACTAAATACCACGACTTCAGAGATTCTAGATACGAGAATTTTCTTTGTTTTATTTTGAGGCTTTTCAAGCTGTAAATGATCCATAGATGACTTATTTAAGCGGAGTGTTTTGTCCAACTTATTATCATAAGCTTCCATTATTTTACTTAATTCATGAGCTTCCATAAGAGTATATTATTTTTGAAATTCTTTTTTTAATTTGAGTTTAAGTCTGCTAATTTTTGTTGCCACGTTGGTCTTTGTTATTCCCAATATGTCCGCTATCTCATCGTATGGCTTTTCTTCTAAATACAATAACATCAAGGCTTTATTTAATTCATTTAGCTTAGCAATGAATTCTTGCAGTGATTTAATATTATGGTCTAATTCTGTTTTGCTTTCATTTTCTTCTGCTATACTGTAGATTGAATCCTCACTATAAAAATCACTTATCGCTAGCCATTTTTTCTCCTTTCTATAAAAGGATATGGCAACATTGAGCGCAATTCGATACATCCAGGTAGAGTATTTGTATGCAGTATTGTATTTGTCGAAAGAGTTCCATAACTGAATAATGATCTCTTGCTCCAAATCCTTTCTGTCTTCTTTATTCCTGCAATATGAATTAACAACTTTATAGATGATCTTTTTATGATCATCAATTGTCGCTAAGAATTCGTCTTTTTTATTATCCGCTATTGGTGACATGCTATGTGAAGGCATTTTTTCATTGAATGAATTTTGATCTTTAGCTTATTATTCGCAGAAATTTCAAAAAATCACACTTTCAATGTACAATTATTTTTATTGCAGAGCGTACGGGCTTAAATGAATGGCAGCGAAAAATAGCCAATTTCAGCTGAAGCTAAAAACATATAACCTTTTTCAGACAATTGGAAAAGTTTTCTGATTTCGTCCAGTGGGTTGCCTGTCTGAGAAATCAGCCTGTCTAAAATTGCAATTATTTCTTTTCTATGTAATTGAGCATAATCTATTAATGGATCAACTAATTCTTTGACTTGAATCCTTATAGAATTATCTTTAAAGTCTAATAAAATAAACTCTGATTAAATATGTTCTCCAATTTCGGTTTCCAAATCAGGATTTGAATAGACCCACTGTTCAAAGACGGATGCAGAGCTGTCCTTATTTTCAAAAAAGTCTGATAACATTCTGCTGTTCTCGATTTTCATTCAACTTTAACGTCTGGATAAAATGAGTTTACTTAAACGCTCTAAAAGGACAAGACTTTTGATTTGACTTCTTAGATTACTCAAAGATATTATGTGCATTCATTTTATCCATTGTTAGCACCGGATTTATTGTTCTAGTCATCATTCATGATGTTTAGCAATTGTCTCTTCAGAAAGGTCTAAAAAAGTAGCAGCATTGTTATAGAGTATATCCCTTTTTTGATCTTCGGACAAGAAATGTGCTTCTTTTACCGCCTTAATGGCAATTGAGATTGCTTCTGGCCATAACATCTGATCAGTTCCAAACATAATGCGTTTACCAAATCCGGCATCCATTAATTGTTTAAGTGCGGTGTAGAAAGCTTTCTTCGTCAGCGCCCAGTTCAAAACCCCAATGTCAGCGTACAAATTAGGATAGATGTACATCATTGCTATAGTTTCTGAAATATAAGGCCAGCCTGCATGCGCTATAAAAGCTTTCATGTTAGGGTGTTTGACCAATACTGGTTCAAAGAGTGTTGGTTTGCCTAGAGTGGTTCTGAATTTTGGGGCAAAGGTGTGTGGGCCTCCTGGAGGACCTAAACCTGTGTGTAAACAGACTGGAATACCATAGTCTTCCGCAACTTTGTAGTAGGGCTCCATCATTGGGTCATCAGGAGCAATTCCAGCATATTGAAGCCCCAATTCTCCGAGCGCGTTAACCTTGTTATTATCGAAATATAGTTTGAGAGAGTCTGGGCTTAAAATCGGTTTTCCATCATCATCTGTTTGAATACCCATCAGAAACAATTCTGGACGGGATTGTTGCCAAGTTTCAAGCGCTTTTATTGAGGTACTACTTGTCAGAGCAAGCTTGATATTGTTTTTCTCAATCTCATCAAGGACCATTTGAAGATGAGTCGATGCATTTTCTGGTGAACTAAGTCCTTGCGCATAAGATTCACCTGCCCATGAAGCTTTCATGTTTGGAGGTACTCCCTGATAAGCATGTAAGTGAATATCGATTATGGGTAATTGTGGATCTTGCGCAAAAGAATCAAGGTTAATCACAAGAAAGAGAATAAGAAGTATTTTTTTCATTGATTATTTCCTTTGATGCCAACATCTGGATATGCTCACAAATGTGGTCATATCTATATTATGCTTTAAAGCAATTTACTAATTATTAGGTTAATATAAAATGTTAATAGAACCGATTGAGAAGGTTTTTTGGAAATAGGTATCAATAAAACGTTAATAAAAGTTTAAATCTACGGTTAAAAAAGGCAAAGAAATAGCCTGCTCTACCGGCTCAGTATTTGCTATTTTTATACAGCTTGCTTACTGTGTTTTATGAGCAGTATCCTGGATCAGTTTCCAAGCTATTTCTAAATGTCCTTTAGTCAATTCAGGGTGTCCGCCCACTAAACGTAAAGTGTATTTTCCATTTAGCTTGGTGTGCGTAATAAATATTTTCCCAGTGGCATTTACCTGTTTTAGCAGCTGTTCATTGAATTGATTCAGTTCATTCTCATTCATTTTTCCATTATTAAATCGGAAGCACAAGAGGTTAACCGGAACAGGCGCCAGCATTTCAAAATCAGGGGAATTTTCAATCTCTTTTTCCAGCCATTGAGCCCATTTAATATGATTGTGAATGATGGATCTTAATTTATCGGCTCCAAATTCGCGCAAGACAAACCATAATTTTAAAGCCCTGAACCTTCTGCCCAATTGGATGTGCCAGTCTCTATAATTATTAACTTGCTCATCAGCATCTGTTTTTAAATATTCAGGAGTTATGCTATAGGTTTGTTTTAATAAATCAGGTTCTTTCACATAGTAAAGGCTACAGTCGAAATTCACAAACATCCACTTATGCGGATTGAAAACCATGCTGTCAGCTAATTCTAATCCTTTGCTCATCCACCTATGTTCCGGACAAATTAAAGCGGCACCGGAATAAGCAGCATCCACATGAAACCAGATATGATGTTTTTTGGCAATCTGTCCGATTTTTTCAAGTGGATCAACAGCAGTCGTTCCTGTAGTACCCAATGCACCCAAAATAAAAAGAGGTTCGTAGCCCGAATCTATATCTTTTTGAATTTTTTCTTCCAGCTTTTCAGGAATCATTGCGAAATTCTCATCTACAGGAATTTTGACTAAATTATTAATGCCAAAGCCCGCGATTTTCACATTCTTATCAATGGAACTATGTGCTTGTTCTGAAGCATAAATTCTGTAGCTAGGCATTCGATGGAATCCCTTTTCATTAATTTGGAAATTACAGGCTTTTTCTCTTGCCGTAATCAATGCATTAAATGTTCCTGTGGAGGCAGTGTCCTGAATCGAACCAGTCCAATCTTTAGAAAGGCCAAGCAAATCACGCATCCATTCCATCATGCGGTCCTCTAATTCGGTAGCAGCTGGGGAGGTGAGCCAAACCATACCTTGAGTACCTAGTACTGACATCAACATCTCACCTAATATAGAAGGCTTGCTTTTAGAAGCCGGGAAATAGGCAAAAAAGTTAGGGCTTTCCCAATGGGTGATGCCCGGCATGATTTTATCTTCAAAATCTTTAAAGATGGAACTGAATTCTTCCGGCTTATCCGGAAATTGCTTTGGAAGTTGAGCTTTTATTTCTCCCGGCTTAACCTTTGAAAGGACCGGATATTCTTCTACATTTTCTAAATAATCGGCCATCCAATCTACCATGGCATGGGCATGCTTTCTGAACTCTTCTATCTCCATAATGAATGATTTTCAATGCATTCAAATATAAGCTTTATAATTGTGATGGACGAAACAAAAATGTTGAGTGGTGTATAAATAAAAAAGTCTCTCTAAAATTAAATTCAGAGAGACTTTCTTGAAGAAGTGATAATCTATAATTATTTCTTCTTTTTGTATTTTTGGTTGAACTTCTCCACACGACCTGCAGTATCCAAGAAAATTTTCTTTCCTGTATAAAAAGGGTGAGAAGCTGAACTAACTTCAATTTTTACTACCGGATATTCTTTACCATCATCCATTTTGATAGTTTCATCGGAAGTCATTGTAGACCTCGTTAAGAATTTCACGTCTGCTTGAGTATCCCAGAATACAACTTCTCTGTAATCCGGATGAATTTCTTTTTTCATAACTAATAAATTAAATTATTGATTTCCAACCAATTCTTTTAAAGGAATGCAAAAATAGCAGATGCATTTAATCTTTCCAAACACCTGCTTATTTATTGCTTAACTATTTTAATTATCTTGCAAGCCATAAAGTATTCAATATGAGATTATTATTTACTATCTTTTTCATTTTCTCCACCTCACTTTTGCTTGGTCAGGCTGTAAATGCTCCTCTAAACCGCGATTATTATCATTTATTGGAGAGACTGGAAGTGAAAAGCGGGAAATTTTCTGAAGGTTTTCATGCTTCCATGAAGCCATTTAATAGAAAAGAAATTGCTCAGTTTTTAGATAGTTTAGATACGGGTGATTATAATCGAAAAGATAAATTCAACCATAATTATTTGAAAAATGATAATTGGGAATGGGTTGATAGTGCTGATTACAAAAATGAAAAAGGCATATTTGGGCACATTTATAAAACTAAAGCAGACTTTTTGAATGTTCATAATGATGAATTTGATTTACATATCAACCCCGTTTTAGATTTTTCAATCGGGCAAGAAAGTATTTCTGATAATAGACTTTATACCAATACCCGCGGGCTTGAGGTAAGAGGACTGATTAATAAAAAGTTAGGGTTTTACACTTTCGTAGGTGAAAATCAAGTCGTATTTCCGTCTTATGTGAATGATTATGTAAGCGATTTTAGCGCAGTGCCTAATGAAGGATTTTGGAAGCCTTATGGTGATAATAATGAAGGGGTAGATTTTTTCACTGCTAGAGGATATATCTCATTTCAGGCTACCAAAAGTATTAATTTACAATTTGGTCATGATCGCTTTTTCATAGGTAATGGAGAACGTTCGTTAATTCTAAGCGATTTTTCTCCGGGCTATCTGTTTTTAAAAGCTGAGACAAGCATCTGGAAATTGAATTATACCAACCTATTTGGATTGCAAACAGCAGATGTTGTACTAAGAGGGAACCAGCTATCAGGTACACAATATCAGTATCCTCGGAAATTTTTATCGCTTCACCATTTAAGCTATAATATTACCGATAACATCAACATAGGAGTTTTTGAGGCCATCATGTCGGGCGATTCATCAGTCGCTCAAAATCCAATTGATCCGGTTTACTTCAATCCATTAATTTTTTATAGAGCCTTAGAACAACAGGATGGTAGTTCTGGTAACGCTCTTTTGGGTATGGATTTCAGGGCATTATTCTTAAAGCGGTTCAGCTTATACGGTCAACTCGTTTTGGATGAATTCTTAATTGATAATTTAAGACAAGGAGGCTGGTGGGCCAATAAATGGGCGGTTCAGACGGGTTTGAAGTATTTCAATGCTTTTGAAATTCCTAATTTGGATTTGCAGGCTGAATATAATGTAGCAAGACCTTTTATTTATGGGCATGATTCTAATTTCACTAATTATGCGAATTATAAGCAACCATTAGCTCATCCTTTAGGTGCTAATTTTGAAGAGTGGGTGGCTACTTTGCGTTATCAAATCACACCTAGAATTCATTTTCAGGCAAAAGCGGTAATGGCTGAATTTGGAACAGATACTACTGCTGTGGGCCATTTTGGAGGTGATATTTTTAAAACGAATAATACTCGATATACACACATCAATCCTGATACAGGAAGCAGATGGCAATATGGACATACAATTGGTCAAGGAGAACGTAATACCTTACAATTCGTGAAAATGACCTTAAGTTATATGCCGTATCATAATCTCTTCCTTGATTTAAATTATAGTATTAGAAATCAAGAAAGCCAATTTGGTAATAATACCAGTGAGAATAGTTTTTATGGAATAAATCTTAGATGGAATATTCCTAAGCGAGAGAATTTATTTTAATTATTCGGATATAGGCTTTTGGGCCATCTCATAGCCATTCTTAAATGCATCTACATATTTTTCAGTATTGGATAAAAATTCAGTACCCAATACGGCAAATAATCCTATAAGAAATCCGATGAACTGGTTTTTGTTAATTCTTTTCATTGGTTCGATAGTTTTTGGCTAAAATTATTAAAGATCACAAAAAAATAAAAATGTCCGACTTCATGATCGGACATTTTAATGTATGTAAATTATAATTTACCAAATCGTTCGAAAGCAGCTTTTTCTAATTCCTCTCTGGCATCAGGATGAGAAATCGAAATCAATGCTTTTGCTCTTT
Organism: Marivirga arenosa; assembly: GCF_030503875.2. Lineage (NCBI taxonomy): Bacteria > Pseudomonadati > Bacteroidota > Cytophagia > Cytophagales > Marivirgaceae > Marivirga > Marivirga arenosa. Next base: position 142,562 of record NZ_CP129968.2, on the reverse strand, counting down.
CCCTTAAATTTTTACCGTATAAGTTCACGACACCATGTTCAGTTACAATATAATGCACGTGAGCTCTAGTAGTGGTTACACCTGCTCCTTCTTTTAAGAAAGGAACAATTTTACTAACCCCTTTATTGGTAGCAGATGGCATAGCAATAATAGCTTTTCCTCCTTCTGATAGAGATGCACCTCTAATGAAATCCATTTGGCCTCCAACACCAGAGTATTGATATTGCCCAATAGTATCAGCGCAAACCTGACCGGTTAAATCAATTTCAATGGCAGAGTTAATAGCGGTTACCTTCGGGTTTTTTCTTATGATGGCAGTATCGTTGGTGTAGGCAGCTTCTTTCATATGAACTACTGGATTATCATCCATAAAATCATATAATTCTTGAGATCCCATGGCGAAACAGGTCACTAATTTGCCCGTTTTGATTTCTTTTTTACGACCATTGATTACGCCACTTTTTACAAGCGGTAATATTCCATCTGAGAACATTTCAGTATGCACTCCTAAATCCTTATGATTTCCTAAATTTAGTAAAGCAGCATTAGGGATTGCCCCAATGCCCATTTGTAGTGTAGCACCATCCTCTACTAAACTCGCTACATTTTCCCCAATTTTATGTTCCACCTCAGTAGGTACAACCACATCGTGTACTCTAATGGGGTCATTCACTTCAATCGCACAATCAATTTGACTAATGTGAATAATCCCGTCACCATGAGTTCTTGGCACATTAGGATTTACCTGAGCAATTACCAACTTTGCCGTTTGAATTGCAGGGATAGTGACATCCACAGAAACCCCTAAGGAACAATAGCCATGTTGGTCTGGAGTTGAGATTTGGATAAAAGCCACATCAAGAGGCAAAATATTTCTTCTGAATAGCCAGTGTACTTCACTTAAAAAAATCGGGATATAATCTCCTTTTCCTTCTGCTATGGCTTTTCGAACATTTCCTGCTACAAAAGCGCTATTAATTTTAAAAGCTTTATAATAAGGTTCTTGAGTATATAAAGCCTGACCTTCTGTATGCAAGTGAAAAAGCTCTACATCTTCTAGCGAATTGTATCTTTCAGACAGCGCATCTACTAATTTTAAAGGAGTCATGGCGGCTCCTTGAATGAATACTCTACTTCCAGATTTAACGTGTGAAACGGCCTCTTCGGCAGTTACTATAGTTAGTGATTCTTTCATAATTCTTTTCTTGTTTGCAGTCGCAAAATTATTAATCACAAATTAAGGATTCTTGATGAAAACTATCGAAAATAATGATAAATGTCAGGGATTTAATATTAACAAATGTATATCTTAAGGCTGGTAAAAATGTCATTTATATTATGAATGATAATTGAATGTAGATATGAGATTTTACAAAGCACTATTATTTCCGATACAATTTCAGATTTTAGCCTATAGCTTACTTTTAGTGGCATTTATTGCTGTATTTATTAATGTATATGTAGCTATTTTACTATTTCTGATTAGTTTTTTAATTATAACCGCATATTCTGGAATCGAATTCAAAGGGAATAAGTATAGAGAGTTTAATGCGTTTTACTTTATCAAAACTGGAGAATGGAAGGGCTATGAAGGAATTGAGAAAATATTTATTAAGAATTTAAAAACTAGCCAAAGGTTTTATGGAAGGGCAAATACTAGTTCCGTTATCAATGTTGAAAAATATATTGCCTTCCTTAAATTTTCAGATGGTACAACAATTGAATTGAAAACGGCTAAAAAGAAAGCCAAGCTTTTACAAAAACTTGACAGCTTGAAAAGCTATTTACACACCACTATCCAAGATCAATCGAGATAATAGCTGTTAGCTTATTTTTTTAGCTTTTTTATTATCAATCGTTGAAACCCATTCTTTGGCCTCATCTATAGTTGAAAATATTTTATAAGGAACAGGCTGATTTTGGAATGAAAATATAACTTTTAAAACAGCTCGAATAGCAGCATTTGATATTACGTAAGCTGTTCCATTACAATATTTTTCCATTAATTTCCAATGCTCACTTAACCAAGTAGCTTGCTTTTTTTGGTGAGATAATTTGGGGATTCCTGCTTTTCGTGCATCAAAAATTATAGATAAATTTATCCTGTTATCATAAATTTTAGAAAGTTCAGATAAGTATTGATTAAAGTTTTCATCAGTACTTTTCTCACCAGTAAACGTTACCTTAATTAAGGATTCTTCAGAAGAATCTATTGTTGCATATGTTTTCATTTCATTAAAAACTATGCGTTGATTAATATGTTTAAAGTAGTGTTACTTTTCTAATTCAGCTATGTCAAAAAACGAACTGTCTTTTGCGGGTAATTCTGTTCGTCCCATTAAATACTGATCCACTTCTCTGGCAGCTTCTCTGCCTTCAGAAATGGCCCAAACTACTAATGATTGTCCTCTTCTTGCATCACCGGCAGTAAAAATGTTGTCAACATTTGTTTTGTATTGATTGGATCCTACTAATCCGGTTTGGGTTTTTTCAACACCTAAATTTTCTAGCAAATGATTTTCAGGATGAGAAAAACCAATGGCAAGTAAAGCCAGTTCACAAGGTACATCTCTTTCCGTCCCCTGTATTTCTTGCATGCTTTGTCTACCTCCTTGGTTTACCCACTCAATATCGACCAACTTAATATGACTTAATTCTCCTTTTTCATTCCCCTTAAATTCTTTAGTCAATACTCCCCATTTTCTTTCGCCACCTTCCTCATGTGAAGAAGAAGTGCGTAAAGTCATAGGCCATAATGGCCAAGGATCACTATCATCTCTTTTAAGGTGAGGTTTTGGCATCAATTCTAATTGAAGAACAGAACTAGCTTTTTGTCTATGCGAAGTGCCAATACAATCTGAACCCGTATCTCCACCACCAATTACAACCACATTTTTTCCTTCAGCTGAAATTTTATTTTCAACTTTATCTCCTGCAACTTCTTTGTTTTGCATAGTAAGGAAATCCATTGCAAAGTGAATGCCTTTTAGCTCCCTACCCGGAATAGGAAGATCTCTAGCCACTGTAGAACCAGTACAAATCACAATGGCATCAAAGTCATCCTTCAGCATATCAGGATTAATGTTTTTTCCTACTTCTGCATTCACCTTAAAACGGATGCCTTCTTCGTCCATAATGCTAATTCTGCGCTCTACGAACCGCTTCTCTAATTTGAAATCTGGAATTCCATACCGAAGTAATCCGCCAATTCTGCTTTCACGTTCAAATACAGTTACCCAATGTCCTGCTTTATTAAGCTGATCAGCTGCCGCCAATCCGGCTGGCCCTGATCCAATAACCGCTACTTTTTTATCGGTTCTTACTTGAGGAGGATTTGGTTTTATATACCCTAATTCATAAGCTTTTTCAGCGATTGTTTTTTCAATATGCTCGATAGCCACTGGAGGTTTATTAATACCTAATACACAGCTTGCCTCACAAGGAGCGGGACATATTCTTCCTGTGAATTCGGGAAAGTTGTTGGTAGAATAAAGAATTTTAGCAGCTTCTTCCCAATTTTCATGATAAACCGCATCATTAAATTCAGGAATAATATTTCCTAAAGGGCAACCAGAATGGCAAAACGGGATGCCACAATCCATACATCTTGCTGCCTGCTTTTTGGTTTTCACCTCAGGAAAAGGCTGGTAGATTTCTTTAAAATCTTCTATCCTTTTTTCAGGTGGTCTGCTATCTGGTAATTCTCTATCAAACTTTAAAAATCCGTCTTGCTGTCCCATTTATGCTACTATTTTTTCGTTATTCTTTTGTTCTTCTTCTTTTTTAGCCTCTAAAATGCGCTTATAATCGTGAGGGATTACTTTGATGAATTTTGATAAATAGTGATCAAAATCCTCTAAAATTGCTTTGGCTTTTACGCTGCCAGTGGCTTGAGCATGATAATCAATTAAGGTCTTAAGCTCATTTATATCCTCTTCCGAAGGACTTTCCATGCCTACCATGGCTTTATTACAATTTTCCTCAAATGAATTATTTTCATCTAATACATAGGCGATACCACCACTCATTCCGGCTGCAAAGTTTTTACCAGTTTCACCAAGCACTACTACTCTTCCACCAGTCATGTATTCACATGCATGATCCCCTACGCCTTCAACTACGGTATGTACTCCTGAATTTCTAACACAGAATCGCTCACCAGCCATTCCGTTAATGTAGGCATAACCAGAAGTCGCTCCATAAAAGGCAACATTCCCAATTATGATATTTTCAGATGCCGTAAAGCTTGAGTTTTTAGGAGGATAAATGAGGAGTTTACCACCAGATAAGCCTTTTCCGTAATAGTCATTAGACTCACCTTCAATTTCAAAGGTCACTCCTGGAGCAAGGAATGCTCCAAAGCTTTGCCCTGCTGATCCTTCAAATTTATATCGAATTGTATCTTCAGGAAGCCCTTCTCCTTTATACTTTTTACTGATTTCATTGGAAAGAATTGCTCCCACCGCTCTATTGATATTCCGGATTGGGAAAGTTTTTCGAACAGCTTGTTTATTCTCTAAAGCTTCTTTGGCAGTTTCCAATAGTTGCCAATCTAATACCTCATCTAATTCGTGCTCTTGCTCAATTTGCTTAAAAACACCAACCTGTTCCGCAATATGCTCTTGATATAAAATTGGGCTTAAGTCAAGGTCTTTTAATTTCCAGAAAGGCACATCATTTCTAACCTTTAATACTTCTGAATGGCCTACCATTTCATCAATGGTTTTAAATCCTAATTGAGCCATTATTTCCCTTAAATCTTCAGTTAGGAATTTAAAGAAATTCACAACATGCTCAGGATCTCCAGTAAAGAGTTTTCTTAATTCTGGATTTTGAGTAGCTACTCCTACAGGACAAGTATTGGTATGACATTTACGCATCATGATACAACCTTCGACCACCAAAGCAGCAGTTGAGATTCCCCATTCTTCAGCTCCTAATAAAGTAGCAATGGCTAAATCACGACCTGTTCTCATTTGTCCATCCGCTTGAACTGTAATCCTACTTCTTAGATTGTTTTTCACTAAGGTTTGATGGGCTTCAGCTAATCCTAATTCCCATGGAAGTCCAGCATGACGAATAGAGCTTAAAGGCGATGCACCTGTTCCTCCATCTGCACCTGAAATTAGAACCACATCTGCATTTGCTTTCGAAACTCCAGCTGCAACAGTACCGACACCCGCTTGTGAAACTAATTTCACATTAATTCTGGCTGTACGATTAGCATTTTTTAAATCGTATATAAGTTGGGCTAAATCCTCAATCGAATAAATATCATGATGGGGTGGAGGAGATATTAATCCTACTCCTGGAGTGGAATGCCTTACTCTTCCTATCCATTCATCTACCTTATGACCTGGCAATTGACCTCCTTCACCGGGCTTAGCGCCTTGTGCCATTTTAATTTGGAGTTCATCAGCATTAGTTAAGTAATAACTAGTTACACCAAATCGTCCAGAAGCGACTTGCTTTATGGCAGATCTTTCCCAATCCCCATTTGGCTTTACTTCAAATCGCACTTCATCTTCTCCGCCTTCACCACTGTTACTTTTAGCACCAATTCTATTCATGGCAATCGCAAGTGTAGAGTGGGCTTCATGAGAAATTGAACCAAAAGACATTGCTCCGGTTGCAAATCGTTTCATTATTTTCTCTGCGGGCTCTACTTCAGACAGGGAAATAGGTACTCTTTTCTTAAAGTCGAATAAGCCTCTTAAGGTTAAAGTATCTTTTACCTGATCATTAATTTTTGAAGCATATTTCTTATAAAGTGAAAAGTTAGCGGTCTTAGTGGAATGCTGAAGCAGATGAATTGTTTCCGGATTGAAAAGGTGTTTTTCACCTCTTTGTTTCCATTGGTAAACGCCTCCAACTTCTAAACCTTTTTTAACCTGATTATTTGAAGGATAAGCTTGTAAATGTCTTACTAAAACTTCTTTAGCTAATCCATCAAAATCAATGCCTTCAATTCGAGAGATTGTACCCGTAAAGCATTTTTCAATCACGGTTGAATGAAGACCTAATGCTTCAAAAATTTGTGCACTTTGATAGGACTGCAAGGTGCTGATCCCCATTTTAGATAAAATCTTCAATAAGCCATATCCGATTGCTTTCTGATAATTTTCTACTGCTTTTTCTTTTGAAAGCCCATCTTCTAATTGACCTTTATCATGCAGTTCTTCAATTGAATTAATTGCTAGGTAAGGATTTATCGCACTAGCTCCGTATCCAATGATAGTGGCAAAATGGTGAGTTTCTCTTACATCTCCCGCTTCTACTACTATACCTGTTTTAGTTCTAAGGTTTAATTTTACAAGATGTTGGTGAACTGCTCCGGTTGATAATAAAGAAGGAATAGGGGCGTGGTCATGATCAATATTTCTATCGGAAAGAATTAAAACAACTTTTCCGTTCTTTGCTGCCTCTTCTGCCTTAGCGCAAATCGTATTTAGTCCTTCTTCTAGTCTGCCAGGCTCTCCATCAGCTTTAAATACACAATCAATAATCTCATAATCAAAGCCAATGTCTTTTAAGTACATGAATTTAGAAATATCAGAATCCAGTAAAACAGGTTGTGATATGTGAACTTGTTTCGCATGCGCAGGGGATTCCTCTAAAATATTCAAACTTTCACCCACTCTGGTGAAAAGTGACATAACCATTCTTTCTCGGATGGGGTCAATTGGAGGATTGCTTACCTGGGCAAATAACTGCTTAAAATAATTTGATATATGTTGGCTTTGCTTACTTAAAATGGCTAGTGGAGTATCGGCCCCCATAGAACCAATGGGCTCAGTTCCTCTAACCGCCATATCAGCTAGTATAACTTTTAATTCTTCTGAAGTATACCCATAAGCTTTTTGTTGTTGTAATAAATTCTCACCTGATAATTTTTCTGTACTAACTTCAGGCACGGGCAGATTTCTTAATTTTACTCTATGGGCAATAATCCAGTCTTGATAGGATTTATTAGCTGTGATGCTATTTTTGATCTCCTCATCAAATAAAATTTTGTTTTGTTCTAAATCAGCCATCAACATTTTACCAGGCTGTAATCTTCCTTTCTGGATAATTTCATCTGCTTTAACCGGCAATGCTCCTGCTTCTGAAGAAACTATCAATCGATTATTGTTGGTGATGCAGAAACGAGAAGGCCTTAATCCATTTCTATCTAATGTAGCACCTACTTTTTTACCATCTGTAAAAATTAAAGCAGCAGGGCCATCCCAAGGCTCCATTATGGATGCATGATACTTATAAAAAGCTTTTCTGTCTTTATCCATCATGTTATTATCCTGCCATGCTTCGGGCACTATCATCATCATGACATGTTCTAATGGTCGGCCATCAAGCACTAGCATTTCAACAATGGCATCCAGATTAGCGGAATCAGAATGTTCTGGATTGGTTACCGGTAGTAACTTTTCTAAATCAGCATCAGTAAAAACCTTTGAATCAAAGTTGGCTTCTTTAGATTTCATTTTGGTTACATTCCCCCTGATGGTATTAATTTCTCCATTGTGGGAGATGAATCTAAAAGGTTGAGCAAGTTTCCAATTTGGAAATGTGTTAGTGGAGAATCTTGAGTGAATAATAGCAAAAGCGGATTTAAATCTTTCGTCTGTTAAATCATAATAATATTCTCTAAGTTGATTAGTTCTTAATTGACCTTTATAAATTACTGTATTAGTAGAAAGGCTGCAGGCATAAAAGGCTTTATTGTTTCCTTGTACATTATGGCCAATGTAATGAGTGCTGTAATTTCTTAATACAAATAATTTACGTTCTAACTCTTCATTAGAAATTGCCTTTTTTGACTGAATAAATACCTGTTCAATTAAAGGCTCTACTGGCTTGGCACCGGATCCTGGCACTTTTTCATTAACTGGCACTTTTCGGTATCCTAAAATTTCTAGCTCAAGTTCTTCTGCATGTTTATTTAATACTTCTTTACATTCATCAGCAACTTTTGGCATTTTAGGAAAGAAGAAGATTCCTGTCCCTACCGGTTTTTCCTTTTTAAATGAGATGCCCGCATCATCGGCAGTCCATTTAATATAATGCTCATCGATTTGCATCATAATCCCTGCACCATCACCAGTTTGCTTATCGGCTCCTGTACCGCCTCTGTGCTCCATGTTTTCCAACATGTCAAGAGCATCTTGAATAAGTTGGTGCTCTTTTTTGCCGTTAATATTAATGATGGTTCCTATTCCACAGGCATCATGTTCAAATGCAGATTTGTATAAAGAATTGTTACGCATAAATATGAAAGTCAGTCAATTGAGATGTATAATTTACTGATAATAAGTAATCCAAAAAAGTAAAAGAAGTTGGAAATCAGTAAGGATACTTAGTGTCTAATTTACACTAAGTAATTCAGTTTTACAAATTTTAGTTCAGCCTAAAAGAATTATCTTAAGGTAGAATAATAATTGAAATTGGAAATAGAGAGAGATAGCCATGAAATTACCATCTTAAATATTTTTATTTTTTTGGAACTAGTTTGACAATTTTTCCTGGCCCCTCAACTGCAACATAGATGTAACCGTCCGGGCTTTCAGCAACATGCCTAACTCTTCCGATCCCCTTTAATAATTTTTCTTCATTAATATATTTTCCCTCATCATCCAGATTAACTCTACATAAATATTGAAATTTAAGCGAGCCTAATAATAGGTCGCCTTTCCAGGAAGGATATCGATCGCTGCTAACAAAAGTCATCCCACAAGGGGCAATGGAAGGATCCCAATAATGCTCAGGTTGCATCATTCCCTCCTTTTCGGTTTCATTACTAATAATAGTGCCATCATAATCTATTCCATAGGTGATTTCAGGCCAGCCATAATTTTTTGCCTTTTCTACTATATTCAATTCATCTCCTCCTTTAGGTCCATGTTCATGTTCCCACAAATTTCCAGTTTCAGGATGAAACTGCAGGCCCTGAGGGTTTCTATGACCATAACTCCAAATGCTATGTTCAGCATCAGGAATTTTTACGAAAGGGTTATCTTCTGGAAGATCACCATTTTCATACAATCGATGGATTTTACCAAAAGGATTTCCCACTGATTGGGCGTTTTCCATTTTCCCTCTTTCTCCAATACTAAAAAAGATGTAACCCTCTTTAAAATCTATTCTGGAACCAAAATGAACGCCTGAATTCGTTTTTGGAAAGGATTCGTAGATCAATTCTTTATTGACTAATTGATTTCCATCGAGTTTGGCTCTCATAATGGCTGTGCTACCACCTCCTTTGCCTGGTTTTGCATAGCTAAAATATATCCAGCCATTTTCAGCATAATTGGGATGGGCTTGAATGTCAAGAAGTCCGCCTTGACCACGATTATAAACTTCTGGAACTCCTTTTAATTTTACTCCTTCAAAAGCATCATTTTCAATTACTAAAATTTCTCCTCTTTTTTCGGTAACAAGCATTTTGCCATCGGGCAGCCAGGTCATTCCCCAAGGATTTTCTAATCCATCAGCAATAGTGACTCCCTCAAAATCATCTTTAAGATTGCTTTCAGGTTCAGCATTACATGAAAAATTAATTATAAAAAGTAATGAAAGAAATTTAAGAGCAGCTAAGGTTCTCATATTTAGGTGGTTTACGCTTTCACTAATATAACTATTATATCAAGAATTGTAAACCACCTAAATGAAATTATATCTCAATTATTATATATAGAAGCGATTTCATCTTTATAGTTTGCTTCAATTATTTTTCGCTTCAAACTCAGTTTTGCGGTCAATTCACCATTTTCAACAGTCCAGGCTTCTGGAAGAAGAATGGTCTTTTTGATTTTTTCATACTGAGCAAATTGATCATTTGCTTTCCCTATCTCCCGGTCAAATTTTTCAATAATTTTTTCATCCTTTATCATTTCAGAGTCAGATGTATAGGCTAAACCTTTATGTTGACACCATTCCTTTAGAGCTTCAAAGTTTGGAACTATAAGTGCCCCAGGGAATTTTTGTCCATCACCTACTACCATAGCCATCTCAATCATGGTGGATTCCTTTAGTTTATTTTCAATGTATTGTGGCGCAATATATTTCCCTCCTGATGTTTTGAACATCTCTTTTTTACGATCTGTAATTTTAAGAAATTTACCATTCACCATTTCTCCAATATCACCGGTATGGAACCAACCATCTTTATCAATTACCTCGGCAGTTTTTTCAGGCTGATTATAATACCCTTTCATGATATTTGGCCCCTTGGCTAAAACCTCACCATCTTCGGCAATTTTTATTTCAACCCCAGGTAATGCAGGACCAACTGTACCAATAAGCATATCTTCTTTATTGTATCTGTTAAAAGAAATGCCTGGAGAGGTTTCTGTTAAACCATAGGCTTCCAAAACAGGTATTTGTGCCGACCAGAAAATAGTAGCTAATCTAGGTTGTAATGCAGCACCACCTGAAGCAATTATTTTAATATTACCACCAACTGCCTCTCTCCATTTACTAAAAATTAATTTATTAGCTAGCTTAAGTTGGAAATCATACCACCCGCCTTGGGCTTTGTTACGGTCGTATTTATGTCCTAAGTTTAAAGCCCAGAAAAACAGAGATTTTTTAATCCCAGTTAATTCCATTCCCTTTGCAACAATTTTATCATAGATTTTTTCAAGCAACCTCGGAACTGTGGTGAACATATCAGGCTGTACCTCTTTTAAATTATCTCCAATTTTTTCAAGGTTTTCAGCATAATAAACCCCAACGCCTCTATATAAGTAGAAATAAACACTGGTTCTTTCGAATATATGGCAGAGTGGCAAAAAGCTTAAAGACTTTCTTATTCCGGCAACATCTAAGTTCTCTGAGACAGCTTTTGCATTGCTTAATACATTATTATGGGTAAGCATCACACCTTTAGGATTACCAGTTGTACCAGAAGTGTAAATAAGTGTTACTAAATCTTCAGGAGTAACGGCTTTTTTATATTCCTCTAAATCTGTGGTGTCATTTTCTCCACTTTCTCTTAATTCTGACCAGTGAGGAATATTATTCAGGTTTTCAAAAGAGTAAATATTTTCTACAAAGGATAAGCCTTCTGAAGCTTTTTTAACTTTATCATATAATTCTTGATCTTCAGCAAAAACATATTTCAATCCTGAATCTTCAAAAATGAATTTATAATCTTTTGGGGTGATGGTAGGGTACATAGGCACACTAACAGCACCAATTTGTTGTAAGGCAAGATCAATAAAATTCCACTCTGGTCTGTTGGAAGAGACTATTCCAACTTTATCATCTTTTTTTAATCCCAATTTTAGAAAGCCCCTTGATACAGCATTTACAATATTTATTACATCATCTGTGCTGTAGTTTTTCCAGCGGCCATCATATTTGTAGGAGAATGTATCTTTAATTGGGTGGTTTTCTTTTTGATAAGATAGTAAATCGAAAAGCCTAGTGAGTTCCATAATAGTGATCTTAATTTTTCCTTTAATATAAATCAAAATTTATGAATGATAGGAGACACCGAAGGAAATTTCACTTTTTTATAAAAAAATAATTGAAACCTTACAGCAAAGAGATAGTTATCAATAGGTTATTGGGATAATGTCATATTATTTCAATATATTTGATAACATCAAAATGAAACAGCCATGTTTGATCTAAAAAAAACCAGTATTATAGTATTATTACTCGGTGCTTTTTGTGCATTTGATGTTTCAGCCGAAACCGCAGAAGACAAAAAAGAAAAATACAAAACAATTGAAGTAGATCCGGAGAAGAAAAGCAAAACCGATTCTTTAGCCAACATTAGGGAAAAGCCTATGCTAAAAGATAGCGTTGATAATAAGGCGAATTCTCAAAGTTCGATGTCTTCAATGTCATATAACATCTTATTTCAGGTTATATATAGGTATAGCTTTAAAGAAATTTTTGATTCTCCAGCTGCTTCGGAAATCGTAACGAATTAGAAGCAAAACTAAATAAAAAGAAAAGGCATCCGCTTTCCAGCAGATGCCTTTTTTAGTAATCAAAATTCTTAATTCTTAGAATTTCTCAATATCAGCAAAAAAGAAACTTCCTTCGATTTGAGCATTTTCATCAGAATCAGAACCGTGAATAGCGTTTGCTTCAATTGATTTAGCAAACATTTTTCTGATAGTTCCTTCTTCAGCATCAGCTGGATTAGTTGCTCCGATTAATTTTCTGAAATCTTCAACTGCGTTATCTTTTTCTAAAATCATAGCAACAATGTGGCCACCTGACATATATGCTACTAAATCTTTAAAGAAAGGACGCTCTTTGTGAACAGCATAAAACTGACCCGCTCTTTCTTCACTTAATTTCGTCATTTTCATTGATACAATACGGAATCCACCTTCCTCAATCATTTTTGTAATTGCACCAATATTGTTTTCACCCACTGCATCGGGCTTAATCATCGTAAATGTTCTGTTTCCAGCCATTGTGTTAAATTTATTGATTTGAATATTTTGAAATGCAAATTTAAGGGATAAATCTGATATGAAATATTATATTTCCTTAATCTCAGCAGGAAATTAATTTTTTCGTCAACTCGCAGGCAATTAGGCGTTTGTTTTTCATGATTTTCTTGTCAACTTTGCAAATCAATTTAATCCCAATAGGGTTAATCTGATTCATGCAGGACATTTTAAAACTAAAAGAGGTATTAGAAACACCTCAAAATATTGTAATTACCACCCATCAAAAACCTGATGCTGATGCATTAGGCAGTAGTTTGGGAATCTATAATTATCTTATCAAAAACGGTCATAATGCAACAGTAATTACCCCTACTGACTATCCGCAATTCCTTTATTGGATGAAAGGCAATGATAAGGTGATTGTATACAATGAAAATGGAAATGAGGAAAAGTCAAACCAATTAGTAGCGGAGGCAGATCTAATTTTTTGTCTTGATTTTTCTAATCTTCATAGAATAAATGAATTAGGAGATGCTGTAGGTGAATCAAAAGCGCATAAGGTATTAATAGATCATCACCGCGGTCCGGAAGAATTTGCTGAATACGTTTATCATGATGTGGATTCAGCTTCTACTGCTCAGCTAATCTTTAAAATGATTAAGCTTTTTGGAGATAAAGAACAAATTGATCCTGATATTGCAGATTGCCTTTATGCAGGAATCATGACCGATACCGGCTCCTTTAAACATCCTAACACTACTCAGGAGGTACATGAAATTGTAGCGGAGTTAATTAGTTTAGGAGCTAACAATTCGGAAGTATCAAGATTGATATATGATACAAATTCACTCGATCGCTTAAAATTTTTAGGTTTTGCATTAAGTGAAAGATTAACAGTTTTCGAAAAGGAGCATGCAGCCTATTTTGCCATTTCATTGGAAGATTTGAAAAAATTTAATTCTAAAAATGGTGATACAGAAGGTCTTGTAAATTATGCTTTATCTATTAATGGTATTACCATGGCGGCATTGTTTACTGAAACAGAAGATGGTACTAAACTATCTTTAAGGTCAATCGGTGATTTTGAAGTTAACACACTGGCAGGAGAATATTTTAATGGTGGAGGCCATAAGAATGCAGCTGGTGGAAAGGTTGATTTAGGTTTAAAGGAGACCGTGAATTTATTTGAAAGAATTATAAGAGAATACGCAATACAATTACAAAACAGAGAAAAAATAGAAGTTTATGAACAATTATAAGAGTTTAGCCATAGCCTTACTATCCATCATCTTTTTAGGAGCATGTGATAGTGAAAAGAAAGAGACTACTCAAGATGGTATTGATTATGTATTAGTAGAAAGTGAAAATGGAGAATCATTTTCTGAAGGTGATTTCGCAATCTACTCATTAAAATTAGTAGATAGTGAAGATTCAGTATTGATTAATAGTGAAGAAGTAGGTGAGTTGCCAGTTCAAATTATTGATTCTGTATTATCAACAAGAGGCCCATTGTTTTCAATTTTAAAGGAATTGAATATTGGCGATAGTATTAAAACTAAACTTTCTGCGAGTGAAGTTTTAACTCAAGGATTCAGACAGCCTGTTGCTCAGGATAAAGATCCTGAAGAAAGATTAACAGTATATGCAAAAGCACTTCAGAAATTAGATACTGCTGGTTTTATGGAATGGCAGCAACAAAAAAGAGAGGAAGCAATGCAGAAGCAAAGAGCAGATGCTGAAGCACAAAAAGGAATTGATGATCAATTGATTCAAGATTTCTTAGCTAAAAACGAGATTGAGGCAGAGAAAACAGAATCAGGTCTTTATTATATGGTAACCGAAGAAGCATCAGGAGAGAAGCCTGAAGCAGGAGATACTGTAAGAGTGAACTATGTAGGTAGAACTATGGATGGTACTGTTTTTGATACTTCATACGAAGATATCGCTAAAGAATCGGGTGTTTATAATGAGCAGAGAGAATATGGTCCAATCGAAATCCCTATTGGTAAAGGTAGAGTAATCAGAGGATGGGACGAAGGCATCATGTTGTTAAATGAAGGAAGCGAAGCTACTTTGTATATTCCTTCTGGCATGGCTTATGGAGCAAGAGCTGCAGGACCAAAAATTCCAGCAAACTCATCTTTAATTTTTGATGTTGAGCTAGTGGAGGTAAAATAAAATGAAGAAGATATTAGTATTTATGATAGCAGGACTAGCAGCAGTCTTGCTATCTTCTTGTGATGAAGAATGTGAAAATTTAAGAGGGGAATGTCCGGAAGAGCAGTTGGCCAAGGACGTTAAGTTAATTGAAGATTACATAGCCGAAAATAACCTTGAAGCCGAAAGAGATCCTTCTTATGATTTGTTTTACATAATTGAGGAGGAAGGAAATGGGGTTTTTCCTGAAAATGGTCAGGAAATTAATGTTAATTATGTAGGTCGATTTCTTGATGGTGAAGTTTTTGATACCAGTATTGAATCTGTAGCTAAGGATGCAGGTGTTTTTAGTGAGTCAAGAACCTATGAGCCTTTTTCATTTACTTTAGGCTTGCGTCAGGTGATTTTAGGATGGGAAATTGGGATGAAAAAATTAAGTGAAGGAGGAAAAGCTACTTTACTTTTGCCTTCCTATTTAGCATATGGTCCTAGAGGAAATACTAGCATCCCACCTAATACCGTTTTACTATTCGAAGTAGAATTAGTAAGTATCAATAATTAAATTTTAAGAAAGAATGATAAGATATCTTTTATCAATAAGTATATTATTTACAATCTTTTCTTCTTGCACATCTGAAATCCAATGTGATCAGGCGCCAGATATCTCTCCAGATCAAACTAATCTGGAATCTCAAATCAATGAAATTGAAGCTTATCTGAGTGCTGAAGGTCTTAATTACCAAACGCATTCATCTGGAATACGATATGTTGAATTAGAAAGTGGTGAAGGAAGATCTCCAAATTTTTGTTCGTCTGTATCTATTGATTATGAAGGGCGCGAACTAGGAAGCGATGAGATCTTTATTAGTGCGATTGGTAGTGAATTCTCTTTACGTACTAACTCAGTTGTACCAGGATTTAAAATTGCAATCAGCTTGATGAATAGGGGAGCAGATTATAGAGTCTTCATCCCAGCAGAACTGTTGATCAATAAAGGTATTAGTGATGTTTTTCCAAGGAATATCCCTGAAGGAAGTAATGTAGAATTTCGAATCCGTCTGAATACATATTGATGATGAAGATTTGTTTTGCAACTAATAATGCTTATAAAATTAAAGAAGTAGCTCAAATGTTAGGTGATAACTATGAGCTTCTTAGTTTAAAAGATATTGGATGCAATGAGGAGCTTAGCGAAGACCAGAGTACTTTAGAAGGTAATGCTCAACAAAAAGCTTCATACGTTTATAATAATTACAATATAAATTGCTTCGCTGATGATACCGGCTTAGAGGTTGAATCTTTGAATAATGAGCCGGGAGTATTTTCTGCTCGCTATGCTGGTCCTCAAAGGTCTGATGAAGATAATATGGCGCTATTACTTCAGCGTTTGGAAAAATCATCAAATAGGAAAGCAAGGTTTAGAACCGTAATATGTGCCTATATTGATAATGAAAAGCACTTTTTTGAAGGAATAGTTGAGGGGAAAATTGCTTCTTCTCACAGTGGTGATAAAGGATTCGGCTATGATCCAATCTTTATTCCGGATGGCTATGACCAAACTTTTGCACAAATGAGTTTGGAAGAGAAAAACAAAATTTCTCATCGTTCGAAAGCTGTAAGAAAACTGGTCGATTTTTTAAAAACAAATTCCTAAAAACAGTTTAAAAAACGTAGTTTTGCACTCATGAACAATCCATTCATTGTAGGCATAACAGGAGGAAGCGCTTCAGGAAAAACCATGTTTTTGAAAAGCTTGCTCGACCATTTCCCTGAAGAAGAAATCTGTTTAGTTTCACAAGATAATTATTACAAAGATCGCCATTTGCAACCTAAAGATGAGAATGGTATTGAAAATTTTGACACTCCTCAATCTATAGAGTTTGACGACTATGCCCGTGACATTAAAATGTTGAAGGAGGGTAAGTCAGTCAGCCGTAAAGAATATACTTTCAATAATCCGGATGTAGTACCTAAAATGCTGGAGTTTAAACCTTCTAAAATAATTGTGGTAGAAGGATTATTCGTATTCTATTTTCCTGAATTAGCGAAATTATTGGATTTAAAAGTTTTCATTGATGCTAAGGATTATGTGAAGTTGAAAAGAAGAATTGTCCGCGATAATTCTGAAAGAGGTTATGATTTGGATGACGTATTATATCGATATGAAAAGCATGTAGCACCTACCTACGAAAAATATATCGATCCTTTTAAATATGATGCCGATATCATAGTACCTAATAACAATAAATTTGATAAAGGATTAGAAGTTTTAGTATCTTACCTTAAAAATAAAGCCTTATGACCAATCGCTTTGCAGTAATAGGATTAGGACAGTTCGGAGAATCAATTGCTAGAACTTTGAGTGATAGTGGTGCTGAAGTACTGGCTATTGACATTGATTTAGATAAAGTTGAAGCTATAAAAGATGATGTAGCTTATGCTGTAGCATTAGATTCTACAGATGTGAAAGCATTAAAAGCACAGAATATTCAGGATATGGATGCTGTGGTAGTGGCAATAGGTGAAAATTTTGAAGGCTTATTACTAACTACGGTTTTATTATTAGAGCTTGAAGTAGAAAGAATTATCGCCAGAGCAGCCAACGCTCAGCAACGCATGATTTTGGAGAAGATGGGGATTAGTGAGATTCTATCACCTGAAGAAACAGTAGGGAAAACAGTGGCTGAAATGTTGCTGCATCCTAATATGAAATCTTTCCTTCCTTTACCAGATGACTATGAAATTGTAGAGATCAACACCCCTACACGAGTGGTAGATCAAACCATTAGCGAAATAGGATTACGTGAAAAATATAACCTTAACCTCATTACAGTAAAAAGATTATATGATGAGAAAGTGGATGGGCAGCTACAACAAGTAGAACACATCATAGGAGTTCCGCGAGCCGATACCTTCCTAAAAGAAACAGATATTATGATCATCTTAGGAAAATCTAAAGATGTAAATAAGTTTATTGAGGTGAATAAATAAATCAAAATAAGTTTTTTCATCAACCTTTAGAGTCACATGAAGCCAACCAAAATTCTTTTACAAGTGATTGTCGCCCTTTCAATTTTGTATTTTTTTACAGTTCACATCAAAGATCAAGCTGATATCAATAAATTAGAATTATCTTTCATTTATCCCCTTATGGTTTTTGTACTTGCAATAGTCGCTTTAAAGTTTGTCAAAAATAGGAAGTGAATACTTAGGCATATAAGCCTAATAACTTGATTTATTTTTCCTAACTTAGAGCTCAGCCAAATTTTTTAAACTATGAAACAAAAAGTTGCACTTGTTTTAGGTAGCGGGGGCGCAAGAGGAGTTGCTCATATTGGCGTAATTGAAGCTTTAGAGGAAAATGGTTTTGAGATTTCTGCCATTGCAGGCTCAAGTATGGGAGCCGTTATTGGTGGCTTATATGCTGCTGGTAAAATGCAGGAATACAAAGACTGGGTTACTCATTTCGATAAAATAGACGTTTTTAAACTTTTAGATTTCACCTTAAGCTGGCAAGGAATTGTTAGGGGAGAGAAAGTATTTAAAGAAATGAGGCGGTTACTTGGTGAGTTTAAAATTGAAGATTTTGAAATTCCATTCACTGCCGTAGCCTCCAATATCCGAACTCAAAAAGAAGTGTTGTATAATGAAGGAAACCTCATGGATGCTTTAAGGGCATCATGTGCAATCCCTACTGTTTTAACTCCAGTTTATCATAATAATGAAGAAATTGTAGATGGTGGGGTTTTAAATCCGATCCCTTTAAATAGAGTAGAAAGAGTAGACGGAGATATTTTAATAGCTGTTGATGTAAATGCTGCCATACCTTTTGAAAAAAAAATTGCAGTAACAGCAGAGGAAGTTGAGCAAGATGAAAAAAACAAACAGTTTTTAGATGATTTTACAGCACGGATCAAAAGCTTTTTTCCTAATAACAACGGCAAAGCCAATAATACCCCTAAAAAGTTTGGCTATTTTGATATACTGAATAGATCTATTGATTTAATGCAGGAAAAGATGACTAATCTACAAATGGATATCATAAAACCTGATATGTTGGTTCAAGTTTCTAGAAATTCTTGTGGTACTTTTGAATTTTACAAAAGTAATGAGTTGGTTGAATTGGGTAAAACTGCATTTGAGAAGGCATACCATAATTATATAAATGAACTGGAAAGAAGTAAATCATGAATTAGGAAATATTGACCTTTATTGGCTGGATTTTATTCTTAAAGGATACTTAAAAGAGGGGACAAAAATCTTAGATGCTGGTTGTGGTGAAGGAAGAAACATTCATTATTGTCTGAAAAACCAGATGGATGTTTTTGGTATTGATCAAAATCCTGAAGCATTACATTTCTTGAGACTTATAGCTAATATACATAAATTAGATAATGTTGAGGCAAGGTTTCAGCAAATGAGACTTGATAAACTATTATTCCCTGATCAAACTTTTGATACTATAATTTGTAATGCGGTATTGCATTTCGCATCCGATACGAATCATTTTACTAAAATGATAGAAGAAATGAGTAGAGTTTTAAAATCCAAAGGCGCTCTATTTATACGGACTATGACGGATCTTTATTTTTCTGATTCAACTCTAAAGTTGAAGGAAAATATAGTGGATTTAGGTCAGAAAAACTTAAGATATGTAATTAATTCAGACCAATTTATAGATCAGATGAACCGAATAGGTTTTAGCTTAATAGAACCTTATAAAGAAGTTTTAGTACAGGGTAAGCATTCTATGGGGACCTTTATGCTATATAAGGAATAATACAATATTCTTCACTTTCTTACATCTTTAAAACCTCCTTTAGGAATTCATATTGGCATCCTTAGCCTTTTTATCAGGTGGAATTCTTTTTTTTTCAGTATAATACCACATTTGTAAGCACAAACACTTGTCTTTAATTATTAAATAAATTTCGAGAAATAAGTATATTTACTAACAGTTAGTATGAAAAAATACCCTTTTCGAAATATTATTTTGGGCGATACGACTCATATAGAATCTGAGTCAAAATACAGAAAGGCTCTGCTTGTAGGGGCGTGCTGTTTGTTATTATTATTTTTTAGTTCTGTTCATGCCGTAATAAGTGTATTCGTTTGGAGTTTAGATCTAAGCCCAGTTTTTTTAATTGGAATACTTGGTGCAATAATCTCATTCCTGCTAAATAGAGTTGGTAAATTCGAATTGGCAAAACACAGCTTAATTCTAATTACTATTTTGTTTGTATTTGTTTTTATGACTAATCATGGAAAGTACTATGGCTCTCAATTGTATTTATTCCCCATATTAGTTGCTTCAATTGCTTTATTTGGGTATCAAAAAATTAAATATTGGTTTTTATATGGCCTTTTAGCTTTCGCTTGCTTCTTAATTAGTGAATATACTGATTTTCGATTATTTGAGATAGATTTGGTTTCAGAGGAAAATATAAATAAGACCTACTTTTTAAATTATTTATTCACCTTTTCGGCCTTGATAGTAGTGATTTATTATCAAGTTAAACTACAACATAAATCGGAGCAAAAAATTTTAGAACAAGATCGGAAATTGAAGGAAAGTGAAGAACGGTTTAGGTTAGCTGTTGAAGGCACCAATGCTGGAATTTGGGATTGGGAAAATATCAATAAAGATCAGCAGTGGTGGTCGCCAAAATTATATGAATTATTGGGGTATAGCCAGAAAGAATTCACCCCTTCTAAAGCAAGTTTCAAAAACCTGTTAGCTGAAAAATCAGACTATCCGAAACTCATAAAAGACTTTAAAAAACACTTAAATAGTAAAGAGCCTTTTTCCGTAGAATATAAGCTCAAACATAAAGATGGCACCTACAGATGGTTTCATGGATCGGGTCAGGCAAAATGGACTAGTGATGAGAAACCCACTCGTATGGTAGGTTCATTAATAGACATTACTGAAAAGAAGGTTAAAGAAGAAGAGATAAAAGAAAAAAATGATTTGCTTGAGCAGACCAATGCTGAGTTAGATCGATTTGTTTATAGTGTGTCTCACGACTTAAGGGCTCCTCTAAATTCAATTCAAGGCTTAATAAATATTGGTGATACTACCGATGACACGCAAGAACTAAAACAGTTATTGGGAATGATGAAGAATAGAGTTAAAAAGCTTTATTCTTTCATTGATGAGATTATCAATTTTGCTCGAAATACAAGAACAGAAATTCTCAAAAAAGAAGTCAATCTTTATGATTTAGTAAAAGAAACCTTTGAAAATACTCAATATCGTGAATTATCAGCTGATATAGATTTCAGAATGAAAATTCCAAAAGATACCATCTTAGAAACCGATATTGGAAGGCTAAGTGTTATATTAAATAATTTGATTGATAATGCAATTAAATATCATAGACACAGCTATCCTGGGAAATATATCGCAGTTCAATCCGAAGATTTAGGAAGTGATTTATCCATTAAAATTATTGATAATGGTCAAGGAATTCCATCAAATGCTCAAGACAAAATATTTGATATGTTCTATCGAGCATCTGAAAATTCAAAAGGCTCTGGTTTAGGCTTGTACATTGTTAAAGACATGACAGAAAGATTGGGTGGTTCAATTAGTCTTGAATCTGAATCAGGAGAAGGAACCATTTTTACGATAATATTACCAAAAGCCTAAATTTTCAAACAATCCTTTCCAATCCATAATTGAATTAATTTATCTTTGCGGCATGGCAAAGAAAGAACAAGCAACCGAGAATTCACTTTTTAAAGATATTGTAGCTCACGCTAAAGAATATGGCTTTGTATATCAGTCTAGCGAGATATATGATGGCCTGCAGGCTGTATATGATTATGGTCCTTACGGGGCAGAATTAAAGAAAAACATTAAAGAATTATGGTGGAATACCATGACTCGCTTTAATGATAATATTGTTGGATTGGATTCAGCAATTTTCATGCATCCAGATACTTGGAAAGCTTCTGGTCACATTGATAGCTTTAATGATCCGATGATTGATAATAAGGATTCAAAAAAACGCTATCGTGCTGACGTTTTATTAGAAGAAAAGGCTGCTGAATATGAAAATGCTGGTGATAAAGCTAAAGCAGATGCTCTCCTAAAAAAGGCAGGCCAATTATTGGAAGCCGAAGATTTAGAAGCAGTTCGTGAATTAATTATTGAAGAAGATATTAAATGTCCTCTTTCGGGAACCGCTAACTGGACTGAAGTGCGACAGTTTAATTTAATGTTTTCTACTCAAATCGGTAGTGTGGCTGATGATTCAGGTAAAATTTACTTAAGACCTGAAACAGCTCAAGGTATATTTGTGAATTTCTTGAATGTGCAAAAGACTGCTAGAATGAAGGTGCCATTTGGGATTGCCCAAATTGGAAAGGCTTTCAGAAATGAAATTGTTGCACGTCAGTTTATTTTCAGAATGCGTGAGTTTGAGCAAATGGAAATGCAATTCTTTGTTCGCCCAGGGGAAGAACTTTCATGGTATGAAAAATGGCGCGATATGCGTTTAAAATGGCATAAAGCCATCGGAATCCCAGAGGAAGATTTACGATTACATGAGCATGAAAAGTTAGCACATTATGCTAATGCAGCAGTTGATGTTGAATATAAATTTCCGTTTGGTTTTAAAGAAGTTGAAGGAATACACAGCAGAACTGATTTCGATTTGAAAAGTCATCAGGAAGTGTCAAAAAAGAAGATACAATATTTTGATCCTGAAATTAACAAAAATTATATTCCTTATGTTGTGGAAACTTCTGTTGGTTGTGATCGACTTTTCTTAATGCTTTTCTGCAATGCATATACTAATGAAGAAGTAGGAGAAGGTGACAAAGCTAAAACCAGAATTTATTTAAAATTACACCCAGCATTAGCGCCTGTGAAAGCTGCTATTTTACCATTAACCAAAAAGGATGGATTGCCAGAAAAAGGAAAGGAGATTTATAATTCTTTAAAAGGAGCCTTTAATGTTGTTTATGAAGAGGCTGCTTCCATTGGGAAACGCTATACAAGACAAGATTTAATTGGTACGCCATTTTGTATTGCAGTTGATCATCAAACATTGGAAGATAATACGGTAACCATTCGCCATAGAGATAGTACAGAGCAAGAAAGAATGTCTGTTGATGAATTAGAAAGTTTTATTGCAAAAGCTACTTCATTCAATAGAATCTATGAAAAATTGTAGGGGATACTGCTATTTATAGATTTTGTCTATAAGAGTATGAAAACAATCAATTTAATTTGTTGAAACCTATTGTTAATTTTGCGTTCTAAATAAGCAAGAGTTTAAATAAAAATTGACATGATAGAATTAGCAGAAGATAATTTACAAGAAATAATTGAAGGTAATGAAACCGTGATGGTGCAATATGGAGCTACATGGTGCGGAAATTGTAGGATTACAAAACCAAAATTCAAAAGGTTAGCAGGTGAAAACGAAAACATAAAATTTGTTTATGTTGATGCGGAAAAATTACCAAATTCAAGATCTTTAGCAGAAGTTAAAAACTTACCCACTTTTGCAGGATTCAAAAATGGTAAATTAGTAAATTCTATTTCTGGAAATAAACCAAGCATTATAACTGATTTATTAAATGAGGTTACCAATAATTAAGCACGTTGTAGAGTTCATCGAAAAGAATGATGATGATTTTGTAATAGAAACAATGGAGGTTCTTGAAGACCTTATTGAGGCGAAAGGCATTAAGGATGAGGAATTAGAAGTTATTGGAGAATTACTCTCTAATTTTTCTGGAGCCCTTGAGGTTAGAAAAGAAATAAAAGGTGGTACCCCTAAAAAAGAAGCACTTAATGGATTCATGCAAAGAGTGATGGGGTCTATCGATAATTAAATATATAAATTCATTTTTTCAAAAAGCACAGTCTTTAAGCTGTGCTTTTTTTATGCCTTAAAAAAACAATACATTAGATTAATTATATTTTTAAGCTGATAAATATAATTTAGACTACTATTTTCTTATTATAATTTTATTTTATCGATAAATGTATTTGATTTGACGAATATTATTGAAATAATGGTAAGTCCTTCATAAGTTTCCTATTCGTACTTTAATCAAATATTATGAAAAAACTATTAATCCAAAGTTCGCTTTTATTAATTTTTCTATTCCAAGCTTTTATATCTGTGGCTCAATATTCCGGAGATACATTTGCCAAAGCGAAGCAATCTAAAAAAGCCAATTTAACTTATGTTTATTCTGAAGCACCTGGTTTTGCCGCAGAAGTAAATGGACAGGTTGAAGGAGTATGCGTTGATGTTATGAGTGATTTTGAATTCTATTTATTAGATAATTACGGAATCACCGTTAATTCAACAATGGTAAAAGATCATGCTGATAATTTTACAGCCTATTTAGATGCTGTTAAGAAATCTTCAAATGGTGTTTTTGGTTTAAGTAACACCACTATTACTCAAAAAAGAAAATCTATTTACAAGTTTAGCCCTGCATATATCACGAATATTGGAATGATGCTTACACATAGCGATGTGCCTACTTTATCAGATATATCAAAAATTTCGGAAGTATTTGCTGGTAAAAAAGCAGTTTCAGTTAAAGGAACTACAAATGAAGATCAAATATTAAATATCAAAAAGAAATATTTTTCTTCCTTAGAAATTGAATATGTAAATTCATTCGAAGAAGTGATGGATAAAGTGATTAGCAGTCCAGACTATTTTGGAAATGTTGACTTTACCTATTATTTGGATGCAACGAAATCAAATAAACCAGTAAAGAGACACCCCGCTGGTGATCAGGCTGCAGAAGAATTTGGTATTGTAATGCCAAAAAATAGCGATTGGGCTAAGCCATTTGCTGAATTTTTAACAGAGGAATATAGAACAAGCCCTAGTTACAGAAAGATTATAGCAAAACATTTAGGCCCTAATGCATTACAATTACTCGATGCCGTTGCAGGAGGGAATTAAAATAAAAAGAGCCTCTTACTTTTCGTAAAGAGGCTCTTACTTACCAAAACATCAACCATTCACTATGAATTAAACTATAACTTATTAATTCTAAATATTAGGTTTTAGTTCCTGCGACTTAATAAATATTTTCTGGCTTTTTAATTCCATAAGTAAGTCAACATTTCTCATTGCTACAGGATCAATGTTATCCTTTTCAAAACTATATAATAGAGTACCATCTGTATTATATATTAAAATAGCTGGCTCATTTATTTCTTCCAGATTAAAAACTGGAGCTGCAAGCTCAGCTTTTACTTCTTCTATTAATTTTTGATCAATATTTTTATTCTCATCATCACCGTAAACGCTAGTAATTGAGAATAAGAAAGCGAAAAATACAACTGCAAATTTCATAATATTTTGTTTTAGGTTCTTTTAGTAGGTTGACGCAGAATAATAGCGGAAAGTTGCATGCACTTTACAGAAAAATATTCGGCTGATGTAATTAACATGTAAGATTTATATTAAAATATATATTTTTTATATAAAAAGAAAATATTGTAAAATGGAGAGTCTGCCGTATAAAATATTATAATTCAACCTTAGGCTTACTGTTTATCTCATATAATTATTTCATTAATATATTTAATATTATTTTGAATTTGTTTTTATATCTATAATTCATTCACTACTTAAAGTGTTAAAAATCAGCAATATAGGGTTAGCCATGTTAAAGGTTTATTCTTATTGTAAAATCTTAAATTGTACTTAGCTTATAATCCAATTTAGGATAGTTTATAATTTTGCCTTAGGCCTAGATTTTATTCATTTTACCTTTTTGTAATTTGTATTCTATTCAGAAATAGAATTACTGTAACTAGAGAGTATTTTTGAGGGGTTAAAATTTTCCTGAAGTGTAAGAAAAATTGCTTTATAGAATGGAAATAATGTTGAAAGGATAAGAATAAGCAATACATTTATATTAGTTAATAAGGACTTTATTTTTTAAATAAGTATGATATGAATCAATCTAATGCGTTCAGAATTCCAGATACTCAACAAAAAAGAATAGTTATAATAGGTGGAGGATTTGCAGGTATCACATTGGCTAAAAAATTTGCGGGTAAAGATGTTCAGGTTGTATTACTAGATAGGCATAATTATCACACCTTTCAACCTTTATTATATCAAGTTGCAACTGCGGGACTTGAGCCAGATTCAATTGCTGGCCCGTTGCGTAAGTTACTAGAAAATCATAAAAATATATTCTTTCGAATGGCAACTGTTACTAATATTAATAACAGTAATAATAAAATCAAAAGTAATGTTGGGGAGCTTTCGTATGATTATTTAATTATAGCAGCAGGATCGAAAACAAATTTCTTTGGTCAGCAAGAAAAGTTTGAGAAAGCTTTTCCATTAAAACAGATTCCGCAAGCATTAGATTTCAGAAGTCATATTTTACAAAATTTTGAAGAAGCAGTATTAAGCTCTGATGAAAATGACATTGAGCGCTTAATGAATATTGTGATCGTAGGTGGTGGACCAACAGGCGTGGAATTAGCAGGGGCTTTAGGGGAACTCAAAAAGCATGTTCTACCTAATGATTATCCTGATTTAGATTTCCAGAAGTTAAATATTTACTTAGTGGAAGGAATGGATAGGTTATTAGGAGGTATGTCAGAATTCGCAGATGTAAAAGCTCAAAAATACCTAAAAAAGTTTGATGTGAATGTGAAGTTAAAGACTATGGTCAAAAGCTTTGATGGAGAAAACGTTGAATTTGATAATGGTGAAAAAATCCCAACCACTACTTTGCTTTGGGGTGCTGGCGTAATGGGGAACATAATTGAAGGTCTCGCAGAAGAGAGTGTAAAAAATAGTCGCTACAAAGTCGATAAATATAATTTAATAGAAGGTACAGAAAATATTTATGCAGTTGGTGATATAGCTTTAATGGAAACCGAAGATTTCCCTAAAGGCCACCCAATGTTAGCGCCAGTAGCAATGCAGCAAGCAGACTTATTGGCAAAAAACATTTTAGCTTCTCTAAAAGGAAAAAAGCAAAAAGCTTTTAAGTATTTAGATAAAGGCAGTATGGCTACAGTGGGGCGAAATAAAGCAGTAGTTGATTTACCGAAGAATCTACATTTTGGCGGATTTATGGCTTGGTTCATTTGGATGTTTGTACACTTGATCTCCATTGTTGGTTTTAGAAATAAGATTGTAATTCTTAGTAACTGGGTTTGGAATTATTTCACCTACGATAGAGGTACTAGATTAATCATTAGGCCATTTATACCTAAAATTAATAAGCAGAAAAAAACCTAATCATATGATTTGATAGACGGTTTCTTAAATCTGCAAAAAGAAGCTTATTTTGCATGCTTAATCAGATTCTTGTAGAAGTAGAATAGAATGAATAAAAAGGTACTGTACTGGACCCTTCAAATTGTCGGTTGGACTGCATATGGCCTACTTAATATTTCGTTGGCTCACTTTGGAGGAAGTTTTTCAAAAGAGCAGACATTGGGACAGCTGATTCTGGTACCTTTCTATATTATCATCACTCATATTTACAGAATTTTTATAATCCGGAATGGGTGGCTAAAGATTATTATTCAGAAATTAGTTGTTAGAGTAATTATTGCATGCTTTGTCCTAAGCATTATTAATTATGCTTTCTTATTTCTCATGACAACTTTTTTGGGATTTTTTGATCCTGCCTTTGACCTTAATCCAAAGGTAATTTTTCTAAATATACTCGCTTATCTAATTCTATTCTTCCTATGGTCTTTGGTTTACTTTATGTATCATTATGTTGAGAATTACAATAGGTCATTGAAATTTGATGCAGCAATGAATGAGATTGAATTGAATAACCTGAAATCTCAGCTAAACCCTCACTTTATATTCAATGCTTTAAATAGTGTGAGAGCACTTGTAGATGAAGACCCTGCGAAGGCCAAAAATTCTATTACTCAACTATCAAATATTCTAAGAAACTCGCTTATTCTGGATAAAAAAAGACTTATTAATTTTAATGATGAGCTAAATACGGTAATTGATTTTTTAGCTCTTGAGAAAATTAGATATGAAGAAAGGTTGACAACTGAGTTTATCATTCATCCAGATTCGTATAAGTATCAAGTGCCCCCATTAATGATTCAAACTTTGGTTGAAAATGGAATTAAGCACGGAATATCAAGTTTAACTAACGGAGGAAGGCTGTCAATTGAAACAGAAATTGTAGAAAAAAACTGTTTGAATATCAACATTAGGAATTCTGGTCATTTTAAATTGGATAAAAGAAGAAAAAATAAAGGCTTTGGAATTGAAAATACCAAACAGCGTTTAAAGTTGATTTTTGATAAAGAAGCATCTTTTAGTATTAAAAATGAATCAGAGGGAACGGTATTAACAACCGTAAAAATCCCTCAAATCATTTATTAATTTTATTAAATTGCAGATATGAAGGTATTAATTATTGATGACGAAAGATTGGCTCGAAAAGAATTAGGGAATCTTTTAGCGGAGTATAAAGATATAAATATAGTTGGAGAGGCGGCAAATGCTGATGAGGCGGAGGAAATGATTGAAAACCTTAATCCGGATTTGATTTTTCTTGATATACAGATGCCTGGAAGGACGGGGTTTGAACTATTAGAATCTTTAGAGAAAACACCTAAAGTAATCTTTACTACTGCTTATGATGAATATGCATTAAAAGCTTTTGAATTCAACGCATTGGATTATTTACTAAAGCCAATAGAGCCCAAAAGATTGATGGAATCTATCATTAAAATAAGGCAGGAAGTTGAGGCATTGCAAGAATCTGAAAAAAAGAATACACAACTAACCGTAAATGATCAAGTATTTGTTAAGGATGGTGATAATTGTTGGTTTGTGAAATTGAAAGATGTTAGACTTTTCGAATCGGATGGTAATTATATCAAAGTATATTTTGATAAAAACAAACCAATGATTCATAAATCATTAAATGCTTTGGATGAAAAGTTAGACAATAAACATTTCTTCAGAGTGAGCAGAAAGCATATTATTAATCTTGAATGGATAGATGAAATTGAGACTTGGTTCAACGGGGGATTAATGGTAAAATTAAAAGGCGGTGAAAAAGTAGAGGTTTCTAGAAGACAAGCAACGAAGTTTAAAGATTTGATGAGTCTCTAATTAACTACAAATAAATCTGAGGCGAGTTTATCTGCTAATAATCTTCCTTTTGTTGTAAGTTTTAAATAATTATTTTGCAAAGTGCAAAGTTTCAATCCTATCCACTGCTGGATTTGAGGCTTTGCATTTTTCATTAAATCATAATCATGTTCTTGACTTAAATAATCTAAGCTACAGCCTTCAATAGTTCTCAAAGAAGTCATGATATACTCATTTATTCTGTCTTCATTATTTAAAATATCCATTTCAGCAGGAAGTTGACCTAGCTTGATAGCTCTTAAGTATTTAGCATTATTATTGATGTTAAATTGGCGATTTATTCCATTAAAAGAATGTGCAGAAGGGCCTAATCCTAAATAGGCTTTTTGTTGCCAATAGCTGCTATTATGTTGAGATCTAAAACCTTTCTTAGCAAAATTTGACACCTCATAATGTTCATAATTATGCTTTTTCAGATACGCAGTTAGGTATTGAAATTGTTCAGCAGCATAATCTTCTGAAGCCTCATCTAATTTTCCTTTTTGCTGCCATCTACCGAAAACTGTATTAGGTTCTATGGTTAAACAATAGGATGAAATGTGTGGAGGTTCAAACGCAACAAGTCTTCTTAAGTCTTCAGCCCAAATTTCATGAGATGCAATTGGAATACCATAAATTAAGTCTAAACTGTAGTTTGAAAAATCACTTTCCTTGATCCATTTTAGGGATTGGAAAGCCTCAGCACTATTATGAGCACGATTCATCCATTTTAAAATCTCTTCATTGAAAGATTGTATTCCAACGCTAAGCCTATTTATACCTAAATCATAAAGTATTTTTAATTTTTCAGGCTTTATGTCGTCTGGATTGGCTTCAAATGTAATTTCTGACGTATTTGAAATAGTATGGAATTCGTTTAGTGTAGAAAGAATCTTTTGTATTTGATTTGGATCTAAAAGTGAAGGAGTGCCACCCCCAAAATAAACGGACTCAACAACTTCTCCTTTTAAGTAATCCTTTTGTATTTCAATTTCTTTACAGATTGCATCTACCATTTCATTTTTAATTACCATATTGGTAGAAAAATGGAAGTCGCAATAAAAGCATGCTTGCTTACAAAAGGGAATATGTATGTATATACCTGCCAAAATGAATACAAAGTTAATTCGAATTTTACAGAAGTACCTGCTCGTTTTCTTCCTATATTTTTTTATCTCACCAATTACCTATTCACAAGTCAATATTGATCGCCTAAAGCAACAAAAGAAGAAGCTAGAGGATTCATTAATTAATCTGGGTTATTGGGAAGCTATTGTAGAAATTGAAAATGATAGCACTTTCAAAATAGAAGAAGGAAAACCTTACCTATGGAGTGATTTAAAAGTTTATGAAAAGGATGCTAGAATCAGTATTTCATCTTTGGATAAGCAAATAGGAAAACAGGCTAATCAATACATATTAAAAAAAGCTTTGCAAAAGTATTTGGTTGAAAACTATCACAAATCAGGATATCCTCTTGCTAAAGCCAATTTAACAATTGAAGGGCTGAATGCTAATAATGTTTTAGCATCAGTTTATATAAAACCCCAAAATTATATTGTTTATGATTCTCTAGATATTAAGTCGAGTATCCAATCAATTAACAGTTCATATCTTTCAAATGCATTAAATCTAGAAATTGGTAGGGCATTTAATATCAAAGATTTTAGAGCAATTAACACGAAAATAGAAAGTATTGATCAGATCAATTTAAGTTCTAGCCCTACTCTTAAGTTTGAAAATAATAAAGCTATTATTGGTCTGGATTTAATAAAAGAAACTTCAAATCAATTTGATGCATTTATTGGCCTTGTACCTAATGGTGATGAGGTAAATATCACAGGGCAAGTTGACACTCGCCTAAGAAATTTATTCAAAAGGGGAGTTGCCTTAGATATCTTTTGGCAAAAGTATTCGGCAAATTCGCAAACCTTGGCAACTTCTTTAAGTCAATCCTATGCTTTTAAAACTGATTTAGGAGTAAGTTTTGATTTTAATTTATTGCAAGAGGATAGTACTTTTTTACAAACAGATTTAAATATCGGACTAGAATATCCTTTTTGGAAATCATTGACATTAGGCGTATCCTATAAGAGACAAAGCAATGGTGTTTTAAGAGAATTTTCGCCAGAAGAAATAGATGATATTGCATATAGAAGCTCAGAAACGAATGCAATTCAGTTGTCTGCTGACTGGAATAGAGCAATTTATTATCCAGTTTTGAAAAATGATTATTATTTGGAATCTGCCTTCGGAATTGGGGGAAAAAGAATATTAAATTATTCATCTTTACCAGAAGTTTGGCAAGATGTGCCTGAAAATAGCTTGTATTTTTCTACTAGAATTAAGTTACATTTTCAAAGAAGGTTAGCTAAGCGATTTTTAATAGAAATTATTCCTCAATATAATTTCATTGAAAATTCAGCCCTTTCGCAAAACGATTTGCTCCGTTTGGGAGGCTTGCAGAATTTAAGAGGCTTTGACAGAAATTATTTTTATTCTAGATATTATACATTATTAAATTTGAATTATAGATATTTCTTAGATAATAAATCCAGTGTGTTTTTGCTAACTGATATTGCTAAATTACAGCCTGTAATAAATTGGACTTATGCTTTTGGTGCTGGTTTGGATGTAAGAAGTAAAAATGGCTGGTTTAGAATTATTTATGCTTTAGGAAATGAGCTTGATGAAAATGTAGATTTTCGACAAGCTAAAATTCATTTCGGCTATATTGCAGTTTTTTAAAATTCAATTATTATCTAGCGATAGTCTTAGATACATAAACTTTAAAAATATTTTCTTCTGGAAATGTACAGAATCATCCTTTATATACTCCCCTTATTATTTTTTTCTTGTCAATCAGAAGATAGAGAAGCTGAGATTGAATTAACTAAATCATCCAATCAGCTTGAAATAATTTATCAGGCGGATACTCTATCTAACTTAAGCCAGTGGGACTCGGATAGTCTTAGGCAGATTAAAATAAAAACAATTGAAAACAAAAAATTATATTTAGAAGCGGTCGCAGATGCTCCATTATATTTATTTAAAGATGCAAAATTAATCTATGGCGCTAATACTGGAGAACTCCGTTTTGAAATTGATAAGGCAGAAAAAGGTAATTATTATTTAGGAATTGACGATAAGGCTCAAGAATTTTCTTTTAAAACATATTTTCTTCAGCACAAAAAAGAAAATGCTTTATTCACAGGATTAATAAACTTTAATCGGGAAACTAAATGGATTTCTAACAATGTATTAATCATAATTTTAATTATCACGGCATTAGCAATGGTTGTAATTAAATTAAATTATGATAAAAGACTTTTTCAGGTTTTATCATTTAATAAAGTATTTACAACCAGATTGAATGAAGGCGATCAATCAAGAGTTAGAATAACAGATCAAGACAATTTAATTTTTGGAGGGTTGTATGTTTTTCTAATCTCATCATTGGTTTATTTTTTAAGTTTTTACAGCCCTTATGAAATCTCACTTATTTCTAATAAAGGGCTACCTGAGTTTTTCAACATTATATTATGGGTAGCAATAGGCTTAATTTCAAAAGTGGTATTGGTTACCCTCTTTTCTAATTTGTTTGGCAATAGCAAAATTTCAGCATTTTACATAAAGGAAATGCTTAACATAAATTTATTTTTTATCATAATTATATTTTTCATTACGGCTCTAATATTCTTGTATTTGGGCTTCATACCTAACTTTTGGTTCAATACAGCGCTCTTTGGCCTATTATTCTTCTATCTATTGAGGTTGATCTTACTATATTTTAAAATATTAAAACTGAGTGGGTTCAGTAATCTATATTTATTTTCTTACTTTTGCACCACAGAAATATTCCCATTTTTAATTGGATTAAAATATTTCGTGAGATAAAACTTTTCAAAGTAGACCAATTAATATGTCAACAACTGTAAAAGACCGATTTTATCCGGTAAAAAGTATTATGGTTTCACAGCCGGAACCAGCGAATATTGAGAATTCTCCTTATCACAAATTAGCGGATAAGTACAAAATTAAAATTGATTTCAGGCAATTTATCAATGTTGACCCTATTGATGCAAAAGAATTTAGGAAACAAAAAATTGATATCTTAAAGCATACTGCAATCATTTTTACAAGTAGAAATGCAGTAGACCATTTCTTCCGAATTTGTAAGGGTAGTAAAATCGAGATGCCACCTGAAATGAAATATTTTTGTATTTCAGAACAAACGGCTAATTATCTACAAAAATACATTGTAGTTAGAAAAAGAAAAGTTTTTGTGGGAGAGCGAACTGCACAGGACATTTTAAATGTTATCAAGAAACATAAAAACGAAAAGTATCTTTTTCCTTGTTCAAATATCAGAAAAGATGACATTCCATCTTTCATGACCAAAAACGGTTACAATTTCACAGAAGCAACTATTTATAAAACAGTTGCAGCAGACTTATCTGATCTTGAACATATTACGTATGATATTTTAGCGTTCTTTAGTCCGTCAGGAATTAATTCATTGTTTGTGAACTTTCCGGAGTTCAAACAAAACAAAACCAGAATTGCTGTGTTTGGACCCACAACAGCTAAAGCTGCAAGGGATGCAGGTCTGATAATAGATATAGAAGCACCATTGCCAAATGCACCGTCTATGACGGGAGCATTAGAACTTTATATTAAAAAAGCTAATGGTCTTAAATAGCTGGTATTTAGACCTTTAGTCATATATAATTATATAATAACTTTAAATTACTTACATAAAGGCTTGAACAAAAGTTATTTTTATTATATTTATCCCTCTAAAGTGTTGAGGATATGAAAAAAATTTCAAAATTATTAGTAATTGCTTTTCTTGCTGTGGGCATTTCAAATGCCTACAGTCAAGATGTGCAGTTCTCTCATTACATGTTTAATAACCTTTTCAATAACCCCGCTTATTCAGGAGTTGAAGGTTATACTAAACTAACAGCCTTGCATCGTACACAATGGGCTGGTTATGCACCCTCTAATGGCCCGACTTCAGGTCTGAACTCGCAATTAATTTCATTAACATCTCCTATTATGCGCTACAATAGCGGATTCGGGTTTTATGTATTAAATGATGATATAGCGAATCAGAATTATATTCAAGTACAAGTTTCAGGAGCCTATCATTTAGGGATAAAAGAATCAAAAATCAGTATAGGATTTAGAGGTGGGGCCATCACTCAAAATATTAATAAAGATGGTTATATCTATATTGATAATGATGATCCAAATATTGACAATGTACAGGCTACTCAAGTACGTCCTGATTTTTCAATGGGTGTAAATTTTCAGCATAAAGATTTTTACATTGGTGCTGCTTTTAATCATTTAATTGAAGCGGAATTTGGTTTCGGTGCAGATGCAATTAGAAATCCATATCCAAAAGACTTTTTAATAACAGGTGGTTATACATTTCCAATCAATTATGACATCAGTTTAACTCCAAGTTTACTGGTAAGAACTACTGAGTTTACATCTTATACATTTGATGTTTCAGCAGTGGCAACTTATAAAGAAAAAATTTGGGGTGGTTTATCTTTTAGACAACAAGAAGCAGCAATCGCAATGGTGGGTTATAGTTTTTTTAAAGAAAATACTTTAAAATTAGGTTACGCATTTGATTATGTATTGGTAGCTCAAAGTGCAAAAAGTACTACTTCTCATGAAATCATGTTGAGTTATCGATTGCCAGCTATATCTACATCGGGAAAAAAGGTTGTACGAACGCCTAGATTTAGACATTAATCGTAAAATGCTTGCAGAATAAATCTTTTTTCTCAAAATTGTAAAGATATTTCTATAAATTATTTAAAATACAATAAAACCTTACAGTGTGAGGTTATATTGTTTAGGTGTAAAGAATATATTTAATAATTGTCAATATATTAGCGTTTAGTTAGAAACAAATAGGTGTTATGAATAATAAAGGTGTTTTGAAAAATTTAACCCTATCGATTTTGTTTATTGCTACTCTTTTCTTAGAAGGTTGCGGCCTTTTTGGTGGAAGCGGTGGTGATGGCGGTAACTTGGTAGGTGTTCCCGGAAGAGAAGGATGGTATATGGCCACTCCTTATGGTATGAGATCAGTTCCAGCTGGAACTTTTCATATGGGACAAGCTGACGAAGATGTAGCAGCGAGTATGATTAACTTCAACAGACAGGTAACGATTGGTGGGTTTTACATGGATGAAACTGAAATCACTAATAACGAGTACCGTCAATTCATCCAAAGAATGATGGAGGATTCTGCTTCAACATTGGGTCGTGATTTTATTATGACTGAACTTTACCCAGATACTACGGTTTGGATGAAAGACTTCACTAATCATATGGGAGATCCTATGCAAGAGTATTATTATATGCACCCTGCATTTGATGATTATCCTGTAGTTGGGGTTGATTGGGAAGCGGCAAAAGTTTTCGCAGAGTGGAGAACTGATTATTTAAATTCATATAGAGAATCATTAGGAGAATTTCCTATGCCGGCATTCCGATTACCATCAGAGGCTGAATGGGAATATGCTGCTAGAGGCGGAAGAGATATGGCAAAATATCCTTGGGGTAATCCATATATCAGAAACGCTAAAGGTTGTATGTTAGCTAACTTCAAACCAGGTAGAGGTAATTATTACGATGACGGAAATGCATATACTGCTCAAGTAATGTCGTACTTCCCTAATGATTTTGGTTTATTTGATATGTCAGGTAATGTTTCCGAATGGTGTGAAGATGCATTTAATCCTGCATCAGTTCCTTTAGTATGGGATTTGAACCCAACGTTTTTCGATGAGAGTGAACCGAGAAAGGTTATCAGAGGAGGTTCTTGGAAAGATATCGCTTATTACTTAGAAACAGGTACCAGAGCTTACGAACATAAAGACTCAACTAGAGCATACATTGGTTTCAGATGTGCAATGACTTACTTAGGAAGATCATCTGGGGCGGAATTTTAATTGACTTTTTAAAAAAATAAAATCATATTTAGACATTAACCATTAAAAACTACAAACATGAGCAATAAAAAAGGCGGATTTCAGGAGTTACTATTTAAAACCATTATGCCGAAGGTATATGGTATTGGAGCGGCAGTTGTAATTGTTGGTGCATTATTTAAAATTCTTCACTTACCTGGTGCGGGTGCCATGTTAGGTATAGGTTTAAGTGTTGAGGCACTTATATTCTTACTAAGTGCATTTGAGCCTCAGCATAAGGAATTAGATTGGAGTAAAGTTTACCCTGAACTAGCTACAGAGTTTGATGATAATGATGAATATGAAGATTTAGATTCTAGAGGGTCAAAGAAACAAATCGGGAAAAGTTCTGGATCTACTGCTCAGCAACTTGACAAAGTTTTAGAAGAAGGTAAAATTGGTCCTGAGTTGATTAAAAGTTTAGGTGACGGTATGAAAAATATGGCTGAATCAGCTAAACAAATGTCTACCCTAAGTAATGCAGCAGTTGCTACGAACGATTATGCGAATAACGTTAAGCAGGCAAGTAAATCATTGATGGAAATGAACAAATCATATGATAGTACTGCTGCAGCTATGAAGCAAATGGCTTCCGCTACGAATGACTCAAAAGAATATCATTCACAAGTACAAGCGGTTACTAAAAACTTGACAGCTTTAAATCAAGTTTACGAAATGGAATTGCAAGACTCTCAGAATCATGTAAAAGCAATGAATAAATTCTACAAGAATTTATCAACTGCTTTAGATAGCATGACTGAGGCAAGTAAGGATACTGCACAATTCCAGACTGAAGTTAAAAACTTAACAACTAATCTTTCTCAATTGAATAAGGTATATGGCAATATGCTATCTGCTATGAAAGGTTAATTTGTTATTAAAAAACTTAAAACTTAGAGCTATATGGCTGGAGGAAAAGAAACCCCAAGACAGAAGATGATAGGTATGATGTACCTAGTACTAACGGCCCTTTTGGCACTTAACGTTAGTGTTACAGTACTCGACAAATTCATCGATATTAATAACTCACTAGAAGTATCAGTTGATGCGGCTAGAGAGCAGAATGGTAATACATTGCGTAGAATTGAAAACGCAGTGGAAGAATCTGGTAACCGTCCTGATGATGTGAAAATTTTAGAAACCGCTAAAGCCATCAGAGAGAAAACCAGAGATATGGTTAAAGAATTAGGGACATATAAAGATACCTTTATAGAAATTACTGGAGGTAGAGATGAAACTGGAAACATTGTTGGTAAAACCGACTATGATAAGGTAGGAAACTACATGATGCCTGAAAACCAGAATAATGGAATAAAATTACAGAAATCTTTAAATGCATATGCAACATTTATTGATGAAACCGTTGGAGATTCTGCTGTTTCTTTCGCTCCATTAGCTTTAGATGCTAATGATAATCCGAGATTTAAGGATGATCCAAATCAAAAAGGGAAAGATTGGGCTACATTGGAATTCATGGGTGCTCCTACTCCTGCCGCATTAGCTACAATTTCTGATTATCAAAATAAAGTGATGGCTTATGAAGCAAGAGCTTTAGATTTGTTGGCAAGAAAAGTTGGTGCAGGTGATTTAAAATTTGATTTAATCCAATTAGTTGCATTACCTGAATCAAAGGTTGTTGCAGCCGGTGCAAAATATAAAGCTGATTTAATTGTTGCAGCTTCATCTTCAGCTGAAGACCCAGAAATGACTTTTAATGGAAAAGAAATTGATGTTGTTGGTGGTGCTGGCCAAATAGAATTTACAGCTACTCCTGCAGGTTCTTATGGTGAAGAAGGTACAGCTCGTAAGACTTATGAAGCAACTGCTAAATTGAAAGATAGTGTTTACAGACAAGAAATTGAGTATTTTGTTGCTGAGCCAGTAATTCAAGTTCAATCTGCTGCGTTAAGTCAACTATATTTGAATTGCGGTAACGAATTAAATGTATCAGTGCCTGCTTTAGGTAGTTCTTATAATCCTTCTTTTTCAGTATCTGGTGGATCATCAATACAAGGTAAAGAAAGAGGGTTAGTTACGATTATCCCTAATGCTCCTAAAGTTACTTTAGGTGTAAGTTCAAATGGTAACAAAATAGGAAATAAAGTATTTAGCGTAAGAAGAATTCCTAAGCCAGATGTTCAAGTATATAATGGTTCAAAACCAGTTAACTTAAAACAAGGTGAAAAAGCTACTGCGATGAGAGTTTTAAGAGTACAGGCCATTCCTGATGAAAACTTTAAAGCTCAGTTACCAAAGGATGCTCAATATAGAGTTACAAGATGGACAATTACTTTAGCTAGAGGTCCAAGACCAGTGGGTCAGCCGATCAAAGCTACTAGTGAAACTGTAAACATTAGTCAATTAATGAGTAATGCGCGTCCGGGTGATAGATTGGTTGTTCAAGTGGACCAAGTATTAAGAAGAAATTTTAGAGGAAATACTGAGGAAGTTAATCTTGGAGAACAAGTATTCCCGATATCTCTAAATTAATAGTGTTAAAGAATATAGGTATGAAAAAGTTTGTGTTATTATGTTTGGTTCTTGGCTTGATGGTTTATGTAAAACCAGTAAAAGCGCAAGAATCTGAAAACAATGGTTATAATCCTAATTCTGTGTACCCCGTGCATGAAGATGATATCATGTATAAAAAGAGAGTATGGAGAAGAATGGATTTAAGAGAAAAGCAG
Organism: Marivirga arenosa; assembly: GCF_030503875.2. Classification (NCBI taxonomy): domain Bacteria; kingdom Pseudomonadati; phylum Bacteroidota; class Cytophagia; order Cytophagales; family Marivirgaceae; genus Marivirga; species Marivirga arenosa. Next base: position 104,169 of record NZ_CP129968.2, on the reverse strand, counting down.
AATAAGCCTTTCTTTGCAAAAGGTAATGAAATAACTAAGCATATTGTAAATGCTGCTAAGGCAGGTATTCTCCCAATTTACAAAGGTGATTCTATGGTTAATAGAATGACAAAAGAAGAATTCCTTGAGAAATTAGAAGATCCATCTCTAGCTAATATGGATATGGGTGGAGGCGGTGATGCTTGGGGAGATTCCGGTGGAGGTGATTCATGGGGTAGTGATGATGGATGGGGCGATAGCTCAGGTGATGATAGTTCAGAAACAGAAGAAGAATCTTCAGCTAGTGAAATCAGTACCGAATTTAGAATTACTCAGTTATCTACTTTAGAATTAGTGGAAGACATGATCTTTGATAGAAAAAGATCAGTAACTCATTGGGATATTCAAGCAATTAAAATCATAATTCCAGCACAGAATTTTACCTCTGGTGTGGAAAGATTAGTTGGAGTTTTTAAATACAAAGACTTGATTGACTTGTTTAGAAGTAATCCAGAACAAATGATTTGGTTCAACCCTCAAAATAGCGCTGAGCATAAAAATTTAGCTGACGCCTTTGCTTTAAGATTATTCTCTGCTAGAATTGTTAAGGTTGCAAATCCTGATGATAATATGATTGTTGATGTTTATAATGAATCTCCAAAAGAGGGTATTATGGCATCTCAATGGTTAGAATATGAATTAATGGAAAAAGAACACGAATTGTGGTCTTATTAATCCAAATAAAATAAATTCAAAAGGAAGGCTTTTAGTCTTCCTTTTTTTGTTTAAAGGCTTTTATAATTATTTCTGCTTTGGAAGTACCCACCACATTGCTAAGGTTTTCAAATGAAGCTTCCCTGATTTTTTTGGGGGATTTAAAATGAGTCAATAGTTGATCAATTGTTTTATCTCCTATTCCATTGATACCTTCTAGATCAATCTTAAAAGTATTTTTGCTTCTAATTTGTCTGTGAAATGTAATGGCAAATCTGTGCGCTTCATCTCTAAGTCTTTGTAATAACTTTAGTGATTCACTTTTTTTACTGATATGGACAGGATAGGGATCCTCAGGAAAATAAATTTCTTCTAATCTTTTAGCTATCCCTATTATTGGAATTTTTCCATAAAGATTGAGCTTTTTCAGTGCTTTGACTGCTGAACTCAATTGTCCTTTTCCACCATCAATTACTATTAAATTAGGCATTTCCTGCTTTTCGTCTTTCAATCTTTTATACCTTCTACCTACGATTTCAGTCATGGAAGCAAAGTCATCAGGCCCAACCACAGTTTTGACATGATAATGTCTGTACTCACTCTTCTTAGGCCGACCATTTTTAAAATGAACCATGGAAGCAGTCGGATTAGTACCTTGCATATTGGAGTTATCAAAACATTCTATCTTGATAGGTAATTCCTTTAGTCTTAAATCATTTTGTAACTGTTTTAAGACTCTCAACTCCTTTATTTTTGATGATTCATTCTGATTTAGTTTTTCTTTCTTAAAGAATAAAGAATTTTTTAAACTTAACTCCACTAATTTCTTTTTATCACCAATTTGTGGTTTTATAAAGTGAAATTTTTCTGGAAGGTTTTCAATATCTATGTTGGTTAATACTTCTTCAGTACCACTCTCATATAGTTTCCTAAGATCAATTAATGCCAATAATAATAATTCCTGTTCGGATTCATCAAGCTTCTTTTTTAGCTGAATGGTTTTGGTCACCGTAATGCTTCCATTTTTAACCCTTAAGTAATTAACAAAAGCACTTTTCTCTTCAGAAATAATAGTACAAACATCAATATCGGTTATTTTAGGATTTACAACTAATGATTTGCTGTGGAACTTCTCTAATAACTCTAATTTTTCTTTATATTTTTGAGCAGTTTCATAATGTAACTCCTCCGCAGCTTGTTGCATATTCAGTTTAAATAGTTGCTTAGGAACATTTAAATTTCCTTTTAAAATCTCTGCAGCTTGATTTATATCTTTTTGGTAATTTTTATGTTGTTGTAATCCCTCGCAGGGCCCTTTACAATTACCTATATGGTATTCTAAACAAACTTTAAATTTACCTGCTTTAATATTTTGATCTGAAAGATTGAGTTTGCATGTCCGTATCGTATAGAGCTTCCTTATTAATTCAAGAACATTATTCATAGCTCGAACACTTGCATATGGCCCAAAATAAGTGCCATTTCTTGCAATACGTTTTCTGGTTGAAATTATCCTTGGGAATGGCTCATTAGTTATGCATAAATAAGGAAAAGATTTATCATCCTTTAATAGAATGTTATACTTTGGCTGAAGCTCTTTTATTAATGAGTTTTCTAATAAAAGAGCATCAAATTCAGAATTTACAATAGCTATTTCAATTTTATCTATTTCCCCAACTAATCGAATTGTTTTTTTATTGTGATTGGAGGATTTATTGAAGTAGCTGCTAACACGATTTTTTAGGTTTTTTGCCTTTCCTACATAAATAATATCTCCGTTATTATTATGGAATTTATAAACTCCAGGCTGTTTTGGTAAATCGGATATATCCTTTGGATCTAAAAAAACTGCATCATACATAATCCAGCTATTTACTGTATGGCATCAACATCAAGTTTTTGAATTTGTTCAGTTGAATCAGTTACATTATTTTGCTGCATATCATACTGTTCACAATCAATTTCTATTGAAAGATTTGAAGGTTTCTTGAAAGGGCCTTTAGATACTGCTAATTCTTCATCTGCATAAACCTTCTTCATGAATTTCTCCCATATAGGCATAGCCATTCTTGCCCCTTGTCCTAAGGCAATATTTCTAAAGTGGATACTTCTGTCATCACCACCAACCCATGCACCAGCAGCTAAATCTTTAGTAACGCCAACAAACCACCCATCTGAGTAATTCTGGGTGGTACCCGTTTTTGCACCAATTTCATTATCTGTTCTTAGCTCTCTATCTAAACCAATTGCAGTTCCTATTGGTAGCTCTGTTGTACCTTTCAACATATGCAACATCACATAGGCAGTTTCAGCACTTAAGGCCTCGCCTGTTTTCGGTACAAACTGTTTTAATACTTTTCCGTTCTTATCTTCAATCCTATCTATATAGAATGGCATAGTATAGAATCCTTCATTTACGAAAGTACTATAGGCACCAATTAATTCGTAAATAGAAACATCGGAGGTTCCTAAGCAGAGTGAAGGTACTGCAGCTAAAGGACTTTCAACTCCTAATCTTTTCGCATAATCCACTACGGTTTGTGGTCCAATTTTTTTCATAACATAAGCGGTTCCAGAATTTAAGGACTGAGCCATAGCTTCTCTTAATGTCCAGGTTTCACCTGTATATTTTCCATTTGAGTTTACAGGCGTCCAGGTTGGAGGATCTCCTGGTACTTCAAAGGTTACAGGAACATCTTCTACCTGATAGCATGGAGAATATCCATTATCTATAGCAGCGGCATATACCAAAGGTTTAAAGGTGGAGCCTGGTTGTCTTCTACCTTGTTTCACATGGTCATATTTGAAATATTTGTAATTTATTCCGCCAACCCAAGCTTTGATATGTCCATTGTTAGGATTCATTGCCATAAATCCTGCATGCAGGAATTTTTTGAAATAGCGGATTGAATCCATAGTGCTAAGGACAGTATCTTTTTCACCATCCCAGCTAAATACTTTCATTTTTTTAGGTTCATTCAGTTTTTTGAAAATCTCTTCTTCATCATCTCCCAGCTTTTTCTCCCAATATTTATATGCCTTTGTTCTTCTAGCCTGATTTTCAATAAAATCTTTAATTACTCTCCCGGATTCGTCCCTCCAGGGAGCTTTTCCTTCCCAATGTTCGTCAAATATTTCTTGCTGAAATTTCATATGCTCCTCTACGGCTTCTTCAGCATATTTTTGCATTCTACTGTCGATGGTAGTATAAATTCTTAGACCGTCTTCATATAAATCGTAACCATTAGCTCTAGTCCAAGCTAATAAATCCCACAAAATAACACCTCTGAAATAAGTGGCTAAACCATCATTATGATTTTCAACATCATAATCTAGCTCAATCGGTTTAGACGAAATTGAATCATATGCTACATCATCTATATAGCCATATTTTCTCATTTGGTTTAATACTACATTTCTTCTTTCAAATGCATTTTCAGGTTCATAAACTGGACTGAATAAATTCGGGTTTTTACATAATCCAACTAATACAGCAGCTTCTGCAATTTTTAATTGATCAGGAGTAGTATTGAAAAATGTTTTCGAAGCAGTTTTGATTCCGAATGCATTACTACCAAATTCAAAGGTGTTTAGATACATGGCAATGATTTCCTTTTTAGTATAGGAACGTTCCAATTTCACAGCTACAATCCATTCCTTCATCTTGGCAATTACCAATCCTAAAACGGGAACATCATTTAAACTACCGTTTGACAAATCACTTCTAGTTCGGAATAATATTTTAGCTAATTGCTGCGTAATCGTACTACCACCACCAGAGCTTTTGTCAAACATTAATATTGATTTAAAGAATACACGGCCTAAGCCATATAAATCAATTCCGGAATGCTCAGTAAAACGGATATCTTCCGTTGCAATAAGTGCATTTACAACATTAGGTGATAATTCGTCAAAAGTAACCTGGCTTCGGTTGTATCTGTAGTATTTCCCCATTTCTTTATTATCAGCAAAGTATAGAACTGATGATAAATCACTTTTAGGGTTTTCTAATGATTTTAGTCCAGGTAATTCACCATACCAACCATTTAAATTTATACTAATACTATAGATGAATAAAGAAAAACTAATAATAGCAAGGGCGAATAAAGACCATAATGCAATTATTATTTTAGATATCTTAGATTTTTTCATATTCTCGAATTGCTTCAGTTGAAGATCAATACTTCAATTAGGGAGTTATTTGATAATTATTATTAAAGAATTCATCATAACTATCTACCATTTTTGCTTGGTAGTAAATCTGAAAATTGTCTTTTGAAATTATAAAATTACTAAAATTTAAACTATTGAAATTTTTTAAGGGCGATAAATCACTATTAAATTTTTTATAAAAAGCTTCAGCACTTTCTTTTCCTTCAAATTCGCTTAATAAAACCATTGAATAGTCGTCATTGAAAATTAAATTTCCAGCATTTAAGTTCTCATTAGGGAAGAATTTTTCAGCAAAGGATTCAATTTCAGAAGGTAATATCCCCGATAAAGCTTTATTCTTTTCATAAACCACAACGAAATAGTGGGTTTGCTCAAAATAGGGGATGTATTTAATTTGCTCTTTTTGTAATTGCTTCTGATCTAATTCATCTATTGCAGCTAATAAGGTTTTAGCAAAACTGTATAATTCACTTTCAGGATAATCTTCCATAAATTTTTGAAGATTAAAACGGTAGGTGTTTTTTCCGTTTTGAACTCCAGAGATTAATGTTTTTAATAATACTAAGTTATCCTCATAATCATTTTCGGGATAATCATTTAAGCCATTATTGATTATGGTTAATGCGGAATCATAATATTGCTCCTGATATACTCGATAGGCATCTTCATAAATTAGTTTAACTTTTGCACTAGCAACATTACTTTCTTCTTGATAGTTAGGATTTTCAATTAGCTTTCCGAAAATAGTATCCGGAAATCTGTTTAATAATTCTTGTGAGAATTGTTTAGCCTTTTCAGGATTTCTCTCTTCATAATAGATATATAACAGATATAGTATTTCTGCCCTATATTCGGTATCAGGATATTTTTCTAATAATTTTTCATAAGTAGTAATAGCGTCTTCCTTTTCTTGAAGATCAAAATTGTAAATGTTCCCTAGTTTGTAATAAGCTAGCTCCATTTCTTCATGCATTTTTCTTTGGCTTGCCGTGTCGAATGGGATTGTATTGAAGAATTCATTCCTTTCTTGTGCAATTAAATCTTCCTCTGAAATTTTCGGTTGTTCTACACTTTCATTAGATGCAGTTGCTTCCGTTGTTGCTGATGACTCCTCTTCAAAAACTGTATTTCTTTTGGTTCTCCAATTATCTTGCAAAGAGCGGTCTCCCCAAATCCTTTTAAATGTATTTCTACCTTGTGCAACGGTTGCAGGGTCATAAAAATAAAATCCACCTCCAGGGGCTGAATTATTTTGGATGGTTGGGCTATCATTAAATGCATTATTGCTCGTATAGCTCGCTTGATTTCTTTTGGCTCTTCTTTCCTTTTTCTCCTGCTCTTTCTCATTTTGAATTCTTTCCTTTCTTTTTGAAAGGAATAAATTATTTAATGCTAAGCTGTCCATTTGAGCAAGATTTAATAATGAGTCATTCTCATTAATAGTATTGATTTGTTTTATAAATTCTGAAAGTACAGCATGCCTAGTTTCAACTTGGGGATAGATTGGTTCATCTTTAGGCATAATGCTAAATGCGCTATCGTAGTAAGCTTTGGCTAATGGATACTCTTTTAATCGATCAAAATATACTTTTCCTAATTTGTGATAGGAAAACGATTTTTGTCTTGGATTGTCAACACTGGATTTTATTGATGACTTATAAAATGGGATAGCTTCTTTTATATTTCCTTGTTTTAATTCAAATTCAGCCATCTCATAATATATTTTGTCACGGAACTCCACGTTTTTCCCGTCCTTCAATAGCTGTTCGAAATATTTCCTAATTCTTTTTACATCTTCGCCTTTAGTTAATTCGGTAACTTGAGCCATATTAAGTCGAGCATAAAATGATAATTCATAAGGTGGTCGGTTTTCTAATACCTGAGAATAATTATCATAAGCTACTGCATCAAGCTTAGATTTTTGAAAAAGCTGTCCTAAAATAAAATGCATTTTTGCCTTTTCAGGCCCTTTAGGCATTACTTTTATAGCGGCACTTAAGTATTGGATTACATTATTTGGATTATTAGTTATTTGATAATAATAAGCGGCATTTAAATAAAGATACCTTTGGTTGGATTTAGATAGTTTCTGCCTATTTAAATAATCAATTACTGCTAAAGCATTATTGAGTTCGCCATATTCTGTAAATGTTCTTATTAAATGAGTGAGAGCATAATATCGGGTTTGCTCATCTTCACTATTCACATTTACATATTTCAGAGTTTCAATTGATTCCTCATATTCTTGATTTAGCATTCTGGCAATTCCTACCAATATGTAGCTATCATCTACCCATTTACTAACTTCATGTCGTTGTATAGCAATGGATGCTTTTTTTATAATATCTTCAATTTTCTCCGTATTTGAATTAACAATGTTAGTGTCAATTGGAGCTTTTACTTTTAAAACTCTATTGAAATTGTTCTTGTGAGCTTCTTTAATTTCAAGTAATACCTCATCTAATTTTTCGTTAGCAATAAAATAGGCATTATACTTAGCGGTAATATTATGATAACTATAGCCAATCACACCAGAATTTTCTGGGGAGCAGCTTACAATAATCAAGAATAGCCCGAATAATATTAAACGATATTTTTTTATTTTAATCAGCACAGTAATTTTGAAACGACTAAATTAAGCGATTCATATAAGAAAACTGTTGTGAGTCGTTGATAATATGTATTTTTGCATAAAATATTAAAATAACAAATTTGCGAATAAGAAAAACAATGTCCAATTGGCTTACCACAAGATATCAAATGGTGGTAAGAAACGAAGAAAACTTAGCTGAAGTATCTTCACTTAACTTTACTTATGCAAAAGTTGCTGTAGTAGGACTATTAACTTTCGTTTTGATATTCATTGGTGCATTATATCTATCCCAATCATTATTAGCACAATGGTTTGATCCACGGCATACCACAATGGAGTATAATCAAAAGTTATTGTCGCTGACTATGGAAATGGATTCATTGAAATCAAGGCTGCAGGCACAAGATCAATTTATAGGTAATCTTCAAACCATATTAAAGGGTGATGTGCCAGATGGAGAAACTTATCGGAGACCAAGCCAGGTCAACACCGAGGAATTGAACAGAGATATGAATCCTCAAAAGATGAATGCAGGGGATTCAATTATTAGGCAGGAGTTTGAAGAGCAAGACTTTAGCTTAACTAGTTATTCTAGCAATAACTATTCAGAAGAATTAAAGGATATATTCTTTTTTCCTCCTTTGCAAGGTATTGTTAGTTCTCCATATGATATGAGTATTGATCATTATGGAATAGATATAGTAGCAAAATCTAACGAGCCAGTAAAATCTATTGCAGATGGTACCGTTATATTATCATCATGGACTCAAGACGGGGGGTATGTTATAGCAATTCAACATAGAGCGAATTTAATATCAGTTGTAAGGCATAATTCTGCTATATTAAAAAAAGTTGGTAATTTTGTAAATGCAGGGGAGGTTATTTCAATTATAGGTAATTCTGGAGAGTTAACTACAGGCCCGCATGTTCATTTAGAAATATGGTATAATGGTAACCCGGTTGATCCGGAAGAATTTATTACCTTTTAAAATAATTAAGAAAAGAATACAGAAATGTTTAATAACAAGCAAGAAAAAATACAGATGGCACAGGATATCACAAGTTCTAGCAATACTATTGGAAAAGGAACTACCATAAATGGAGATTTAGAGACATTTGGTAATATCAGAATAGATGGGAAAGTGATTGGTAATATTAAAACCAAGTCAAAATTGGTTTTAGGTGGCACCTCTCATATAGAAGGAAATGTATTGGCTCAAAATGCAGAAATAGAAGGTGAAGTTAAAGGAGTAGTTGAAATAACTGAATTACTTGTATTAAAACCATCAGCTGTTGTTCACGGTGACATTATTACCAATAAATTAATTGTTGAATCTGGTGCTACATTCAATGGTGAATGTAAAATGGGTGTTTCTAACAAGTCTATTAAAATAGGTGATGAAAAAGGAAACAAATCACAATCAAACCCAAAAATTGAAGAAGCAAAAGCAGTATAATAATTATCTTAAATTTTCTGGTTTAGCCATTCAAATGGCTGTAACCATTTACCTAGGCCACTTACTAGGAGAATATGTAGATGAAGTTGCCGAAAGTGGGTCTGACATTTATACCAAAGTCATAACGCTTTTGGCAGTTTTCTTATCCATATTTGTTGTGATAAGAGAAGTTATAAAATCCCAAGAATAGAATTCATGGTTAAAAGATTATTGATTTTTACACTATTAACATTAGTGTTAGCAGTAGTAATTCTATTTGCCCAAAACTGGTATTTATCAAGCCAAAATGAAGTATTGTCTTATTCTTTAGAGGCAATGTATATTTTTCACTTCATATCATTTATTGTAATAGCTGGTTCAGTTGAATTATTAAGCAAAAAACTTCCTGATCAAGTAGGATACTTCTATTTAGCAAGTGTATTTATTAAAATCGGATTATTTGTTCTGATTTTTAAGAATACTTTGTTTTCAGAAGAAGAATTGAACTTCCCTGAAAGAATTTCCATTATCATCCCTTTCTTCATGTTTTTAGTTATGGAAGCTATTTATAGCGGAAGGCTTATGAATACCAATGACAAAGCATGAATTTTCAAGTGGTAAAAAACTTAATAAAAAAATTATGTTTATTAAGAAAATGATTACCTTTGCCCCCAAATTAAGGCTATCGTAGAAAAGTAGAATGATCAATCCAACTATAATGAGAAAAACATTGTTGTTCGCACTTTTAGTATCGCTATTTAACGTGAATACGTTATTTGCGGTTTCAGGAGGTTCGGAAGAAGGTGGGCAAATAGACACCCAAGAGGAGATAAAAGATTATATTGAGCATCACTTGCAAGATTCTCATGATTTTACTTTGTGGACCAACGGTAAAACAGGAACCCATATTGGTTTTCCTTTACCAGTTATCTTATGGTCAGACGGCCTACATGTTTTCTCATCTTCAAAATTTGATCATGGGCATGAGGTAGCTGAATCAAACGGAAAGTATTTTGCACTCTACCACAGTAAAGTTTATGAAACTAATGCAGAGGGTGAAATTAATTTAGATGAAGAAGGTCACGCTACAAATTCAAAGCCTTTAGATTTTTCAATCACGAAAAATGTAGTAGGGATGCTTTTAGCCTCATTGTTAATATTTTTAGGTTTTAACAGTTTAGCAAGGGGTTATCACAAAAGAGCAATTCCGAAAGGTGTTGGTCGAATTCTTGAACCATTAGTGATTTATGTGCGCGATGAGATCGCAAGACCAAACATTGGCCCTAAATACGAGAAGTTTATCCCTTATTTACTTACAGTATTTTTCTATATCTGGATATTGAATCTATTGGGTTTAACACCTTTAGGTTTCAATGTAACGGGTAATATTGCCATTACAGTTGGGTTGGCACTCATTACATTCGTTGTTACACAGTTTAGTGGGAATAAAAATTATTGGAAGCATATTTTCTGGATGCCAGGTGTGCCTGTAGTCATGAAAATTATCTTGATGCCAATTGAGGTATTAGGAATGTTTACAAAGCCATTTGCCTTATTAATACGTTTGTTTGCAAACATAACAGCTGGTCACGTAGTAGTAATGAGTTTAATAGCACTTATAATTACTATGAGAGCTCAATTCGGTATAGTAGCTTCTTCAAGTATTTCATTTGGCTTAGCGTTTTTTATTACCCTAATAGAATTATTAGTAGCTTTTCTTCAAGCGTATATCTTCACAATGTTATCAGCATTGTTTATAGGTATGGCGGTAGAGGAGCATCATTAAAAGAGTATTTTTGTTTAATTTAATATAAATCAACTATCATGTACAATTTAATTGGAGCAGGATTAATCGTAATTGGTGCTGGTATCGGTCTAGGACAGATTGGTGGAAAAGCAATGGAAGGTATTGCTAGACAACCAGAAGCTTCTGGTAAAATCCAGACAGCCATGATTATTATCGGAGCATTATTAGAAGGTTTAGCATTCGGTGCTTTAATCTTAGCTGGATAATTAATCCTGAAAATGAAACAACGCTATTTGTATGCGCTAGGCTGCAAATAGCGTTTTTAAAAATTTAAATTAATCAAAGAAAAAAATGGAACAATTAATAAATGACTTTTCTCCGGGCTTGTTTTTCATGCAGCTCATCATTTTCCTTGTTCTTTTGCTTTTATTATCAAAGTTTGCTTGGAAACCCATTCTAAATTCTTTGAAAGCAAGAGAAGGTAGTATTGCAGATGCATTGCAAGCTGCTGAAAATGCTAAAGAAGAAATGGCGAAATTACAGGCTGATAACCAAAAGTTATTGCAAGAAGCTAGAATGGAGAGAGATAAATTGCTTAAAGAAGCAACAGATATTGCTAATAAGATTAAAGAAGAAGCGAAATCTGATGCAGCTAAGCAAGCTGATAAAATGATAGCGGACGCTAAAAACTCTATCGAGGTAGAGAAGAATGCAGCATTGAAAGAGGTAACTACTAAAGTTGCTGAGCTTTCATTAGAAATAGCTGAAAAAGTTATCCGCAAAAACTTATCTGACGATAAAGCTCAAAAAGCTTTAGCTGAAGATTTTATGAAAGAATTGAAACTCAATTAATCTGATCCAATGTCAGAATATAGAATTGCATCCCGATATGCCCAGTCTTTGTTAGACCTTTCTGTTGAGAAGGGAACATTAGAAGATGCAAAGGCAGATATGGAATTACTTTCGAAAGTCTGTACTGAAAATAGAGACTTTGTATTGATGTTGAATAATCCTATTTTGGAGAGCCTAAGAAAGGCTGCCATAGTAAAGAAAGTATTCAGCGGCAAAGTTCAGGATATGACATCCAAATTTTTTGAAATTGTTTCAAGAAAGAATAGAGACAAATATTTACCTGAGATTGCGAAAGTTTTCAAGCAGCTTTACAATGAGCATAAGGGAATTATTACTGCTGAAGTAAGCACAACATTTCCATTAGATGATGCTCTTCGTTCAGAAGTTGTAAAAATAGTTACAGAGATTTCTGGCAAAGAAGTTGAATTAAACGAAACAGTAGATGAATCTTTGATTGGTGGATTTTTGATTCGCGTAGGCGATAGACAAATAGATGAAACTATTCAAAGTAAATTAAATGATTTGAGAAGGGAATTAACTCAAAATCAATATATCAAAAAGATTTAAAAATTAATTAACCTATAATATAAGAATAATGGCAGAGGTTAGACCAGACGAGGTTTCAGCAATATTAAGAGAGCAACTTTCAGGCTTCAAAACAGAAGCAGAATTAGAAGAAGTTGGTACCGTCCTTCAAGTAGGTGATGGTGTTGCACGTATTTACGGCTTAACTCAAGCTCAATCAGGTGAGTTATTAGAGTTTGAAAATGGCTTACAAGCTTTAGTACTTAACTTAGAAGAAGATAATGTAGGTGCTGTACTTTTAGGAAGCTCTCAAGGTATTAAAGAAGGAGATGCTGTTAAAAGAACTGGTAAAATTGCATCGATTAAAGTTGGTGATGGAATCGCAGGTAGAGTTGTAAACACTTTAGGTCAACCAATTGATGGTAAAGGACCGATTGAAGGTGAACTTTACGATATGCCTTTAGAGCGTAAAGCGCCTGGTGTAATTTTCCGTGAGCCAGTAACTGAACCATTACAAACAGGTATTAAGTCAATTGATGCAATGATTCCTGTTGGAAGAGGTCAGCGTGAGTTAATCATTGGTGACCGTCAGACTGGTAAAACAGCTGTTGCGATTGATACCATCATTAACCAAAAAGAATTTTATGATGCTGGTGAGCCAGTTTACTGTATTTATGTAGCGATAGGTCAAAAAGCTTCAACTGTTGCTCAAATTGTATCAGAATTAGAAAAAGCTGGTGCAATGGCTTATACTACTATTGTTTCAGCTTCTGCAGCTGATCCTGCTCCATTACAATTCTTTGCTCCATTTGCTGGTGCAGCAATTGGCGAATACTTCAGAGATACGGGTCGTCCAGGTTTAATTGTTTATGATGATTTATCAAAACAAGCCGTAGCATACCGTGAAGTTTCATTATTATTAAGAAGACCTCCAGGACGTGAAGCATACCCTGGTGATGTATTCTATCTTCACTCAAGATTATTAGAAAGAGCTGCTAAGGTTATTAATGATGATGACATTGCTAAAGATATGAACGACTTACCTCCTTCTTTAAAAGGTAAAGTTAAAGGTGGGGGTTCATTAACCGCACTTCCAATTATTGAAACTCAAGCGGGAGATGTTTCTGCTTATATTCCAACAAACGTAATTTCAATTACTGACGGTCAGATATTCTTAGAAACAAACCTCTTTAACTCAGGTATTAGACCTGCTATTAACGTAGGTATATCGGTTTCTCGTGTGGGTGGTAATGCACAGATTAAGTCAATGAAGAAGGTTTCAGGTACTTTGAAATTAGATCAAGCCCAGTTCCGTGAACTAGAAGCTTTTGCTAAATTCGGATCTGACTTAGATGCTACAACAAAAAGAGTTATTGAGAGAGGTAGAAGAAACCAAGAGATTCTTAAACAAGGACAATATTCTCCAGTTGCTGTTGAGCAGCAGGTAGCTATTATTATTGCCTCTACAAAAGGATTCTTAGATAAGGTGCCAGTTGATAAAGTTCGTGCTTTCGAGAAGGAATTTGCGATGATGATGGAAAACAAAGAGAAAGAAACATTAGACGCTTTCAAAGCTGGTAAAATTAATGACGATTTAATTGCAGTGGTTAAGAAAGTAGCTGACGATTTATCGTCTAAATATTAATTATTTAGGAGCTCAAAAGAGCTCCTTTAAAAGTTTAAGATAAATTTTCCTTGTAAAGGTAAAAATAGATATAAGGCTGTATGGCAAATCTAAAGGAAGTAAAAAATAGGATTACATCTGTTGTTTCAACTCAACAAATTACCAAAGCCATGAAAATGGTGGCGGCCGCTAAGTTGAAGCGAGCTCAGGACAGAATCACCATGATGCGTCCTTATTCTCAGAAGTTATCTACTATATTACAAAATGTTAGTGGTAGCGGTGAGATGAATAATCCTTATGCTAAGGAAAGACCCGTAAACAATATCCTTTTAATATTAGTAACCTCTGATAAAGGACTATGCGGAGCTTTTAACTCTACTGTAACACGTAAAGTAAAAAGCTTGATGGAAGGTGAGTATAAGTCATATGCTGAAAGTGGTAATCTTCATTTTATGACTATTGGTAAAAAAGCTTCTGATTATTTGAAAAGAAATAAGCTTTCTTATAACGATCAGTATATTAATTTATTCAATAACTTAACTTTTGAAGCGACTAGCGAAGCAGCTCAATTCATTATGGATGAGTTTGAAAAAGGAACTTACGATAAAGTAGAAATCATCTACAATGAGTTCAAAAATGCTGCTACACAAATCTTAAATAAAGAGCAATTCTTGCCGATAGCTAAATCAAGTGATGAGGAAAGTAGATCAGATTATGATTATACATATGAGCCATCTAGAGATTATATCGAGAATGAATTGATTCCTACTTCTTTAAAAACTCAATTGTTCAAAGCTTTATTAGACTCTAATGCATCTGAGCATGGAGCTCGAATGACTGCGATGGATAAAGCAACTGATAATGCTGGTGAGTTATTAAAAGAATTAAGATTAACTTATAACAGAACAAGACAAGCTGCTATTACTACTGAGATTCTTGAGATTACAGCAGGTGCTGAAGCCCTAGCAGCAGAATAAAATAAGTCAGTACATTATGATATAGGAAAGCCGAAATTATTAGTTTCGGCTTTTTTAATGTTTCCAATTTACTTCGGAGGTATCTCTTACCGCTCTCATGATATCTCTCTGACTGATTTGACCTACTAGTTTACCTTCTTTTAATACTGGAAATCTTCTAAAGCGCATTCTTAAAAACATATCAGCAGCTTCAAATATATTCACATCTGCATCGATATGAATTATATTAGTAGCCATGTAATCTTTTACTAGGCCGGGTAATCTAGGTGAATTGTTATATTTTCCCTTTACCACTTCTCTTAAGCAATCACCTTCTGATATAATCCCAACCAAATTATCCTCTTCATCAATTACTGGTCCACCAGATATCTTCTTTTTCAAAAGGGTATCCATGGCTTCATAAACAGTTTGATGCTCGTGAAACTTAATTAATTGAGTAGCCATATAATCTTTTACAGAAAGGCTATGTGCTTCTTCTTGTGCTGCCTCTTTCTTTATAAAGGCACCTTTATAACTTTTTACCATACGTGAAAATAGTTTAGTGTAGTATAATATAGTGGAAATTATACTTAATTACAACTGTAATTGATTTAAACACAGTAGTTTACTATTGGTGAAGTACACAAACTATTCGCTCGGTATTAAGATGTATAAATAAATAAGCTTACTTATTCATTCCTTTTTACGAACTGAGTTACCCTTTCCATCAACTCTTCTTTATCATTCCAGAAGTTTCTACTCTTGATTTGAATGTATGGCCAATTCATTTTAGATAATAAAAATGGTGTATAAGCGAATATGTCTTTCACTGAGGGGTTATCATAAAATAAATTATCATCTGATAATAATAGTCCTCTGTACTGATTTCCATCTTTGAAGCTGAGATCAGCGAATGGAAGTTCTTCTGCGGCTTCTATTGCTTTGTTAGTTTTTTCTAATTCTTCTTTCACCTTATTTTTCAGAAACCATGGACTGTTGAAATTTTCAGTGCTTTTAGGCTTAGGTATAAAGTTTCCTTTTGATACTTCTAAAGCATATTGTAAATAAGATTTAAGTAATTTAGGACCATTATTTTTAGTATCCTCTACCTTTAATTGGTCAGGAAATAAACTGCTTACAATAATTACTTTTTCACGAGCTCTTGTAATGGCTACATTCAATCTGTTTTCACCTTTTGGTGCATTTATACTACCAAACTGCATACGAAGCCTTCCAGCTTTATCAGCTGCATAACCTGTACTGAAAATGATGATATCTTTTTCGTCACCTTGCACATTCTCAATATTTTTGACAAAGAAATTGTCTGGGAGTGTGATTTTTCCTTCGGCCACTTGATCTTCAATTAAATCCCAGATAAGGCCTTGTTGAGCTGCGTTAAAGGTTACAACTCCAATTTCCTTTTCAGGTTGGTTATTAAGCGATTCTTTTATTAAATCTACTACATTTAAAGCCTCAACCCTATTAGTATTCTTTTCCCAAACACCCTCTACTTTAATATAATCAATTCCTGGATCTGCATTGTTGATATAGTTGAAGTCAGGTAATAATCTTAATCTGTCTTTATAAAAATGCTTGTTTGAGAACTCAATCAAATCTAAAGATTTACTTCTATAGTGTCCTGATAATTGTAGATTCATTAAGTATTTATTGGCTAAATCTAGTAGTGAATCAATTTCTAAATCAGGATGGTCCACTTCTTCCTCTTCCCATCTTACCTTATACAAATCATTTGGGCTTAATTGCTTGCTGTCTCCCGCTACAATAACTTGTTTCCCTCTATACATAGCAGGGATTCCTTTTTCAACAAAACACTGTGAAGCCTCATCAAATATTACTAGATCAAAAATTTCTTCCATTGGGAATATGGCTGAAACAGATTCAGGACTTGCCATCCAGCATGGTATCAAATCGAAAAGTTCATCTTGAAATTCCTGAATCACTTTTCTGATCGGCCATATTTGCCTTTTTTTACTGACTTGATGGCTTAAATCTCTGTATGAAACTCGATTATTTAATCGGTTATACTCAACATTAGCAAATGTTCTTTCTCTTACTTTAAGATTTAATATTTCAGAACTGAGTTTCAGCTTATCTTCAATTGCATATTGTAAATCATCTGTTTGTTTATCAAATTTTCTAGTAGATACTTCTCTTAAAATTGGATATTTAGTTTCTATATGATCCAACCATTCCAAATAAATACTATTTAGAAATATTGGTTTTATATTTTTGTGATCAATGGTGATATCGCTTTCATTTAGCAATTTCACTACTTGCTTTTCATATTCTTCAAGCTCATCATACAATTGATCAAATTGAACCAATTCATCGAAATGCCTTTGAAAAGTTTTAATATATGTTTCTGGTAAGCGCTCCTGCTCAAGCTGATCAATTTGAGTTCGGGTTAAGTATTTTTTCCATGTGTTTTTCTCATGTATTGTCTCTTCTGATAATTTTATGATAGACTTTATTTTATCAATAAACTCTTCAAGACTTTTTCCTTCTATTAAAGAAAAAGCTTTGAAATTAGTAAATGAACTTATTATCTCTTTTGATTTAATGGCTTGTGTTTGTTCTTGAAACCAATTGTTTAATTCCATTTGATTTTTACTATCTGGAATGTCTTTTAACCAATTTTGCTTTTTTAGCTTGGTCATATTATGCTCAAAATTTAGCCTATTGTCTAAACGTTTTTCGAGCTCTTTCACTCCGGCACCATTTACTTCTAATTGATTAGCTACTAAAACCTTTTTTAAGAAGTATTTTTCTTTCGCGAATAAAAGCCAATGAAGCCATTTTGTAGGTCTTTTCCTGGATTGGCGTCTTAATTGTATTACTTTTTGAAGTGTTCCTAAATCTTTTGATGGCAAGCTACTTTCAATTCCCCCGTCTTTAAAACAGTCGTTAATTACTCTTTGTACATTACTTAACCAAAGAGCATTGGTATTATCATCGGAGTAATTAAACATATGAAACAGATATTCATAAGAGGTAATATTTAGTAACTCTTCAAGTTTTTCCAGCTTATCTTTATGTTCAACTACATCCTCGAATTCTTTTAACGACATGGATGAACCTACCAATTTTTTAGATTTTTCTGCATTCTCTTGAAAATAGATAGGTATTTTCTCCAAAAGCCTAATGATTTCAGATTTATCCGGTAATCCAAAACCTTTAAAATTTACCCTGTCTTGCCAAATAAAATCATCTTTGCTAAAGTCATCCACATAAGTTTGAAAATGAACAAGCTTTTCAGCAAAGTCTTGAATCTCTTTTTTGTGAAAATGCCTATGGATTTGCTTAAAGCCAATTTTGGGTTGATTAAAATCGCAATTTAAATACAGTTCTTTAGCTGATATTCCACATTCAGATTCATCAAATAGAGCCAATCTATACTCTTCCTTTTCCTCTACTAATTGATCAATTATACGGCTTGATTTAAGAAATTCTCTTTGAATTTGTACAGAATCTAATCCATTGTTCTTTGCCTCATATTCTTCCAATCGATTAATCTGATTCTGGATTTGTTCAAATATGGCTTTTCTATCATTTTTGAAATCATGCACTAGAGCTACAAAAGCTTGCATGTCGATTGATTTCATTCTATCGTAAATCACATCTAATGCAGCTCTTTTCTGGCATACTACCAGTACTTTTTTACCACGAGCAATAAAATCAGTCACCAAATTACTAATCAGCTGTGATTTACCAGTTCCTGGAGGACCTTGCACCACGAGAGAATTTCCTTTTTTTACTGCTTTCAAGGCATTTTCCTGATAAGCATCCAAAGGAAAAACAGAAAAGGTTTCTTCTTCCTTAATACTTTCTATAAAACGATAGCGCTGTTTATAATCATTCGGATCTTCGGTTTCCTTGTCTGGATTTCTACTTAAGAAGAATTCTTCTATATCCTGAACTTGCTGTTCTTTTTCTAATAAATAAGTGTAATCGGGTACTAAATAAGATCCACTTTGGGGGAAGATTCCTAATACTGCTTCAGGGTAAAGCTTGAGCTCTCCTTCTTTTTCATTCTCTTCAAATTCAGTCTTTTTAAAATTTTTGAAAGAATGAAGTACATCAATAAAATTATCTTGATTAAAATTTAATTCAATAGGACTTTCTTTAAAAATTTGATAAAGGTCAGTTCTGAATACTCTACTGTCGGGATCATAAATTTCAAATACTTTTTCAATAAGCTCATCGCTAATTTTAATTTCATGAAAATGAGCATAAGCTAATAGGAATGACTTATTGAAAGTGATATTTACATCTTCCCTCAATTCCATTACCCACTGATCTTTTATTTGTTTAATTTCAATGGGAAAGAAAATAAGGGGGCATCGTACAGAAGTACCTCCTTGAAATTTACCCCTTACAAAGGGCCATCCTACGTATAAATCTTTAGCGCCTCTTTCATCATAAATAAATTTTTCAATCCTTTTTAGCTTTTTCAGCTTATGACTCATGATGTTATTATCCTCCAGACGAGGATCATTAAGCGCAGTAAGTGGGATATGCTTTTTTCTGGCTATTAAATCTTCAATTAGCGAAAACGAACTTTTATTTAGTAAAAAGTCAAAATCATGTAAATCTAAGGTCTGATCTGAGATTAAACGAAGCAGTAATAAGGAACGATTACTACCAGAAAGATTTGTCAGACGTTTTAAATAGTACCTTAGTATGTCGTGCATAAAAAAATAATTAGCAAGGAATCAATTTAATAAATTATTAGCGTATTTGAAATCTTTGTTTTTTGCTTATTGAAATGATAAATAAGGGATAACCTTCTTAATCCAACTGCTATCTAAAGCAATTATTTTATATAGGTCATTTTCAGATGTATAATATCCATGCTGATTTCGATAATTAATAAGGAGGTTGGCGTCTTTGTAGCGAATATAGGGATGCTTAACCAAACTATCAGCAGATATAAGGTTGATAGGATATTTTTTTAATTGTGAATTATTTTCAACAAAAGAATATGCTTTAATTGAATCTATACTTTCTTTTTTAAGACCATAAACTTCTTTTAATTGATTTAAGGAAGAAAAACCACCTAATAGATTTCTGTATTTAATAATTCTTTCTGAATAACTAGGTCCAATTCCATATATTTTTTGTAGTTGACTAGCGTCCGCCTTATTAATATCGAAAGGCTTAATTATTTCTCTTTTATCTTTAAAGTTTGCTTTTCCATAGGTTGAAGATTTGATTTCTATATTCTCAGAAATATTAAATTCACTTATTGAGTTCTCGCTTTTTGTAACCTTAATGAAGGAAGATAATCTTAAATAATAAGCACTATCAATTCCATAAATTTTCAATAAGTCAGTTTTTTCACTGAATGGCGCTACTTTTCCCCTATAGTTTACTATTCTTTCTGCCAAATAATTTGGCAAACCAGCTTCAACTATTTCATCAGCAGTTGAGGTGTTTAAATTGAAAGTCTTGAAATTATTTTCTTCTTCCTTTTGCTTAACTATTCTTTTTTCAATTTCAACAATAAGACTATCTAATGCGGCTTTGTCAGCTTTAGATTGAATTGGCGGGTTGTATTTCAAAAAAATGGATTTGGTAATAAATGGAATGCAAATAATCAGGATCATGATGAAAAGCAAAAGAACAAATCCATTACTTTCTGATCTGGAAAAGCCAAAAAAGTTACGGAACCAGATGTATATTTTATTCATTTAGACTTCTAAAGGATGGTTGATTTTTAAAGTTAAAAAGTTCAATCTAAACTGCAATTATTCAGCATTACCAAATTTCAATTCTTTATAATTATCCCAATCATTGCCATTATGCTTGAAAACAGTTATTGAATCTACCTCAAATGACTCCTGAAATTTTCGATCTTTCACTTCATTCCATATTTTATAGAAGGTAGGCTTTTTTAAATCTCGAAAAGCTATTGTTATATGAGGATTAAAACCTCTGTTTTTATGTGTGCCATTAAACACTTGATATTGTTTCATAAATTTTTCGATCATCTGCTGTAAAGCCTCTAGCTTTTTGTTTCTCATAACATCAATATATATTACTCTGGGTTCAAAGACATTGAAATTTCGTATTTCTACTAAAAAGTTCTTCTGAAAATGGAGTGTTTCTTCCAATTCTTTAATTAGAGGAGTTACCTTTTTATCAGCTAAATGAAAAGGCATTTGCAGCGTAATATGGGCTTTTGATCGAAAAGCACCTTTAATACCATATTTTTGATAAAACTCCTCTTTTATCCTATGAATATCCTGTTCTAATGGATGAGGAGGGCAGATTCCAATAAAATACAACTGCTTTTCCATATATTTTTATTTCTATAATTTATAAATATCCTTCAATTTTCGATAGATTTGGAATAAATTTAATAGATATGAATCGAATGATAAGAAAACCATTGTTCTATTTCGTTCTACTAATTTCCTTTACGATAGGAGGTTGTTACTCGGAATTGAGTGAATTGGAACTAGGCAGTATAAAGTGGAGTCCTGAATTAGGTGTTCCATTAGTTGATTCTCGCTTTACTTTAAGTGAAATCTTGGAAACTAATGCGGCTAATATAGACTATACAACAAATTCAGAAAATACAATTGTTTTTACTCTAGCAGATGACAGTTTGTTTAGTCAGTCGGCTACCGAGTACTATTCAGTTCCAGATAGAGACATAAATGTACCGCCAATCATTCTAACGCCAAATGAGATTAATGAATTTAATCAGAATGGAAGCGTTTCAATTTCAAGAAGTGTAAATGTAAATAATCCTTTAGCGGGCGATTATGACAGATTACTCATTGATGAAGGTACCGTTAGTGCTGATGTTACTGAAGATTTTCCAGCTAATGTAGACATGGCCTTTTCATTAGATGCACCTACGAATATTCGATTATTTGATTATCAACATGTTTTTGGATATAACATAGGTGGAAACCCTGTAGGAACCGACCAACAATCAGATCAATTCGGAAGTGTAGAATTTATTTTTGATCAAGATGCAAGTCAATCTCAATTAGCATTCAATTTTGATATTACGATTAGTAGAGTGGATCAAGACTTGACATTTGGGGAAAATTCAATTTTGTTAAATTTACAAGTACGGGATATTATATTCAATGCAATATATGGTGATTTGAACACACAAAATATTGTGACAGACTTAAATACAATCAGTACAGATTTCTTTAGTGGAGTGGACTTTGCTGACAACATAGATTATTTCTTTGAAGACCCCAAGTTCTCTTTAATTTTGACAAATTCAATGGGATTACCAGTAAGGTTTCAAATTGATAATTTCTTATCCTTTAAAAATGGAGCTCAAACAGTTGAGCCAATTGACAATACTATCGAACTACTATCTGCACCAGAAGGTGAAATAGTACAATCAGAAACAAATTTTGATCAGGCTTTTAAAGACTTAGTCAATAACGTTCCTGATTCTGTTTCACTTCAAATTAGTGGTTTAATTGACCCCGAAAATGTTGCGGATAATTTCGTCACTAAAGACAGTTACATTCAAGCAGGCTATGAGATTGAGCTTCCTCTAGAGTTAAGTCTAAGTGGTTTAGAAATAAATGAAACAGTTGAATTAGATGGGGTTGATCTTCAGGATTTGGACTATGCATTATTCAAGTTTACTTCAGAAAACTCATTGCCAATCGATCTTAATTTTAGGGCAGATTTATTAAGAGAAGACAGTAGTTTCGTAAGAACTTTATTTGATGGTAAGTTTTTAGGTGGGGGTAGCCCATCTCAACCAGAGACTTTAAGTGATCTTATAAGATTAGAGGATAATCTTGAAGGCTTAGCAGATGTAAGAAGAATCGGGATTAAAGCTACGATTTCAACTACTAATAACGGAACAACAATAGAAAGAATTACCGCTGATGCGGCTGTTCAATTCAATTTGGCTGTTCAAGCTAAATATAATGTAAATCTATAATGACTACTATTATGAAAAGAAATTTACAATATATAATTCTGATTGTGCTGCTGATTACTAGTGGTAGTGTATTCGCCCAATCTGATATGATCTCTTATGGATTAAATAAAACATTACCGCAAGCCAATAACTTAAACCCGGCTGTTTTACCAGATTATAAGTTCTCATTTGGCTTACCAGGCTTATCAGGATTTCACCTCAATTTAGGGCAAAATTTCACAAATCTTGATTTGTTAACTTCTACTGATGCAGAAGGGAATATTGATACAGAAAGAATTTTAAATAGATTAAGAAGAAATAATCGTATCAGTGTCAATAATACGGTTAATGTGCTTCACTTAGGTATTCGAGGTCTTGCAAGTTATACAGCTTTTAGTATCAACACTAGAGCAATCTCTCGTGTAAGTATTCCAGAAGAATTTTTTCAATTTGCTGTTTTAGGAAATGCTAGTGATCAATTAGAAGATGGTTTATTAGATTTAAATAGATTTAATACTAAAATAGTAGGCTTTACTGAAATAGGAATAAGCCATGGTCGTGAAATTTTAGCAGGTAAAATGACGGTTGGTGCTCGACTGAAGTTATTATTAGGGCATGCTTATGCGGATATCAATTCGTTTGATGCTCAGTTGCAGACATATGGCAATGAAGAATTCAGAGGGGATTCTATTTCAATGAATATAAATGAATTTGACATTAGAACGGCAGGTGTTGCAGGTGCATTATTTAATGATCAAAGTACTTCAGAAGACATTCGTTCCTCCGCATTATCAAACAGAGGATTCGGATTGGATTTAGGAGCTACTTATGAGTTTAATGAAAAAATTAACTTTTTCGCCAGTTTGAATGATTTGGGATTCATTAGGTGGAATGATAGTTATACAAATCAGCAAACCGTACCCGCTTTTAACTACAGATTTAGTGGAGTTGATGTGGTTGATTTAATTAACGGGAATAGTATTTCGGTAGTGGATGATTTTGACAGTGTTGTAAACGATTTGGAAATTGCTGAAACAACAGGAGAGGCTTTTTCTACCTCATTAACAGGTAGACTTTATGCTGGAGCATCATACGAAATAACCAGAAGACAAACTGCATCTGCTATTCTATATTCAGAATTGTATCGAGGTGCATTGATTCCAGCGTTAACCGCAATGTATAATTTCCAGGCCGGAACATTCTTTAATTTTGCTTTTTCAGCTACAGCAATGAATGGAAGAATTAATAATTTCGGAACTGGCATAACTCTGAACCTAATTCCATTTCAAGTTGTATTGGCTACAAATGATTTGGCTTCCATTATAAATCCTGTAAAAGGGAGGGTGGTTGATTTTAGATTTGGAATAAATCATACTTTTGGTAATGTTTCAAAGGGGAAATCAAAAGGTAAAAAGAATAGTAAAGATACAATTGAAACAATTGATTTAGGAATTGACTGATTTTTCAAAAAAATATCCTAATTTGTAAAAAGTTCACATATTTGTAAAAAGTAGAAATAAAAATCTAGTTATTGATGATAGAGAACATAAATGAAAATAAGATGGATTTAAACGTAAATTTCATCAAATCGGTACTTAGTCTTTTTTCTGAAATGCAAGGAAACGGGATTTCCTTAGTCTATTTAGGAGAATTTAATCACGAAATTACAAAGATGTTTACTTCCATGGCTGAGTCGGACATGGAGCGTAAAAAAGAAGATAGATATGTGAAAAAGAGAGTATATCATGTAATGGTTGAAACGCTTCAAAACATGAATAAACACTCTGATGAAATTACAGATGCTCAGATCGGTAATGGATTGTTCGTCATCGGTAATAAAGAAGACATTTACTATGTAATCACAAGTAATAAGGTTGCGAGAAATAAAGTAGAAGACTTAAGAAGCGCAATCGATGAAGTAAATGCAGCTAGCGCTGATGAGCTTAAGAAAATGTATATGCAACAAATTAAGCATGGTAAGCTTTCTAATAAAGGAGGAGCAGGACTAGGTTTAATAGATATAGCAAGAAAAACAGGTGAGAAATTAGTATATAAATTTTTACCAATAGATGAGGATTTTGATTTATTCATATTGAAAGTAGAAATCAATGGAGATAAAATTAAAGATGTAAAAGGTAAATAATATCTCCATCAAGAAACTTTAAAAGCTTTTCCCGCCAAGGAAAGGCTTTTTTTATATCCTTTTAAAAAGAGAACAATTTCAATATTCATATCTTTGTTGCATAATAAGAAATACATAAATCATTTCTATGAGGTTTAATACAGATTTAAAAGTTGGTGTTTTAGGTGGTGGGCAACTAGGCAGAATGCTTTTGCAAAGTGCCATAAATATTAATATTGATTTAAAAATGATGGATGCTGATCCTAATGCTCCATGTTCAAATTTAACTTCTGATTTCACAGTTGGTGATTTAGAAGACTATGATGCAGTTTACAATTTTGGTAAAGATTGCGACATACTCACAATTGAAATCGAAAAAGTAAATATTGAAGCGATGAAAAAGCTTCAATCCGAAGGAGTAAAAGTGTATCCCCAGCCGGAAATAGTTGAAATGATACAGGATAAAAGAGTTCAGAAACAATTTTATGTTGATCATAATATTCCTACAGCCCCTTTTACTTTAACTGAAAATCTTCAAGATTTGGAAAAGCTGACGGATAAATTACCAGCTGTTCATAAAATTGGAAAAGGAGGATATGATGGTAGAGGTGTTCAAGTTATTAAATCAAAGGATGATATTAAATCTGGTTTTGATGCGCCAGCCCTTTTAGAAGAATTTGTTCCTTTTAAGAAAGAATTAGCTGTAATAGTAAGTAGAAATGAAGCAGGAGAGGTCAATACTTTTCCGGTGGTTGAAATGGTCTTTCACCCTGAACATAATTTGGTAGAGTATCTTTTATCGCCTGCCATAATTGAAAAAGAAGAGGAGGCTAAAGCTAAAAAAGTAGCTATTGATATCATCGAAAAATTAGAGATGGTAGGGATTTTAGCAGTTGAGATGTTTTTAACTAAGGATAATGAAATATTAGTAAATGAAATTGCTCCTAGGCCACATAATAGCGGGCATCAAAGTATTGAAGGAAATTTTGTTTCACAATATGATCAACATTTAAGAGCAATTTTGAATTTACCGCTAGGAGATACCTCAACCAAAATTAGTTCAGCCATGGTAAATGTATTAGGAGAAGATGGGTATACAGGAAATGCTCAATATGAAGGTATGGATGAAGTAATGAAAATACCTGGAGCAGCAGTTCATTTATATGGTAAAAAATTAACAAAACCCTTTAGGAAAATGGGACATGTTACGATAACTGATCCTAGTTTAACCTCTTTAAAAAGGAAAATTGATATTGTGAAATCTACATTAAAAGTAAAAGCATGAGTAAAGGTAAAATAGCAATCATAATGGGAAGTCAGTCTGATTTGCCTGTAATGAGTGAAGCAGCTAAAGTGTTAGAGGAACTAGAGGTGAAATTTGATTTAACCATAGTTTCGGCCCATAGAACTCCTGAAAGAATGATGGAGTTTGCTACAAAGGCAAGAGATAATGGTTATCATGCCATAATTGCCGGAGCAGGAGGTGCTGCTCATTTACCAGGAATGGTAGCGGCATATACTTCTTTGCCTGTGATTGGGGTGCCTGTAAAATCAAGTAATTCCATTGATGGTTGGGACTCAATTTTATCTATACTGCAAATGCCTGGAGGAGTTCCTGTTGCAACGGTAGCGTTAAATGGTGCAAAAAATGCAGGAATTTTGGCAGCTCAGATAGTTTCCACTTTTGATAAATCAGCTGCAAAAAACCTTGATGATTATAAAAAGAAAATGAAAGATAAAGTGTTGAAAACTGCTGAGGAGGTTGAAGAAAAAGGTTGGAAATCTGGTAAGGTAGGATTTTAAAATAACTATGATAATGGGAAATACAGAGTAAATTCACTGTATTTTCCTAATTCTGTTCTTAATTCAATATTTCCATTTAAACGATCTGTCAAGGTTTTTACGATTGCCAAACCAAGTCCATTTGAACTTTCCCCACCTGTTGGTTTAGCCGTTAGTTTTTTAAATTTTTTGAATAAACTAATCTTATCTTCTTCGGTAAACCCAGGGCCAAAATCTTTTACTGAAATCCAAAAACGGTTTTTATTTTTACCTGCTCTCAATATGATTTCGGATTCTAATCGAGAGAATTTTATGGCATTAGATACAAGATTTTCTAAAATCCTGTTGATATAGTTTTTGTCAGTTCTAACTTCAAGCCCAGCTTCGCATTCAATTTTACTTTCAATTTGCTTATTGGTGAGTTCTATTATGAAATTTGAATTAATTTCTTCTAACAATTCCTTTAATTCAATATTTTCTACTTTTAAATTCTCTTTCTCAATTTCCATTGAATTAACATCCAATAAATCATTTATTAGATAAGCTCCATGCTTAGCATTATTTTTTATCATGCTTACATATTGCATTTGTTCCTCATTTAAGCCTGATAATCTGAGTAATTCAGTTAGGCCTTTAATTCTGTGAAAAGGAGCTTTCATATCATGTGCCACTAAGCTTAATAGAGAGTCCTTTTCATTATTTAGATCATCTAATTCTTTATTTCGGATAATTAGTTGATCATTCTGGGATTTTATCTCTTTATTTTGAAGAGTAATTCTTTTTTGTTGTGATTCAATTTTATTGTTCTTTAGTTGGAGAACCATATTATGTCTTCTTCTTCTGGTGGCAGTTATCCAAATAATGGTTAATAGGGTTAAAGTAAGTAGCACAATAGCAATAAGCGCATAATTAAATGCCTTTTGCTTCTGAATTACTTGTTTATAGGTCTCTTCATTCTTTTTCAATAACTCATTTTCAACTTCTTTGGCTTCTAATGCTAACCTACTCTCAAGACGTTCAATTTCCCTTGCGGTATTTACATTTTCAGTTTTTTCTTTCAGGCTTGTGTATTCTTTAAAGTAATCAAATGCAGTAGCAATATTTCCGCGTTTCTCTGCTATTTTAGATAAGTAATAATATGCTTCTTGCGTGTATGTAATATCATTATTAGGTGCTAATTCGCTTACTTTTAAGAAATATGATTTTGATTGAGCATAATTATTTTGGTAGAAGTAGATTTCCCCTAGTAAGGAATACACTTGAATTATAAGGTTAATATTTTTAGACTTAGAAGCAAAATCTAGAGCTTCAATAGCATTGGTTAAGGCAATTCCTAATTGTCCTCTTTTAGTATTCATTTCTGCTATTGATAATTTAATAATTGCAAGATTAGCTTCATCATTTATTTTTGAAGCTACCTCGTAGGCCTGAGTAAAATACTTTAAACTACTATTGTAATTCTCCATTTGGCCATAAATTCCAGCTATTTCCAAATAAATTGATATAATGCCAGAAGGGTCATCAAATCTTTTTCGGTATTCAGCTGTCTTTAAAGACATTTCTAATGCCTTTTCTAAATTATTTTGGGTTTGATATAATTCTGCTAAACTCTTATAGCCATAACTCATAGATTGGATATCGTTGAGTACTTCAAAAATTTCTAACGCACGGAAAAAGTTATCATAAGCAGAAACATAATTTCCCTGATTAAAATAAATTCTACCAATATTATTTAAAGCGTATGCATATTGTAAAGAATCTCCATAAATTAAGGCAGAGTCTTTCGCTTGTTGATAAGTTTCAAAAGCTTTAATATTTTCCCCTTCGTAAAAATGGCCAACACCTTTAAAATTTATTGATTTAGCAATACCTTCACTTAGTTCAGGTTTACTTTCAACTAATTCAATAGCTTTTTCACTAAATAAAATGGTACTGTCAGGAAATGACTTTCTGTATTCCCAAGCAAGTTGATTGTATATTTCAACCCTTTCAGTAGGAGCTGATTTCTCAATACTAGACTTCAAGCTGTCGATCAGTTGCTGATTTTGCCCAAGTCCAATATTTGGTAGCAAAAAGCTTAAAGACAATAATATGAAATAGTTTTTGAGTTTCACTTTGAATACCAGTTAAAGCGATAGTATAATTTCAATGTAATAATACAAAATCATTTTGCCATATTGCTTAAAATAGTAGATTTAACCTAAATAAAAAAGTATTATGTCTTCTCATCATGTAATTAGAGATGAACAAGAGCCACCAATTTTAGTATTTGAGTTGCATGATAACTGGAATCAACTTTCAGAATTGTTGGCTTGGTCTCCAATTGTTTTGATTAATCCAGAACTAAAGTATTTTTTTGAAATTATGCGCACTAAAATTGACGGTTTAATTTTAGAAGATAAAAATACAATAGAGTCGGAAGAGGAGGATATAATTTTGAAATCAGATGATTTATGGCCAAGTATTGCTAAGTGGTTGAACAAGAAGAAGTATACAGGCCTAAATGTATTCTGCAAAAATGATTTGATGCAATCCAAGTTTATATCTATCAAGAACACAATTCATCTACCTATCAATTTCTTTACTGAAAGTGGTAAATATATTTTGAGTGTTGAGCCTATTTTCAAAAAGTGGTACCCCAAGGATTTTAAATTAAACTTGGAAAATAGTGAAAACTTTGAATTGAGTAATTTATCTAAATCAGAGGATTATTTAAAAGTTATAGAGGATGGAATGATCACAATAAAATCTCAAAATGAATATCCTTTAATAAGAGAGATTGGCTAGTGCGCATATTAAGAATTTTATTATTAAAATTTTGTTGTATTAAGTATAAAGGGCTTACTTTAGGCTTCAATGAAGATTCTTTACATCCATCAATATTTTAAAACTCCAGATGAAGGAGGGGCAAACCGCTCTTATTTTATGGCTCAGGCCTTAAAAGAAAAAGGGCATATGGTAGATATGCTTACAGCCCATAATGAAAGTGCGGATAAGAGTAAAAGGGTTGATGGTTTAAACGTTCATTATTTAGCGGTTAGCTATAACAATAAATATGGCTTTATTAAAAGAATCTCCGCTTTTCTGAAGTTTATTATGCTTTGCAAATCTTATATAAATGAGCATCATAATTATGATAAAATAATTGCGACAAGCACCCCACTTACAATTGGTTTTATTGCGCTTTGGGCAAAGAGGAAATTTAACATCCAGTATATTTTTGAAGTACGAGATTTATGGCCAGAAGCGCCCATTCAAATGGGAGTAATTAGAAATCCTTTATTAAAGATATGGCTTGAAAGAAAGGAAATCCAGATTTACAATAATGCTGAAAGAGTTATAGCATTATCTCCTGGAATGAGAAACCATATAGAAAAAAAGGCCCCTGATGTAAATGTTGATTTGATTCCCAATGTGGCAGACTGTGACTTCTTCAATAGAGTTGAAAAGAAGGATGAAGACTTAGTGCTTCAGTATGGAGTTAAAAATAAATTTGTCGTAAGTTATTTTGGGGCTGTGGGTCCTGTAAATGACTTAATGAGTCTAATTAAATGTGCCGAATTATCCACTCATCTTCCCATTCGTTTTTTGATTATGGGAGAAGGCTCAAGTTTAGATTCTATTAAGAATTATGTGTCCGAAAACCAGCTCAAGAATATATTTTTTATTCCATACGGAACTAAGGAAGAAGTGAGAGATGTGATGAATGTAACAGATGCTTGCTATGTATCCTTTTTACACAAACCTGTTTTAAGAACAAACTCTCCTAATAAATTTTTTGATGCTATAGCCTCTGGCAAGCTTATAATTACAAATATTCAAGGATGGATTAGAGGCTTGGTGGAGAAAAGGCATATAGGTTTTTTTGCAGATTCAGATTTCCCAGCTGAATTTTCTGAAAAAATAAAACCATTTATAGAGTCACCAGATTTATTAAGAAAATACCAAATAGCTTCAAGAAGTACGGCCGAGCAATTTTTTAGTAGAAAGGAATTAAGCCAGCATTTTGTTCAAGCAATTGAGGGTAAAAGCTTAAGACAAGAAGCAGAAGTTCGGTCAATCTTTAGCTTAAGTGCTTAATAACTATTCACGCTTTCAATTAATAGCTCGTGTAAACTATTAAAAGCTTCCAAGCTTAAATCTTTACCGTCATCAAATACATCATGATAGGCTTGTTTTCCTCCTAAGGTATAGATGAAAATTGCTGGCACACCTATTTGATCAAAAAGGCAATGATCGCTATTACATGCTTTTCCTCTTTTCTTAATTTGACTGATTTTACCCTGGTTTAATTCGGTTAGTGTATTATAAAATGCTTTTTGTTTAACAGCATTTACTACGGTTATTCCTTCATCTCCAGTTCCTACCATATCTAAATTGATCAGCATTTTTGTTTTCCGTAAATCAAAAGTTGGATTTTGAATGAAATAATAACTTCCAATTAAGCCAACTTCTTCAGCGGTTGTAAATAAAAAATAAGTGTCGTATGGAGGTGTGTTTTTGCTATAATATTCCGCAAGGCTCAGCAACATTGAAACACCTGATGCATTATCATTAGCACCCTTAAAAATGGCGCTCCCCATTTGTCCTATATGGTCATAGTGAGCAGTAAAAACTATTATTGAATCTGATCTATCTCCATTTATTTTCCCAATTATATTAGAAGATCTAAAATTGGGTATGAACTCAGCCTCATTACTAACTTTAACTTCTACGCCAGATTTCAATTCATCTTTTACATACATTATTGTATTTTGAGATTGTTTATCAGAAGGAAACCAGCTCCATTTTGCAGTATCTCTTACTATTAATAATGAATTTTGGGAAGCTGATTCAAAAAGGAATTTTTCAATAAAAGGGTTTTTTGGTTTATGATCAATGTAGTAAATATTTTTAGATTCAATTTTATCAAAAAGATAAGTAGTGTCTATAATTTCTATTTTTCCTTCAATATCAATTCTGTTTGATGAAGGGTGAAATAAATAATCTGATCCTGCGCCATAAATTTTTGTAGTTCCTGCAATAGAAGTTGAAAATTGAACCATTCCTGGAAATGTATTCACAGGATAAGATAATTCCTGTTTGAATTGATTTTCTCCTGATGGATTTACATTTAATTTCTTTAATTCACTGATTATATAATTTGCGGCCTTTGTTTGTCCCCCCTTTGTAAAACCTCTGCCTGCTAGTGAATCAGCAGTTAATATGGAGATATGTTTTTGAGCTTTTTTGCTTTGACTAAAGCTAGGAAACGAGAAAATCAATATAGTGAATACTAATAAAAGAAAGTTCCGCATTTAATTAC
The DNA here is from genome assembly GCF_030503875.2 of Marivirga arenosa. Classification (NCBI taxonomy): domain Bacteria; kingdom Pseudomonadati; phylum Bacteroidota; class Cytophagia; order Cytophagales; family Marivirgaceae; genus Marivirga; species Marivirga arenosa. Next base: position 72,431 of record NZ_CP129968.2, on the reverse strand, counting down.
AGCTTAATTGAATATTTAAATCTGGGTGAATATCCAGTTTTTCTGCCTTTTTAAAAATATTACAAGCTTCCTTTTCATTACCTAATTCGAAATAACTGTTAATTAAGTATTCATAGGCAAGTTGATTCTCGGGTTTAAAGAATATCACCCATTCAAGAAGCTTTGAAGCCTGTTTATAATTCTTCTTCTGATAATAAATTTCAGCAGAATTAAAATAAATTGATTTAACATTTTCTGGTGTTCTTTCTGCAGAAACTAATAATCTGTAAGCATTACCATATACTCGCTTAAAATCAGCAATTATACTCTGAATACCCATATCATAATATTGTAGGGCTACATCTGTATTGTTTAATTCCTCTTTATAGATTTCACCGATTAAGGCAATCATCCTTATCCGCTTGTAATTATTATTCATCAACTCATTTAAAATGAAAACTGCTTTATTAGGTTCATTCATATTTCGATAGCATACCGCCATTTTAAATTGCATGTCAGGATTTTGAGTTTGACTATATTCCATAAAGAATAAATACCCCCAAAGTGCATCTTGGTATGCTTTATTTCTATAATCAATATCAGCTTGTTCTCTTCTGAAATTCAGGTAATCGATCTCATAACTTTTAATGGGGTTATATTCATTATTATCAGACTTTATTTTAATTACAGAGTTTAATGCTGCTTCAACCTTACCTGCATAGAATAAACTATCAGCTCTTTTTACACTTTCATCAAATAGGGAGATTTTTTTCTCCAACTTATATTCATGATAAAAATCATAGATACTTATACCTATAAGGATTAAAACTGCAACTGAAAGGACTATTCCTATGGCATATAAATTCGCTTTCTTTTCGGCATTTTTGTCAAATGAAGAAGGTCTGTAAACTGGCGGCCGATAGGTATAATTTTGATAAGGATTTTTATACGACTTCTGCCGGTTTTCATAAGCGCGCATGCTAGCTCTTTTTGCTTGAAGTCTTTGATGAGCTAGTTTTGCATCATATTGTTGCCTTGAAGCATTATTGCTTAATACAGAATAGGCAGTTGAAATAATTTTAAATTTTTCCTCAGATTCCTTAGAAGGATTTATATCTGGATGATAAGCTTTTGCTAGCGCTTTATAAGCTGATTTAATCTCAGCTAGAGTAGCCATTTCACTTATACCTAGTATTTGATAGTAATTTTGCATTATGAGGAAAATAATTCAACAATCCTTAAACAAACATAACAATTATTTATTGCTATTTTAGTTCCTTTAATGTAGAAAGAATGGCCTATTTTAGTAATGATTTTATTAATTTTTTCGAAGAGTTAGCTGAGAATAACCATAAAGAATGGTTTGATGAGAATAGAAAAAGATACGAAAAGGAGGTTAAAGATCCTTTTAAATCCTTCATTGCTGATTTGATTTTAGCAGTACAGGAATTTGATCCTGAAATCATGATAAAACCAAAGGATGCAATTTTTAGAATTAATCGTGACATTCGTTTTTCTAAAAATAAGCAACCCTACAAAAATAATGTAGCGGCCTACATTTCAAGAAGCTCTAAAAAGGAGCAGTTTCCAGGATATTATGTTCATTTAGATGCTAAAGGAATTTGGTTAGGAGGAGGTTTGTATGACTTATCTACTGAAAATATCTATAAGGTAAGGCAGGAGATTTTATACAATGAAAATGAAATAAATGAAGTCATGAGAAATTCAGATTTTAAAAAGGAATTTGGAGGGCTTCAAGGTAATAAAAACAAAATATTAAAACCGCCATATAAAGAATATGGAGATCAAATTCCGCTTTTGTATAACAAGCAGTTTTATTTTATGAGTCAATACGGAAAAGATAAAATCACCTCAAATAATTTGGTATCCTTTTGTGCGGATAAGTTTCAAAAAGCCTATCCCGTAAATAAATTTTTAAGGCAAGCGGTAGAGGAGGTTGAATAAAGTTTAGTAGCTGAAGTCATGAATATTGTATAATCAGACTGATTCAGATTTGACAATAAATTTTATTTGTTATACATAATACGACCAACCTTTAAAATTATAAGATTATATAAGAAAAATATAGGATGTAAAAACTATAGATTTTATAATTTTGTGCCCAGATAAAAATAAGAATGAAGGAACTAAAGCATATTGCAATAGCGGGAAATATAGGTGCGGGTAAAACTACTTTAGCAAAAAAGTTATCACATCATTATGGGTGGAAAACTGAATTTGAAGCAGTAGAGGAGAATCCATATTTGGTGGATTTTTATGATGATATGAAGCAATGGGCTTTTCACTTACAGGTTTATTTTTTGAATAGCAGACTGAATCAGGTTAAAAGAATTAGGAAAAGTGATCATACAGTAGTTCAGGACAGATCTATTTATGAGGATTGCCATGTATTTGCTAAAAATCTTCATGAATCAGGTAATATGTCGGATCGAGATTATCATAATTACCTGGAGCTTTTCCATTCTATGTCTCCTGTAATTACTCCTCCAGATTTACTAATTTATTTAAGAGCTGACATTCCTAAGCTAGTTGGGCAAATAGAAAAAAGAGGTAGAGAATACGAGGAAACAATCCGAATCGAATACCTAAAAAATCTTAACAAACATTACGAAGCTTGGGTGAAAAATTACGATAAAGGCAAGCTTATAATTATAGACGTTAATCAGCTAGATTATTTAAATAATGTAGAGGATTTTGCTTTAATCGTGAGTAAAATTGATACTGAAGTTCACGGTTTATTTTCTCAACATTAATCCCTATTAATTCTTCAGCATAATTAATTTTAATAACTTTAGGATTTAATCCAATTGTAAGAATTAACATTATTTATGCTGAAATTAGGAATCATTCGAGAGGATAAAATACCGGTTGATAAACGCTCACCACTAACGCCTGCTCAATGTCAAGAAGTTGCCAATAAGTTTAATGTTGACGTAAAAGTTCAGAAAAGTGAGGTTAGGATTTTTCAAGCTGAGGAATATCTACAACATGGTATTGCAGTAGTAGAAGATATAAGCGATTGTGATATCCTTTTAGGAGTAAAAGAAGTTCCTACCGAAAAACTTATTGAAGGAAAAACGTATTTCTTTTTTTCACATACTATAAAAGAGCAAGAGTATAATAGAGAACTTTTACAAACCATTCTTGAAAAGAAAATAAAGCTAGTTGACTATGAATGTTTATTAGACCCAAAAACTAATCAAAGAATAGTTGCTTTTGGAAGATTTGCAGGAATAGTAGGAGCATATAATACCATATGGACTTTTGGAAAACGATATAACCTATTCAATTTAAGGAGAGCAAATGAATGTTTCGATCTTGATGATATGAAATCGGAATATGAAAAAGTTAAATTACCTTCTATTAAGATTGCGATAACAGGTGGGGGTAGAGTGGCAAAGGGAGCAATGGAGGTAATGTATGGAATGGATATACTTCAAGTTACTCCTTACGAGTTTTTAAATGAACGATTTGACAGGCCTGTTTTTGCTCAGTTAAATAGTCATACTTACCATGTTAAGAGAGATGGAAGCCCTTATAATAGAAACGAATTCCATGAAAATCCAGGCTTATATGAGGGCGATTTTATGAAATATGCTAAAGTGGCGGATGTTTTAATTGCTGGTGCTTTTTGGGATCCTCGAGCTCCTATGCTTTTTACAAAGGAGGATGCCATGCGTCCGGAGTTTAAAATTAGAATAATTGGAGATATCACTTGTGACATAGAAGGCTCTATTCCAAGTACAAAAAAGCCGGCTACTATAGATGACCCAGTATATGATTATAATCCTAATACTGATACAATAGAGCCTGAATTTAGTGTAGAGAGCAACATTACCGTTATGGCGGTTGATAATTTACCATGTGAACTCCCTAGAGATGCGTCTGAAAGTTTTGGAAATGAGCTAATTGAAAACGTTCTTCCGCACTTACTTGAGGGAGATACCCAACAAGTTATCAAAAATGCTACAATTGCAGAGAATGGACAATTGAATGATAATTATAAATATTTACAAGGATTTGTTGATGGGGAGTAATTATAAAGGAATTAATTGTATTAACGCCATATTTTTAAGAAATTAATTTATTAATGCTTTTCAAGTTGATCAAAGCTTAGAGAAAATAACACCGATACCTCTTATTACTTAGTTTTAATTATTTAAATGAAACCTTTTCCATCACCTTAACATCAATATCATGAAGCTCAATCCTTTTTATTTAGCATTTATAATGGTTGTTTTTAGCACCTATTTTTATTCTTGTAACTCTTCAAGCAATTCCAACGAACAAAATGAAGGTACGACTGAAACGGAAGAAGTGATGGAAGCTGCTGAACAGATAGAAGAAGAAGCCGCGGCAATAAGCGAAACCGATAAATCTTCACCATTCAATGCTCCACAGAATACTAAGACCACTGATGCAAAATTGAAAGGCGTTTATGTAACCTCTACAAAAATGCCTCACACTAAATATTCCTATGCGAACCTATTTGATGGAGATAAAACCACCTTTTGGGAAAGCATGAAGGGTGCTGGACCTAATGAAGGCATCATGCTTTATTTTAAAGAACCGACAGCAATTAATTTCATCAAAATCAATCAAAAGAGTGGAGTAAATTACGCGCAGATAGAGACAGTAGAAATCTACACTAACGGAAGTAAAGAAGGGATTCATAATTTAAAAAACGAATTCATCGAATTAGAAGCTGAAAATATTCTTTCCCTGTATATTAAATTTGAGCGTCTATCAGATATTAGCAGAACCGAGAAATTCGATGGAGAATACATGAGAACTACATTTTTCGATAAAAATAAATCAGTTGCAATATCAGAAATTGAAATGATGCATGCTGGCAACAGATTAAATTTAAAAGCTCCGCAGCTACTCTCAGGAAGTTTTACTGCCAGCTCTACACTTTTACCAAAAGAAGCCTATGGAGTACAAAACCTAATGGATTCTCACAAAGAATTTGCTTGGGTAGAAGAGGCTCCTGGCTTAGGAATTGGTGAAACGATAAATGTAAAACTTGACTCAGAAACTGAAATAACAGGGGTTTTAATCAATAATGGATTTCAGCGTTCTGAAAGCCATTTTTATGCAAATGCAAGAGTGAAGGAATTAAAAATTGAAGACGAGAATGGTAATGAAAATATCCTTAAAGTGAAAGATAAAATGGATGAGCAGTACATTGATTTACAACAACCTCTAAATGGTAAAAACATCACATTGACCATTAATAGTGGTTACAAAGGTACTGCTTATGAAGATTTGGTAATCAGCGAGCTGAAGTTTTTACAAGGGGACAAATTAATGGTGATTTCGAATAAAGCGCAAGAGACTTTGAAAAAGGAATTGATTGAAAAGTCTAAAAATACTGTACTCCAAAATTACTTGGACAATGCGGTTGATTATTGGTATGGGGAAATGGATGGCTACAGTAGCACTTTCATTCTCAGATCCGACTATACATTTGTTTCCTACTATAAGGAAAGGGAAGGAGATGAAGTATTAAAAGAAACTATCTCAGATGGCAATTGGGAAATAAAGGAATTAGGGCCTAACAAAGCAGTAATAAGGGTGTTTGGAAAGTTAATGAACATTTCCAGAACCATCGATTATTATGCAGGATCATCAGAGGATTCCTACATACAAATATTTCAGGATTTTGTGACTTTTACGAAAGATAAGATTGAGGGAGAAAAGTTCATTCAAAACCATGAAATTGTACATGAGTCAAATGAATAAAATCATTACCATACTATTTAGTTCTGCTTTATTCTTGCTGAGCTGTCATCAAGAAAAGAAAAATGAAAAAACTACTGATAATCAGCATATTTCGGTTCAACAAGAAGAAAGTGCTGCAACTTATAAAGTTCAAACCCTTATAGCTATGGAAGAATTGGCTGACTCGGCATTTGTTAATTTGCGCGAGGTGAGTGATTCATTTCAATATGATATGCGCTATGCAACAGCCAATAATTTCTTAGGGAAAAAAGTATATGACTGTGATAATTGTTGGCTTAGAGCACGAACAGTAAGGGCTTTAATTAAGGCCAATCGTGATTTTATTAAAAATGGTTATCAGATTCAATTTTACGATTGCTTTAGACCAAGAGCAGTACAATACAAAATGTGGGAAGTAATGCCAGATGGTAGATATGTAGCCAATCCGAAGAGCGGATCTATCCACAATAGAGGGGATGCAGTTGACATTACATTAGTTAATATCTCAACCAAGGAGGAATTGAAGATGGGCACTGACTTTGATTATTTTGGAAAAGAAGCACATTATGAATACGATCAGCTAGCAGACCAGGTTCAGGAAAACAGGAGGTTGCTCCGAACGATTATGGAAAAGCATGGCTTCAAAGGAATTAGAACAGAATGGTGGCATTTTAGCTATATAGGAGAAGTTTATCCTATTTCAAATCAAGCGCTTTGCAATGAATAAATCGCTTGGTAAAAGATTTATTGTATTTTGTTTTCTAATTGCGGGATTTGTATTCAGATGGTTATCGCTCCAACAAACAGATTTTGCAAATGGTTGGGACACCTACTATTATTTAATTCAATTAGCATCTCTGCAAGGCACAGGACAAATGCACTCTTCGGAATGGAATCTATTTTATCCAACCCTTATATTAGTTGATTGGTTTTTCTCAGACTCCGTTACTGCCGTTAAATTTTTATCCGCAAGCTTGACGGCTTTGTTCATGTATGCCTTTTCTCTATTGACCGTTCAATTAAAAGTTCGTTTTGAGTACATTATCTTCCTACTAGCCTATCTCCTTTTCAGCCCCGAGCTCACCTATTTTGCTTCTCAATGGCCCAAGAATCTATTGGGGATCATCGTTTATGTTTTGCTTTTAACGACCCTAGTTAAGAAGTCTTGGTTTTTCGTTATTGCCTTATTGATAGTGAGTTTTTTTGCCCATAGGATGGTAGCCGTTTTGGGATTAATCACTGTAGCATTATGGATTTTCAACAAAAAAATTAATATAAGACTCAAGATTGGGATAGTCACTTTAGGCTTATTGAGCCTGAGTATTGTTCATTTTGTGCCTGGCTTAATTTCTTTTTATGATTTTGAGCGCTTTAATTCATTATTAAGTAATCAATTGCAATTACCTCATTTATCATTTTTTCACTTGTTCAAAACCGAAAAAATCTCCAACTGGTGGAGAATGGAAATGATTATGAGTATCATGCTTGTCATTTATATAATCGGAAGGCTCTTCAAACAGCTAATAAAAAATCAAAGCATATCTTCTTTCCAATTTGTGATAATAGCTTTATTCATTATCCTTTGGTTTCCTTTTTATCAAATGACCTCCGACAATATTCCTTACAGACTTTTTCATGCTGGTCTTCTACTGCTTCCATTGTTGTTCTTGGTATCTTTTAAAAACCTGAATCTTAATTCACGGCTGATTAGAAGCCTGACATTCATTTTCATGATTTTTTCTTTTTTTAGCTGGAAAACCTATGCGCCAGAAAAGCATGATCCGGATTATAAGACCTATTCAAAAATGATACAAAAATTGGAGTCTTATTGGATGAAAAATAGCAAGGCAGAACTCATAATTGGCCATAAATCATTGGCCGAAATAATAACTTATCATACCCAGGTGGATGTGCTTCCATGGCAGGTGGAATATGAAGTAGAAGCTGATAAGCTTTATCGCATTGCTTACTTGCCTTTTGACCGTTTATATGAATATTATCTTCATAATACACCTTACCAATTGGCAGTGAATTACTATTACATGAAAGAGTCTGATTGGCAAATATTTCTTGCTAATCTAAAAAAACATGAAAGTGTAGCATTGTATGAGTTACACCAAAATTGGAAAAATCCACATGAGGTTAGGCCCGCCTATCTATTGAAAAATTAATCTTCAAGAAAAGGCTCATACATCATAATGGCATTATTCTCTATTTTTACATCTTCTTCTACTAACTCATTGTTTTCTTTATCTATCACTTTTTTTACCAATCGATTATGCCGTGTATATCCGCCCCAGCTTTGGTGTTTGATAAGATGATCAGCCTCAATTAATTCGTAATTGTATTGAAGGGGCTTGTCCGCCCTTAAATTGCCATTTAGGTATTCTTTTGTAAGATATAATTCTAATTGAAAAGTAATATCAGTTGTATTTTTAAATTGAAAATCGATGTAATTATAGGCCAAGGTAGCTCCTGCTCCAAAGGGTATTTTTCTGTTTACATCTGGAAATACATCAAAGCCATGTCGGTAGCGCTCTGTTACTTCCAGTGGAGAATGCATAATCATCCAAAACAATAGATTGCCCAATTGGCATAGCCCCCCGCCAACACCTGATTCAATTCTTCCTTGGTTCAATATTAATCCCGGTAAGTAGCCTTTGGCCGAGCTGGGTTTGCCTACTAAATACCAAAAAGAAAAAGTCTTACCCGGAGGAATAACGATTTTACTAATTCGCTCATTTGCCAATTCCAAATTAGTGATTTTATTGATTTGCAATTGCATATCCACATCCTTCAAAGGCCGCAACAAAAAAGATTTATGACTAAAAACTACTTCTGGAAGGAGCTCCAGAATTTGGGTTTTGGCAAAAGACTGAGATTTTTTCATCCAATCCCATTTACGCTTTATGATGTAAAACTCCTTTCCGAGTTTTCTTCTAAGTTGAGAGCGAATTTTGGGCTTAGGAACATTCATTTCTTGAAAAAAGTAATTCTGCCTGTATTTTATGAAGTAAATCTGAAGTATTCAAATAATAGTGAATATAATAAAGTTTTTTTAAAATTTCTGTAAAAGATCCATTCAGATAATTACTTCAAAACCTATTAAGAGAAGAGAATAATTGGATTTAGAGTTCTCTTAATTAACAGTGGTAATTCAATATTTTATGAATGGAAATAGTTATACTATTTTGAACAAGAAAGAATAATGATATATTATTTAATAATTGGATGTTTTTATAGAGGTAAGAACTAGGAATACTTCTGACTCTTAAGCGAAATTTTATGATTAATTTCAAAAGCCAAAATAGAATATTAGTTGTAAGGGAGTGAAAATATCTCCCTTTATTTTTCCATTAGTTCACTTAGTGTTTTACTAATTTTTCCACTAGAAATGGTTTCTATACAACAAAAATTTCCTTCTTCCCACCTAATTTCTTTCACATCAGCTTGAAATGCAGTAGCATCTTCTATGCTGAAGTTTTTAATCATCTCATTTTTACTTTCTGCTTTTATTTCTTTTGTTGAATCATCATTAAAAACAATCGTAAATTTTGGCATAGGTATCAATTTTTAAAACTGATATTAATAAGCCTTGTATAATGAGATTGTTTATAGGATGTAATATTTATATGGAAATTTTTCCATGAAGCCACATAATATTTCGATAAATAAAAGGGTGTAAACGAAAAATTCTTAATTTTTTTAAAAATAGAAAATAAGGAATCACTAGTTTATTTGGTCAGCCAAAATTTCAATACCGTCTTTAAATGAATGTGGTTTATAACCTAAAATGTTTTTGGCCTTATCTAAAATAAAACCAGTTTTAGGAGGTCTTTTAGCTGTTTGCTTAAACTTAGTGCTATCTGTTTTAGTCATACTGTCCGTAGGAAGTTTAAAGAATTCAGCCGTGGCAATGGCCATTTCATATGGAGTTAATAAATCATCACCTGAAATGTTAAAGATACCAGTAGCTTTTTGCTCAGCAATTAATAAGCAACCTTGCGCCAGATCTTCAGCGAGTGTTGGGGTTCTCCACTGGTCATCTACTACTTGAATTTCTTTACCCTCTTCAAGAGATTTTTTGACCCATAAAATGATATTACTTCTACTCATGTCATGCGCTATACCATACACTAAAACAGTTCTGGCTATAGCCCACTCAATATTGCTTCCTTCAATTAATTTTTCTGCTGCCAATTTGCTTTCACCATAATAGCTCACAGGATTAGCTTCAGCTTCTTCTGAATACGGGCCATCCTCACCATCAAAAATAAAATCAGTAGATAAATGTAAAAGGAATGAATTATTTTGTTCACAAGCTTCAATTAAATACTCAACAGCGGTAACATTTAGTTGCCAACAATCTTCCTTTTCTGTTTCACATTGATCCACATTAGTCATTGCAGCTGTATTAATGACAACATTTGGCTGATGAGTTTTTATACAGTTTAAGACATGATTTTTATCTGTTATGTCAAGACTTTCAAATTGATATAGATCACTTGCTGGTAAACGGTTTTTTCCTCTTGCAGTAGCTACCAGTTGATGATCTGTTTGCTCAGTTATAAGTTTAACTAATTTTTGACCTAATAATCCATTTGAGCCTGTTAGCAGAATTTTCATTTTTCTTCGCTTGGATATTCGTAACCGTATTGTTCAGTAATTTTCTTTTTAGACATTTTTTCAACTTCCGCTGTCATATAAATGTCTTTAACAGGTTTATCTGCACCAGCAGTCCTCACCGAAGCAATAGAATCGATCACATTTAAGCCTTCGACCACTCTTCCAAAAACTGTATATTCTCCATCTAAGTGAGGCGCACCTCCAATATTGGCATAATCTTCGATTTGACTCTGATTAAATTCATATAATTCAATCTTGCCAAATTCTTTTTCAACTAATGAATCTGCTATCGTTTCCATGAAGTTTTGCAATCCTTCCATATCCTGGGCCTTTTGCATTTCAATCACCTCATTTCTTAAAGTAGCATATTTTTTCATGCCTAAAAGCTCACGTAATTTCATTTGCTTTTGCTGATAAGCTCTACCCTCAGACATTTGCTTTAGGTCACTTTCTTCGAATTTTTGTCCATGAACAATGTAGAACTGAGATCCACTAGATTTTCGTTCAGGGTTGATTTGGTCACCTTGTCTTGCAGCAGCTAAAGCCCCTTTTACATGCCAAAAGTCAGGTTGAATTTCTGCCTCGATAGTGTAGTTTACCTTATCCTCATCCTCAATATTTTTTTTCTGATTTACATCACCACCTTGAACCATAAAGTTTTCAATCACTCTATGAAATATAGTGCTGTCATATTTTCCTGATTCAACTAGTTTTATGAAATTCTGCTTATGTTTTGGTGTTTCTTCGTATAAAATGGCTTTCATATCACCATATTCTGTATGTAATACAATCACAGAATCTTTTGAAGTTTGGCACGAGGCAAATAAAGTGATAAATAAAACTGTAGTCAGTATTAAATTTTTGTATTTCATGGTATAGTTATTCAGAAAGTTGTTCTCTTATTTCTTTTAATATTTTGTCACCCCCTTTTTTAAGGACTTGTTTTGCGATAAGGTTCCCTAACTCTTCAGCTCTAGAAGCTTCATCTGTCAGTTTCAGTGATATTCTTTCTTTTCCATTAAGACTGATTATCCCCGCTTCCATTTCAATGGAATTACCCTCTAGTTGAGCAAGGCCAAAAACTGGAATGCTGCATCCGCCTTGTAAGTATTTTAAATAGGCTCTTTCTGCTCTTAGGCAATATTCTGTTTGCTTGTGGTTTAATGCAAACCTCAAGATGTCTTTCTTTTCTTGGTCAATAGTTTTATGTACTTCTATGGCTACTGAGCCTTGACCAACCGCAGGGATAAATTCCTTTGTTGAGAGTTCAAGCTTTATTTTCTCATCATAATTCATTCTATGTACACCAGCATAGGCTAATAGAATAGCGTCACATAGTCCTTCTTCCATTTTTCGAATTCTGGTTTGAAGGTTTCCACGAATATCAACTGTTTTAACGTGCGGATAGAAGTGTTTTAAAGTAGCAATTCTTCTGGTTGAAGAAGTTCCGATTACAATTGGATTTTCTTTATTATAAAAATCAATAGAATCTTTATGAGATACTAATACATCATTAACTTTTTCTCTTTCAGTAAAGGCAATTAATTCAAATCCGGTCGGTAATTCAGATTGCATATCCTTAGCGCTATGAACTGCGATATCTATATTTCCTTCAGCAAGTTGTGCTTCTATTTCTTCGGTAAACACACCTTTACTTCCTATTTTAGAAATAGCAACATCTAAAATTTTATCACCTTTGGTTTCAATGATTTTGATTTCAGCACTATGACCTGCTTTTTCTAGTTTATTTTTAACGTATTCGGCTTGCCATAAGGCCAGTTTGCTTCCTCTAGTTCCAATTCTAATGTTCATTTCCCTTTTATGATTTTTGATTGTATTGGAAAGAAAGATTTTCTTCTGCTACATCTACCACAAATCTACCACTCAATAATTTCCTACCCAATAAAATGGGGTTTTTCATATGACTACGATCTGAAAGAGAAAATTCAGTATTGTAAATTTTATTGAAGATTTTGACTTTTGTTTTAATAACATAACGCTCTTGTACCTGACCATTCGAACTTCTGATCTTTTTCAATTTGAAATCAGAAGTCCTGAATTTGCGAGCTTTCATGCCTTCACCTAGTCTTTTACCACTAATGGTATAGACTAAAAAATCAGCATTGTCTTCTTTTTCTAGATGTATTTTTGAACAATGTATAGCAGAAGTATAAGCGCCAGTATCAATTTTTGCCTGGACGTTTACTAAGCCTAATTCAGGTAGGCTTATTTTGTCAACTCTGCCTATAGTTCTCTTTTGCTTCAATTTTTTAAATAGAGGATTAGTCTGATAAGATTAAGATTTGAGTTCCGCTATTACAGTTCTTCCACCTTTTGTTTTATCACCAATATTCACTTTTACCTCAGCATCTAATGGTAGGTATATATCAACTCTGGAACCAAATTTAATAAAACCAAACTCTCCACCTTGTTCTACAACGTCACCTTCACTAACGTACCATTTGATTCTTCTTGCCATAGCTCCAGCGATTTGTCTAAAAAGTACTTCAATGCCACTTCCGTTTTCAACAACAATAGTAGTTCTTTCATTTTCCGTACTGGATTTAGGATGCCAAGCTACTAAATATTTACCCGCATGATATTTACAGAATTTCACTACACCAGAAATCGGACTTCTGTTTACATGCACATTTACGGGTGACATGAAAATGGAAATCTGCTTCCTTTTCTCATTAAAATATTCTGTTTCTTCTGTATCTTCAATTACAACTACTTTTCCATCAGCTGGTGCCAAAACATGTTTGTCATTCTTATTGATGATGAATTTTGGATTTCTGAAAAACTGAAGTATTAACAAATAAACTACAATTAATATGATTAATATTCCATCATTTACCCATTGTGGAGTATTTAACACATATTCAAATAAGAAAAATATACCAATGAATATAATCAGCGAAAAGAACAATATTTTTCTTCCTTCTTTATGTAAAGTCATAGCGTTAAATTATATGAATTCTAATGAAGTTTTATTCACTTCTAATTCTATTAAAAAAAGCGCAGATTTACTGCGCTTTTAAATATATTAAAAATTATTTGGCTGATAAATTAATATCCACCTCTATATTTATAAGTTTGAGCTACTTTATCGATTGCAACAATGTATGCAGCAATTCTCATAGGTACGTCATAGTCAATAGAAGTTTTGTAAACCACTTCAAAAGCATCTTTCATGATCCTATCAGAACGTCTGTTTACGCGTTCTCTTGTCCACTTATAACCTAATCTGTTTTGCACCCATTCGAAATATGATACCGTAACACCACCAGCATTCGCTAAGATATCTGGAGCCACCATAATTCCATGTTCGTTAATAATGCTGTCTGCTTTTGCTGAAGTTGGTCCATTTGCACCCTCAACAATCAGTTTAGCTTTTATTTTACCTGCATTATCATGTGTTATCACATCCTCTTTTGCAGCAGGAATTAATACATCAACCTCTAGGGTTAATAATTCTTCATGTGCAATTTTTTCTGCACCATTAAAACCTTCTAAAGTACCGTTATTATTATTTCTGTATTCAATAGCTTCTTTAATATTGATGCCTTTATCATTGAAATATGCACCAGAAATATCGGATATTGCTTTGATTGTTGCACCTCTTTCTTCTAACAATAAAGCAGCAAAAGAACCAACATTTCCAAACCCTTGAACAGCCATTGTAGCTTTATAAGGATTGATTTTCAGTTTTTCCATTGCAGCTAAAGCTGAAACCATTACACCACGTCCTGTAGCTTCTGTTCTACCTAATGAACCGCCTAATACCAATGGCTTACCGGTAACAACTGCGTTTACAGTCATACCTTTGGATCTTGAATAAGCATCCATCATCCACGCCATTTCTCTTGGGCCAGTCCCCATATCTGGTGCAGGAATATCTCTGTCTTCACCAAATACATCAACCATTGATTCTGTGTAGGCTCTGGTTAATCTTTCAATTTCACCAGCAGACATTGAACGTGGGTTACACTTAATACCTCCTTTGGCACCACCGTAAGGGATGTCAACTACCGCACATTTCCATGTCATCCATGCAGCAAGTGCTTTAACCTCATCGATATTCACACCCATATCATACCTTACACCACCTTTTGATGGGCCTAAGATAGTGGAGTGAATAACTCTGTAGCCTTCAAAAACTTGTATTGACCCATCATCCATCGTTATTGGAAGATTTACTGTAACCTGACGAGCAGGTGACTTCAATACGTTGTAAATTTCATCATCTAAACCTAAATGTTGCGCAGCGATGTGGAATCGCGACATCATCGACTCAAAAGGGTTTTCTAAGTCTTTTATTGGAGCCGGTTCGATATATCCCATAGTAGTATTTGTTTTTATAAAAACTTGGAGGCGAAATTAACTATTTGTTATCTGATTTTTACTTTTTTATGTACTAATGTTGAAAAAATCATTCAAAAAGCATTAAAAAAGCTGAAATAAATGGTGCAGACAACAAAAGTCCATCAAATCTGTCTAAAAAGCCTCCGTGGCCCGGTATTACTGAGCCAGAATCTTTAATATCTATACTTCTTTTGAATAGAGATTCAACTAAATCTCCATATGTTCCTGCTATTACGATTATTCCTGAAATGCAAAGCCATTGCCAATCTGCAATTTCATCGAAATTTGCAGCCATGATTATAGCAAAAATAAATGCCAAAATTGTTCCACCTAAAGCCCCTTCCCAAGTCTTTTTGGGAGAGATCCTTTCAAACAACTTCCTTTTCCCAAATTTAACCCCTGCAAAATAAGCGCCTGTATCGCTAGCCCAAAGTATGAATAATGCACCAATTATGATTTGAAAACTGTAGGTCCCATTATAAAAAACAGCTATATGCAGTAAAGAAAAAGGAGCGGCTACATAAATAATTCCTAAGAAAGTGTAGGCAATATTTGTGAAAGGTTTTTTATCATTTTTATTGTAAAGTTTTACAAAATAAACGGTTGATGCTATTGGAGCAATTACAAAGTAAATCCTTGGATCAAGGTGTTCAGCCCTTACTAAAAATGTAATCGTATAGATTGATAATCCTGTGATTGTTCCCCAAAACTTTAAAGGCAACATGCCATCAATTCCAACTAGTTTATAAAATTCAAGTTGGGTTAAGGCGCAGAGTATAAAAAACACTGCAAAATAGGTCCATTCACTATAAATAATAGCCGAAAGAATAATTGCTACACCAAGAATAGCGGCAATAATCCTTTGAGTTAAATTATTGTATTTACTCAAATTTGATATCATCTTCAATTAGTTTGATCGCTCGAATTACATGATCCACAGTAACTACGATTTCATAGTAGCCAAGCTGATAGGCTGAATCTTTTTTATCTACAATAATCGGATTCAATTCCTTTTCCTGCAAATAATCATTCACTATTTGTGCTTGATATAACTTATCTGTTTTATAAACAGTTTTCCAGTTTTTCATTCCTGAGCAGCTTTATTCATTTGTTGCTTAAAGTAACGGAAAAAAATGAGACATGCGAATAAGGCTGAAAGTGAAATATATACTGGAACCGAAGAATCTACTTCTTGTGCGTCAAAATCATCTATAAACCTTGGCCCAACATACATTAATATAACTGCCAATCCATTGTTAACAAAATGGGCAATAATCGGATACCAAATATTTCTAGAAAACACATAAATGTACCCAAACAAAGCGCCAAGCATAATTCGAGGTACAACACCATAGAATTGCATATGAAAGGCTCCAAAAATTATAGCTGATATCCATATTGCTAAATGAGCATTTTTGGTCGCTGATTCTAACTTATTCTGTAATAAACCTCTGAATACTAGTTCCTCTCCAATTGCTGGTAAAACACCAATAATTAGTAGAGCGATAAGCATTTCACCAAAACTATCGTAGTTACTGAGCAACTCTGTCAACTCCATTAGTTGATCTTCCGTGGCTCGCGCCCATTCTTCAAAAGCTTTCATGAATTCTGGAAATTCAATATTCATATTCCATTCAATAATGATAGAATTAAACATCATGAAAGAAAACGTCATCAATACAATTATTAAGGCCGAGTTTAGACTCAATTTTTTACTATGGAAGTAATCTTTAAACTCTTGCTTATCCATTTTTTTTATAAAAAATAAGCCAAAAAGAGTAAAGCCTAGGAAGTGACTTACTCCTTGAGCCACATACATAAATAATTTACTTTCAGGGCCAAAAGGCGGTTGTAAAATTTCTTGGCTCTCAAAAATATTAACGCCTGAAACTAAAACTGCTAAACCAGAGCCAATGAGTTGACTTATAAGATTCCATGCTAAAAACAGTAGTACAAGGTAAAAAATTGAAGTCCAGGGATTTTTATAGATAATTTGTGGGTTGTTATGCTTTAAAGAATTCATATAGTGCGTAAATTTACACCAAAATTAAGATTATCAAATTGGTAAAGATAGGAAACATATCATTAGGCGAGTTCCCATTATTATTAGCACCTATGGAGGATGTCAGTGATCCGCCATTTAGAGCAGTATGTAAAGAGAATGGTGCCGATTTAATGTATACAGAATTTATTTCTTCTGAAGGATTAATAAGAGATGCCATCAAAAGCAGACAAAAGCTTGATATTTTTGATTATGAGAAACCGATAGGGATTCAAATTTTCGGAGGAGATGAAGAGGCAATGTCTATAGCTACTAATATTGTCAATGTAACTCAGCCGGATTTAGTGGACATCAACTTTGGTTGTCCTGTAAAGAAAGTTGTCACGAAAGGCGCTGGAGCTGGAGTTTTGAAAGATATTGACTTGATGGTGAGGTTAACTGAGGCTGTAGTAAAATCTACTGATTTGCCTGTTACTGTAAAAACCAGATTAGGCTGGGATGAGGATTCCAAAAATATTGAAGAAGTAGCTGAGAGATTGCAAGATGTTGGGATTAAAGCTTTATCCATACATGGGAGAACCCGAAAGCAAATGTATAAAGGAGAAGCTGACTGGTCATTAATTTCTAAAGTAAAGAATAATTCAAGAATCAACATTCCTATTTTTGGGAATGGAGATATTGATTCTCCTGAAAAAGCTTTAGAGTATAAAAATAGATATGGTGTTGATGGAATCATGATTGGTAGAGCCGCTATCGGTAATCCATGGATATTTAATGAAATCAAACATTATTTAAAAACGGGAGAAACACTTCCAGCCCCTAATTTAGAAGATAGAGTTGAAACTGCTAAAAAGCATTTAGAGTTTTCAGTTAAATGGAAGGGAGAAAAAGTAGGTATTTATGAGATGAGAAGGCATTATACTAACTATTTCAAAGGCATCTCACATTTCAAACCTTATAGAACTCGTTTAGTAGAAGGAGATAGTTTTCAAGAAGTTTTAAATACATTAGATGAAGTAAAAGAAGTTTTCGCTGATAAAATGATCGAGAAAATATGAATGAAAAAGAAACTGCAAGTCCAGTTTTAATTTACGGATTATTAATATTACTCGCGCTCATATGGGGAAGCTCTTTTATTCTTATTAAAAAAGGGCTTCTTGTCTTTTCAGCAGGAGAAGTTGGAGCCATTAGAATATTTTCAGCAGCTTTAGTGCTTACTCCCTTATCATTACCTAAACTCAAAACATTAAATAGAAGGCAATGGAAATGGCTTTTTATTTCAGGTATGGTGGGCAGTTTTGGGCCAGCATTTTTATTTGCCTATGCACAAACTCAACTTGAAAGTGGGATTACAGGTGTATTGAATGCACTGACTCCAATATTTGCATTGCTAGTTGGCGTTTTATTTTTTAAAGGAAGTTTAAAACTCAGAGATAGTTTAGGGATTGCTTTAGGCTTTGCTGGCACTGTTGTTTTGATTGTTGCTGGATCTGATGGTGAACTTGGAAATTTTAACTTTTATGCCTTATTCGTAATACTTGCAACCTTCTGTTATGGACTAAACCTGAATATAATCAAAACCCAGTTTAATGTATTAACACCAAGAATGATTACGAGT
Source organism: Marivirga arenosa (assembly GCF_030503875.2). Taxonomy (NCBI): domain Bacteria; kingdom Pseudomonadati; phylum Bacteroidota; class Cytophagia; order Cytophagales; family Marivirgaceae; genus Marivirga; species Marivirga arenosa. The sequence continues at coordinate 54,096 of NZ_CP129968.2, read as the reverse complement.
ATTTCTTTGGTTTTAATAGCTCCTTTGGCAGGAGGCTATTTATTTGGGGCAAGTGATTTTATTCATAAAATGCAATATGCAGATGGAGCTGGAATGGCTTTATTATTCATTTGTATTTTAGGTGTGATAGGAACTGCATTTGCGTTAATATTATTTAATAGGCTCGTAAAATTGACTTCTCCAATCTTTACAAGTTTTGTAACTTACTTAATCCCAATTGTAGCCATTATTTGGGGGATATGGGATGGTGAAATTTTAGTAATAGGTCATTATATCGGTATTATATTAATAATTTTAGGAGTGGCATTTGCTAATCGTCCAAAAAAATAATATTTGGATAATTTCAATATATATAAAACAAAACATTGTTGCTGGTAAATCGCTAAACATATAATATTCTATAAAATCGTTAAATAGTTTTTGTTTTAAACGAAAGCATTTATTTTTGCCCGCAATAATTTAAACCTGACAATGTTATGAGTGATCAAGAGAAAACAAGATATAATGCAGATGAGCTAAAAGAGTTTGAAGATTTAATCACTGACAAATTAAATAAGGCCAAAGAAGAGCTTAAATATATTAAATCAACCATAACTCGATCTGCAGATACTGGTACTGATGGTACATCAGGAAATGTTAAAGTACTAGAAGATGGTGCTGATACTATGGAGAAAGAAAGTATGAATCAATTAGCTGCCCGTCAGCAAAAGTTCATCACTAATCTTGAAAATGCGTTGGTAAGAATCAAAAATGGAACGTATGGAATCTGTTCTGTAACAGGTAAATTAATCTCTAAAGAGCGTTTAAAGGCAGTTCCTCACACTACTCAATCAATTGAAGCAAAATTAGCACAAGATAAATAATGGATTTTCTGCTGAATCATATTGAAGCACTAATTTTTTGTGCCACCACTCCATTGAAGGTGCAAGAAATACATAAGTGTTTGTCAGAAATGTTTGAAGCAGATGTTCCCAAAGAGGATATTGATCGGGCTCTCGAAAAGATTTTAAAGAAATATGAGTCCGATGAATATTCTTTCCAAGTTGAGCATGTAGGTGGGGGGTATCAATTCATGACGAAACCTGCTTACCAGGCAAGTATTGGCATTATGCTCAAGCAACAATCCAAAAAAAGACTATCTACATCTGCACTAGAAACGCTTTCAATTATTGCATACAAACAGCCCATCACTAAAGGTGAAATGGAGCAAATAAGAGGAGTAAATTGCGATTATACAGTGCAAAAGCTCCTTGAAAAGGAGTTGATTGAAATTAAAGGTAAAGCAGATGCAATTGGTAGGCCAATTCTTTATGGTACCAGCCAGAACTTCATGGAGTATTTCGGAATAAACGATATCAAAGATCTTCCAACTCCAAAAGACTTTTCTCAGGAAGACAATCAAATTGGGAAAGAAAACGAGGATTAATCAAAATAGAAGCGTAGTTTTGTAATTGAAATAAAGTCTTGATAATCCTATCAGGATGTAAATTTCTATTCTATGCATAAAAAGAAATCCCCGAATCATAATAAGCCTAAATCAGGTTTTAAAAAGAAAAACGTTAAGGCGAAAAATACAGCTGAAACCCCGGAATATGATATTAAAAAATTAAAATCGGAGGAGGTAAAGCAAAAAGAGCTTAAAGAAGGGATTCGCCTTAATAAATTTATCGCAAATGCTGGAATATCTTCTAGAAGAGAAGCCGATCAGCATATATCGGAAGGCAAAGTTAAAGTAAACGGTAAAGTAGTTACAGAACTAGGCTTTAAAGTAAAACCATCAGATGAGGTAGCATTTGAAGGTAAACCAATAAAAAGAGAAAAGTTAGTTTATGTGTTGTTGAATAAACCTAAAGGATTTATCACCACTATGGATGACCCTAAAGGAAGAAAAACGGTAATGGATTTGGTTGCAGCTGCTGGGCAGGAGAGGATTTACCCGGTTGGCAGATTAGATCGCAATACTACAGGATTACTTCTTTTTACTAATGATGGAGAATTAGCCAAAAAGCTAACTCACCCAAAACATAAAGCAGCTAAAATTTATCAAGTTGAATTAGATAAGCCTATCACGGAAGAAGATTTCTTGAAAATTGAAGAGGGTATAAGCCTGGAAGACGGAGAGGTTAAAGTAGATAAGATTGCTATTTTAAGTCCAGATGCTAAGAAGCTGGGTTTAGAAATTAGAATTGGTCGAAATAGAATTGTTAGAAGAACGTTTGAGCATTTAGGCTATGAAGTCGTGAAGCTTGATAGAACAACTTTTGCAGGTCTTACAAAAAAGGATCTTCCAAGAGGTAAGTGGAGGTTTTTAAAGCAAAAGGAAGTGATCAATTTGAAGCACTTAAGATAATTTATCGATCATTATATTTAACAGCGGCATTTTGAATGACTACTGTAAAAGTGCTCCCCATATTTACTTCTGATTTTAACGTGATTCTTGCATTAATTTTTTCTAAAGCTTGTTTCACTATAAAAAGTCCCAATCCAGAACCCTCTGCTTCGCTGGTAGCTCTATAGAACATATCAAATACCTTGTGCTGACTTTCTGGAGAGATACCAATGCCATTATCCTCTACTGATATGTGTACATCTCTGTCTATTTTCTGAAATCGAATAGCAATGTATTGATCCTCTTTTTTAGAGTCATGATATTTAACGGCATTTGAGATCAGGTTTCCTAAAATTACTTTTAACTGATAGTAGTCAGTTTTTAGAATATGATGTATTTGCTCACTGTAATCTAAGCGAATTTGTTCAGCTCCCTCATTGAATTTCACATCTGTGATAACATCTTCCACAATCTCACCCAGCCTAAAAGTTGTAGGTTTTATTTCAGTTTTAATATTGCGTGAATAATTGAGGATATCGCTAAAAATATCATCTAGCTTTTTAACCCTTTCTTCCATCATTTGCACATACTTTTGGCCAGATTCCTCTTTAATATCATGCTTGGCAATATTAATTAAGCCTAGTAAAGAAGCGACTGGAGCTCGTAAATCATGGGAGGTGCTGTATAAAAAGCTATCTAATTCTCGGTTAGTTTTTTCTAAAGCAGATCTTTCTTCCTCAAGTAACCAAATGATCATCCCAATTCCTATGAATGCAATTAACAAGAAATCTAAAGCGCCTAAGCTGCTGTTTAATTTTAGAATGTAATGCTTATCAAATAGTACTGAAAGCCCACCGAGGGCATAATTAAGGTTTTCAAAACCATAAAGAATGAATGCAATCCATAATAATTTTTTACCTACAGCGGTATCCCTTTTTCCTATTCTCATAATTTGAATTCCTGCAAAAAGAAAACCAAAACCAGCAATTAATGATTTTACGGTAAAAGGTAGAGCTAATGAGTATTTATAGCCACCTTCTTCATCCAAAACAAAAGCTAATGCACTGAATAGTGAAATAACTATTACTGTTGCATATTGTGCGTATTCAAATTTTAAACTGATGCTTTTTCTTTCGATTAGATGGTACGCCCCCCGTAATAGCCATACAATATGCATTAAACCTGCAATTTGGAAGAAAAATGTAAATACATTTTGCCAAAAGGGTCCTATGCTTTCATTAGAATTAAAATATAATGTTATTAAAGTGATGATGACATGAAGGGCGAAAGAGAGCCAGCTATAAGCCCAAAGTTTTAGATGTTTTCGTTGGTACAAACTATAAAAATACCATAGAATTAAAGCCAATCCTATCCCCCAAAATGCTTGCCCGATGTATGTAGGAGTAATTTCCTTTAAAAATATACTAATGATTGACTGACTTATCAACTCTTTAAATTTTAATATCTACTAAAGTAACAACTTATATCTGATATAGTAAACAAATGCTTATCTGTATTGATTTTAAATTATTGCAAAAATAGTATGTATGCATACTATTTTTAAACTCAACTATTATTTTTAAATTTCAAGTGTAAGCTTTGGATGAAAGATGAAAAAAATGACTGAATTTGAAATATTAAAGAACATAAAAAAAGCCTTGCTAGTTAAAGCAAGGCTTGTGGTGCTGAGTGGACTCGAACCACCGACTCACGGATTTTCAGTCCGATGCTCTACCACCTGAGCTACAGCACCGTGATTGAGTGGTGCAAAAGTAGGTTAAATATTTATCCTGCAAAAGAAATTTAAAAAAAAATCTGAAAAAAATTTTCAACGAATAATAAACAACTATGGAATACATCTCGCAAATTGCTTTCTTACTGGTACTTGCAGTTGCAGCGTACTTTTTAGCACAAAGAATAGGGAGCATCAAGAAAAATATCAATCTGGGTAAAGAGGTTGATAGAAGTGATAATAGTGGTCAAAGATGGAAGAACACTTTTTTGATTGCTTTTGGTCAACAGAAAATGTTCAAAAAGTTTATTCCAGCTATTCTTCACTTAATGATTTATGTTGGTTTTCTAGTAATTAACTTAGAGGTATTGGAATTCATTATTGACGGTGTAGCTGGAACGCATAGAATATTTGCTCCAATTTTAGGAGATGCTTATACAGTCGCAATTAATGTTTTTGAATTCCTAGCCGTTGCTGTATTGGTTTCATGTGTTGCTTTTCTTTTGAGGAGAAACGTACTAAATGTAAAGAGACTTCGATCATTAAGTGGGTGGCCTAAGTTAGATGGTAATTTAATATTGGTTATCGAAATTATTTTAATGTTTGCTATTCTTACTATGAATGCAACTGATATGCTGTTGCAAGGAAAGGATGAGCATTATGTGCAAACAGGAAGTTTTTTCTTTAGTAGTTTCTTAACACCATTATTTGAAGGAATGAGTGTTGATGCTTTGGTTTTTACTGAGCGTTTCGCTTGGTGGTTTCACATCATAGGAATATTAGCTTTTGCAGTTTATGTAACCTATTCTAAGCATTTACATATCTTCCTTGCTTTCCCTAATACTTATTTTGCTAAACTGACTCCAAACGGGCAAATGAATAATATGGATGAAGTAACGACTGAGGTGAAAAGTATGCTAGGGATGGATGCCGGTGCTCCACCAGCTGAAGTAGCAAGATTAGGAGCTAAAGATGCAACGGATCTTACTTGGGTGAATTTGATGAATGCTTATTCATGTACTGAGTGTGGTAGATGTACTGCTGAGTGTCCAGCCAATTTAACTGGTAAAAAATTATCTCCTCGAAAAATCATGATGGATACTCGTGATCGAATTGATGAAATTGGGAAAAATATCAAGGCAGGCAAAGAAGCTGAATCTGGGAGTCCATTATTCAGCGATGATTACATTTCAGCAGAAGAACTGAATGCTTGTACAAGTTGTAATGCATGTGTTGAAGCATGTCCTGTAAGCATTAATCCATTGGATATTATTCTTCAAGGAAGAAGATATATGGCGATGGAAGAAAGTAGCTCGCCACAATCATGGAATTCTATGTTCCAAAATGTTGAGACTAGTTTTGCACCATGGAAATTCCCACCAACAGACAGATTTAAGTGGGCAGATAAATTAAAAGGAGAAGAAAAATAAAATAGGAAACGATTAAATTCAAAATATAGATATTATGAGCGATTCAACATATAAAGTCCCCACTATGCAAGAAATGAGTGCTAAAGGAGAAGCTCCTGAGGTATTATTTTGGGTAGGCTGTGCAGGTTCATTTGATGACCGTTACAAAGCGGTTACCATTGCATTTACAAAAATCTTAAATAAAGTAGGAATTAATTTTGCAGTATTAGGACCAGAAGAAAGTTGTACAGGAGATCCTGCTAGAAGAGCTGGAAATGAATTTCTTTTCCAGATGCAGGCGATGAGTAATATTCAAGTTTTAAACGGATATAACATCAAAAAAATAGTTACGGCTTGTCCTCACTGTTTTAATACAATCAAAAATGAGTATCCTGAATTAGGAGGTAATTATGATGTAGTACACCATTCTCAATTCCTTCAAGGATTAATCAATGAGGGGAAAGTTACACTTAAAGATGGTGGAGAATTTAAGGGTAAGAAAATCACTTTCCATGATTCATGTTATTTAGGTAGAGCAAACGGTGTGTATGAGGCCCCGCGTGATGTTATTAAAGCTTTAGATGCGGAATTAGTTGAGATGAAACGTTGCAAAACGAAAGGTTTATGCTGTGGTGCTGGTGGCGCTCAAATGTTCAAAGATGCAGAAAAAGGGAATAAGGAGATTAATATTGAGAGAACTGAGGAGGCATTGGAAACTGGTGCGGAGGTAATTGCAGCGGGTTGTCCTTTTTGCATGACTATGATGGGAGATGGAGTGAAGAATAAAGAAAGAGAGCATAATGTGAAAGTCTTAGATTTAGCCGAATTGATTGCTAAAAATCAAGGGTTGTAAGGGATATTAGAAATATAAAATTGGAAAACTGAAATATTAAAGTTTCAGTTTTCCTCAATGTAATATGTTATGTTTAATAGAAATAGATTTGCAATAGTTATTACAATAGGTTCTGCAATCCTGTTGATTGTAAATCTTTACAGCTTAGATTACGATCATCTTTCGTTCTCAGAAATTGCAGGTCCATTATCCAATATTTTTTTAATATTGGCTATGTTTACTGTATTGCTTCCAAAGAAGAATGATTGAAATCATTTCATTTCTGCAATCCAATTCTTTACCAATTCCAATCCTTCTTTATGGACCAATTGCCTTCCTAGTTCTGGCATCATAATTCCTGGGTCTGTAGACTCCATTCGGTAGGCTAGAATAGATTCTTCGGGATGGCCTGGTACGATATCGTATTTCAAACCTCCTGAACCTTTACCCGCTGCGATTGGAGTTTTACCTACTCCCCAAGCAGCAGGATTATCCACAGAGGCCATAAGATGTAGTGCGGAGTTTTTAGCTGGTCCATCAGGTCTGTGGCAATGTCCACAATTTATTTCTAAGTAAGCTCTGGCTCGATCTGCTAAAGGAGCTTGATCATCTTCATAATTTACCAATTTTGGCATACCTGTTGAAGGTAAATCTGATATTAAATGATGCTTTTCCCAATAAGCTAATTGATTCATGTTTCCATTTTGAGTATAATTATAATCACCATTTAATTGTCTTGCGGAAGGCCCTATTGGTGTGATTTTACCATTCTTAAGATGGCAGCTCCTACATTGATTCATATTAGGAACGCTATAATTTATTTTTTGAGTATTGCCTTCAGTATCTCTCCAGCTTACACTTTTTGTAGCTCCTGCTACTTCCAAAAAAGCCTCAGTTTGTTTGTCATTCCAAACATAAGGAAGTGCTTTCCATCCCTCTTCTTCATGAATTAATAATCGGGTTTCAATAATTCTTCTCTCTCCATCTGGATTCGAAAAATCACTTGGATAATAAAAGTTTTTGATCAAAATACTGCCCACAGGGAACTCCAATACTTCCGTAGAATGATATTGCGCTTCTTTTCCTTCCGGAATCATGACAAAACGAGCTTTTTGTGCATAATCTGAAAAAAGTGGAGAATTTAAAGTATATGGATGAACATTTTTACCGGGTTCTAATGTTTTTAATTCACCTTTAAAGAAGTTGTAATCCGATAACTTCTCTTTACCTATATTTTGATTGGATTTAAAAACAAAAGTATTGGATGCTTTTTCTTCGCTTAGCTTTTCAACCTTTTCATTTTTCTCCTTAGTGTAACAAGATACCGTAAAAACTGCTGCTAATATTATTACTATATGTTTTTTTAAAGGCATAGGAAATCCTCAATTTTTTCATTCATGTTTTCTAATTCGTTAGGTGCATCAAGATTCACAAAATGGATATCTTCTTGATCAATGCATAAAACATCCTTTGCTTCTTTCCCATCAGCGATAAAACCATCAAAAACAATGTCTGGTGGATTGAATGGATATTTGAAGTTGAATAATTTGCCAAAATCATGTTGGAAAGTAGCAAACCATTTATCATTAGAAATTACATTTTCGTGAATTTTTATTTCCCACGGATAGGGGTTGTAGTTCTCATCTAGACTGTAATTATTGTTTACTCTTTGAGCAGATCCAGCTTGCTCCTCATTTGCTTCTTTAGTCTCCTCTTCGCTTATTGCCGCTACTAATTCATAGCTTATAATGGCTATACCAGCTGATCGGTTATCGATAATTTCATTTTTGTAAATGTCTACATTTCGTGTGGCCAAAACCATAATTCCAGTTCCCGGTGGAACCACACCTACAATATTACCTTCTGGCGCAAAATTTCTATGGTTGTTTTCTTTAACTATGTTCTTATAAACTTTTATGTTTTCGCCATACTGTGTTAATCCGGGTAAATCGAATACTAAAATACCGCCAGTATTATTAATGGCTATATTTTCGTAAATCTCAACATGATTTGAATTCTCACTCTCAATTCCTGCTACATTTTGGTAAGCTTCATTATTTCTTATGATTACTGAATCGGATTGACCTACATAGATTCCCGCATCAGATGACCCAATTGCAATACAATTTTCAATTAATACATTTTTACAAAGCACTGGGTATAAGGCGTAAGCTCCGTTTTCTTCACTCACTTTTCCTGTCCATTGCGCTTTAACTTTTCTAAAGGTGATTCCCTCTGTGTCCGTAACTTTTATGTTATCACCAGCAGCATCTTCAATGGTGAAACCTTCTAAAATTATATTTTTACAATCTGCTATTTTTATTCCTTCGGCACCTTCTTTTTGCTCTTTGAAGGATAGAATTGTTTTGTCAATTCCAGTCCCTTTAAAAACAATATTCGATTTTTCATCCATTAAAAGACTTTTCGAAAATTTAAAATAGCCCTCAGGAAGATTAATAGTATCACCATCATTGGCCATGATAAGTGCAGTCTGTAAATCTTTTTCAATGTCTTGCCATTGAACATTGCTTCTGTCTGCTATTTCAGTATTTGAATTACAGCCATAAAAAATAAGAAGGGGAAAAAAGTAAAAAAGTCGTTTCATTTTTATCATAAATTTGAATCAATATACAAAATCTTGTGAATAGGCCTTGATATTTCTAAATTGAAAACAAAGAAAATAATAATTATGAAGACTATACTTTTTGTAAGCCTGATGCTAATTGCTCAATTGGGATTAGCTCAAGTAAAATTAAATCATATTGCAGTTTATGTGGAGGATTCTGAAGAAAGCAGGAACTTTTATTCAGATATAATTGGGCTGGAACAGATAGAAGAGCCATTTAAAGATGGATTACATGTTTGGTATAAAATTGGTGAATCACAACTACACCTTATTGAAGGAGAATGGGAAGAGCCGACTATTAATAAGAATAATCATCTTTGCTTTAGTACTGCTGATATCGAAAAGATCATCAAAAAGCTAAGGGAACAGAATATTAGCTTTGAAAATTGGCCCGGTGAGAAAAATAAAGTGACAACAAGAGTAGATGGTGTGAAGCAAATTTACTTTCAAGATCCGAATGGCTATTGGGTAGAGGTAAATAATGATTATTAAGTAAGTGAAAATAAAAAGGATAACATTTAGCTATCCTTGATTTTTATTCAGAAATAAATTTAATTACTTCTTCTCTAGATCCACATAATTTAAATGGAACTCCAAATTTTCCAATTGATTTTAGAATCAGGTTTAAATAGTATCTCTTAAATATACTAGCATCTGTTATAGTGCCCGCTTTCTTTAATCCCACCGCTTTCACATTCGGAAGAATTTCCTCTTCAAACCATTTTCTTGAATTAGCTCCTATAATCCCTTGATTGCTTATATCTGAAAAGAAATAAATCAACTTATATTTCTTCATAGTTTCTAAGCTTCTTTCCCACGTCCTTTTATAATCTTCTTCCTTAAGATTACCATCCCAAATTAATTCAAGACATTTCAAGTCGTGTAATACATATGCTTTTACATATTTTTCCTCAAACACTAACTCCTTTGTCGCTTCTTTCTCCATTTAGATCTTATTTAATAATGTAAAGATGTTTAAACACAGAAATAGTTCCAAGATAAATATGATTTTTAGAAGGGAGAGGTAGATTTATATTAATCTACATTATTATAGTGTAATGAGTTGTGGCCTCTCCAGGAATCGAACCTGGATCTAAAGTTTAGGAAACTTCTATTCTATCCATTGAACTAAGAGGCCAAATTGTACTAAATGCAAATTAATAATAAGTATTCTTTAAATAATTAGGAAAGATGGTATAATGTTTGGCTTCTACGAGTTTACGTAGCTTATATCTAAGCTCATCTATATTTTGTTTTTTAGCTGCTGAAATGAAAACCACATCGTTTTGTTCTTTATTCCAATACGTATTTTTAAGGGATTTTATTTTTTCTTTAACACTCAATTCTTCCTCGTCTTTTAATAAATCCACTTTGTTAAATACTAATAAAGTGGGTTTATCACTGGCATCAATATCTGCTAAGGTTTGATTTACCACCTGAATATGATCATCTAAAGTAGGGTGACTTACATCTACAACATGAATTAATATATCTGCTTCCCTTATTTCATCTAAAGTTGATTTAAATGATTCAATAAGGTGAGTTGGCAATTTTCTTATAAAGCCAACCGTATCAGAAAGTAGAAATGGGATATCTTGAAAATTGACTTTTCTTACAGTAGAATCAACAGTTGCAAATAATTTATTTTCTGCTTTAATATCAGATTTAGATAATAAAGTCATCAAGGTTGATTTCCCCACATTGGTATAACCTACAATAGCAACACGTACTATCTTACCTCTAGATTTTCTCTGTGTTCTGCTTTGCTTTTCAATTTTAGCGAGTTTTTCTTTCAGCTTCGTAATAGTGTTTCGAATAATCCTTTTATCCGTTTCTATTTCTTTCTCCCCGGCTCCGCCTCTTGTGGCTGTTCCCCCTCTCTGTCTCTCCAAGTGTGTCCACATTCTGGTTAATCTTGGGAGTAAATATTGGTTTCGGGCTAACTCAACTTGTGTTTTTGCTTGGGCTGTTTGTGCTCTATTTAAAAATATATCAAGTATCAATAAACTCCTATCGTATATTTTTACTTTTAGTTCTTTCTCAAGGTTTCTTAGTTGCGATGGAGTTAAATCGTCATCAAAAACAATCCAATCGGCATTTTCAGCCTTAACATATGCACTTATTTCTTCTAATTTTCCTTTGCCAACAAAGCTTCTTACATCTGGCTTCTCTAGCTTTTGAGTAAATTTTTTAATGGTTTTAGCACCTAAAGTAGAAGTTAAAAAAGCCAATTCATCTAAGTATTCATTAACCTTTTCTTCATTTTGGTTTTGAGTAATAATGGCTACTAATACAGCCTTCTTCTCTCTTTTTTCATCATCAGAATTATATTGCATATTTTGTTGTAAGGATATTAATGTAAAATAGAGTACAAAGTTATCTATTTCTATTTTTCACGCTATTATTCTTCAAAGGTTTACTCTTTATTTAAAATAAAATTACTCTTGATAAATTAAGAATAAATTAATTGTATTCTTAAAATTATTCAATTAGTCTCCTATATTTGAATATGGTTATTTGAAAGTGAATTACGGCAAGCTAATCCGCTATTATTAAATACCTATCGAAATCTCCCCACTTAATTAAAAACGTATACTTAATATTAAGTAATTTTGGATATTGCTTATGAGAATTGCTATTACCTTAAACACCTCTTGGAACATCTTTAATTTTAGAATGTCCTTAATTCGTGCCTTGCAAAAAGATGGCCATCAGGTGATTGCTATTGCTCCACATGATGAGTACACATCAAAGTTAATTAAAGCAGGTTGTGAGTTTGAAAATGTCACCATGGATAGTAGGGGAGCTAGTCCTATTCGGGATTTGGCTTTAACTTTCGAGCTTCATAATATCTATAAAAGAGTTCGTCCTGACATTATTTTACATTACACAATTAAGCCCAATATTTACGGAACACTTGCGGCAGCAAAATTAGGGATTCCAGTAATTAATAATGTAAGTGGATTAGGCACGATATTTTTGAATGACAATTGGATATCGAAAATAGCGCTATCACTTTACAGATTTTCATTTAAGTTTCCTAAGAAAGTGTTTTTTCAAAACCATGAAGATTATCAACTCTTTATGGATAAGAAATTAATCCAGAGAAATATTTGCGAGGTTATTCCTGGTTCTGGGATTGATATAGATGAATTTTATCCTCAGAAATACGAAGAAAAGCCAAAGGACTCGCCTTTTGAATTTCTAATGATTTCAAGATTAATTATTGATAAAGGCATAAGAGAATATGTGTCGGCAGCCGCAATTTTACAAGAGCGTGGAATGAACGCCAAATTCAATCTTCTAGGAAAACTAGATGAATTGCATTCCAGGGGAATTTCATCAGAGGAATTAAATGATTGGATTGAAGAAGGGTATATTAATTATCTTGGAAGTACTGATGACGTTCGTCCTTACATCAAATCATCCGATTGTGTAGTATTACCTAGTTACAGAGAAGGCACGCCAAGAACACTTTTGGAGGCAGCAGCCAGCGCACGGCCTATTGTAGCTTCAAATGTACCGGGATGTAATAATGTAGTAGATCATTTATATAATGGTTTACTATGTAAAGTTAAAGACGAGGATGACTTAGCCTTAAAAATGAAGCAAATGTTTTATATGGCGCCAGAAGAAAGGATGAAAATGGGAAACAAAGGAAGAAAGGTTGCAGAAAGAAGGTTTGATCACAATAGGGTTATAGAAAGATATTTAAAGGCAATTCAACAGAATGGCAAATATACACCTCAATTAATGCCTTCATATGTAAATAATTTATAAGCATTTACAATAAAACATTGTCTTTTGACTAATTGGTTATATTTTTACGATTAGTGAATAAAACTATCAAAAAAATCATAAAATATCCTTCCTATATCATTGCACTTATTCTGCTATTAAGTTCATGCAAAGTGTATAAGCAGAATGTTATTCTTCAAACCGAAGCTGATATTAACTCTGAAAACTTTAAAAATGAGATTGCTAAAGTAGAAGGAGCTTATAAGATTCAAGCTGGGGACCGGCTCAATATTGAAGTGTATACTAATAAAGGAGAAAGAGTTATAGATCCAAACTTAGAATTAAATTCTGTTACAGGTGCAGGAGCGGCAGGAGGAGGACGTTTCATGCCGGATAAAGAATTTGAGGTTTTACCAAATGGAAATGTGATATTACCATTAGTAAGTGAAATTGAGGTTCAAGGATATTCTATACAAGAGTTACAAGAAGAATTACAAAACCAATACTCTGAATACTATATCCAACCCTATGTTAGAATTCGACCTCTTAATAGAAGAGTGGTGGTATTAGGTGCTATGGGTGGTCAAGTTGTGCCACTTGAAAATGAAAAAATGACTGTATTAGAGGTGTTAGCTTTGGCGGGTGGTTTAAACAGAGATGCGAAAGGAAGAAATATTAGATTAATTAGAGGGCCTTTAGATAATCCATCAGTCCAAGTCATTAATTTAGCTACTATTGAAGGTATGACTAAAGCCAATTTACAAGTACTGCCCAACGATATTGTTTATGTAGAACCAGTAAGAAGGATATTTACTGAATCGATTCGAGATATTGCGCCAGTAGTAGGCATGGTTACAAATTTAGTTACTTTATTCATCGTGATTCAAAACCTGAATTAAGCTTAGAGAATGCCTAATCAAGAAACACGATATCAAAGAGACATTGGAGAGAAGTTCTCTAAAAAACCTGAAAACACAAGTCCTGAAATTGTGGATTTTTTTAAGCTAAAAACAATTTTAAAAAAGAATCTAATTTGGGCCTTTTTATTGATTTCAACAACCTTATTAATTGCATTTCTATACATACGATATACAAATGTAAAATACCAATCTTATGCTGAATTAAAGCTTAATAAGAGAAGTGAGGCGAGCGTTTTTGGTTTTAATCCACTAAAGGAAGAGAATTCGAATTTAAACACTTTATCAGGTGAAGTAGAATTAATAAGATCGAAACTGTTTCTAAGGCAGGTGATTGAGAAACTCCCATTAGACGTTACTTATCAGGTTATAGGTAGGTTTAAAAATGAAGAACGTTACAAGTTTATTCCCTTTAGAGTTAGTTATGATAAATCTTGTGTAGCATATAATAAAAAGTATTTTGTAAATGCTGTGGATGGAGATAGTTTCCAAATCACCGATAATCCAGATAAAGGAAATTGGACTACTCATACTTTTGGTGAATATTTTTTAATGGATGGGTGTTCATATAAGCTAGATAAAACACAACATTTTTTTAGCACTGAGCCATTATTCTTCTCAATTTCAAATACAGAAAGCTTAATTAATTATGTTGAGTCCAATCTTTCTGTTGCTCCAGAGAACTTAAATGCAAATACCATTAAAATTACTTTTGAAGACTACAATCCTTATAAGGTTCAGGAAATTGTCGAAACAGTTAGTGAGCTTTACACTAAATATAGTAAGGAGCAAAAAAATAGAGCTAACCAGCTAAAAATTGAATTTTTAAATCAACAGCTTGAACAAACTGAGCAACAGTTGTCTAATTATGAGCAGTACATTGAGAATTTCACAGTAGAGAATAAAACGGTGAACCCATCTGAAGATGTAAACCGCTTAATCACCGAAATGATAAAAATTGATTCTATTTTATATGGAATTAATTATCAATTAATGGAAATTCGGGATGTTCAAAAGCAATTAGAAAAAGACACCCTTAGCCATGACCAAATAAATTATTTGATTTTACCCCAAGATACTAGACAGCTTTTTGAAGAGTTTTCAGAAATGTTGCAAGAATATCAAATAGCTAAATCAAGGTATAAACAAGAGACTCAAATTCTTCAAAATAAGAAATTACAGATTATCACACTAAAAGATAAAATCAATAATTATTTAGGTAATCGATTAGAAAACCTGTCAAATAAAAAGGAAATAACTATTGAAAGAAAGCAAAAAATTGAAGCGAAATTCAATCAGTTGCCATCCAAAACGAATGAATTAAATCAGAAAAAAAGATTTTATTCTTTATATGAGGAATTGTACCTATCCTTAATGCAAAAGAAAACTGAATTTGAGATTGCGCAAGCGGGGACCTTATCCGAAGTAGATATATTAACTCCTGCAAACCTACCAAACACTCCAATCGGCCCTTCAACAAAAATAATTTATATAGGAGCTTTTGTAATTGGCTTTATTGTAAGTTTTGTATTTATCGGTTTTAGGTATTTATTCTACAATGAGATAAACGGTATAAATGAATTGGAAAGGCTTACAAGTATTCCAATAATTGCTAAAATAAGTAGATTAAATAGTTCAATAGCAAAGAAAAGCGGAGTAATTGTTGCTGAAAAACCTAGATCCCAAATCAGTGAAGCTTTCAGAACCTTAAGAACCAGTTTAGACTTTGTTGGCATTAAAGAAAGTAACAAAGTAATATCAGTTAGTTCTACAACTAGTGGAGAGGGTAAAACTTTTATATCTGTTAATTTGGCTGCTATCTTGGCCATGTCTAGCAAAAAAGTAATCATACTTGATTTAGACATGAGGAAGCCACGAGCTCAATATGCCTTTAACTTAGAACAAAATGAATTTGGCATTAGCTCAATTTTAAGCGGAGGGGCTTTGTGGAAGGACTGTGTGAACGAAACTAAAATAAAAAACCTGCATTTTATACCATCAGGTATTATTCCTCCAAATCCTGCGGAGCTTTTAGAAGGGGAATTGTTCGTGAAACTTATTAATGAGTTAAAACAAGAATATGATTTGGTATTGTTAGATACACCCCCAATTGGATTAGTTTCTGATGGTATGATCGCTATAAAAAAATCTGATCATTCATTGTTTGTTGTAAGAGCAGATTATTCAAAAAGATCGTATATAGAAGATTTACACAGAAGTATTAATCTTAACAAGATCCAAAATATTTCTATTATTTTCAATGCTGTTCGAAAGGACAACAAAGGGTATGGATATTATCAGGATTACTACAATGATAATGGGAGCAAATCAATTTCAACTCTGAAGAGAATATTCAATATTTAATGCCTAAAAAGTCAGTTTTATTAACTGGAGCTACGGGTTTATTAGGAACTCAAATTCTACGAAAATTAATTTTACAAGGGCACAAGGTATTTGCTGTTAAAAGAGCTGGTTCAAACTCCAACATAAATTCTGAGCTAGTTACCTGGATAAGTTATGATTCATATTCTCAAAACCTATTCGATAAGGTTTCTCAAAAAATTGATATTGTAATTCATGCTGCAGCTTTAGTATCATATTTACAAAAAGATAAAGAAAAGATATTTTCTGTAAACCAAGATTGGACTTTAAAAATTGCAAATGATGCGCTTCTAGCAAAGGTTGATCAATTTATCTTTATCAGTAGTGTATCGGCATTAGGTAAAAACGGTGTGAATAATATAGTAAAGGAAGACACTAATTTTTCAGAGCAGTCATTTATCACAAATTATGGAAAAAGTAAAAGAGAGGCAGAATTAAAATTAAAAGAGATGTCAGAATATGGCTTGCCTCTTTTAATATTGAATCCTTCAGTTATCATAGGCCCTGCCAATAAATACCAAAGCAGCGCCCAATTATTTGGCTATATAAGTGATAATAAACCGTTTTTTACAAAAGGGATAATCAATTATGTGGACGCAAGAGATGTAGCAGAAATAATTTTGAATTGTGTAGATGATGGAATTGTAAATCAGCAATATGTAGTAAGCGCATCCTATATATCCTATGAAAAATTTTTTAATGCAATAGCTAAAGAATTGAAGAAAAGACCTCCTTTTATACCTGTCCCCAAATCATTAGTTGTTTTTGGGGCAATAATTGAAAATTTATTAAGTAAAATCCGAAGTAAACCACCAACTTTGAGCCTTGAAACAGCGAAGATGGCAGGGAGCTCAATTATTTATGATTCAAGCAAGCTAAAACGAGAATTGAACTTTTCCTTTCGTGAATTACATGATTCAATAGAATGGACTGCAGCAGAAATGCAAAAAAATGGAGAATTGTAAACTTAAGAAAATAAAATAGCGTTGCTTGTTTTTCACTTATTAATAAGTAAATTTAGTTAACCACATACAATTATTTATGAGCGAATTTTTCAGAAACAGAAAAGATGAAGAGAAAGAGTTGATTAAAAAATTCGAAAATCATATTCAGGGTAAAGATTTCCATTTTTTTGATGTTGAAGAATTAGAAAAGGTAATTGAATTATATCTTGATAATGACAAATTCATGAAGGCTTTAAAAGCAAGTGAATTTGCAGTTGAACAATTTCCGTTTTCTGTAGAATTACTAATTCTTAATGCTCATGTTTTAGCAAGTAATTCCCGTTATGATAAAGCATTAGTGGCAATTGAAAAAGCCGAAAATATCCAGCCTAATGATGTTGATTTATTGTTAACAAAAGCGAACATCCTAACTATTACAAATAAAAATCACGATGCCATAGAATGCTTACGGAAGGCCTTAACTTTTGCGGAGGAAAAAGATGAAGTCTTATTTCAAATGGGGATGGCTTATCAGCAATTAGGTAAATATGAAGAGGCTATCAAAAACTATAAGCTAGTATTGGAAGAAAATATAAATCATGAAAATGCTATATATGAGTTAGCCTATTGCTTGGATGTTACAGACCAACTTGAAGGGAGTATTGCTTATTATGAAAAGTTTATTGATGCGGACCCTTATTCATACCATGCTTGGTATAATCTTGGTGTGGTATTACACAAACTAGGAAAATACGAGAAGGCTATTGAAGCCTACGATTACGCTATTGCAATTGATGAGAATTTTGCCTCAGCTTATTTTAATATGGGGAATACATATTCTGCAATTGAGGAAAATAATAAAGCACTTGATGCTTTTTCTCAAACCTTAAGAATTGAAGGACCTAGTGCGGAAGTGTATTGCAGAATGGCTGAAACTTATGATAAACTTGATCAGGTTGATTTAGCGATAAAGTATTTTCAAAAGGCTGTAAAGTTCGATTCCTTATATGATGAAGCGTATTTCGGAATGGCTCTGTGTCTTATTGAACAAGAAAAATGGATAGAAGCAGTTCATTATTCCAAGAAAGCAATTAAAATAAATAAACACGAATCAAAATATTGGCAAGCCTTAGCTAATGCAGAATATCAATTAGGCAATCAAAACTCATCTATTGAAGCTTATGAAGAAGCTGTAGCGCTTGACCCTGAGGAGGTTAGTTTATTTTTAGACTGGTCCTATATCTATTATGAATCAGGTGAATTGGAGGTTGCAATCAATATAATTAAGGAAGGAATGGAGGATAATCCTGATGCTCCTGAACTTTATTTTAGAATGACGGCCTATCTAATTGAATACGGTAAATACAAAGAAGCCTTTATCTTTCTGGAAAATGCATTAGTTTTGGACTTTGAAATGCATACAGTGCTTTATGATTTCTTTCCCAGGGTGGAAACACAAAAGGCATTGTTTAAAATCATTGACCAATTCAGAAAAGATAACCATTAAAACATGAACTACGAATTAAAACACATCCCTGAACGACCAAACAAACCAAGAGATGTAGGATTTACTATGGCTATGGATAAAGGCCTTAGCTTAAGAGAAGTGGAGGACTTTATTGACAGCAGTGGAGAATATACTGATATCGTAAAGTTAGGATGGGCTACATCTTACGTAACTACAAATCTTAAAGATAAATTAGCTCTTTATAAAGAAGCGGGTATTCCAACCTATTTTGGAGGCACTTTATTTGAAGCTTTTGTAATCAGAGATCAGTTTGAGGATTATAGAAAGTTATTGGATAAATATGATATGGAGTTTTGTGAAGTGTCAGACGGCTCCATTGAATTACCTCACGATTTAAAGCTAGACTACATCAATAAATTATCTGATCAAGTAACAGTACTTTCGGAAGTAGGATCCAAAGATGCAGAAAAAATTATACCGCCTTATCAGTGGATTGAATTAATGCAATCTGAATTAGATGCTGGTGCTTGGAAAGTTATTGGTGAATCGAGAGAAGCTGGTAATGTTGGGTTATTTAGAGCTAGTGGAGAGGTAAGATCAGGACTAGTTCAGGAAATCTTAACAAAAATTCCTTTTGAAAAAATTATATGGGAGGCGCCACAAAAAGCACAGCAAGTATATTTTATTAAGTTGGTTGGAGCTAACGTAAATCTTGGAAATATTGCACCTAATGAAGTAATTCCTTTAGAAACAATTCGTTTGGGATTAAGAGGGGATACTTTCCACCATTTCTTGAATAATAAAGATTTACTATAAAAACGAAGTTTTAGTGCGATCAATCAAAGAATATCTTGTATTGCTAGTAAAAGGTATCGCTATGGGAAGTGCAGATGTAGTACCAGGTGTTTCAGGAGGAACAGTTGCCTTTATTACTGGAATTTATGATGAATTACTAAATAGTATAAAATCTGTTGATGCTACTGCATTAAGACTATTATTTCAATTTAATTTGAAAGAGTTTTGGAGCCATATTAATGGCTCCTTTTTAATTACATTACTTGCTGGAATTGGAATTAGCTTAATCAGTTTAGCTAAACTCATAAGTTACCTTTTGGCTACCTATCCTATTCTAGTTTGGTCATTCTTCTTTGGTTTAATCATAATATCTGCTCTGTTAGTAGCTAGAGATATTGAAAATAAAAATTGGAAATCAATAATTGCAGGAATAATAGGTGTTGTTATTGCCTACTTTATAACATCAGTTTCTCCTGCTCAAACTCCTGAAAGCTTATGGTTTGTATTTATAGCAGGTGTTATTGCGATTTGCGCAATGATACTTCCAGGTATATCTGGTGCCTTTCTATTATTGATTTTGGGTAAATATAAATTCATTTTAGAAGCAATTCATAATGTGGAAATATTGCCATTGGCAATATTCGCTATTGGTTGTATTGTAGGTATTTTAAGCTTTTCACGTGTAATCTCCTGGAGCTTGAAAAACTTTCAGTCGATTACAGTTGCTACATTAGCTGGATTTATGATAGGTTCTTTAAATAAAGTATGGCCATGGAAAGTTGTTGATTCATTCAGAATAAATAGTAAAGGAGAACAAGTTCCTTTCCTCGATCATAATGTTCTACCACAGCAATTTTTAAATGAAACAGCACAAGATCCTCAATTGATGCAAGCTATTTTGATGGCTAGTTTGGGAGTTTTTATAGTGGTAGCAATTGAAAAAATTGCTAGGATTTTAAATGTAAAATCCACCTTAAAGTGAAAACCTTTGGTTTAATCGGTTATCCACTAGAGCATTCCTTTTCTGGAAAATATTTTGCTGAGAAATTTGAAAAGGAAAATATCGAAGATTGTGAGTATCGATTATTTCCACTCGAAAATATTCAAGAATTTGAAAACTTAAAAAAGCAAGAAATTGCTGGATTGAATGTCACTATTCCCTATAAAGAACAAATCATTCCCTTTTTAGATAAATTAGATGAACATGCAGCTGCAATTGGAGCTGTAAATGTGGTTCAATTTAAAGATGGAGAAACCAAAGGCTTTAATTCTGATTATTTTGGTTTTAAGAATTCACTATTAAAATTCTTACCAACAGACTTCAATTCGAAAGCTCTAATATTGGGTTCTGGAGGAGCTTCTAAAGCTATTAAGAAAGTGTTAGAAGATATTAATATTCCTTTTAGTGTAGTTTCTAGAAAAGAAGGGTATGATTTAACCTATACTGATTTAAATCAGAATCCAGAGATTATCAAAGAGAATAAATTAATTATCAATACCACTCCATTAGGGACATATCCTGATATTGAGAATAAACCCAGTATACCCTATACTTTATTAACGGGATATCATAATCTTTACGATTTAGTATATAATCCTGCTGAAACAGCTTTTATGAAAGCTGGGAAAAAACAAGGGGCTCAAGTAATGAACGGACTAGAGATGCTGATCGGTCAGGCAGAAAAATCCTGGGAGATTTGGAATAAATAATGATAGGATGAAAGACAAAGAATATCTTCACAAAAAGCTTAGATATATTAAGAAGCTTAGTATTCTAATTTTGGTAGTAAACTTAGTATACTTTAATCTTAAATTTGGGTTTAATGATTTAGGGCTTGATACGAATACAGTTTTTATAATTTATTTAGGAATCAATCTTTTAAGTGCAAGTTTTATAACGAGTCATGCTAAGGATATGATTAAGTCTGTAAGGTAAGAATATATAATTAGCTTACTCAGTAGTTAATAATTCCACACACAACTGATTCGGCCCTGGATAGTATTCAATGAAAACTGAATCTGTCTGAATATTCCGCTCACTCGCATGAGATCTTAAATCCTCAAGCATATCATCCGGAGTAGGCATCGCTAACACATTGGCTTCAATACACCCTTTAATGGATTGCTTACTAGAGAAAGATTTGATTTCCCAATTTTCAGGCATTTTATGAATAGGATCATCTCCCACTACTACCCCAATGAAGTTTTCCACCTTACCAGATTTTGTATCTGCTTCACCAAAATAAACTATAGCAATGGAGCTTGCAGTTTCTTCTGTCTCCACTAATTTTTTAGACTGCATAAATAAAGACTGCAAAGTATCAGAGCCTATTTTGCCTGAAAAAAATGTCCCAGCAATATGGACTTGTGGTTTTTCATTTACAGAAATTTCTACCGTTTTAAAACCACCTAAAACAGCATAAACGATTAATGAAATAATGCCCAGACCTACAATTATATACAGTGCTTTCTTCATGCTTCTATTCAAAATTATTATTCCATACAAAACTAATATAAATCCATTTAAAATCTTTTAAAATGAATTATTAGACTTAAAACTTATAGTAAACACCAATCATAGGTTAAAGGTATTGCCCTTTAATATACCACATTTACCCACTCATGGAAAAGAGTTTAAAATTCTAAACATAATACGTTCAGATTGTTAGTTTAGCAGGAAATTAAATGTACATACAATGAAAAAAATCATATTAAGTCTTGCTTTAATAGCATTTATTGGGCTTTCTGCTTCAGAAAGTAATGCTCAGCTATTTGGTAAAAAGAAAAAAGAGGAATCGAAAGAGGAAAAAGGGCCAAAGTCAAAATATAAGCCTTATTCAAAAATCATCACATCCGAAGCGGAGTCAGATGAGGGATTATTTACTTTTCACAAGGTAGGAGAAGATTACTACTTTGAGATTCCTACAGATATATTAGAAAAAGAAATTCTTATTGTATCAAGAATTTCAGGGCATGTTAAAGGCTTGAATTTCGGTGGTGCGGGAATGAAGTCTCGTCCTCAACAAGTGATCCGTTTTCAAAAGAAGGATGATCATTTATTGTTGAGATCTGTTTCTTACAACTCTGTTGCTAATGAAGAAGATCCTATTTATAAATCTGTAAAGAACAATAATTTTGAACCTATTATTGAGAGCTTCAAAATTGAAACCATAGGAAAAGATTCTTCTTCTTATGTGATTAAGATTAATGATTTCTTCACAACTGATGTTCCAATGATAGGAGCATTGTCAGATAGACAGCGTAAAGCATTCAAAATATCTAGAGTTGATAAAGAACGCTCGATTATCGTTCACGGTAAAGCATTTCCTGAAAATGTTGAAGTAAGACATATACTTACATACAAAGGTGGAGAACTTCCAGATAATGAAATCACAGAAACATTATCAATTGAAATGAACCAATCAATGATTCTTTTACCAGAGGATCCTATTGTGCCAAGAAATTTTGATGAAAGAGTAGGTTACTTTTCAATCAGACAACTTGATTATTCTAAAGATGTGTTCAAGGCAGGTGACAGAAGATTCATTACACGTTGGAGATTAGAGCCATCAGATTGGGATGCTTACAACAGAGGGGAACTAGTTGAACCCGTAAAGCCGATTGTTTATTACATTGACCCTGCAACTCCTAATGAGTGGAGAAAATATATTAAACAAGGTGTGGAAGATTGGCAAGTAGCATTTGAAGCAGCAGGTTTTAAAAATGCTATAATCGCAAAAGATGCTCCAACCAAGGAAGAAGATCCAGATTGGAGTCCTGAAGATGTAAGATATTCAGTAATCCGCTATATCGCTACAGATATCCAGAATGCTCAAGGTCCACACGTTCATGATCCAAGAACGGGTGAAATTTTAGAAAGTGATATTTTATGGTATCATAATGTGATGAACTTATTAAGAAACTGGTATTTTATTCAGACCGCTGCAGTGAATCCTGAAGCACAAAAAATACAATTCGAAGAAGAATTAATGGGTGAGTTAATAAGATTTGTTGCTGCTCACGAAGTAGGACATACAATGGGTTTACCTCATAATATGGGATCAAGCCCTGCTTATTCAGTAGATTCATTAAGATCACCAAGTTTTACAGCAACTCATGGTGTAGCACCATCAATTATGGATTATGCTAGATTTAATTATGTGGCTCAGCCAGGTGATGGAGTAACTAATTTCTTCCCAAGAATTGGAGAATATGATAAATGGGCTATTGAGTATGGCTACAGAGCACTTCCAAATGTAGAAACTGCTGATGATGAAGAAGAAACTCTTAATGGGTGGATTTTAGAAAGAGCAGATGATAGAGCAATGCATTATGGTCGTCAGCAAAGAGGAGTGGTAGATCCTAGCGCTCAAACTGAGGATATAGGAGATGATGCTATGAGAGCATCAGCTTTAGGAATAGAAAACTTAAAGCGTATTACTTCAAACCTTATGGAGTGGGGAACTGAAGAAGGAAAGAACTATGAGGAACTACAAGAATTGTATGGAAACGTAATCGGTCAATATAATCGTTACATGGGCCATGTTTCTAATAATGTTGGTGGTGTGTATGAGAACTTCAAAACCTCTGATGAAGAGGGAGCGGTTTATACCCATACGCCTAAAGACAAACAAGAAAGAGCGATTGAGTTTTTAAATAAGCAGTTATTTGCTACTCCTGATTGGATCATCAACGCTGAAATTTTAACGCGTATTGAAACTGCAGGTATAGTGGATAGAATTAAAGCTTTACAAACTAGAACGCTTGGGAATTTATTTCAAGCTGACAGAGTGAAGAGAGTTCTTGAGAATGAAGTATTGAATGGAAATGATGCTTATAAAGCAACAGAAATGATGGAGGACTTAAGAAGAGGCATATTCTCTGAATTAAGAACTGGAAGTACAATCGATACCTATAGAAGAAATCTTCAGAAAACATTTGTAGAGCAGTTGGGTAAATTAGTAAATACTGAAGATGATGATCTAAGAACTACTGATATTCCTTCATTAGCAAGAGGAAACTTGAATATCTTAAGATCTGAAATCAACCGTGGATTAGCAAGACAGAGAGATGAGATGTCACGTTATCATTTACAAGATTTAGTAAGTAGGATTGATATGATTTTAGATCCTAGAGGGTAATAAATAAATAACATTAATACCTGAGCCTTTCAGATTTTGAGTCTGGAAGGCTTTTTTGTTTTTATGGAATTCTACCCCAGTTTCGATTCTTATATTATATATCAGGATTATTTATGCTTTATCCTTCATTTTCAAATCATACCGAAAGTTTGCTTCATATTAAGAAATTACGCATTGGCTACATTTTGATGATATATACTTATGCTAACTCAAGCTTCTAGCTTAAGGATTTACATATGAAAATCAGTATTTTTTAATTTTTTGGGTAGGAGATTTTAATTGTTAACTGTTTTATAACTGAAATGAGTAAAAAGAAACAAAAATGAAACAATTAACTAAAATTAAAATGAAAGAATCAGTAAAATACTTAGCAATCATATTCATCGCATTAGTATTCACTGCTTGTGATGATGAAACTAACTCTAGCCCATCAGTTTCCTTCAGTTTTAAAGGTAACACTTCCGCTTCTACAGTTTCAGCAGGTCGTTCTATTGCGAACACTTTAGAGTTTACCTCTGGTACTATTAAGTTGTCAAGAATTCAGTTTGAGGTAGAAACGGAAGACGTAGATTCAGTTGAAGTTGAAATTGAAAGAGTTATTGAAATTGATTTTGCAACAGGTGAAACTTCACCAAATTTAGAAAATCTTGTTTTTCCAATCGGAACTTATGAGGAGGCAAGAGTAGAATTAGAACTTTTGGATGAAAATAGTGATCCATCTGTTGTTCTGGAAGGGACGTTTACAGATTCAGATAACGAGACACATCCAATTCGTTTTGAATTCAATTCAGGTGAAACTTTTGAAGTTGAAAAAGAAGGTAGGGTAGTGTTTGGAGAAGGAGCTCAAGTATTAGCTGAAGTTACTTTTGATCCAGTAGTTTGGTTTGCGGGTGTGACTTTAGAAGAATTATCAAGTGCTACTAAAAATGATAATGGTGTCATTGTTATCAGTGAAACCAGTAACGCAGATATTTTTGATATTGCTGCTGATGGTTTAGACTTAGCTACAGAAGTGGAAATAAAAATGTAAATTTCATATAAAGTATTAAAAGAACAGGTTTTTTTACCTGTTCTTTTAATTTATGAAATTCTACTCCAGTTTAAGTTTTTCTTTTTCTGTTGCTCCACCTGAATTTTAATCAATTTATTTTCTTCTTTTTCAAGTTCAGGATCCTTAGAAATGATGTCATGGGCACTTTGTCTCGCAATAGATAAGATAGGCTCATCTTCTCTTAAATCCCCTATCATTAAATCAAGCTGACCGCTTTGTTGAGTTCCCATCATATCGCCAGGCCCTCTTAAATTCATATCTACTTGAGCAATTTCAAATCCATCGGTAGTACGCACCATGGTTTCAATACGAGTTCGGGCTTCTTTACTCAATTTATATCCACTCACTAGCACACAATAAGATTGTTCAGCACCCCTTCCAACTCTCCCTCTAAGCTGATGCAATTGAGCTAATCCAAACCTTTCAGCATTTTCAATTACCATAACTGAAGCATTAGGAACGTTTACCCCTACTTCAATAACGGTGGTAGCCACCATAATTTTGGTTTCACCCTTAACAAATCTTGCCATTTCAAAATCTTTATCCTCAGCTTTCATTTTTCCATGTACAATGCTGATAGGGTATTGAGGGAAAGATCTAGAAATACTTTCATAACCATCCATTAAATCTTTAAGATCTAATTTCTCAGATTCTTCAATAAGAGGGTAAACGATATAAATCTGTCTCCCTTTTTCAATTTCTTTTTTAATAAAGCCATTCAATTTCAGTCGATTTGAGTCATACTGATGAATGGTTTTAATAGCTTTTCTTCCAGCTGGTAGTTCATCTATAATGGAAATATCAAGGTCGCCATAAACTGACATGGATAAGGTTCTTGGTATAGGCGTTGCCGTCATGATTAAAACATGAGGTACAAAGTTTTCATTTTTCTTCCACAAGCGAGCTCGTTGTGCTACTCCATACCGATGCTGCTCATCCACTATGGCAAGTCCTAAATTTTGGAACTGAACTACTTCTTCCAGTAAGGCATGAGTCCCAACTAATATTTTTAATTCGCCAGTTTTTAAATCCTCATGAATTTCTCTTCTAGCCTTTGTTTTGGTGGAGCCTGTAAGCAATGCAATACTTACTCCAATTTCATCAGCGAACTCTTTCAATCCTTCATAGTGCTGAGTGGCCAAAATTTGAGTAGGAGCCATTAAGGCCACTTGGGCACCGCTATCAATGGCAATCAAGGAGGAAATAAAGGCAACAATTGTTTTTCCACTTCCCACATCCCCTTGAAGCAAACGATTCATTTGCTTCCCACTTTTGAAATCTGCAAATATCTCTTTTATCACCTTCTTCTGGGCACCGGTAAGTTCAAAGGGAAGGTGATCATTATAAAAAGTGGTTAATAAATCAGTGTTTTGAAAGACCTGGCCTTTGAATTTTTCTAGCCTGACTTGCTTTTGCATCAGTAAGCGAAGCTGCATAAAGAAAAATTCATCAAACTTCATTCTAAATCTAGCTTTATGCAAAAGCTGTTGATTTTTTGGCACATGAATTTGAGCTACAGCATCTTTCTTACTTAAAAATCCATATTGCTGAATAATTGAAAGAGGAAGTGTTTCAGGGATTCTATTATATGCTTCTTTTAATAATGCTTTTTGAAGCTTAAAAATGGCTTTGCTATCCAAAAATTTCTTCCTCAGCATTTCCGTTGTGGAGTATACAGGTTGCAGAAATTCTTGTTGTGAAAGTGCAGGAGTTAAAACCTCTATTTCTGGATGGGCAATGTTGAATTTGCTGCCAAACCGATTGGGTTGTCCGAAAACTACATATTCAATTCCACTTTTCAATTTAGGACTTATCCAGTTTATTCCCTTAAACCAAACCAGTTCAACAGTTCCGGTTTCATCGGCAAACTGAACTACTAATCTTTGTTTTCTTCCGCCTCCAACGATCTGCTTTGATCGGATTTGTCCTTTGATTTGCACATTGGACATCTGATCATTTAATTCTCGTATGCTATAAAACTTTGTTCGGTCTTCATAGCGAAAAGGATAATGCTGTAATAAATCAGCATAAGTGAAAATTTGCAGTTCTTTATTAAGTAAACTGGCTTTTTGAGGACCTACTCCCTTTAAATATTCTATAGGGGTTTTAAAGAATGAAGCCATCCGTTTTCCACTCTAAAGTATTTAAACTGTGGACTATGTCTTTTTTTACATATTCTATCACAGGTGCCAACGAATCATTTGCTGTTGCTGTTCTAAAATATAATGCACCTCTTAAAAAGTGGGTAGTAGAATCTGTAGTGTAAAATTGGAATTGACTAGGCACATCCCCTTTTAATTCAGCTAGCGAAACCTTTTTACCAGAAGGTGTAATCATGATTGTTTCCTGAATAGAACTAGCTTTTATTTGATGTTTTGTAGTGAGTTTGTATGCGTCATCAATATTTGCTCTCAAAGAATCTCTGTTATTATTTAGCGGTTTGTAAGTTATGTGTACTTCAGCTATAAAATCAGGATAAAATAAAGCAAACCAATAACGTTCCCTAATATAAGATGTATCAGGCAGAATTTTAGCGTGCTTTGAATATTCAAATGTGTAAGGGAATGAATCTGGTAAATTTTGATATTGATGAGCTGGCAAATCGATTCTATTATATCCATTAGGTTTGGGATAGTAATCTGATTCACATGCTGCAAATGAGAAGATAGTAATTAAAACTAGACCTAGTAGCTGAGTTAATTTCATATTACAAAGTTAAGTCTTCAAGTTAATCATGCCTTGATAAATAAAAAAAGTTTTATAGGCTTCTGGTCTAATTCATGAGATTTTGAATAAATTTCTTAACTTAAAAAATGCTTTTTATGCTTATCTAGAAATTTTAAGCACTTAAATAGTGTTTTGATTATTAAAGAAATCAGATATGAATACAGAACTTATTGAAAATAAAGAAAAGGAAGATATTACAACTATAGCTAACACCCCTTTAGAAAAGCAAAAAGAAATATTTAAAGCTCAAAAGGCTTTTTTTAATGACCAAAAAACTAAGGATTATAGCTTTAGAAAAGGACAACTTGAAAAACTAAAATCTATCATTAAGGCTAATGAAGAAGCTATTATGGATGCATTAGCAAAAGATTTTGGTAAACCACCATTTGAAAGCTATGTAACAGAAATTGGGTTTTTATATGATGAAATCAATTTCACACTAAAGCATCTAAGAAGTTGGATGAAACCAAAAAAAGTGAGTACATCACTGGTTCATTTCCCGTCAAAAAGTAAAATTATTTATGAACCCAAAGGTGTAACTTTAATCATAGGACCCTGGAATTATCCTTTTCAACTCCTTTTAGCTCCAGTTGTAGCGGCTATAGCAGCAGGGAATACGGCTATCATAAAACCACCAGAAGAAACACCTCATATATCTAATCTGGTGCAAAAATTAATCTCAGAAAACTTTAATTCAGAGTTTTTGGCTGTGGTAATGGGTGAAGGAAGAGTGGTTGTGCCCCAGTTAATGAAAGAAAATAGATTTGATCATGTCTTTTTCACGGGTAGTGTTCCTGTGGGTAGAATTATAGCGGAACTAGCAGCGCCACAATTAGTACCTACTACACTTGAGCTTGGAGGAAAATCACCAGCAATAATTGATGAAAAGGCAGATTTAACCGTGGCAGCAAGAAGAATCTCTTTTGGTAAGCTATTAAACGCAGGACAAACATGCGTTGCTCCTGATTATTTATTAGTGCATGAACAAATTAAGGAAGATTTCTTAGATGAGTTAAGAGCTACTATGATGGAGTTTTATGGTATTTCTCCAACTGAAAGTAAAGACCTTACTCAAATCGTTAATCAGAAGAGATATGATACCTTAAAGTCTTACTTAAATGAAGGAAAAATTGTATTTGGCGGAGGATTTGATGATGAAAAGAGAAAGATTGAACCTACTTTGATAGAAGGTATTACTGAGAATGATAAATTATTCCAAGAAGAGATATTTGGGCCAATTCTACCCATTTTTACTTATTCCAAAAATGAGGATGCAGTGGAAATTATCCAAAAAAATCCTGATCCGTTAGCCTTCTACATTTTCACATCCAATAAGAAAACTGAAAATTATTTCTTAGATCGCATAAGATTTGGTGGAGGTGCAGTAAACAATACGGTTGTCCATCTTGCTAATCCTGAATTACCATTTGGAGGTGTAGGAAATAGCGGAAGCGGAAGCTATCATGGAAAATCAGGGTTCTTGACTTTCTCTAATGAAAAATCAATTTTAAAATCAGGTACTTGGTTCGACTTAAAAAAGAAATACCCGCCATTTGATGAGAATAGCATGAAGCTAATCAAGTTCTTAATGAAATAGGCCATTTTTTATTCCATATTATCTAAATCAAAAATGAATGCCATTTCTCTTATGAATTAAAGGCCATATCAATTAAATTGTATACTTAACTATTTACCTATGGCAAAAACTATAATAGTATCGAACAGGCTTCCGATTCGAATTGAAAAGGAAGATGGACAAAAAGTATATAAAACAAGTGAGGGTGGTTTAGCAACAGGACTTGGATCCATTTATAAAGAAGGCAATAACATTTGGATAGGATGGCCTGGAATTTCATTAAGCCATGAAGAGGAGGAAGAGGTTGAAAAAGAACTGATCAACCGAAACATGAGGCCAGTATTTTTGACGGAGCATGATGTAGATGAATTCTATTTAGGCTTCAGCAATCAAACTCTGTGGCCTGCTTTTCATTACTTCATCCATCATATGCGTTTTAAAGATGAAGAGTGGGAAGCTTATTATAATGCTAATAGAAAGTTTGCAGATGCTATTTCAAAATGGTTAGAGCCTGATGATATCATTTGGGTACATGATTATCAGTTGATGTTAGTACCTAATATGTTGAGAAAGCAATTTCCTAATGTAACCATAGGCTTCTTTCAGCACATTCCATTCCCCTCTTATGAGGTATTTAGAATGATACCTTGGCGTAAGAAATTATTAAACGGTGTTTTAGGTGCTGATTATATAGGATTTCATACTTACGATGATATGCGCCATTTCCTCAGTAGCTGTCATCGATTAGCAGGTTACAGTTACGAGCGAAATCAAATTCTGGTTAAAAACCGATTAGTAGAAGCTGATTCGCTTCCAATGGGAATAGATTATGACAAATATCTAGAATCTGCTACCAGCCAATTGGCCAAAGCAAAAGAAATATCATACCGAGATTCTCTCGGAAATCAAGAATTGATTTTATCAATGGATAGGCTTGATTACTCTAAAGGTATTCCGGGTAGATTACAAGCATTCGATAAGTTTTTGGAAAAATATCCTGAATATCAGGGTAGAGTTTCTTTATTCTTAATTGTAGTACCATCCAGAGATCAGGTAGCAAGTTATAAAGCACTAAAAGAACAGGTTGAATTCTTAGTGGGCCATGTGAACGGTAAATACGGAACCATTAATTATGTCCCAGTGCATTTTTATTATAGAAGTTTCCCTCTTGATGATCTTTCAGCCTTTTATAGAATGTGTAAAATAGCCATGATTACCCCTAAGCGTGACGGAATGAATCTGGTGTGTAAAGAATATATAGCAAGCCGAGAAAATGAAGATGGGGTGCTGATCTTGAGTGAGATGGCGGGTGCTTCAAAAGAGCTATCTGACGCTATTTTGGTCAATCCTAATGATGAAAATGAAATGGTGGAAGCCATCAAAAGAGCATTAGAAATGCCTTTAGCCGAACAGAAGCGCAGGATGAAAATCATGCAGAAAACGGTTAAGAAATACACCATTTTTCAATGGGTAGATCTGTTCATGAATAATTTGAAAGACCTCAAAGAAAGACAGCAATCAATGGCTACAAAAAGGCTTGATGATGAGTTGAAGAATTCAATTACTAAGGATTTTAAAAAGGCTAAAAATCCAATCATCTTCTTGGATTATGATGGTACATTAATGCCATTTAATGAAAATCCTGATGATTGTGCGCCAGATGCGGAATTATCTCAAATTCTCCATCAATTAGCAGTAAAAGCTAAAGTAGTAGTGATTAGCGGACGCAAAGCGGCAACACTTGAAGAATGGTTAGATGAGTTCAATATTGATTTGATTGCTGAGCATGGGATCAAAACCAAAAGAGCGGGAGCTAAATGGGAGGTAAATGGAAACCTACAAGAGGATAGCTGGAAGAATGAAGCACGTGATATTTTAGAGTTTTATATTCAGAGAACACCGGGTTCCTTTCTTGAAGAAAAGGAACATACCTTAGTTTGGCATTATAGAAAAGTAGAAAAGGGATTAGGGGATTTAAGATCAAGTGAATTATCTAGTCATTTAAAACATTTTATGACCAATAAAGGCCTTGATGTTATTGAAGGTGATCATGTAGTGGAAGTAAAACCTTCTGTTATCAATAAAGGAAAAGCAGCGATTGAAAGATTAAAAGGAGAAAAAACTGATTTCATCATGGCTTTTGGCGATGATAGAACGGATGAAGATACCTTTGAGGCGCTTCCTAATGATGCTTTATCAGTAAAAGTGGGAAGTGGTTTTTCTTATGCTAAATATGCTGTGGAGAATAATGAAGAGGTTCGTACTCTGCTAGAGAAATTTGTAATGGAAGAATAAATATTGATGTGTTATTAAACTAAAAAAGCCCATATTTTTATGGGCTTTTTTATTGGATGATTTTTGCTTCTTTAATTTCCTGACTTATTAGACGAATATTTCAATGAAGCTTTTAATTTTGTGATATGAACTATTTACTAATAGAACAAGCCGACTTTAGAAATCAACTTAAGCCCTTTACCTTCACTCGTCCTATTTCTGAAATAAGAGTAGGGATATTAACCATTAGAGAGAAATGGGAAACGCATCTTGAAAGCAATGTCTCACATATTTCTACCCCTGAATTATCTGAGAAATACCCTGCTAAAAGGGATGCTAGGAATATATTAATTAATAGTTCTGTTTGTCCTAACCCTGATTTAGTGAAGGCAATTCAGTTGGGAGCAAGTCTAAAAAAGGATGGAGTTTTAATCTGTGCTGCTGCTACTGAAGAAGAAATAGATTTCTTTAATCCAAGCCAGAAATTAGAAGAGGCTGCTGAATACGATGGTGAAATCACAATGATTACTCAGAGCTGGCACATCTTTCAGAAAAATGCTGCTGAAATTAGAAGTGATTTCGAAATACTGACGAAAGGCAGAAATACTCAGCATGTAAATGATGAGCATACACGTGTTTATGGTGAGAAAAATATATTTATTGAAGAAGGAGCATCCATAAAAGCAGCAATTTTAAATGCTGAAAATGGGCCGATTTATATTGGGAAAAATGCTCAAATTCATGAAGGAGCCATCATTAAAGGGCCATTTGCAATGCTTGATAATTCTCATGTTAATATGGGAGCTAAAATAAAAGGGGATTCAACTATAGGTCCTTTTTGCAAAGTAGGTGGAGAAGTTAGTAACTCTGTATTCTTTGGCTATTCTAGTAAAGGACATGATGGATTCATCGGTAATTCTGTAGTAGGAGAGTGGTGTAATTTAGGTGCTGATACCAATACTTCTAATTTGAAAAATAATTATGCGAATGTAAAGCTTTGGGATTATGCCAAAGGTGGTTTCAAAGACACAGGTTTACAATTTTGTGGTTTGATGATGGGAGATCATTCTAAATGTGGAATTAATACTATGTTCAATACGGGTACTGTGGTGGGCGTAAGTGCTAATATTTTCGGTGGAGGATTTCCCCGTAATTTTATTCCATCATTTGCTTGGGGAGGTTCTGCAGGATTTTCAACTTTTCAATTAAAAAAAGCTTTTGAGGTTGCTGAAAAAGTTATGGAAAGAAGAGATAAGGAGTTGAATGAAGTAGAACAAAAAATATTAACTACTCATTTTGAGGAAAGTAAGGCGGATCGCTTTTGGGAGAAATAAATAAAAAATTAAGATAAAATGAAAGTAGCAATAGGTGGCGATCATGCCGGATTTGAATACAAAAAAAAGTTAGTGGCATTTCTAGAAAAAGAAGGTCATGAAGTTAAAGATTTTGGGCCAGATTCAGATGCGTCTGTTGATTACCCAGATCATGTACATCCTTTAGCTGAGGCCGTTGAAAAGAAAGAGCAAACTTTGGGAATTTTGTTGTGTGGTAGTGCTAATGGAGTAGCCATGACTGCTAACAAACATCAAGATATTAGAGCAGCAATTGCTTGGGAGGAAGAATTAGCAGCTCTAGCTCGTCAACATAATAATGCTAATATAATTTGTATTCCTGCTCGCTTTATCGATTATGATAAAGCAGAATCAATTGTCAAAACATTCTTAACTACTGATTTTGAAGGGGGTAGACACGGAAGAAGAGTGGATAAAATTAGCTGTTAAAATTTGAATGGAGCCTCATTTTGAGGCTCCATTTTATCTTTTCAAGGAGGCTTTATTGAAAATATAATCTGGTATTTCTGGATTGAATTCAATATTTAATACAATAAAGTCAGTACCTTCTCCGCTCATCAACATATCCTTATAATTTATTTTGGTAGGGTACCAACGCCCGTCTAATTTTTGAATATCACTTAGGCTAACTCTCTTTAAGAGCTGACCACTTTTGGCAAATAATTCTTCTTTAAGAGGAATAAAGCGTTCAGTATCTACCCAGGTTTTTCTTTTTTGATAGCTAGCGTCTTCAACTTTTGCATTTAATTCTAAAATATAGCAATTACGATCTCCTATTTTCTCTTCTCCTATAATCGTGGCATCATATATTTCTATCAGTTCTCTATCCTCCATCATATCCTCATACGATAAATCAGATCCCATCACAGATTGCCTTAACATATGCCCCGATAATTGAATGGTTCTATCTGTTGATGGATTATATATCCATAATTTGTCTTCCAATTTCAGCATTTTAGTGCCTTTTTCTCTTTCAGGAGATAAATACTCAGTAAAGGATTTTTCATTTCCTTCTGCGTAGCCTTTCGATACAATCTCACGAGTATTTCGCTTTCCTCTAATCACCATCTTTGATTCTGTAATGGTTGATTCTGAGTTCATATTTTCTTTTACTCTATCCAGAATTTCATTAGCTGTAATTTGCCCATGAGCAATAACAGATATAAATAATAAACAGCTGATTAGACTTAATACTCTAAAGGTTTTCATACTTCTAATTCTTTAAATAAGTTGGCAGTTTCTCTTTTATATATTCCCATTCCAGAAAGCATATTGCCTAAAACCATTGCTAATACTCCTGGAATGAAACCAATGTAAATTTGATTAGGGATAATTTTAGCTCGAATAGTTGATGGCATAATCATACTTGATTTATCCATTAAATCACTTATATCGAGGCCTACTTCTTGCATATAATAAGTAGCGATCAATCCTAGGAAGGTACCAAGTGTACTTCCAATTGCACCTATCAATACCGCTTCTATTATGGATTTCCGATAAATGCTTCCTTTTGATTCGCCTAGTGCAAGCCTAATTCCATATTCTTTATATCGTCTTAAACCTCCAAGCAAACCAGTATTCCATAAAACAACTGACATCGCAAATATTAGAACTGTGACTATGATTTGAGACATATAATTGCTGTAGGCTAGAATTTCACCTAATCCGTTTTGCTCTTCTAAGCTGAACATTTCTGGAGCAAACTCATCTTCTGAGTTTTTATATTTAGTATTAAAATTTTCAGCAATTGAATTAGCTCGATCACTTTCATATTGACTATTACCAAAATAACCTAATATTTCAGTTGCGCCATCTTCCATGTTTAAGATTTGCTGTGCATCCGAAACATCCATGATAATAGCGCCTTTATCAAAGCCGACATTTCCAAATTCAACCGTTCCTGATACTCTATAATTCTGAAAGGCCATACTCCCATACATAGTGGAACCTACATAGGTGATTTCATCTCCAATTTTAATATCCAACTTATTTGCAAAGTCATTTGAGATGAGTACATCGCCACTTTTAGTTGGTATGCCTCCTTTGATAACTGAATTCTTAATGTTTAGCCTTTCTATTTCATTATTATCAGAGAGAATTGAAATCGCCATGACTGAAGCTGGGCCCTGGCTTCTGCTATTACCATTTTCATCAGGCACATCTAAAAGCCCCCCGAATTTAATTCTTTGAACCCATTGCATATCAGGATATGCACTCTGAAGTTCTTTTTTAAGTTTTTCGGTGTTTAACAAGGCTAAATCAATCGGTAATTGATCTTTATTTTGCGCGTAGGGCTTACTCATGATCTTTACATGACCTGTTTCAAATCGTGCATTTTGCTGGATTACATCTTGAAAAACCCCTGCCAAATAACCACTTAAAAATACGGTGAGTGTAACGCCTAAAGCCACAATTACAATGGGTAAAAGGCTTCTGTTTTTATCTCGTAATATTCCTTTTAAAATAAACTGTATCATTGCACTTTACCTTTTAATGCTTCAACGGGATCCATTTTTGCGATATTCCTTGAAGGAATGAAACTAACGATAGTGGCAGAGATAACCACTAATGCAATAGTGCCTATTATCAAGCCAATTGTAAAAGCAGGATAAATACGCTGAGCAATTGTAACTCCCATATCCTGTTGGGTTATATAGTCTGGCATTCCGATACCAGTGCTTGCAAAATACCAGAATATTGGAGCTCCGATTATGGCCCCAATTATGCTGGCCATAATACTGTACATACTTCCTTCAATTGTAAATAATTGAACTACTTGCCAGCGCGTCATACCTAATGCGATATAAGTCCCAATTTCTTTCTGTCTTCTGAAAATAGATAATACTTGAGTATCAAAAATGGCCAGAAGTGCTATTCCTAAAAGCAAAAGATAGAGTATGGAAGTACTCGCACTCTTCATTTCAATGATTTCTTGTAATTGCTTTAGTAATTCAGTTCTAGATTTAAAATTCCAGTTTTCAAGATCAGCAGCATTGTAATTTTCATTGGCTACAAAATAGGTTGCCTCTCCTTTTAAACCTGTCATTTCCCAAAGTTTTTCAATTGGGATCCAAATCTGACTGACATCTACATTGCTAACATCTGTGTCAAAAATATCGACTATAGTGATTTCAGCTGCATCAAAAGTTCCGTTCTTATCTCGCCATCTTAAAAGTACCTTATCTCCAATTTCTAGTTTGTTGGAGCTTGCCATTCTTTTACCAATGATTGCTGGAATATTCCCTTGAGAGGAAGTAAATGAAGAGGTAGGTAATTCTAGTAAAGTTTGATCTTCTTCTATTCCTTTCATTAAAATAGAAATCATTCTACCTTCTGGGTAAAGAGATCCTTGCTGAATTAAAACGGGGATAAGACCATCCTTTTTTTGATTGTCTAGATTACCATGAGCATCCTTAATTGAAAAAGGATCAAGTGGATCATAATCATGATATCTTAATTGACCACTGCCATATTCCCACTTTATACTTTCGCGTTGTGCTTGCAAATTCCAGCCATCTAGATACGCATTAAAAAAGATGATGATGATAAATGTAAAGGCCAGAATCCCAACATTTAGCCAAGTGCGTAATCCTGCACCAACCAAATTCCTGTAAGCTAATTGAAATGCGAGTTTCATGATACAGCTTTTTGAGATGTTATAAGTTCGTCTTTATCGACCCTTCCTCCTTCAAGATGTATGATTCGGTTTAAATACTGCATTACTTTTTCATCATGAGTAGAGAAAAGAAATGTAGTGCCTAGTTCTGCATTAAGCTTTTTCATGGTTTGAATAATGGCATGTGCATTTGCAGCATCTAAATTAGCAGTGGGCTCATCAGCTAATACTATTTTAGGTTCTTTTACCATTGCACGGGCAATCGCTACTCTTTGGCCTTCACCTCCTGATAATTTTGAAGGCTTTTTATTAGCAATATTTTCTAACCCTACCCACTCTAGGGCCTGCATTACTGCTTTTCTTCTTTCTTCTTTGCTTTTATTTTGAAGAAGAAGCGCAAATTCAACATTTTCAAAAACGGTATAAACTGGCAGAAGATTATATACTTGAAATATAAAACCAAGGTGAAGATTCCGAAGTTGAGCAGATTCCTTGTGGCTTAATTCTGCAATATTTTTATTCATGACCCAAGCATTGCCTGATGTGGGTTTATCTAATGATCCAATAATGTTAAGTAAAGTAGTTTTTCCAGAACCACTTGGTCCAACAATACCCGTAAATTCACCTTTTTCAAAATTGAGATTAATATCTCTTAAGGCTGTAAATTCCCCTTCTCCTTCTGGGAATTTCTTGGTGACATTTTCAATTTTTATGATAGGTTCCATGTTCAAGAGTTTAGTGATTATAAACTAACATTAGTCTGACCCCGGGGCCAGAAAAGTTATTAACTAATTCATTTTGTTGAATACCCTGAAAATCCGAAGGATTATAGTAGGCCATTAGGTATCCAATGATTTTATTAAACTGATGTTGATAATTAACAAAAAATGTAGTGCTATTGGAATCCCAATTATAGTAAGCAAGACTGCTGATACTATCGAAAAAGCTAAATGGATAATTTAGGCTCATAGCTGTGATGTTGGAATAATCACTTGAAAAAGCTTCTTCACTACTACCATAAAGCAGATTTTCTGCAATAATTGTCAATCCATTCCCTAGTCCAAAAGTGTAGTCCGACCCGATATTTATTAAATTTTGGTTAGTTAAAGGGCCAAGGTTTTCTGCTTTATGGATATAAGTTGATTCCACCCAAAAACCGACTATCCAGTCGAGTTTAAGATCTAGAGCAAACCTATTTTCCGCAATTTCCTGGTAAATGGATTCATTGATAAAATTGCTTGCATCGGCTTTTCTGTGATGATAGGTAAGGCCTATTTCACCAGTTAGGATAGGTAATTGCAATCGGCCACCAAATTCAGGGATTTTATCATTAGTAGCAATCGCATCAAAGCCTCGTCTTTTTTCATTACCGTATAAGCCCCACGCCCAGATGTTCGCATTATTTTTGAAATAATACTTACCCATTATACCGTAAACCCCATTGGTTAAAGCTAAGGGATCTCTGGGGTCTATTTGATTAAACCATTGTAAAGGTCTTAGCAAGGTAGAAACACCGAAATCAATTTTCTGTAACCCAATTCGAACTTGATAATTCTGACCAGAATAGCGCGTCCAAAACCTGTAAGGATTTAAAGCGCCATTATAAATTTGGTCTTGAAAGGGATCAGATAAAATAGAGCCATTTAAATCTACAGACGCTAAGATATCGAAGCTTTTGCCTGAATCTAATGAATGGATATAGTTAATTTCAGGAATATACCTACCCCCTAAGAAAAGAGAGTATTGATTATCAGGGCTGAAATTGGTGAAGGCAGATACTTGCCCATTCCAGTTTAGTTGAGCTTTAAGTTGAACTGAAAGTAGAGCAATTAATGATATGATGATGATCTTTTTCATGCATCATCTTTTTACGAATATTCCATAGAAGAAAAAATTGCTTAACTCCATGATCGCTTCATCCATTGAATTAAACATTTTTAGGAAATTTTCATCTTGCATTCTGGCTTTGATTATCCCCAACATGTCCATGATAAATTCAGGCCTCAGATCTTTCCTTACCCATCCTTCTTTTTTGGCTTTTTCAAAATCCTCTAGCATTAAACTGTGACTTTTTATACTGAATTTTTGAATAAGTTCACTTAAAGCGGATTCATCTTCAGTAAGAATTTCATTGATAAATTCTTTGCTTAAATTTTTAGATTCTTGATGCTTTAGATGAAGGATTTCATTTATTTTTTCAGGGAATGGCTTATTAGTACTCATTACAGCATTATACTTTCTGAGATTTTCCTCTAAAATCTCTTCCAATATCTCTTCTGCTGCATGTTCTTTATTTACAAAGCGTCTGTAAAAGGTCATTTTACTTACTCCTGCTTTGTCACAAATCTCTTCTACGGTGACTTTTTTTAAGCCATACTTCCAGAATAAAGATTTAGCACTTGCTATAATTGCTTTTTGACTTTTAGTCATTTTTTAATCAAAAGGTGTTACGTATTATACGTATTGTTACAAATATAGTTTTATTATTTATAAAAGTAACATTTTGATTTTATAGCTCAGTAATAATATTATGAATTTGATTTTTTGAAACTCCCTTTTTGCTGCTTAAATAATCAACAATTTGAACTTCGCTTAACTTGTGGGAGTCGACTAATCCTTTGATGATTGTTTTGAGGTAGTGATGATTTGGAGAGTTTATTTCATCATGAAGATACCCTTGGTTAGTAAAGGTGAAAATCGGAGAATGCTCCTCATTACCGAGATGGAGAAGGTTTCCATACCAACTATTTTCAATGGTAATCAGTGATTTATGTTCTTTTACTTTATTGAAATCAACATTTAATGATTCATTAGTTTTGTTCTCTTGTTTTACCACATCAATAAATTGACTTTTAGTGATCAAGTACATTTTAGCTAATGTATTAGCTTCATTATTGATTTGAGGATTTATAAAACAGACACCTCCGCCACTCCATACTTGTGCACTTTTGGCAAAGTATAATTCATGCGGGATTTCAATTGCTTTTTGATCAACAGGATTTGATTTATCACTACAGCCTTCATATATCTTTTTAGCTCCAGCAGGCTTTCCACCTTTTATGTAACACATAAATCGGTCTTCCGACAGATTCGAACCATAACTTGCATACCAAACATAATCTTGCATAAATCAATAGAAATTAAAATTAAATCAAAATCCAAAACATCAACAAAACCATCAGGAAAGATGAAATGGATAAAAGAATGGTTCCTACACTAAAGTTTTTTAAAGATTGTTTAACAGACATGCCACTAAACTCTTTTACCACCCAGAAGTAGGAATCATTACTATGGCTCACCATCATAGCACCGGAGCCAATTGCTAATACTAAAAGAGAAATACCTAAAGGATTGTTCAATTCTGAACCTATAATCAATGGAGCAATTATAGAACTAACAATGATCATTGCGGATGTACTGGATCCCTGTGCAGTTTTTATAAAGAAAGCCAATAGATAGGCCATCAATAAGATAATGATAGATTGTTGTGATTCAATCCCCACATTTTCAATAAGTAGATCTGAAAATGCACTATTTTTGATTACTTGTCCGTAGCTTCCACCTAAGCCAGTGATAATCAGAATTGGTCCTGCTTGAGAAATAGCATCTTTAATGATGTCACCTTTAGCATTTGATTTTCTTTTTCTGAGTAAAAATAAACCTATGAGTACCCCTATCCCTAAAGCAATAATCGGATTCCCCATGATTTCTATATATTTAAAGATAAAATATTCATTTTCAGATAACCCAATAAAACTACCTATAGCTATTAATATGATCGGGATTAATAAGGGGGTAATGATGAAGAATGATTGATTTGAGGTTTCTACTTCTTTATGATTTTCGCTTATGTCGCTTTTGGCTGTTTTGGCTGAAATATATCTCGCATAAGCAGCGAGAATAAGAACCAAAAATATACTTATTATTACTCCTAATAGAAATACTAATCCTAACTGATCAGATGCCTGAAAATTTCCAATCACGGCTAATGGACCTGGAGTTGGGGGAATTAAATTATGCGCAATATATAATGAGGAAGCAATGGTAATTGAGGTCGAAATTTTGCTGACACCAGCTTTTTGAGCCAATGATTTGCTAAAATTTGAAAGGATGATGTAGGCTACATCACAAAAAACAGGAATGCCTATTAATCCCCCTAAAGAGCTTAGAAGTAAAAATGGCCTTTTTAATCCAAAGGCTTTTATAAACAATGAAGAAAGGTATTGGATAGATTTCAATTCTTCTAAAATTACAGCCAGAATACAGCCTAATAATATTAGTATTCCTATGTTTGCTAACATATTTCCAAAACCTAGACTTACAATCTTAATAGATTCAGATATTGAATTTCCAAAACCTAATGCAGTAATCATAGCGACTGTAAAAAGTACTAAGGCGGGATGAAATTTAAACTTTGCGGTGCCTATGATAATCAGGAAAATTGACAGAAGGATCCAAAAAATTATAGAATAGAAATTTTCCATGTGGTATGAATTATCGTATTTTCAATCCATTCAATATAAATAATAATTTTTAATCGCTATGAGAATATTAATTGCACCTGATAAATTCAAACATAGTTTATCGGCAGAACAAGTTTGTGAAATCATAGCGAAAAGGCTAAAACAAAAATCTAAAAACATTGAAATAGAGCTTTTGCCATTAGCAGATGGCGGTGAAGGCTCAGCAAAATTAATAGCTAATCAACAGAACGCTAAAAAAATTGATATTGAAGTTCATGATCCTCTCAGTCGAATAATCGAAGCTCATTATTTCATTTCAAATCAAACTGCATTTATTGAAATGGCTGTAGCAAGTGGTTTACAACTGTTAAAAGCCAAAGAACAGAACGTAAAGAAAACCAATACATATGGCACGGGTGAATTGATTTTAGATGCTATAAAAAGAGGATGCAAACATATTATTTTATGCATAGGTGGGAGCGCAACGAGCGAGGGAGGAGTTGGAATGGCTAGTGCTCTTGGTTTTAAATTCTTTGACCATTTGGGACATGAATTCATTCCCTCGGCAGAAAGTTTAGAGAATATTAAATCTATAGCAAAACCTGATAAAAATCTATTAGAAGGAATTCAATTTGATGTGCTCACTGATGTGAATAACCCTTTAATGGGTGAAAATGGAGCAGTTTTTCAATATGCTTTACAAAAAGGAGCAAGTCCTGAAGAATTGGAGCAACTGGATAAAGGAATGCATCATCTTCATGCTTTAATTTTAAAGCAATTTAATTTTGATATTGATACAAAAGCGGGTGCTGGAGCGGCAGGTGGTTTAGGGGGAGGGGCTACATTTTTTTTAAATGCTCATTTACATTCTGGGATAGACTATATCGCAGAGCTGACCCAACTAGATGAAAAAGTTAAATGGGCAGATTTGATTATAACTGGAGAAGGGAAATTAGATGAACAATCCTTTAAAGGTAAAGTAGTATCTGGAGTTCAAAAATCATGTAAAAAATTTAATAAGGAATGTTTGTTATTAGTGGGTTATAATGCCTTGTCAGAAATTGAAAATCTACCAGTAGTTTACAGTTTGACTGAAATAGCAGGAAATCAAAATGAGGCTATAAAAAAACCTCAAGAGTATCTAAAAAGGGCAGTAGATTTAATGATTAAAGAACAGGATTTATTTAATGAAAAATAGTTTATTATTGAACTACTGTTTTAACTTTCATGCCTTTATTTTTCTGACTACTTGGCATAAAATTAAGCCCGAATGTATAGGCTACCGATAAGGAAAGTACATTGTAATTCCCTCTCAAATCATCTATATGAGTGAAATCACCTAGAGTAGTAACATATTTTTCACCTAAATGAGTTTGATAAAAAGAATATCTAGCTTCAACTACAAAATAATTATCCCCTACTGATGGAAGGGTCATGCCTGCCCCAAATATAATTCCGAACTGCAATCTGTTAATGTTTTCTGTATTTAAATTAACAGCGTAATTACTGGAAGCTTGTTCAGGATTGTCTTCAAATTGTGTGTTTCCTTTTCCACTTATCCAATAACTTAATTGAGGACCAGCATTAAAGAAATATTCAAACTTACCAATTCTTGGAAGCTTTGCAGGAAAACTAATTTCAAATAGTATGGGAGTATCTAAATGAAAGTTTTGATATTCAGTAACAATTGTAGAGTCAATTACAGAGCGAGATTTACGAATGTAATTAAACTCTCCATGTAAACTTATTAAATCTGTTACTCTGAATTTGTACATAAATCCTGCTCCAAATCCTAACTTATTTTTATAAGCAGAGGGCAAATCAGGTGTGTTTTTAGCTGGAGTATATCTAGCTGCATTTATGCTGGCTTTTGGGCCGATATAGAATTGAGTGCCTCCTGCATTGTATTGTGCAAATGCAGGTGAAGATAAAAGAAGAACTAAAAAACTAAGGTATAAGAACCGCATTCTTTGTGTTTTGAAATACAGAATTTT
Organism: Marivirga arenosa; assembly: GCF_030503875.2. Lineage (NCBI taxonomy): Bacteria > Pseudomonadati > Bacteroidota > Cytophagia > Cytophagales > Marivirgaceae > Marivirga > Marivirga arenosa. The sequence goes on along the minus strand of NZ_CP129968.2, from coordinate 10,730 downwards.
ATCAAAGATATTAATAAGTTTTAGATTTTATTTTAACTTCTGTATTGAGGTACTACATGCAGTTGATAACTGAAATTTTTAGACTTTAAATTTAACCAAGATTACAGCTTATATCTTTTATTTCATTATTAAGCTTAAAAGTTAAAGAACGTAAATATCTGTATAACAACTATTTAATATTATTTTAATGGGGATTAGAATATTTTTTACTCAATTTAAGATTATAATTTTCTTTTAGTTTTATTAGTAAAATCATACATAAGTTCTTTCTTTTTATAACCAATTAAATCCCAATCAAAATGGTTCTTTTTTTTAAATCTACATTTAAAGGTTATCGATCTTGTTAATTAATAGATTAATCGAAATAATGGACCATTAAATGATTAGTGGAAATTATGTAACTTTCAATAAGTTGTAATATATAAGGATACATTTCAATTTTATAAAGACTGATACTCGTTAAGTTTGTTTTTAACAATGGCTTTATTCCCATAAGTTAATTATTCAGCAAAGCAAATACGTTTAATGAGGTCAATTTTTATATTTCTAGCAATATTTTTAACGTTTACCAACCTTATTGCAAAAACTCCTGTCAGATTAGATGTTATAAAACTTTCTGATAATAACCTATGTGATGATAGTTTAGATCCAACAGGGTCAGCCTTTGCTGTTATAATTGACGATAAAGGAAAAGAAGATACTAACCTAAAAGATTTCACTGTCAATTGGTATTTGGGCACTTCTCCAAGCGGTACCCCAATTCATACTGGCCCTACTTATGATCAAATGGCCGATGGAACCTATACTGTAGTTGCTATTCATGATAAATCCTCTTTTACAGATCAAGTAACCATAACAATTGACAAGACCGATGCTCAACCTGACGCTTATGTTAAAGAAGTTAAGAATGCTAAGAACTGTAAAGAAAATGATGGAAGGGCAAAAGTTAGAGTTCAATCATTTTTCCCTTCAGAAGGTGACCCTGATCATTTTCATGATGATATTAAGGATTGTAAACATGATATTTGCTGGAACTTTGTATGGTATGAAGGAAATAATCCATTCATTGGAGATGTAGTAGCAGTTGGGGCTGATGCAAAAGATTTAAAGCCAGGTACCTATGCCGTTGTAGTTACCAATGAAATAGATGGTTGCCAATCAGTTGTTAGTTTATCGGTTGGCTTAGATGCTGAAGAACCCATAGTGGATGGAACCGTTGTGACGAATATTACAGATTGTGAAGATCCAAATGCAGGAGCATTAACTGCTTTTGTTTCCGGAGAGAATAGCAATAAATATGAATTTGATTGGTATATCGGAGATTTTATAAAAGCAACACCTGATTACAATAATCAAACTAACATCACGGGTTTAGCAGCGGGTAATTATACGGTAGTAGCTACTGAAAAAAGTTCCGGTTGTCCTTCAGATCCACTTACTTTAACGGTAGCTGATTTAACATCTGTTCCTGTAATTGATTTGACACTAGATGCAGAGCAGACATCTTGCGATCCAGCAAACCCAAATGGAGCAGTTTCTGCGACTGCTGATGGCACAACAATTGGTTACAGTTTTGAATGGTTTGAAGGTCAAAATACACTAGATGAAAATTTAGTTGGAAGTACCCCTTCACTTACTGGCTTAGCAGCTGGTTTTTATACGGTAAGAGTAACTAACACTTCTGATCCTAACTCACAGAATTGTTTTTCAACTGCTGAAATAGAAGTTACTCAAACGCTAACGGATCCAAGTGGAATAAACGGAGCAGTGACAGATCAAAGCTATTGCGTGAATCTAAATGGTGCTATTACTGCAGACGTTGGTGGCGCAACAGCAGGCTACACATTTTATTGGTTTGATGCAGATGTAGCAAGTCCTGATTTAAATAATCCAGATTACACCGGTTCATCTATTAGTGATTTGCTTGCTGGAGATTACACATTAGTGGTTGAGGATAATATAACTTCTTGTACTTCAACACCTCAAACTTTCACTGTTGCTGATCTTACGACTACTCCAACAATTGCTTTAGCATCTTCTACAGAATTAACATCATGTGATTCACCAAACGGATCAATATCAATAACCGCTGATGGAACTACTGCAGGATATAATTTTAGATGGTTTAATGGATCTAGCACTGCAGCAATTGATGAAATCACGCCTTCACCTGGTGCGACTATTACAGGCTTAACTGCAGGAGCTTATACTGTTTTAGCTGAGAATTCAACTACTGGATGTTTTGATATTTATGAACATACCGTTTTAGATAATAGAATAACTCCAGTTCCTACAGTAACTGTTATTGATCAAAGTCAGTGTGATCCACTAAATGGTGAAATTCAAGCTAATGTTGGTGGTGCAACAGCAGACTATAATTTTTATTGGTTCGATGGAAATATTGTTTCACCTGACCTTACAAGTCCAGATAGAACAGGAGCTACAATCAGCGGATTAACATCGGGTGAATATACTTTAGTAGTAGAGGATGATTTAACAAAATGTACTTCTGTTGCTCAAGTATTGACAATTCAAGATTTAACGCCAACTATTAGTGGAACGATTACATTAGATGCATCTCAGACATCATGTGATGCATCATCTCCAAATGGAGCCTTAAGTGTGGTAGGAAGTGGAGGCACTAATTACACTTATGAATGGTTTACTGGTGCGGATGCATCTGGAACCAGTTTTACAAGCGGGGCTTCTATTACTGGTTTATCTGCTCAGACTTACACTGTTTTAATTACAGATGCGAGCGGTTGTAGTGAAGAGGTGAGTTTTACAGTTCCAAGTGCCATAGTATATCCAGATGTTGATATAGATAATATAGTGCCAAATAGTGTATGTGATCCAGCTTTAACTTCCCCAGCAATAAATAATAATGGTGAAATTGAAGCCTCCATAGGAGGAGTAACAGCAGGTTATACTTTTTACTGGTTTGATGGTGATGTAGCCGCTCCAGATATTAGTGCACCGGATTTCACAGGATCAACCTATTCGAACTTACCATCAGGTGATTACACTGTGGTGGTAGTAGAAGATGCCACGACTTGTCCATCAGATCGACTAGTGGTAAGAGTTCCAGATGCAACTCCAACCTTAACTGGAAGTATCACTTTAGATGCCTCCCAAACGAGCTGTGATACATCTGCACCGAATGGAGAGTTAACGGCAGCGGGATCAGGCGGAATTGGAACATATAGTTACGAATGGTATACAGGAACAGACACTTCAGGTGCCGGCTTTGCGACAACAGCGAATGTTAGCGGATTGGAAGCTCAAACCTATACAGTAGTAATTACGGATCAGGGCAGTGGTTGTAGTGAAGAGGTTAGTTTTACGGTTCCAAGTGCCATAGTATATCCAGATGTTGATATTGATAATGTAGTACCAAATAGTGTATGTGATCCATCCTTAACAAATCCTGCTATTAGTTATAATGGTGAAATTGAAGCCTCCATAGGAGGAGTAACAGCAGGCTATACTTTTTACTGGTTTGATGGTGATGTAGCCGCTCCAGATATTAGTGCACCGGATTTCACAGGATCAACCTATTCGAACTTACCATCAGGTGATTACACTGTGGTGGTAGTAGAAGATGCCACGACTTGTCCATCAGATCGACTAGTGGTAAGAGTTCCAGATGCAACTCCAACCTTAACTGGAAGTATCACTTTAGATGCCTCCCAAACGAGCTGTGATACATCTGCACCGAATGGCGAGTTAACGGCAGCGGGATCAGGCGGAATTGGAACATATAGTTACGAATGGTATACAGGAACAGACACTTCAGGTGCCGGCTTTGCGACAACAGCGAATGTTAGCGGATTGGAAGCTCAAACCTATACAGTAATAATTACGGATCAGGGCAGTGGTTGTAGTGAAGAGGTTAGTTTTACAGTTCCAAGTGCCATTGTATATCCAGAAGTTGATATTGATAATGTAGTACCGAATAGTGTATGTGATCCAGCTTTAACTTCCCCAGCAATAAATAATAATGGTGAAATTGAAGCCTCCATAGGAGGAGTAACAGCAGGCTATACTTTTTACTGGTTTGATGGTGATGTAGCCGCTCCAGATATTAGTGCACCGGATTTCACAGGATCAACCTATTCGAACTTACCATCAGGTGATTACACTGTGGTGGTAGTAGAAGATGCCACGACTTGTCCATCAGATCGACTAGTGGTAAGAGTTCCAGATGCAACTCCAACCTTAACTGGAAGTATCACTTTAGATGCCTCCCAAACGAGCTGTGATACATCTGCACCGAATGGCGAGTTAACGGCAGCGGGATCAGGCGGAATTGGAACATATAGTTACGAATGGTATACAGGAACAGACACTTCAGGTGCCGGCTTTGCGACAACAGCGAATGTTAGCGGATTGGAAGCTCAAACCTATACAGTAATAATTACGGATCAGGGCAGTGGTTGTAGTGAAGAGGTTAGTTTTACAGTTCCAAGTGCCATAGTATATCCAGATGTTGATATTGATAATATAGTACCGAATAGTGTATGTGATCCGTCCTTAACAAATCCTGCCATTAGTTATAATGGTGAAATTGAAGCCTCCATAGGAGGAGTAACAGCAGGCTATACTTTTTACTGGTTTGATGGTGATGTAGCCGCTCCAGATATTAGTGCACCGGATTTCACAGGATCAACCTATTCGAACTTACCATCAGGTGATTACACTGTGGTGGTAGTAGAAGATGCCACGATCTGTCCATCAGATCGATTGGTGGTAACTGTACCAGATGCTACCCCAACGATTGGAGGTACTATTACGCTAGATGCAGCGCAAACGAGTTGTGATGCATCTGCACCGAATGGAGAATTAACGGCAGCGGGATCAGGTGGCACAACTTATGCCTATGATTGGTATCCAGGTACTGATACCTCAGATCCTACAGATATAATAGTTTCAACAGCAAATATTACAGGATTAAGTGCTCAAACTTATACGGTAGTAATTACGGATGAAGCTACAGGTTGTCAGGAAGAGGTTAGTTTTGCCTTACCGAGTGATATTAAAAAGCCGTTAATAAGTATTGATCCTAATACAGATATAACTCCTAATTCAGTTTGTAATCCAGCTTTAGCAACAGCCCCAGATTATAACGGAGCAATTACAGCAAATGTCACTTATGATGGCGCGGCAATTACTTTGGTAGATTATAGGTTTGATTGGTATATTGGAAATGATACAAGCGGTGCAGCTGATTTTTCAGCCACAGGAGCTGGAGCAAATAATTATCCTAATCTTGCTGCTGGTGAGTATTCACTGGTTGTAACAAGAATAAATCCGGGAGCTGGCTTCCAATGTAGTTCCGAACCGATCACAGTTACAGTTCCAAATGATATTACGACACCAACGGCTTATATTAATAAAGATGCTCTTCAAACCTCATGTGGTGCTCCAAATGGTCAATTAACTGCAACGGGGGCTTCAGGAAGTGGTAGTTATAGATATGAATGGTTTGTAGGAAAAGATGCTACAATAGCATTCAATGATGGGGTTGATGGAAATATTATAGGAGCTAATGGAGAAACGATTCAAAATATAGCTGCTGGTGATTATACAATAAGGGTAACAGATTTAGCTACGGGATGCCGAACCACTCAAAATATATATCTTGATGAAAACATAATTGATCCTGTAGTAATTCTTGCAGTTACTACTCCAATTACTGATTGCAGTTTCGATGGCGTTATTACACCAACTATCACTTCTGCAAATGCTGCACCTTCCGGTCATAGTTTTACTTGGCATGCAGGTCAAAGTATAGCAGATCCAGTTATTGCTGTAACGACTGATGCGGGGACATCCAATCCTGAATTAAGTACAGCAAATACAGGTTCTACCATTTACTCTGGTTATTATACCGTTGTTGTAACCGATATATTTACAGGTTGTGTTTCTTCAACAGAAACCATCTTTTTAGACAGGCCAGCACCTTTATTTAATATTAAGTATAATTTAAATGTTCTTCCGTCTACTTGTGGTGTTGATGAAGGTATTGTTACTGCATATGTTGATGCAAATTCAAACGGCACCCTCGACCCGGGAGAAGTAGATTATGCGAATTATACTTTTGAATGGTATTTAGGTAATCCAACAGATTTAGCTGCAAATTATTACACTAATCCTGAGCCTGTATTTGCTCCTAATTCTGTAATTGCGATTGATCAGAATGGTGATTATCCAGGTTCTGTACCAGGAGGCGCTGGAGTAGACGGAACAGATTATTTTGCTCCTGATAATGCTACTCAAGGTGCTACATTGTTTGGGAGAGAATCTGGTCAGTATACTGTGGTGGTAACAGGACCAAGCGGTTGTAAAGAATTTATAGGTGTAGATATTGGATTTAATAATGGAGCAGAAGTAGTAGTAGCTAGCGTAGATGTTACAGAATCAAGTAGTTGTGCTGCGGACAACGGTAGCTTGGAAGTTACAGCACTTAATAATATTCCTGGAACCCAAACATTTGCTGATTATAGCTATAATTGGTACGAAGGAACCAATGAAGATATCGGGAATGAAATCCTTGATGGGGGAGGAAGTGTAATCACAACGGCATTACTTAATCAAAATGGTAGCACCATGGGCTTAGCTCCTGGCTATTATACGGTAGTTCCTATCGAGACCTTTGGTTCATTCTGTCGCCTTATACCATATACCATCTTTTTAGATTCAGCTTACAGAAAGCCAATAGTGACCGCTACAACTCTTGATCCAAGTACAAATTGTGTAGGTAATGGTACTATTACAGTTGCAGGTTCAAAAGATGCTGACGATAGTACTCCAGCACCTGCAACACCTTATTCGTATTTGTGGAGTACGGGAGTAACATCTTCCAGTATTACAGATTTAAGTCCAGGTGATTACACCGTTATTGTTACTGATAATCAAACAAATTGCTCGACCACCGAAACTTTTACTATTAGAGATGAAAGAGTTATTCCGGATATAAGTAATATTACTTCAGTAGCTCAAACTTATTGTAATCCAAATGGATCTTTAACAATAGATGCTGCTGAAATTACACCAGGTACGCCAGATGAGTATACTTATCAGGTATTTTTAAATGGTACTGATGCAGCAGAAGAAATAACTGGCACTACAACTATAAATGCAACAGTAGCTAATGTAGTATTTGCGGATTTAGTAGCAGGAACATATTACATCAGGGCTACAAGAATAGATCCTGCAGGCTCAGATGCTGAGGGATGTACAAGTGCATTTATTCAAGAAACAATAGATGATGAATTAGATCCAGTTGTATTATCATTAGCACAATCTGAGAACACTTCTTGTGACCCTGTTGTTAATTCTGATGCCTCTATTGAATTGGCAATGTCAACTCCTTCTTTAAATGCTGGTATTTCTGGGGCTACTTATAATATAATAGTTGATAATCAGCCAGGAGCGACATTAACTGATCAGTTGGGTATAGCTAGTCCATTCGAGTATGGAGTTGATGCTCCAGGTAATGGTGAAATAGTTTTACCAGGTTCTTACACTTTTACTATTCAAAATAATGTCTCTGGTTGTACAGTAACCAGAAGCATCACAGTAGAAGATAATCCTGAGCCGATAGTATTCAGTAGATCGGATTTAACGGTATTACCACAGCAATTGTGTAATCCAGATGGAGAAATATCGGTAAGTTCAATAAGTCCAGGTGCAGTAGGAGAATATACTTATACCTGTTATGAGGGTAGTGTAGATGCAGCGAATATAGTAGGAGGCTCAGGCTCAGTGTTGAATAGCGGGACTTATGGATCGATATCGGCAGGAGTATATTATGTAGTAGCGAGTAGAATAGCAGGCAACAATCCTGGATCGGGCTGTAGTTCAGTAGCAGTGAGAGTAGAGATACCAAATGCGCAAGTTGATCCGATAGTGAGTTTAAGCCAAACTGCGAATACGGCCTGTGATCCGGATCCAAATTCGGATGCGACTTTAACGGTAGAGATGGAGACCCCGAGTCCTACAGCGGGGATTTTGAATTCGACTTATACGATAGATTTTGTAAGTGTACCAATGGATGCATCGGTGGCTTCTTTTACAACAGGAGCAGGCCCTGGTCCATTATCGGTAACTTTCCCACAGGCAGCAGGAGATTTAATAATGCCAGGTACCTATGAGGTAATGGTGACTAATGATGTATCGAACTGTAGTATCACCAGAAGCATCACAGTAGAAGATAATCCTGAGCCGATAGTATTCAGTAGATCGGATTTGACGGTATTACCACAGCAATTGTGTAATCCAGATGGAGATATATCGGTAAGTTCAATAAGTCCAGGTGCAGTAGGAGAATATACTTATACCTGGTATGAGGGTAGTGTAGATGCAGCGAATATAGTAGGAGGTTCAGGCTCAGTATTGAATAGCGGGACTTATGGATCGATATCGGCAGGAGTATATTATGTAGTAGCGAGTAGAATAGCAGGCAACAATCCAGGCTCAGGCTGTAGTTCAGTAGCAGTGAGAGTAGAGATACCAAATGCGCAAGTTGATCCGATAGTGAGTTTAAGCCAAACAGCAAATACGGCTTGTGATCCAAATCCAAATTCAGATGCGACTTTAACAGTAGAGATGGAAACCCCGAGTCCGACAGCAGGGATATTAAACTCGACCTATACGATAGATTTTGTAAGTGTACCAACGGATGCATCGGTGGCTTCTTTCACAACAGGAGCAGGCCCTGGTCCATTATCGGTAACTTTCCCACAGGCAGCAGGAGATTTAATAATGCCAGGTACCTATGAGGTAATGGTGACTAATGATGTATCGAACTGTAGTATCACCAGAAGCATCACAGTAGAAGATAATCCTGAGCCGATAGTATTCAGTAGATCGGATTTGACGGTATTACCACAGCAATTGTGTAATCCAGATGGAGAAATATCGGTAAGTTCAATAAGTCCAGGTGCAGTAGGAGAATATACTTATACCTGGTATGAGGGTAGTGTAGATGCAGCGAATATAGTAGGAGGCTCAGGCTCAGTGTTGAATAGCGGGACTTATGGATCGATATCGGCAGGAGTATATTATGTAGTAGCGAGTAGAATAGCAGGCAACAATCCTGGATCGGGCTGTAGTTCAGTAGCAGTGAGAGTAGAGATACCAAATGCGCAAGTTGATCCGATAGTGAGTTTAAGCCAAACTGCGAATACGGCCTGTGATCCGGATCCAAATTCGGATGCGACTTTAACGGTAGAGATGGAGACCCCGAGTCCTACAGCGGGGATTTTGAATTCGACTTATACGATAGATTTTGTAAGTGTACCAATGGATGCATCGGTGGCTTCTTTTACAACAGGAGCAGGCCCTGGTCCATTATCGGTAACTTTCCCACAGGCAGCAGGAGATTTAATAATGCCAGGTACCTATGAGGTAATGGTGACTAATGATGTATCGAACTGTAGTATCACCAGAAGCATCACAGTAGAAGATAATCCTGAGCCGATAGTATTCAGTAGATCGGATTTGACGGTATTACCACAGCAATTGTGTAATCCAGATGGAGATATATCGGTAAGTTCAATAAGTCCAGGTGCAGTAGGAGAATATACTTATACCTGGTATGAGGGTAGTGTAGATGCAGCGAATATAGTAGGAGGTTCAGGCTCAGTATTGAATAGCGGGACTTATGGATCGATATCGGCAGGAGTATATTATGTAGTAGCGAGTAGAATAGCAGGCAACAATCCAGGCTCAGGCTGTAGTTCAGTAGCAGTGAGAGTAGAGATACCAAATGCGCAAGTTGATCCGATAGTGAGTTTAAGCCAAACAGCAAATACGGCTTGTGATCCAAATCCAAATTCAGATGCGACTTTAACGGTAGAGATGGAGACCCCGAGTCCTACAGCGGGGATTTTGAATTCGACCTATACGATAGATTTTGTAAGTGTACCAACGGATGCATCGGTGGCTTCTTTCACAACAGGAGCAGGCCCTGGTCCATTATCGGTAACTTTCCCACAGGCAGCAGGAGATTTAATAATGCCAGGTACCTATGAGGTAATGGTGACTAATGATGTATCGAACTGTAGTATCACCAGAAGCATCACAGTAGAAGATAATCCTGAGCCGATAGTATTCAGTAGATCGGATTTGACGGTATTACCACAGCAATTGTGTAATCCAGATGGAGATATATCGGTAAGTTCAATAAGTCCAGGTGCAGTAGGAGAATATACTTATACCTGGTATGAGGGTAGTGTAGATGCAGCGAATATAGTAGGAGGCTCAGGCTCAGTGTTGAATAGCGGGACTTATGGATCGATATCGGCAGGAGTATATTATGTAGTAGCGAGTAGAATAGCAGGCAACAATCCTGGATCGGGCTGTAGTTCAGTAGCAGTGAGAGTAGAGATACCAAATGCGCAAGTTGATCCGATAGTGAGTTTAAGCCAAACTGCGAATACGGCCTGTGATCCGGATCCAAATTCGGATGCGACTTTAACGGTAGAGATGGAGACCCCGAGTCCTACAGCGGGGATTTTGAATTCGACTTATACGATAGATTTTGTAAGTGTACCAATGGATGCATCGGTGGCTTCTTTTACAACAGGAGCAGGCCCTGGTCCATTATCGGTAACTTTCCCACAGGCAGCAGGAGATTTAATAATGCCAGGTACCTATGAGGTAATGGTGACTAATGATGTATCGAACTGTAGTATCACCAGAAGCATCACAGTAGAAGATAATCC